>NZ_CP030037.1:8410000-9120519 GCF_015291565.1 Bradyrhizobium sp. CCBAU 51753 | reverse complement strand
TGCCTTCGTACTTTTCCAGACAGAGTGATGTTGTTGTGAAATCGCCGCGCGCGTTTCCGTTCGCGGCGCGACCTCCAGCGGGGCGCAGTGCTGCTCCGGACAAAGCTCTCCCGTGTAGCGACAACGCGCCACCGGTCAGATCAGTCGTTTGGAGAAGGTGCGTCCCGCGAGGTCAGCGCGTACTCGAGGGGCGCAGCGGGTGGGAGTGGACGTCCGAGGGGTCGATTACGGTACCACTGGAAACCTGCACTTCAGCTGTCGTGGCGTCGACTGCAGAGATGATCCCGTAAGACATAGTTCCTCCCCCTCCCCGCCGCGACGTGTCGCGGCGAGCTGTCAGCTCGCTTGTGTCTTCAAATCCGTGTTGCCGCTACCGAACATCGAAATGTCCCGCGCTGCCGCCGCGTAGTCCTCGTCAACCCGTTCGCTCGCTCCGCGTTCCCGCTGCCAGATTCCGACGGCTTGTCCTGGTCTCTCTTGTTCGATCCCCCGAATGGCCGGGGCATCGCCGGAGAAATTTTGACACAGGCCAGCCGTCCTCATATCGCTATGAGTTGTCAATCTAGCTTCGCTTGGAGAGCGTCGCTAACGCGCACACCGCCGCCGATTTGCGCGTCCGCCCTTGGGTCTCAAACCGCGCTGATCTGGAGAGCCGTGGGCGTCGCGAACAACAAGACAATTACACCAAGAGCATTTTCTGACAATCCGGGGATTCGACGGAGATCGCGACTCTTCGCGACTGTTGCCGAGCTGCCGATGCAGGGCCGAGAATACAAGCTCATGAATCTGCGCACAGAATCCTGCGTGTCACAAACCGCGGTGCAATACCAAAAAATTTTCATAAAAAATTTACGTTGGCTCTTGTGCCGATCGATTTTCCAATCGCTCTCTAGCACTATGTGCATAAGTAACTCGCGAAGCGTCATTTTTCACGATTACTTTTGCAGGGTAACTCCCCGCGCAATTTTCGAGGCGGGATGTACGCCACTATTCCATCTACGTTACGTAGTGCAGGATACTTTCGCGCGAGCGTGACGCGTTAAGCATGCGTATCCGGTGAACTACGGACGCGACGAAACATGACACGCGTTTCGTGACACTGCAATTGCAAGCAATATCGTGTGACGAAACATCCACGACAAAAAACAAAAAGCCCGGCGCGAGCCGGGCTTCGTGACGAATATATTTTTCAGTCAGCTTTACTTCGCGAGCTTCGCGATCTGATGCGAGAGGCGCGACACCTTCCGGCTCGCGTTGTTCTTGTGAATGATGTTGCGCTGCGCCGCCTTCATCAGCTCGGGCTCGGCGCGGACCATCGCCTTGAGTGCTGCCTCGCGATCGCCGCGCTTGATCGCCTCCTCGACGGTGCGGACCGCGCCACGCATCTGGGTGCGGCGCGACTTGTTGACGATGGTGCGGCGGGCAATCTTGCGGGTCGCCTTCTTGGCGGAGGTGGTGTTGGCCATGGTCGGTCTCTAACTGTCCTTCGGCGGTGACGCTCGGTGGTCGGGCTCGCGCGCACCGGCCGGTTCAAATCTCTACTCGGGTGTATTGTCCAAGGGTAGCTTGATCCAAGGGTAGCTTGATCCAAGGGTAGCTTGGCGTGTTCTTGAGGCGGCCATGCGAGGAGCGCAAAACGCTGTCCCGACCTGCGGCACTGTCCAAAGAACAGCGGCGGCAGGATTGCGCCCGCCGCCATCGGCCGGTCTTATAGATGGCGCAGGCCATAGCGTCAACGCTTTCCGGGGCCAAAAACGGCCCGAAATCGGGCCCGCGATGGGCGGATAAGGTGCTGAAGAGGTTGAATTTCCGGGGGGCGCCCGGTAAGGCCTGACGACGCGTGGGGCGCGACAGCAAGTTAGGGTGACGCATGATCCGCGGTTTTTTCCGACTTATCGGCCTGTTGCTGCTGGCCGGCGGATTCGTCTTCATGGTCTATGACGGCGCCCGCTACGTTGCCGACCAGAGCCTGCGGTTCACCCGGTTCGGCCAGTTCTGGAACGACATCCACCAGTCCAGCCAGGCCGCGTTCCGCGCCTGGGTGGAAGGGGTCGCGCCCTGGGTCTGGAACGACGTGGTCAGGGTGATCCTGGAGCAGCCGGTGTTTGCGGTGCTCGGCATTGCCGGCCTGCTGCTGATGATCCTGTTCCGGCCCCGCAAGCGCCTGATCGGCTACACGCGGGACTGAGCCTTTGCGGTGCCGCCCGTAACGGGGCTGCCATCAATTGCGTAACAACCTATATAGGTGACAGCCCGGCCCGCAGGCCGCTGCCCGCGTCGGCCGATGTCCCGCCCGGAGGTAATCCATGCTGTTCATGCGCAAGACCACCGCGTTGCCGAGCGCCGCCGAGGCGCTGCCGGGCCGCGCGACACCGATTCCGACCGCGACCACGCACTTCGTCAACGGCAGCAAGCTGCAGCCGCCTTACCCGCAAGGCCTCGAGCAGGCGGTGTTCGCGCTCGGCTGCTTCTGGGGCGCGGAGCGCAAGTTCTGGGAGCTCGGCGACGGCATCTACACCACCGCGGTCGGCTATGCCGGCGGCCACACGCCGAACCCGACCTATGAAGAGGTGTGCTCGGGGCGCACCGGCCACACCGAGGTGGTGCTGGTCGTGTTCGATCCGAAGAAGATCTCCTACGAGAAGCTCTTGAAGACGTTCTGGGAGAACCACGACCCGACCCAGGGCATGCGCCAGGGCAACGACGTCGGCACGCAGTATCGCTCGGCGATCTACACCTTCAGCGATGCGCAGCGCAAAGCCGCCGACGAGTCGAAGGCGATGTATCAGAAGGCGCTCGCCGCGAAGGGTCTCGGCGCCATCACCACGGAGATCGCGCCGTCGGGCGCGTTCTACTTCGCCGAGGACTATCATCAGCAGTATCTCGCCAAGAACCCGGCGGGCTATTGCGGGCTCGGCGGCACCGGCGTGTCCTGCCCGATCGGCGTCGGCGTGTCCGCCTGATCGGATGTCCTGCCGGGTGTGGTCAGGCTCGCGCGGATCACGCTCTAAGTCGAAGGGAAGCCGGCGTTTCCGGCTTCCCTGGCGCCCGCCGAAAACCCTTTATTAACCATAACCGGTGCAAGACTGGGGCTGTCTCTCGGTTTAAGGGATGGCTCCGGTGCGGGTTGCGCGCGCGTTACGATTGCCGATCATCGCCATCACGGCTGCGCTTGCGCTGTCCGGCTGCATGCGGACGTCCGGTCCGGTCGCCGTCGCCCCGCCGCCGGGCGATCCCGATTCCGTCGCCTACGGCCAGTACGCGCCGGCCCCCGTCGCGGATGCCAGCGGCGGCGGCGCGATCAGCGCGTTGCGTTCCGCCTTTGCCAGCGCGCCGCGTGGCTATGCGGTGCCGGCCACCGTCCAGATGGCCGCCGGGCCGCCGGCCTATGGCCAGCCGCCGATCGAATTGGCTCGTTCCGACAGCGGCTATCATCTCGGCCCTGGCGACAAGCTACGCGTCGTGGTCTACGGCCAGGAAGGCCTCACCAACACCTATGCGATCGACGCCGCCGGTTCGATCACCATGCCGCTGATCGGCTCGGTGCCGGCGCGCGGTCGCACGCCGGCCGGGCTCGCGGCCGAAATCTCCGGCAGGCTGCGCAACGGCTTCATCCGCGAGCCGTCGGTGGCGGTCGAGATCGAGGCCTATCGCCCGTTCTTCATCCTCGGCGAAGTCCAGGCCCCCGGCCAATATCCCTACGTGCCCAACATGACGGTGGAGAGCGCGATCGCGATCGCCGGCGGCTTCTCGCCGCGCGCCAAGCGCGACAGCGTGACGCTGACCCACACCGACGCGTCCGGCTCCGGCCGCTTCGTGGTGCCGCTGGGCACGCCGATGAGCCCCGGCGATACCGTGTTCGTCAGCGAGCGCTGGTTTTGACGAAGGACAACGTCCTTCGTCATCCCGGGGCGATGCAAAGCATCGAACCCGGGATCTCGAGATTCCGGGTCTGGTGCTGGCGCACCATCCCGGAATGACGTGTGTGACATTCAGCGCAAATGCTTGCCGAAAAATTCCAGGCTGCGCGGCCAGGCGATGTCGGCGCTGGCCTTGTCATAGCTCGCGCGTTCGTCGCAGTGAAAGCCGTGCTGGGCGCCGGGATAGATGAAGACCTCGACCTCGGGCCGCTTCGACTTGATGGTCTCGACATCACTCAAGGGAATGCCGGCGTCCTTCTCGCCGAAATGCAGTTGCGTCGGCACTGCCGGCTTGTCGTCGGCGAAGCGCACGATGGCGCCGCCGTAATAGCCGACCGCGGCCGAGAGCCCGGTCAGCTTGGTTGCGGCCGAATAGGCGATGCTGCCGCCGAGGCAGAAGCCGATGATGCCGACCGGGCCAACCGATTTGACGGCGTCGATGGCCGCCTGGGCGTCGCGCAGCATCGCGGGAAAATCCGGGTTGGCGACGAATTTGCGCGCATTGGCGACTTCATCGGGCGAATAGCCGCATTGGAAATTCGGCTCGATGCGATCGAAGATCGACGGCGCAATCGCGACATAGCCTTCCTGCGCCAGCCGGTCGCAGACCGAGCGGATGTGGTGGTTGACGCCAAAAATCTCCTGGATCACGACGATCGCGCCCTTCGGCGCGCTGGCCGGATCGGCGCGATACGCGCCGAGTTCAAATCCGTCAGAAGCCTTCAGCTTGAGATCTTGTCCCATGGGTCATCCTTGTCAGGTGAGCGGATAGTTTGTTGGTGATGCGGAGGCGTCGGCTGTTTTTGGCATGATCTTTTCGGAAAACCGGTTCCCACTTTTCCGGATTATGCTCTAACGCCACATCCAGTTCTCGCCCCAGTCGGCCTTCCAGCCGGCGAGGCGGCCCTTGCGGAATTGCAAATAGAGGCGGTCGCGGTGGGGAACCAGCCCGCTGCCGCCGAGATCGCGAAAGGTCAGAAAGACCTCATGGCCCGGCCGCCCGCGCACATAAATGAGCGGCGTGCCGAGCGCGCGCTGGGCGTCGTCGACGCCCATGCCGAACACCAGTGGCGTGGTGTTCGACAGCGTCGCGGTGAACGTATCCGGCGCGGTGACGAACGGCTGCGCTTTCTGGGCACCGGCGATGCCCGTTGTGACGGCGACCAGCAGCAGGGCGATGACGAGCGTCTTCATGCGCTACCCTTGAGACGATCGAGGAACGGCAGCACCGCGTCGATGAAGGCTTGCGGCTGGTCGATGTTGACGGCGTGGCCGGCGTTCGGGATCACCACCTTCTGCGCGCGCGGGATCTTTGCCGCCATGTAGTCGGAGGCGGCCAGGAACGGGGTGTCGTCGGCGCCGACCACGACCAGCGACGGCACCTTGATGTCCGGCAGTGACTCGATCACCCGCGCGTCGCGTTGCGCCAGCATACCGCGCGCGGCGAGCGCCAGGCCCTTTGCGTTGCGATGCGTGACCGAGGCGCGCTCGGCGCTCAGGGTTTTCAGCACCTCGAGCCCTTCGCGATCGAAGCGGTCGCCGGTGTCGCGGGCCCGCGTGTTCCAGACCTCGCGAGCGTCGTCCTTCTTGAAGCCGGGGCCGGTGTCGATGATCAGCAGCGCCCGCACCCGCTCCGGATGGGCGCGGTGGAAGGCCAAGGACATATACCCGCCGAGCGACAGGCCGCCGACGATCGCCTTCCCGGCGCCGACGGCGTCGAGCAGGGCGGCGATGTCGCCGACCGTCAATTGCTCGCTGTAGGCTGTGGGATCATCCGGGTAGTCCGATTGGCCGTGGCCGCGCATGTCCCACAGCACCAGGGTGTGGCGTCGCGACAGCGCGTCGATCTGGCCCTGCCACATCGCCGAGGTCGATGAATAGCCGTGGGTGAGGATGAGCGGCGGACCGCTGCCGTGAACCTCGTAGTAGATCTCGACGCCGCTGCGGTTGAGCTTGGCCATTCACGGGCTCCTTGTCGTCGTTGTCGATCTCCGGCGGCGCAACCGCTCCCAGTCGATGCCACCGATAAGACATCGGTGCTGGCTTTTCAAAAGCTTCCGCATTGCCGCAGCGCACAAGGGGCATCTTCGAAAATTAATTGCATTCGAGCAATTCCAAATTGGATTGCCTCCAGCCGGTAACCGGATCATTGTCATGGCAACTGTCGCTTACCCGGTGGGCGGCAGCCGAGACCCAACAGTGAGCTGCCGCCGTAAGCGGCTTCATACACCGGAAGGGGAGAGAGATGCCAAATCTCAATATCAACGGACGGAATATGTCCGTCGAGGCGGCCAACGACACGCCGCTGCTATGGGTCATCCGCGAACAGTTGCAGATGACCGGCACCAAGTTCGGTTGCGGCGCTGGCTTGTGTGGCGCCTGCACGGTCCACCTCAACGGCGAAGCCGTGCGGTCCTGCCAGACCTCGGTCGCCGACGCCGCCGGCAAGAAGATCACCACCATCGAGGGACTCTCCGCCAAAGGCGATCATCCGCTGCAGAAGGCCTGGATCGCCGAGCAGGTGCCGCAATGCGGCTACTGCCAGTCCGGCCAGATCATGCAGGCGGCCGCGCTGCTGTCGAAGAATTCCAACCCGACCAAGGACGAAGTGGTCGCGCATATGGACGGCAATCTCTGCCGTTGCATGACCTATTCAAGAATTCAGAAGGCGATCATGCGGGCGGCATCCGAAATGCGCACCGCGTCGGCCACCGGAACCGAGCGGAGGGCCACATGAACAAGCACGTCAAGGACGTCACCCCCGAGACCACAGACCTCAGCCGCCGCTCCTTCCTGGTCGGCACCGCTGCAACCGGTCTGGTGCTCGGCTATGCCGGCGTGCCCGGCATCGAGCAGGCCGCCGCAGCGGCGCCCGCCAATTTCGAGCCGAGCGTCTGGTATTCGATCGCGCCCGACGGTCTCGTCACCGTGACCTGCGGCAAGGCCGACATGGGCCAGCACGTCGCCTCGACCATGGCGCAGATCGTCGCCGAAGAGCTCGGCGCGAACTGGAAGGACATGCGGGTCCAGCTCGCCTCCAACGATCCGAAGTTCAACGACCCCGTGCTCGGGGCGCAGATCACCGGCGGCAGCTGGTCGACCATGATGAACTTCGATGCGATGAGCCGTGCCGGTGCCGCAGGGCGCATGGCGTTGACCGAGGCGGCGTCCGCCTCGATGGGCGTGCCCGCGAACGAGTGTGTGGTGCGCTCGTCCACGATCAGCCATCCGAAGTCGAAGAAGTCGATGTCGTTTGCCGACGTCGTGAAGAGCGGCAAGGCGACCAAGACTTTCACGGCCGACGAGTTGAAGGCGATCAAGCTGAAGTCGCCCGATCAGTACACCATGATCGGCGTCTCGGTGCCGCAACTCGACATTCCGTCGAAGACCAACGGCACGGCGAAATACGGCATCGACGTGATGCTGCCGGGTATGGTGCACGGCGCCATCGTGACCCCGCCGGTGCGCTACGGCGCCACCGTGAAGTCGGTCGACGACAGCGCAGCCAAGAAGGTGCCGGGCTACATCAAGGCGGTGACGCTCGACGACAAGACCGGGACCACGACCGGTTGGGTTGTCGCCGTCGCCAATACCTATGCCAACGCCAAGAAGGCGGCCGCGGCGCTGAAGATCAGCTACGACGGCGGCCCGAACGCAAAACTGTCGAGCGAATCGCTGTTCGCCGAGGCCAAGCGGCTGCAGGGGCTCAGCGACTCCGGCGAGTTCTTCGTCAAGGACGGCGATCCCAACGCGGCGTTCGGCTCCGCGGCCAAGGTGCTGGAGGCGGAGTACACCACCAACATCAACATCCATGCGCCGATGGAGCCGATGAACGCCACTGCGGAGTTCAAGGGCGACATCCTGCACATGTATTCCGGCAACCAGTTCGCGACCCGCTCCGGCGCGATCGCGGCCGGCGCGGCCGGGATCGATCCGAAGTATGTCGTGATGCACCAGATGTGGTTGGGTGGCGGCTTCGGCCGGCGGCTCGACGCCGACATGATGGTGCCCGCGGTGCAGGCGGCGAAGGCTGTCGGCAAGCCGGTCAAGGTGATCTACACGCGCGAAAACGACATGACGATGGATTTCTCGCGTCCGCTCACCTACCAGAAAGTGAAGGCCGGCATGGACGGCGACGGCAAGATCGTCGCGATGAGCCATGACGTGGTCTCGGCTTGGCCGACCGCGCGCTGGGGAATCCCCGATTTCCTGACGCCCTCGGTCGACAAGAAGGGCCCGCTCGATTCATTCACGGTGAACGGCGCGGACTTCTTCTACACAGTGCCCAACCACTATGTGCGGGCGATCAAGAACGAGATGGCGCACAACGCCACCCCGTCGGGTCAGCTGCGCTCGGTGGCGCCAGGTTGGACCTTCTGGGCCGTGGAAAGCATGATCGACGAGATCGCACACGCGACCGGCAAGGATCCGGCGCAGCTGCGCATCTCGCTGCTCGACGGCAAGGGCAAAAATGACGGCGGCGCGCAACGCCTCCGCAACACCTTGCTCGCTGCGATGGGCCTCGCCGGTTACGGCACCAAGCAGCTGCCGAAGGGTGAAGGCATGGGCGTCGCCTGCGTGTCGTCGCAGGAGCGCGCCACCGCCAGCTGGACCGCCTGCGTCGCCCATGTCGCGGTCGCGCCGTCGGGCGAGGTGACGGTGAAGAAGCTGACGGTCGCAACCGACGTCGGCACCCAGGTCAATCCCGACGGCATCCGGGCCCAGGTCGAGGGCGCGGCGCTGTGGGGCATGTCGCTGGCGCTGTTCGAGAAGGCGACGTTGAAGGACGGCGGCATCGAGCAGACCAACTTCGACAGCTACACGCCGCTGCGGATGAGCCAGATGCCGGAGGTCGCGGTCAACGTCATCGCCAACGGCGAAAAGGCCACCGGGGTCGGCGAGCCCGCGGTGACGGTGGTGGCGCCGGCGATCGGCAATGCCGTGTTCAACGCGGTCGGCGCCCGCGTCCGCGGGCTACCGATCACCGCGGAGGCGGTGAAGGCGGCGATGAAGGCCTGAACAAAGCGTCTTCCGCTTGCAAAAAGATCGGCCGCCGGGGGCATTTCCCCGGCGGTTTGTTTTTGGGGCCCCTGATCTTGCTGGCGGATTCCGCGGTTCCTCAAATTGTATGCATTGTGCTTAACCGCCGTTCAGCATCCCCATTAAGCCGGAGGGAACGCATCGTCAGGTAGCGTCGCCCGGTCGGTCGGTTACCGCGACGGGGATTGCATGACAGCCTTAGCCAACAACACTTCGAAGCGCCGCCTGTTGCTGGCGTCGGACCGCAGCGATCAGAGCAACGAACTCGCCAGCATCCTGCGGTCGGTTGGCGAGGTCGACACCGTCCTGACCTCCGAGATTCCCGAGCAGCCGGCCCGCGACCTCTCCGGCATCGTGGTCGACATCAACCTGCGCTCGCCCGAAGCCGTGCAACTGGTCCGCGCCAAGCTGCAGGCCGACGCCTATCGCGAGATGCCGCGGCTGTTCGTGCTGGCGGATGCGCTGCACCACGCCTCGATGCAGGCTTGGGCGCTCGGCGCCACCGACACGATCTCGCGGCCGTTCGATGCGCGCGGCATCCTGCAGCGCATCCGCGCCGCCTTCCCCGACGACAGCGGCTATGACGAAACCGACCGCGGCAAGGCGCTCAACCGCGGCGTCGAGGCCGCGCACGGCGTGATGGTCAAGATCTTCGAGCGGATGCGCGCCGGCGAGCCGCTGAAATACGACGACATCGTCGCGGCCGAGAACAAGATCCTCAAGGCGATCAAGCACAATTCGCTGCGCGAGTGGCTGACCACGGTCGGCTGCCATCACCAGGAAACCTATCGCCACTGCCTGTTCGTGACCGGCTTTGCGGTGGCGTTCGCGCAGCATCTCGGCATGCGCGAGGACGACCAGCGCCGGCTCGCCCGCGCCGCGCTGCTGCACGACGTCGGCAAGGCCTTCATTCCGGTGGCGCTGCTCGACAAGCCCGGCCCGTTGACGGTCGAGGAAATGGCCGAGATGCGCGAGCATCCGCGCCGCGGCTACGAGGCGCTGTCGGCGCAGGGCGGCTTTCCGCCGGAAATGCTCGACGTGATCCTGCATCACCACGAATTTCTCGACGGCACCGGCTATCCGAACGGGCTGAGCGGCAACCAGATCAGCGACATCGTCCGCGTCACCACCATCGTCGACGTCTACGCCGCGCTGGTCGAAAAGCGCGCCTACCGCCTGCAATTCACCCACGCCAAGGCGTTCTCTATGATGGAGGAGATGGCCGGCAAGCTCGACCAGCAATTGCTGCAGGCGTTCCGCCCGGTGGCGTTCGGGCATTACTGAGCCCTTCTCTCCCCGCGTCATTGCGAGCGAAGCGAAGCAATCCATCTCTCCCCGCGTGCGGAGAGATGGATTGCTTCGTCGCTTTGCTCCTCGCGATGACGGTTGGGGCAAGGACTCTAGCCAATCAACGCAAGTCCGCGTCCTTAACCCCGCCTAGATTCCGGTGATCATCGGCGCGATCAATGCGCAGATGGCAAGGACGACCCATGGACACGACGGCAACTGAAAATCTCGATATCCCCGCCGATATCGCGGCGACCCTGGTCGATCCGGTCGCCTATGCCGACCACCGCATCCACGACAGCTATCGCTGGCTGCGCGCCAACAATCCGCTCGGCATCGCGCGGGTGGAGCGGTTCGAGCCGTTCTGGGTGGTTACCAAGCACGCGCAGATCCAGGCCGTCAGCCGTCAGAACGAGCTGTTCCACAATGCCGATCGCGCCACCACGCTGACGCCGGAAGCGGTGGTGGAGCGCATCCGCAAGATCACCGGCGGGCCGAATCTGGTGCGCTCCCTGGTGCAGATGGATGCGCCAGATCATCCAAAGTATCGCGCGCTCACCCAAGGCTGGTTCATGCCGAACAATCTCGGCAAGTTCGAAGCCCGCGTCCGCCAGATCGCGCGCGCCACGGTGCAGCGGATGCTCGACAAGGGCGGCGCTTGCGATTTCGTCGATGACGTCGCGCTCGGCTATCCCCTGCACGTCATCATGGAGATCCTCGGCGTGCCGGAAGCGGACGAGCCGCGCATGCTCAAGCTGACGCAGGAGCTGTTTGGTCCGCAGGATCCCGACACTGCGCGCATCCGCGAGGCGTTGAGCGCGGAACAATACTCCGGGATGATGCAGGCGGTGGTGGCCGACTTCTCCGCCTACTTCCGCACCATCACCGAAGATCGGCGCCGCAACCCGCGCGACGATCTCTCCACCGTCATCGCCAACGCAAAGATCGGCGGCGAATACCTGCCCGAGCTCGACGCCACCAGCTACTACATCATCGTCGCGACCGCGGGCCACGACACCACCTCGTCCTCGACCGCGGGCGCGATCTGGGCGCTGGCCGAGGACCCCGCCGAGTTCGCCAAGGTGAAGGCCAATCCGGAGCTGATCCCGGGCCTGGTCGACGAGGCGATCCGCTGGATGACGCCGGTCAAGCATTTCATGCGTTCGGCCACCGCGGACACCGAGCTCGGCGGCCGCCGCATCGCCAAGGGCGATTGGCTGATGCTGTGCTACGCCTCGGGCAACCGCGACGAGGAGGTGTTCGAGGACCCCTACCGCTTCCGCAGCGACCGCAAGCCGAACCGCCATGTCGCGTTCGGCTACGGCGCGCATCTCTGCCTCGGCCAGTATCTGGCCAAGCTCGAAATGCGCATCCTGTTCGAGGAACTGCTGCCGCGGCTGAAATCGCTGTCGCTCGACGGCGAGGTGAAGATGACGCAGGCCTATTTTGTCAACGGCCCGAAGAAGCTGCCGATCCGGTTCGAGGTGAACTGACGGCCACCCCACGCATGTTGCTGTGTAGCCGGCTATTTCCCCGTCATTGCGAGCCAACGGGTCGCGCGGACGCGCGCCCGATGACAGGCTCCGCGAAGCAATCCATGGTTCCGCATATGCGGCTGGATGGATTGCTTCGCTTCGCTCGCAATGACGCGGGGTGAAGCAGGATTCTAATCCACCATCTTCCTCAGCTCCGCCTTCGCGATCTTCTCCAAGGTCGAGCGCGGCATGTCGTCGACAAAGCGAATCTCGCGCGGCACCTTGAAGTCGGCGAGGCTGGAGCGGCAGGTCGTCATCACCCTGTCGTGCAGATCGGCCGGCAAGGCGGCGACGCCGGCCTGCGGGATGATGAAGACCACCGGCACCTCGTCCAGCATTGGGTGCTTCTTCGCCACCACGGCGACCTCGCGCACGCCCGGGATCACCGCGATCACCTGCTCGATCTCGGAGGCCGCGACATTCTCGCCGCCGACCTTCAGCATGTCCTTGGCGCGGTCGCCGAATCTCATGTAGCCGCGCTCCAGCCGCGTGACGCGGTCGCCGGTGATGAAATAGCCGTGCTCGTCAAAGCTCTCGCGCGTGGCCTTCTCGTTGTGCAGGTACTCGGCGAACAGCGACAGGCCGGGAATGCCCTTGATCAGGAGATTGCCGGTCTCGCCGACGCCGGTGGACGTGCCGTCATCGTTGGTGATGCGGATCTCGTATTCCGGCGCGGCGCGGCCAATCGACATCGGGATGTTGGGCTGGTCGATCTCGCCGACGATGCCGTGGGTGATGGTTTCGGTCATGCCCCACCAGCCGATGATCTTGACGCCGAATGCGGCGAACGCCGGCGGCTCGTTGACCGCGGTGCCCCACAGCCGGAATGTGTGCTGCTTGGGAATCTCGCGCTCGAGCAGCGCCTTCATGCAGAACGGAATGGTCGAGGTCCAGGTGCAGCCATGCTCCAGCGCCACCGGCCAGAACCGGCTGGCCGAGAAGCGCGGCTGGATCACGCAGGTTGCGCCGACCCACAGCGAGGCCAGCATCGAATAGGCCAGCGCATTGGTGTGGAACAGCGGCAGATAGGTCTGGTGCACGTCTGACGCATGCAAGTCCTGATGCGCGGCGTTGATCTTGGCGCCCCACAGCGCGTTGGCATGCGTCCACAGCACCGCCTTCGGCCGCGATGTGGTGCCGGAAGTGTATTGCACGCTGCACGGGGCGAGCGGATCGGTCGGGCGGCGCGGCCGGTCGGCGCTGTCGGCGAACAGCGCCTCAAAGCTGTCGCCGCGCGACGGCGCCGTTGCGGGCGCTTGTCCTGCATCGTGGGAGATCACGGCGATCCAGCGCAGGCCCTTGCAGTTGGCGGCGACCAGCTCGGCATAGGCCGGCTGGGTGATCGCGGCGACCGCGCCGCAATGGCCGGCAAAATACTCGATCTCGGCGGCGGCCGAGCGGGTGTTCGTGGTGACGGCAATGGCGCCGAGCTCGACACAGGCGAACCAGGCCATGACAGCCTCGATGCAATTGTCGAGATGGATCAGCACATAGTCGCCTTGCCGGATGCCGCGCTTCGCAAGCCCCGCCGCCAGCGCGCCGACCCGCTCGCGGAATTCGCCATACGTCCAGCGCCGCGCCGGCGCGTCGAAAGGCGCCCAGGTCAGGAACGGATGATCGCGCCGCAGCTCGGCGCGCATCTGCAGCAGCCACGGCACGTCGAGCCCCGCAAATGGCCCCACGATGCCCGGCGCCGCCGTTGAGTTGGTCATGCGTCCTCCCGCGCAGCTTCAGCGGCTGCTTGCTTGATGTCTTGGCGAAGCGTTTTGCCACCGGTCGGGGCAATGGGCAAATCGAGATTTGGCAGGGCCTATCCGCGTGTCATTGCGAGCGGAGCGAAGCAATCCATCGTGCCGCTTGTGGAGGTATGGATTGCTTCGCTGCGCTCGCAATGACGCGGCGAGATCGTGCAAAATCTCGGGACAGCCTATTTCGCGCCGTCCTCATACGACGAAATCTCGATCAGGCTGCCGTCGGGGTCGCGGCAGTAGACCGAGCGCAGCGTGCCGCGCGCGCCCTGCCTGGCCACCGGCCCTTCCTCGATCTTGACGCCATTGGCCTTGAGATGCGCGACCACTTCCGCCGGCGTGCTCGAGGTGAGGAAGCAGAGGTCGTCGCTGCCGGCCGTCTCGTGATCTGCGGTGAACCACTCGACCTTGTCGGCATCGCGCGGCCGCACGTTGATCTTCTGATGGCCGAACACCAGCGAGGTGCGCGGCGTCTTGCCGTTGCCGGGATCAAACACCTTCACTTCCATGCCGAGGATCCTGCTGTACCAGGCAACCGAGCGCACGACATCGGTGACGTTGATCACGAGATG
This sequence comes from Bradyrhizobium sp. CCBAU 51753, assembly GCF_015291565.1. Lineage (NCBI taxonomy): Bacteria > Pseudomonadati > Pseudomonadota > Alphaproteobacteria > Hyphomicrobiales > Nitrobacteraceae > Bradyrhizobium > Bradyrhizobium sp. CCBAU 51753. Next base: position 9,106,417 of record NZ_CP030037.1, on the reverse strand, counting down.
GTCGAGCGCATTCACCTTGACGGCCATCGTAGATCCTTTCGGCTTAGCCTTTCGTCGCGGTCGGCTGCATTCGTGTCGCACTGGCCGCATCCGGCATTGTTTGTTAAAACCCCGCCGCTTGCAACTCAACAGAAACGGGCAGGGCGCCAAACCCTGCCGCATCGGGAGAAACTTCAATGATTTCACGCCGCACCGCGCTGGGCCTGATCGGGTCGGGGATTTCGACATTCGCGATCGGCCGCGCCTCCGCCGCCGACTATCCGGCGCGGCCGGTGCGCTGGATCGTCGGCTATCCGCCGGGCGGCGCCACCGACATCATCGCGCGCCTGGTCGGGCAGCGGCTGTCGGAACGGCTCGGCCAGCAATTCGTGATCGAGAACAAGCCGGGCGCCGGCAACAACATCGCCACCGAGGCCGCGATCAACGCCGAGCCCGATGGCTATACCGTGCTGCTGGTCAATCCGGCGAACTACATCAACGCGTCGCTCTACGCCAACCTGAAGTTCAACTTCGTGCGCGACATCGCGCCGATCGCCTCGTTCAACCGCGTCCCCAACGTGATGACGGTCAACAAGGACGTGCCGGCCAAGAACGTCGCCGAGTTCATCGAATACGTGAAGGCGAACCCCGGCAAGGTGAACATGGCCTCGTCCGGCAACGGCACCTCGGTGCATCTGTCCGGCGAGATGTTCATGGCGATGACCGGCTGCAAGATGCAGCACGTGCCGTATCGCGGCGCGGCGCCGGCGATCACCGATCTGCTCGGCGGCCAGGTGCAGGTGATCTTCGACAACATGCCCTCGATCATCCAGCACATCCGCTCCGGCGCGCTGCGCGCGCTCGGCGTGACGTCGACGGAACGTTCCGCGCAATTGCCCGACGTGCAGGCGGTCGCAGAGACCGTGAAGGGCTATGAGGCGAGCGCGCTGTTCGGCATGGGGGCGCCGAAGAACATGCCGAAGGAATTGATCGCCAAGCTCAACACCGAGATCAACGCCATTCTCGCCGAGCCCGACATGAAGAAGCGGCTGGTCGAACTCGGCGGCGATCCGCTGATCCAGACGCCGGACGCGTTCGGCAACGACATCAAGGCCGAGACCGACAAGTGGAAGAAGGTGGTCGAGTTCGCCGGCCTCAAGGTCGAGTAAGTCGCCAACAGCGCTCACCGTTGAAAGGAGCCAGCCCCGCCGCAAGGCGGGGCTTTGCTTTTGCGGGCACCGCCGTCTTGACGCGATCGTGATGCCGCGCCCTTGACGCCGCGCCGATTGCGCCTATACTAAACCACATGGTTAAGTATCAAGACGAGACGCTGGACCGCACCTTCGCTGCGCTGTCCGACCCGACCCGCCGGGCCTTGCTGGCCCGGCTCGGCGGCCGCGACAGCCTGTCGGTGAGCGAGCTGGCGCAGCCGTTTGCGATGTCGTTGCCGGCGATCATGAAGCATCTCGACGTGCTTTCGGATGCCGGCCTGATCGCCCGCGAGAAGACCGGCCGCACGGTGGCCTGCCGGCTCACCGCGAGACCGATGGAGCAGGCGATGAACTGGCTCAATCGCTACGCGCAATTCTGGTCCGACAATCTCGACCGCCTTGCCGCTTTTGTGGAGGACAACCCATGGTCAATCAATCGGCCAACAGCACCGCAGCCGACGCCGGCTTCGCCGCGCGCCCGGACACGCGTCCAAGCCTCACCCTCACGCGGCGCCTCCGGGCGCGGCCGGAAAGGGTCTACGCCGCGTGGACCGAGCCGGAAAACCTAGCGCAGTGGTTCGGGCCCGGGCAGGTCAAATCAGGCACCACGCGCGCCGAGCTCGATGTCCGCGTCGGCGGCCGCTACCGCATCAGCTTCTCGGGCTCGAACGGCGAATATCACGAGGTCGGCGGCGTCTATCGTGAGGTGGTGCCGAACGAACGGCTGGTGTTCAGCTGGGCCTGGCATTCGACGCCGGAGCGCGAGTCGCTGGTCACGATCTCGATCAAGCCCGAGGCCGGCGGCACGCTGCTCACCTTCCATCACGCGCAATTCGCCGACGAGGCCGCCCGCGACAATCACCAGCGCGGCTGGACCGAGTCCCTCGGCAATCTGGAAAATTTCGTCAACGCCTGACCGCTGTCGAAAGGAGCATTTCATGCAACAGCACAAGATCGTCTCGCGCGAGGAATGGATCGTAGCCCGCAAGGCGCTGATGGCCGGCGAGAAGGAGCTGACGCAGGCGCGCGAAGCGCTGAGCCGCCAGCGCCGCGAGCTGCCCTGGGTCAAGGTCGACAAGCCCTATCTGTTCGACGGGCCGACCGGCAAGGTCACGCTCGGCGACCTCTTCAAGGGCCGGCCGCAACTCGTGGTGCAGCACATCATGTTCGCGCCCGAATGGGATGTGGCCTGCAAGAGCTGCTCGTTCTGGGCCGACGGTTATGACCGCATGGCGCCGCATCTCGCCGCGCGCGACACCGCGATGGCGGGAATTTCGCGCGCGCCCTTGGCAAAGCTCGAGGCGTTCAAGCAGCGGATGGGCTGGAGCTTCGACTGGGTGTCGTCGGGGGATAACGACTTCAACTACGATTACGGCGTCACCTTCACCCGCGAGCAGATGGACAAGGGCGAGGCGCAGTACAATTTCGGCACCACGCCGCCCTATGGCGACGAATTGCCTGGGGTCAGCGTGTTCTACCGCGACGATTCCGGTGCCGTGTTCCACACCTATTCCACCTTCGCGCGCGGCCTCGACATGATGAACGCCGCCTATCACTATCTCGATCTGACGCCGCTCGGCCGTCACGAAGAAGGGCTGCCCTATCCGATGGATTGGGTGCGGCTACGTGACCAGTACCAACCGGCACCGGTTCAGGCATCCTGCTGTCACGGTTGATGCGAGCACGTTTGCGCTCCGTCATTGCGAGCGGAGCGAAGCAATCCATGGCGCCGCAAGCGGTGAAAGGGATTGCTTCGTCGCTTCGCTCCTCGCAATGACGCTGGAAGGAATCCCCCCATGCCCTACGTCGATGGCTTCATCGTCGCCGTGCCGAAGAAGAAACTCAAGGCCTATGCAAAACTGTCGAAGATGGCCGGCAAGATCTGGCGCGAATACGGCGCGCTGGATTATCGCGAATGGGTCGCCGACGACGTCAAGCCGGGCAAGCTGACCTCGTTTCCGCAAAGCGTGAAGCTGAAATCCGGCGAGACCGTCGTGTTCGCCTGGATCACCTACAAGTCGCGCGCCCAGCGCGACAGGATCAACGCCAAGGTGATGGCGGATCCCCGCCTCGCATCGATAAACAAGGACAACGTGCCGTTCGACGCCGCGCGGATGATCTATGGTGGCTTTGCTCAGCTGGTGAAGGTGTGAGCGGCCCGCCTTCATGCGGGATCTGTGCAGGATTCGTGCAGTAACTTGCAGTTAAACATCTTGAAGCGCGCGCGGTAGGCAGCCGCTTGCGTTTGCTTGGTGAGCCCGTATACTTTGCAGTACAAAGTTCGGGCGAATCATGCGTGACCTCGACAAGGCATTGGCCGACATCCTCGCGATCCGCAATCAGATTGCGGCGGGCACTGCGTTCCGCGGCTACGGCCCGGCCACTGTCGCCGCAACGAGCGGCATCGCGCTCGTCACCGCATTCGCCCAGTATCTGTGGCTCGCCGACCCCACCTCGCATCCGATCGTCTTTCTCGCCGGCTGGGCCGCGGCCGCGCTGCTGTCGGCCGTGCTGATCTGGGTCGAGATGCAGGCGCGCTCGCGGCGGCATCACTCCGGTCTCGCCGATACCATGGTGCAGCAGGCGATCGAGCAGTTTGTTCCTGCGGCGATCGCCGGCGTGCTGCTCGCGGTCCTGCAATGGAAATTCGCGCCGGAGACGCTGTGGATGCTGCCCGGCCTGTGGCAGGTGCTGGTCAGCCTCGGCGTGTTCGCCTCGGTGCGCCTCCTGCCGCGCACGATTGCGCTGGGCGGCGCCTGGTATTTTCTCTCGGGCTTCACGGTGCTCCTGATCGCAAGTCAGAGCCACGCGTTGTCGCCCTGGACCATGGGACTGCCGTTCGCGATCGGCCAATTGCTGCTCGCGGCGCTGCTGTATTTTGCCTCCGGAGACGATGATGCCGAAGATTGACATGACCAGCGCGCCGTTCGCCTATGAAGGCCTCGACCGCGTCATCCATGAGAAGGCACGGCTCGGCTTGCTGACCTCGCTGATGGCGCACCCGAAGGGGCTCGCCTTCGCCGATCTCAAGCAGTTGTGCGGCCTGACCGACGGCAATCTCTCCAGGCATTTGCAGGTGCTGCAGGAGGCGGGGCTCGTCGATGTCATCAAGGGCTATGAGGGCAACCGTCCGCACACCACCTGCCGCCTGACCAAGACCGGCCGCCGCCGCTTCCTCGACTATCTCGCCGTGCTCGAGCAACTGGTGCGTGACGCGGCGAAAGCCGCCGGCAAGGACGCGGGCGCGCCTGGTCGCCTCGGCGTCCAGACCGCCTGATCACCATGATGGATTTTTTTGCCCGGAGACTTTGTGATGCAAAGTAACGTCGCGCTCAAGTTGGACCCCGCCGCACGGCTGCATGTCGGCATCATCATGGACGGCAATGGCCGCTGGGCGACCCGCCGCGGACTGTCGCGGTTGCGCGGCCATGAGGCCGGCGTCGAGGCGATCCGCCGCGTGGTCGAGGCGGCGCCGGACCAGGGCGTCGGCACGCTGACGCTCTACGCCTTCTCCAGCGACAATTGGCGCCGCCCCAAGGCCGAGGTCACGGCGCTGATGGGACTGCTCCGGTTCTATCTCGCCAACGAAGTCGCGGCGCTGGTGCGCAATGGCGTCCGCCTCACCGTGATCGGCCGCCGCGACCGCCTGCCGGACGGCATCGCCAGCGCGATCACCCGCGCCGAGGCCGCGACGTCGGGCGGCACCACGTTGCATCTGCGTATCGCGATCGACTATTCGGCGCGCGACGCCATCCTGAACGCCGCGGCGCGCGCCGGCGCCGTCGGCCAGCTCAGCCGCGAGAGCTTTGCCGATCTCATCACCGGCGAAGCCGGCCTGCGCGACGTCGATCTGATCATCCGCACCTCCGGCGAGAAGCGGCTGTCGGACTTCCTGCTCTGGGAAGGCGCCTATGCCGAGCTGCATTTCACCGACCGGATGTGGCCCGAATTCGACGGCGACGCGCTCGCCGATGCGCTGGCCGCCTTCCACCGCCGCGAACGCCGCTTCGGCGGGCTGACAGCGATCGCACCGGCGGAGGTGCCGAACCTGTAAGAGCAGAATACGACTGCTCTCCCTCTCCCGCTTGCGGGGAGGTGAATCCGCTAACACGGTCGTTTTCGGCGTCAAAACCGGCTAGGCTTCGCCGTTCCGAAACGGTTCCAAGCGAAGCCCGATGCTAAAGCCTTCCGATACCACCGCCGTGACCCTTGCCGATGTGCGCCGTGCTGCGGACGTGATCCGCGGCCACGTCATGGTCACGGCCTGCAATGAAAGCCGCACGCTCGGCGAGATCTGCGGCTGCCGCCTGTTCCTCAAATTCGAGAATTTGCAGTTCACCGCGACCTTCAAGGAGCGCGGCGCGCTCAACCGCTTGCAGGCGCTATCGGACGCGGAACGCAGGCGCGGCGTGATCGCGATGTCGGCCGGCAATCACGCCCAGGGCGTGGCCTATCACGCCAGGCGGCTCGGCATTCCCGCCACCATCGTGATGCCGATCGGCACGCCGATGGTGAAGATCGAGAACACCCGCCGCCACGGCGCCGAGGTCCTCATCATCGGCCAGACGCTGGAGGAGTGTTTTGCCTTCGTCAAATCGCACGCCGCCGAGCGCGACCTGATCCTGGTCCATCCCTATGACGATCCCTTGATCATCGCCGGCCAGGGCACCATCGGGCTGGAGATGCTCGAGGCGGTGCCGGAGCTCGACATCCTGGTGGTGCCGATCGGCGGCGGCGGGCTGATCTCCGGCATCGCGACCGCGGCGAAGGCGCTGAAGCCGTCGGTGCAGGTGATCGGGGTGCAGGCGCAGCTCTATCCGTCGATGTACAACGCCGTCAAAGGCGCGAACCTGCCGATGCGCGGCGATACGCTCGCCGAGGGCATCGCGGTCAAGTCGCCCGGCGCGATCACGACAAAGATCGTCCGCGACCTCGTCGACGACATCTTGCTGGTGAGCGAGGACCAGATCGAGCGCGCCGTCGCCACCCTGATCTCGATCGAGAAGACAGTGGTCGAGGGCGCCGGCGCGGCCAGCCTCGCCGCCGTGCTCGCGACGCCGGAGCGCTTTGCCGGCCGCAAGGTCGGCCTGGTGCTGACCGGCGGCAACATCGACACGCGGCTGATCGCCTCGGTGCTGACCCGCGAGCTCGCGCGCGAGGGCCGGCTGACCCAGCTTGCGCTCGACATCGTCGACCGCCCCGGCCAGCTCGCCGCGGTCTGCGACCTGCTGGCGTCAGCCGGCGCCAACATCATCGAGGTCTCGCATCAGCGCACCTTCTCCGACCTGCCGGCCAAGGCGACGTTGCTGGAACTCGTGATCGAGACCCGCGACCGCGCCCATCTCGAGGACGTACTGGCCCAGCTCGGCACGGCTGGATTTGCGGTGAGGGAGAGTTGAGCGGCGTGGTCGACGTCGCGCACCGAGGTTCCTAATCCGTCATCCTGAGGTGCGAGCCCTGCAGCGCAATGCGCTGCTGGGCGAGCCTCGAAGGATGAATCGGCCCGGCTGGTGGCCGTCGATCCTTCGAGGCTCGCCGAAGAGGCTCGCACCTCAGGATGACGGAGTTGGATTGTTCTCGCGGCTCCATCCACGTCATTGCGAGCCAACGGGTCGCGCGAACGCGCGCCCGATGACAGGCTCCGCGAAGCAATCCATCGCTCGGCATATGCGGAAGCATGGATTGCTTCGCTTCGCTCGCAATGACGGCGATAGTTGATCCTCACGGCTCCTCCACCGCCATCGCCGCCAGCTTCGCAATCGTGTTGATATTGCGCGCGGTGCCCTTGGCGGCGGCGGGGATTTTTAGCTTGGAGCGGCCCATGCCGCTGCCATAGGCGACATAGATCTCACGCTTGCCGAGCCGCACCTCCTCGTCCTGCTGGCCCTTGATCTGCTTCAGCGCATCCTTCGGCGGCGGCTCGTCGAGGAAGATCGCGACCGTGTAGTTCGGCGGCGCCTTCGGAAACGGATTGGCCTTCAGCACTGCGGCGATCTCATCCGCGCTCCTGATAACGACGCCGACCGGCTTGCCGGCATAGGCCGCGAGCCGCTGCTCCAGCACCGCCTTGACCTTCGCCGCGCCGAGCTTTGAGGAGAACACCACATTGCCGCTGGCGATGTAGGTCTGGACCTTGCCAAAGCCCTCGTCCTCGCACATCGCCTTCAGCTCGGTCATCGGCAGCTTGCCGGTGCCGCCGACATTGACGGCGCGGAGCAGGGCGACGTAACGGGGCATCAGCGCCTCATGTCAGCAGCAATTCCATGCCGGGGTCGCCCTTTTCCATGGCGCGCCGGTAGGCCGGGCGCGCGCCAATACGGCCGAGATAAGCCCTGATGTTGGGGCAGCGGCCGAAATCGTAAGGCAGGAAGTAGCGCATGGTCGTCAGCGAGAAGCCGGTCATGATATCGGCCGCGGTGAATTCGTCGCCCGCGAGATAGTTGTTGTCACGCACCCTGGCGTCGATCAGATCGAACGAGCGGTCGACCCGCGCTTTGGTCGCCACCAGCATCGGATTGTCGGCGGGCAGGTTGAGCCGGTTCAGGATCATGTTACGGCCGAGCTGCGCCTGCAGCGTGCCGTTGGCGAAATGAAACCAGTGCAGGTACTGCGCGAAGTCGGGATGGTCCGGCTTCAGCGCCAGCCTGCCGCCGCCATGGCGGGCGATGATGTAGTCGACGATGGCGCCGGACTCCGCCAGCGTCAGCCCGCCGTCCGTGATCACGGGGGCGGTGCCGATCCAGTGCAGCGCCTTGTAGTCGGCCGGCGCCAGCATCGTGACCGGATCGCGCGCATAGCGCTGCAGCTCATAGGGGATCTCCAGCTCCTCGCAAAGCCAGACGATCCGCTCCGATTGCGACTTGCCGAGATGATGGACGGTGAGCATGCAGGGCTCCTTGTCAGGCGTCCGCTTTCTTCTTCGCGGTCTTCTTTGCCGGCGGCGGCTCTTCCATCGCCTTCTTCATGGCGCGGGCGTAGGCGTCGGCGGCGTTCTCGGCCGAGTTCTGCAGCCGCTTGGCGGTGGCGCTGGCGTTCTCCATGGTGCTCTTGGCCAGGAAACGGAAGCGCGCCTTGGCCTCCTTGTCCTTGGCCTTGGCGGCGCGCGCCGCCCAGACGGCCTGGCGCTTCTTCGCAGCCGCCATCACGGCCTTGGTCTGCACTCTTGCGGTTTGCCGGATGACGGCGTCGAGATCGGCTTCAGCCATAATGGATGCACTCATTGACGGGATGCGCGCCGGGCCGGCGCGCGGATCTGGAAGGGGAGCTATCACTAGCGCAACCGGCGCGATTTGAACATGCGCTCGTTTGCGCCGGCGATTGTGCCCGGCGGCGCCGTCCGGCATAACGGCCGGAGGGAGCGGCCCGCGAGATGGTGGCTTTCAGTCGGCGCGATGTGGTGCTGCGCACGGCGGCGATGGTCGCCGCGGGCGCGATGGCCGATCCGTGGCCGGCGGCCGCAGCGACGCCGCTCCGCGCGTCGACGTCCGGCCGGGACATCGATGCGGCCCTGCGCGCCGTGGTCGATAGCGGCAAGGTGCCCGGCATCGTCGCCATGGCGGCGAGCGCGCAAGGACCGATCTATCAGGGCGCGTTCGGCGCCCGCGCCCAGGGCGCGTCGGCGAGGATGACCGTCGACACCGTGTTTCGCATCGCCTCGATGGCCAAGCTCGTGACCTCGGTCGCGGCGCTGCAACTGGTCGAGCAGGGCAGGCTGAAGCTGGACGAGCCCGCCGCCAATGTCGATCCGGCGCTGGCGGCGCTCCCCGTGCTCACCGGGTTCGACGCCAAGGGCGTGCCGCAGCTGCGGCCGCCGCGCCAACCGATCACCTTGCGCAACCTGCTGTCGCATACGTCGGGCCTCAGCTATCCGCTGTGGGATGCCGACGCCAAACGTTATGGGCGGGCGGCGCGGTCCGATCCGGCGCTGCCGCGCGGCGTGCTGATGTTCGATCCTGAGCGGCGCTGGGCCTATGGCGGCAGCCTCGACCGCGTCGGCCGGCTGATCGAGATCGCAAGCGGGCTGACGCTCGACCGCTATTTCGCCGATCACATCTTGCGTCCGCTCGGCATGAACGACACCGGCTTTGCGATCAGCGAGCCGCAGCGTGCCCGCGAGGCGCATCTCCACGTCCGCCAGAGCGACGGCACGCTCAAGCCCGAGCCGCTGGAGCGACACACCGGACCACGAACGTTCTCGGGCGGCGGCGGGCTGTACTCGACCGCGCCGGATTATCTCGTCCTGCTGCAGGCATTGCTCAACGGGGGCAGTCTTGCCGGCACCGCGATCCTGCGGCCGCGCACGGTGGCGCTGATGGCGGCCAACCAGATCGGCGATCTCGCCGCCGGCGTCATGAAGACGACCAATCCGGCGCTGTCGAACGACGTCGATTTCTTCCCCGGCAACCGGCTGCGCTGGGGCATCGGCCACATGATCAACCTCGATCCGGTCGAGGGCGGCCGCAAGGGCGGCAGCCTGACCTGGGCCGGCCTCTTCAACACCTATTACTGGATCGACCCGGCCTCGGGCATCGCCGGCGTGATCATGATGCAGATCCTGCCGTTTGCCGATGCGCCTGCGCTCGACGCCTGCCGGGCGTTCGAGCGCGCGCTCTATCGGGCGCACACCGCGACGTAGCAATCGCTTGCGGCTTTACTCGGTGCGCGAGCCCGGCGGCACCTTGGCGCCGGCGAGCAGGCCGGCCAGTTCCACCTGCCGCCGCAGTCCGGTCTTCGCCAGCACCGCCTTGAGCTGGTTGCGCACGGTTTCGCGGGACGTGCCGAACGCCAGGGCGATCGCCTCGATGGTGCGGCCTTCGCCGATGCCGCGCGCGACGCGCGCCTCCGCCGGTGTCAGATCGAACAGGCCCTGCAGCACTTCCGCGGTCGGCACCTCCGCCGGCACCACCGGCGTCACCATCACGATCGCCACCGCGCGATCGAACAGATCCTGCGCCGCGCCGTGGATCGGGACCAGATGCACGATCAGCGGCGGCCGATCGTCCTGCGCCGCGATCGGGATCGAGCGCACCTCCATGCTGATCAGCCCGCCGTTGAGCGCCGCGAGGGCCTGCGCAAACAATGCGTCGGCTGCAACTGATGCGAGTGTCAGTCGCTCGCCGCGGTCCTGCATCACGTCGGGCACCAGGCGGTCGAACAGCGTGTTGGTCGTCATCAGCCGGCCGCCACGCCGCAGCACCGCGGCGGGCAGCCCGATCATCGCCAGCGATTCGGTCGCGGCCTTGGCGCGCTCCATGCCGAGCCGCGCCGACAACAGCGCGGCGCGCGCCAAATGCGGGCGCAGCGCATCGAGTTGCGCGATCGCTTCCTGCTCGATCGGTCCGCGATCGTATTCACGCTCGACGCTGTAGATCAGCACGTCGCCGCTCGGCACCGGGATCGCGGTGCCGGCGCCCCATCCGAGCCCGCGCGGCCGGAAGAATTCGCGGATCTGCTGATCCTGTTGGATCTCCTCGGGCGTATCGAACACGTCGATCTCGCGCAGGAAGCCGGCATGATTGGCGGCGAGCAGCCGCGGCAGCCGGCCGTTGCGCTCGTGCCAGCGGCCTTCGACATAGGCCACCATGTCGTCGTGGATATCGGGGGATGCGACCCAGCGCACGTCATGCGGGTCCGCGGTCAGCAGCACAATACCGCGTGCGCTTGCGATGTTGCCGACCTGATGCAGCACCTTCGGCCACAGCTCGGGCACCACCGCGGCCTCATAGGCCAGTTCGATCAGATGCGCGTGCAGGTCATTCTTCATCGGCCGTTCCTGAAGCCTCGTTGCCCAACACATAAACCCGCCGATGACGGAAATATTTCGTAGAGCAATTCGCGATAGCGCGGGAGTCCGGGCGATTCCGGGGCTTCAAGCATTCACGCACGGGCGCGGCGGCAGGATATTGCCGGTGATCTTCACATCGGCTGACTGCGATGCGCGGCTGCGTTACCGAGACACCGCGTCGGCGGTCCGTTCGCTCCGCATCGCGTTCGGCGGCGAGCCGTGCAGTCTGTGCCAGGCGCGGCGGAATTGCCGGGCCGATGCGAAGCCGGCCCGCTCGGCGACCGTCTCGATCTGCAGCCTGGAGCCCGCGATCAGCTCGCGCGCCAGCGCGATGCGGAGGCGGTTCACATAATCGGTGATGCTCATCCCGGTGTGCGCCTTGAAGTGCCGCGACAGATTGCGCGGGCTTGCGGCGGCGACGCGCGCGAGCTCGTCGACCGACCAGTCATGGGCCGGGTCGGCGGCAACGGCGTCCTGCGCGCGGTGGACCATCGGGTGAATATGATTGCGTCCGTCGAGCCAGGGCGAGAGTTGCGGGTCGGCGCCGGTGCGGCGGAGGTAGACCACCAGATAGCGCGCCGCTGCGAGCGCGGTGGCGTGACCGGCCATCTTGGCGACGATATGCAGCATCAGGTCGATGCCGGCGGCAATGCCGGCGCTGGAGAGCCGTTCGCCATCCTCGACATACAGCCTGTTCTCCCGGACGCGAGCGGCCGGCGCCATGCGCGCGAGCTCGGCGACCTTGTCGTAGTGGGTGGTGCACTCATAGCCGTCGAGCAGGCCGGCGCGGGCGGCGAGCAGCGCGCCCGAGCAGATCGAGACCAGGCTGACGCCGGGCCGGATCACATGCTTCAGCCAGCGGACGATGCTGGCTTCGAGCAAGGCATCCTGTTTGCGGCTGCTGGCTGTGGTGCCCGGCGGCGCATCCGAGCTTCCGGCAAGCACCACCAGCGTCCCGTCGGGGACGCGGTCGGGCAGTGGTGCGATATTGGCCACGGCGAGCCCGATCGAGCTTTGCGTCGAGTCCTGCGGGCCGACGAAACGGACGGCAAAGCGCACGGCGCTCTGCTCGCGATTGGCCATGCGCAGCACTTCCATTGGCCCGGCAGCGTCGAGCAGCAGCACGCGCGGCGGTACGACGAGGAGCACCGGGATTTCCGCCGGCTGTCCCCGGCTGGAATTCATGCGGCGATCTCCTCCTTCGGATCGGCCAGCACCTCGGCAACCGTTGCAATGCGCGCGAACCGTCCGGACAGCACGAGCTCGGTGCGGCTGCGAATCTCGGCGGCGCTCCAGAGGCGGCCGGCCGCATCGGTCATCGGAAAGGTCAGCGTCGCCTCGCCGACGAAGCTCACCGCGTAGCCGAGATCCGAGGCATGCCGTGCCGTGGTCTCGCAACACTGCTCGGTGCGGATCCCCGATATGATGAGATGACGGATGTCATTGGCAGCCAGCCAGACGTCGAGGCCGGTGCCGACCAGCGCGCTGTGCCGGCGCTTGCGAAACACCGCATCCGGTTCGATCCGTAGCGGCGCCAGCGTGGTGACGAAGCCGGAGGCTTCGGCGAACGCGCCGCTGTCGGCGACATGGAAGATCTGCACGACCGGCGTGCCATTCGCCCTGGCGCCGTCGATCAGCGCCTGCTGGCGGTCGACATAGGCGGCAAGGCCCTCCTCGGTGAAGAACGGCCGGTGACGAAAGGATTCCTGCGCATCGATGACGATCAGGGCGGTGGCGGACATGTCGTGCGTTCCGGCTCGGCTGCGATGAATGGCAGCCTACACCAGTTTGTCGGGATCAAAATACTGTCGCGGGACCAAGATGGGACAATTCGCGCCAATCTCGATTGGAGATTCCGCGGCGCGCAGTATGTGGCTGACCGGAAGCGATTGGATGATTTGAAATTGCCCTGACGCATTTCGAAACATCTTCAGGGCGCAGCGCCGCCAGCGACCGTCGCTTCTTTGCAACGCTGCCTGCGATCACGCGACGATGGACATCCTTTAATTTGCGTCCCGGCATCTGAAGGCGCCAGCTAGCGCCGACCTCGGATCATTCAGCCTTGATCACGTCGGGGGAGGGTCGATGATCAGCCGCAGGGCGCTGTCCGGACTGTTGATGACGCTGGTCGGACCCGCGTCGATCGCCGGCGACAACGCGCTGCGGCTCGGCCGTTGCCAGGGATCGTGCGCGAATGTCGATCTGCCGACGCTCGGTTACGACGCGTTCTGCCGCTCGTTCTTCGACATCGCGGCAAGCGGAAAGCTCAAGGCCGTCGCCACCGGCGCGGTGGTCCGGCACGAGATGCGATCGCTGTTCCGGCACGACCGGCTCTATCGGCCGTCCGCCGGCGAGATGCGCCGGGTCTGGCGCGCCGCCGCAGACGGGTTCTCGGTCACGAAGCTCGAGTTCGATCTCGAATGCGGCCTGCCGGTGCGCGGTTGTCTCGGCATGCCCGACGGCGAGGTCAAGGGATTGATCCTGCTTGGCCACGGCATGGCCGCGACGCCGGAGCGCTGCTTCGCCGACTCCGATCCGGATTACATGAATGCGATCGGCAAGCAGCTTTGCCGGGACGGCTATGCCGTCTGGTGTCCCTACATCGTCCAGATCGGAAACCAGGAAAGCCAGAACAACATCGCCGCGATGCTGGCATGCCATGGCATCTCCGCGCACAACCTGTCGTGTGCATCGCTCGATGCCGGCGAGATCGTCTGCCGGCGGCTGACCGGCGTGTCCGGCCTGAATGTCGGCGTGTATGGCGTGTCCTGGGGCGCGTTTCTCGCGCTGCATCTCGAGGCCGCCACGGGGCGCATGCGGCCGACCGTCGTGTCCGGCTACATGCGCGACGAGACGAAATTTCTGATGTCGCCCGTCATCAGCGGCAATCTCGGCATCGAGCTCGCGTCATACATCCATTTCGACAACGGCCGCGCCAGATACGCCGGCAAAAATCTGGCGCGCCTGATCTGCCCATGTCCGCTGTTCGTCGAGATCGGCAGCCGCGACGCCGCCAACGCGATCGAACATGGCCGTGACACGAAGTTCGCGGAGATGCGCGCGGTCTACCTCACAGCCGGTCATCCCGATCTGATCGACATGACCGTGTTCGAGGGCGTGCACGAGGCCAGCGGCACGCGCGCGCGGCCATGGCTGCAGCAGCGGCTGGCGTCGCCGGCCTATCAGATCACGTCGCGCTTGAAGAACGCCATTGCCTTGTAGCGGTCGCGGCCGCGGCCGTCGTCACGCTACCGCGCTCTCATCACATTGACGCGATGGCTCCGCATGTCCGCTGCCGAGAGCGCGGATGTGGAGCGCTGCTGCCGGGTTGCAGGATTGTCGGATCAGGCGCGTTATGATCTGCTGCCTGCAGCTTGTCCATCCTCCCCGTTGCTAAGGGAACTCGACGTCAGATCTGCTTGGTAGAAATCCGCCGGTAGCCGGAAGAGGGTTGGACAACATGAATGGTGCGGCAAGCGTGCGCGGTCGATTGGCAAGCCTTCGCCTATCAAGTCGTCTCGTATCGGGTGTTCTCGCATCGGCAGGATTGGCGCTCGCGGGAATTTCGGCAGCCCATGCCCAGGCCGGTCCAGCCGGGCCGCCCGCTGTCGGCGTGATCGAGGCGATCAAGCGGCCGGTGATCCAGTCCAATGAGTTTCTCGGACGCATCGAGGCCACCAACCGCGTCAACGTCGTCGCGCGCGTCACCGCCTTCCTGGAAAAGCGGAACTTTGTCGAGGGCGCCGAGGTCAAGGCCGGCGATCTGCTCTATCAGCTGGAGCGCGGGCCGTTCGAGGCCGACCTCGCATCGAAGAAGGCGCAGGTCGCGCAGTTGCAGGCGACATTGGCCAACGCGGTGCTGACGACGAACCGCGCCAAGGCCCTGCTCGGCGGGCCGGCCGGCCAGCAATCGAGCGTCGACGCGGCGGTCGCCAACCAGCAGAGCCTCGAGGCCCAGGTGCAGGCCGCGCAGGCGCAGGTCGACCTGTCGCAGATCAATCTCGACTACACGATGATTCACTCGCCGATCGACGGCCGGATCGGGCGCACCGCGGTCACCGACGGCAACGTGGTGACGCCGAGCTCGGGAACGCTGACCACCATCGTCAGCCAGGACCCGATGTATGTCACCTTCCCGGTGCCGGTGCGCGAGTCGCTCGACCTTCGCGAACGCTACGCGACCACCGGCGGCTTCAAGGCGGTCGTGATCCGGGTCCGCCTGCCGGACGGCCGGCTCTACGACAAGGTCGGTGCGCTGGATTTCGTCAACAACACCATCGCGCAGAACACCGACACCATCACCCTGCGCGGCACCATTCCCAACCCGCCGCTGTACAATTCCGCGGAAACCGGCGGCCCGGTCCGCGAGCTCACCGACAACGAGTTCGTCACCGTGCTGCTGGAAGGCGTCAAGCCCGTCGAGGTGCTGGCGATCCCGCGTTCCGCGGTGCTGTCGGATCAGCAGGGCGAATATGTCTATGTCGTCGGCGCCGACAACAAGGCCGAGCAGAAGCGGATCGAGCTTGGGCAGTCGACCTCGACGATCGCGGCGGTGACGAACGGCATTGCGCTCGGCGACAAGGTGATCGTCGAAGGAATTCAGAAGGTGCGGCCGGGTGAGGTGGTCGCGCCGGGGCCGGCCAGCGCGCTGATCCAGTCCAGCATGAAGGCCTCGGCGGAAAGCGGCGCGGGCAGCAGCACAAAAGCGTCGGGCGGCAACCCATGATCTCAGCGGTCTTCGTCGATCGTCCGCGGCTCGCGATCGTGATTGCGTTCGTGATCACGATCGCGGGCGCGCTGGCGCTGCTGCAGATCCCGGTCGCCCAGTTCCCCGACATCGTGCCGCCGCAGGTCACGGTGACGGCGGTGTTTCCCGGCGCCTCCGCCGAAGTGGTAGAATCCAGCGTCGCCCAGCCGCTGGAGGCGCAGGTCGTCGGCGTCGACAAGATGCTCTACATGAAGTCGACCAGCGGCAATGACGGCAGCTACACGCTGACGGTCTCGTTCGCGCTCGGCACCGACCCCGACATCAACACCGTCAACGTCAACAACCGGGTGCAGAGCGCGCTGGCGCAATTGCCGACTGAGGTGCAGGCGCAGGGCCTCGTCGTGCAGAAGAAGTCCTCGGCCGTGCTGCAGTTCATCGTGCTGTACTCGAAGAACGGCGAGCAGGATCCGCTGTTCATCACCAACTACGCCATCATCAACGTGCTCGACGCGATCTCGCGCACGCCCGGCGTCGGCCAGGCCTCACTGTTCGCCAAGCTGAACTACTCGATGCGGATCTGGTTCGACACCCAGCGGCTCACCAGCCTCAACCTCGCGCCGTCGGACGTGATCGCGGCGATCCGCGCCCAGAGCGTGCAGGCGCCGGTCGGCCGCATCGGCGCGCGCCCGATCAGCAACGACCAGCAGTTCCAGTTCAACGTGCAGACCCAGGGGCGGCTGACCACCTCGGCGCAGTTCGGCAACATCGTGCTGCGCGCCAATCCGGACGGATCGGTGCTGCGGATCAAGGACGTCGCCCGGGTCGAGATCGGCGCCCAGAACATGGATTCGGAATCGCGGATCGACGGCAATCCCGGCGTGCCGATCGGCATCTATCTCGCCCCTGGCGCCAATGCCGTGACCACGGCCAAGGCGGTGCAGGCGACGCTGACCCGGCTGTCGGAGCGGTTTCCGCAGGGCCTGACCTATCTCGTGCAGTACGATTCCACGAGCTTCGTCACCGACACCATCAAGGAGGTGATCAAGACGCTCGGCGAGGCCTTCGTGCTGGTCGTGATCGTGGTGTTCCTGTTCCTCGGCAATCTGCGCGCCACTGTGATTCCGGCGGTCGCGGTGCCGGTCAGCCTGATCGGCACCTTCGCGGTGCTGCTGGCGCTCGGCTATTCCGCCAACACCGTGTCGCTGCTGGCGATGGTGCTCGCGATCGGCATCGTGGTCGACGACGCCATCGTCGTGGTCGAGAATGTCGAGCGCGTCATGGAGGAGGAGCCGGAACTGTCGCCGGCCGACGCCACCAAGAAGGCGATGGCGCAGATCACCGCGCCGATCATCGCGATCTCGCTGGTGCTGCTCTCGGTGTTCGTGCCGATCGCGTTCATCCCCGGAATCTCGGGCACGCTGTTCCGCCAGTTCGCGGTGACGATCAGCGCGGCGATGGTGATCTCGGCCTTGAACGCGCTGACATTGTCGCCGGCGCTCTGCGCAGTGTTCCTGCGCCACGGCGGGCCGCGCCGCGGCATCATGGGGCGAATACTCGGCGGTATCGACTGGGTCCGCGACCGCTACGCCGGATTGGTGCGGCGGCTGTTGCGCGCGGCCGTGTTGTCGCTGGTCGCGGTTCTGGTGTTCGCCGGCGCGGTGTTCGGCGTGTCCAAAATCACGCCCACGGGATTCCTTCCCGAGGAGGACCAGGGCGCGTTCTTCATCTCCGTGCAATTGCCCGACGGCGCGTCGGTGGCCCGTACCAGCGAGGCGACCAAGCAGGTCGAGGCGATCCTGAAGAAGAATCCGGCGGTCGACCACGTGCTGTCGATCATCGGCTTCTCGCTGCTCGACGGCGCCAGCGAGCCCAACTCGGCGTTTATGGTGGCACGCATGAAGCCGTTCGAGGACCGCAAGGCGGCCAACGATTCGGTGCAGGCCGCGATCCGGCAGACCTTTGGCGCCGGCACGCAGATCCGCCAGGCCTCCGTGCTGCCGTTCAACCTGCCGCCGATCATCGGGCTGTCGACCTCCGGCGGCTTCGAATATCAGCTCGAGGCGCTGGAAGGGCAGGATCCCGCCGCGCTCGGCAGCGTGACCGGCGGCCTGATCGGCGCGGCCAACCGCGACCCGCGGCTGACCCGCGTGTTCTCGACCTTCACCGCGACCAACCCGTCGATCTATCTCGACATCGACCGCGCCAAGGCGCAGGCGCTCGGGCTGAACATGAGCGACGTCTTCACCGCGCTGCAGGCCACGCTCGGCGGCATCTACGTCAACAACTTCAATCTGTTCGGCCGAACCTGGCAGGTCAACGTGCAGGGCGAGGCGGTCGATCGGGGCGACATCCCCGACATCTGGCAGATCTATGTGCGCAACTCCGGCGGTGAGATGGTGCCGATCCGTTCGATCGCGTCCTTGCGGATCGTCACCGGGCCGCAGGTGATCACCCGGTACAACAACTACCGTTCGGTCACCGTGAACGGCGGGCCGGCGGCCGGCATCTCGTCCGGCACCGCGATCGCGGCGATGGCCGACATCTCCAAGACGACGCTGCCCGCGGGCTATTCCTATGAGTGGACCGGCACCGCCTATCAGGAGCAGGCCGCTTCCGGCCAGACCGGCATCATCCTCGCGCTCGCGGTGCTGTTCGCCTTCCTGTTCCTGGTCGCGCTGTACGAAAGCTGGACGATTCCGATTCCGGTGCTGCTGTCGGTGACCGTCGGCGTGCTCGGCTCCTATCTCGCCATCAAGCTCGCCGGGCTGAATCTCGATCTCTACGGCCAGATCGGCCTCGTGGTGCTGATCGCGCTCGCGGCCAAGAACGGCATCTTGATCGTCGAGTTCGCCAAGGAGCAGCGCGAGGCCGGCCGTCCGATCGTCGACGCCGCGATCACCGGATCGCAGATGCGCTTCCGCGCCGTGATGATGACCTCGATCGCCTTCATCCTCGGCCTCGTGCCGCTGGTGGTCGCGACCGGCGCCGCCGAGATCAGCCGCCGCGCCGTCGGCACCGCGGTGTTCGGCGGCATGCTCGCGGCAAGCTCGATCGGCATCTTCCTGGTGCCGATGCTCTACGTCACCTTCCAGCGCATGCGCGAGGGCGTAAAGCGCCGCGTCGGCAAGCGGCCGGACGCCTCGGTGCATCCGCAGGCGGAGTGACGGCGCGTCACCGATCGAGCCGGATCGTCGTCGCGCGCCCCGCAAGGCTGCCGAGCACGGCCATCAGCAACGTCACCGCGATGCAGGCGACGAGCGCGATGCCCCAGCCGCCGGTTGCGTCATGGGCAAGTCCGGCCAGCGGCGGGCCGGCGGCCGCCAGCGAATAGCCGACGCATTGCGCCATGCCCGACAGCGCTGCGGCCTGATGGCTGTGCGAGGTCCGCAGGCTGACAAAGGTCAGCCCGAGAATGAATGCCGCGCCCGCACCGAAGCCGAACAGCGCGGCCCACAGCATCGCCAGCGCGGGAAGCTGCCAGAGCCCCAGCAACGAAACGCCGGTCGCAAGCGACACCGCGACCGCGATGGCGCGTTGATCCTTCATGCGCCGCACCGCCGGACCGAGGATCAGGCCGGGGACCGCGGTCGCCAATTGCGACAGGCCGTGCAACGAGCCCGCCACTGCCGCCGGATAGCCGGCCTCCACCAGAACCGCCGGCAACCATCCGACCACGATGTAGAACACCAGCGAGGTCAGGCCGAGGAAGCCGGTGACTTGCCAGGCGAGGGCCGAGCACCAGATCGGCCCGCCTTGCGGCGGCGCAGCGATCTCAGCCGCGGGCATCGCATCCGACCGAAGCTGCGGCAGCCAGGCCAGCAGCGCGACCGCCGGAAGGATCAAGGTGCTGGCGAGCGCCAGATACCAGTTCGATCCGGGCAGGCCGGCGAGCGGGATTGCCGTGGTCGACGCCAGCGCCGAGACCAGCCCGGCCGTGATCGCGTAGGCGCCGGTGATGCCGGTGATCCGGCTCGGAAAGTCCCGCTTCAGCAGGCTCGGCAGCAAGACATTGCCGACCGCAATGCCGGCGCCGAGCGTGGCGGTCCCCGCGAACAGCGCCCAGACCGGACCGGTCGAGCGCAACGCAATCCCGGCGGCGATCACCAGCAGCGCGCCGAACAGCGCTCGCTCGATGCCGAATTTGCGCGCCAGCATGGCTGCAAACGGCGAGATCGCGGCAAACGCCAGCAAGGGAAGGGTGGTCAGAACTCCCGCCTCGGCCGCGCTGATCCCGCTGCTGTCGCGGATCACGCCGAGCAGCGGCGCCACGCCGGTGATCGGCGCCCGCAGCGTCGCGGCGATCAGCATGATGCCGATCAACAGGGGCCCGTGCCCGCTCAGTGTCCGCGCCGACGCGATCATCGTCATCCCATGCTCCTGATCTGATTGGTGGCGCGCGGGAAGCTACTCGACTTGGCCGGGCGAAGAATTTAGATATCTATTCAGGCGATCGCTAAATTCATTCACATAATTCAGTCAGATGACAGGTTTCTCGCTTCGCTACCCCTGGCCGAACCTCGATCCTGACGACGTCGCGGCTGCGGCGATCGCGGTGCGGCTCGAGGTCACCGAGCACAAGGTCGAGGTCGCCGAACACCAGCACCGCAAGGGCCAGCTGGTGTTCGCCCTCGGCGGCGGAGTGATGTGCCGGGTTCCGACCGGGCTGTGGATGGTGCCGCCGCACTGCGGCGTGTGGATCCCCGGCGGCATGCGCCACACCAATATCGCGACCGCCAATGCCCGCATCCTGTTCGTCTTCATCGAGCCCGGCGCGGCCGCGCTGCCGGACAAGTGCTGCACGCTGTCGATCTCACCGCTGCTGCGCGAGCTCATGATCGAGCTGTCGGACCGGGGGCACGATGACGCAGTGCGGGAGACGCTGCTGACGCAGATGCTGCTGAGCGAGTTGCCGCGCATGCCGGTGCAGCAGCTGCATCTGCCGATTTCGGAGGAGCCGCGCCTGCGGCGGATCGCGACGGCGCTCGCCGAGGATCCGTCCGACCGCAGCACCCAGGCGGAGTGGGCCGCGCGCGTTGCGCTCAGCGAGAGCAGCCTCGCCCGCCTCGTGCTGCGGGAGACCGGCCTGACATTTGGTCGCTGGCGGCAGCAGCTCTATCTGATCGTCGCGCTGAGCGAGCTTTCGGGCGGCGCGAGCGTGCAGCAGGTGTCGGCCGATCTCGGCTATGAATCCGTCACCGCCTTCATCACCATGTTCAGGAAGGCGCTCGGCAAGCCGCCGGCGAAGTATCTCAGCGATATTGCCCGGGACCGCGGTGCCGCATTCGTGGTGTGATGCACAATATGCCCGCAGCCTCGCCATCATGCTGACGCCGCTGGCTGCCATCGCTGTGCTGGTGGCTTCCGCGCCGCTTCTGACCTAAGCTGCTCGTTCGCCCTGAGGCGGCGGCCGATACCGAGGGATGAGAGATTGAGCGTTGCGTTCACCAAGGAAGAAAGTGCCGAGACCGCGTCGGAAACGCTGCTGCCCGACCGGCCGGTTTCGCCGCATCCCAATCTGGTGACGGAGGCCGGGCTGAAAGCCCTGGAGCTGCAGCTTGAAGAGGCGCGCGCGGCCTATGAGGCCGCGCAGCAGCTCGAGGACGTCAATGAACGGCGGCGCCAGTCGGCGGTTCCCTTGCGCGACACCCGCTACTTGGTGGAACGGCTGCGCACGGCCCAAATCATGCCCGCTCCCGCCTCGACCGACACCGTCGCGTTCGGCTCGACGGTGACGTTCAGCCGCCCCGACGGGCGCGTGCAGACCTATCGCATTGTCGGCGAGGATGAGGCCGATCCGAAGGCCGGCTCGATTTCCCATGTCTCGCCGGTCGCGCGGTCGCTGCTCGGCAAGGCCGCCGGCGACGTCGTCGGCTCGGGCAATCAGGAACTCGAGATCGTCGCGATCGCCTGAGCGCCTGCACCTGCGGTGACATCGTTCTGATCCGCATCCGGGGACGCGGTCGCTCGCGCGCGCCGAGCCCAACTGCGCGACATATTTTCCCGATCAGCCTCGCCGCCCCTTTATGTTTCAGTAAGCACGTTGGCAGTACGGTCGATCAGTGTGTTGCGTGGGAGTAAACAGGTGATCGACTTTGACGAGTTGCGGGATCTCGCCGCCGATGTTCGCATCTTCATCGAGGCCTCCGACGACAAGGCAAGCGCGCTGCGCGCGGTGGTCACGGCCTACGACGTCGTGGTCGGCATCTTCCCGTCGCAGAGCGGCCCGGATCTCATGGTGATCAAGGGCCACGAGGTGCTCGATCACATCGCCCAATCGCAGTCCGCCGCCGACTACAGCCACACCGCCATCGCCTTCCAGACCCGCGACCAGGCGATTGCGCTGCAGCAGGCGCTGGCGGCCTGATTCATCGAGGCTTTGATCACGACCGGCGCACCGCCGCCCGGACGATTGGGCGCGGCGCGCGCCGCGCCGGCCGATTCGTACATAATTGAAATTGCTTGCGATTCTTCCTGCGCAATGATCCGGCGGCCCGCCGGCGCCGACCTCGGCCTCACCCCGCTCTAGGGAATTTCAGCACGCCTCACGACACTGCGCTCCGTTCGTTCCGGGATCGTAGTATTGTGATGGGTCGAAGCATTGAGACCGAAGACTTCGCGCAGCATCGCGGCGTGCGAAGAGAAGCACTTACGGAATCAGGCGGATGATCGCGGCTGCGGTCGGACAAGCGGCAAGGGGAGGACACGATGGCGTGGCGCGATGACAAGGCTCGAGCAGCTCTGATCCGCGATGCCGCGGGCACCGTGCAGCCGGGCAAGAGCCCGCGGGCCTTTGCCGAGCCGTTGTTCGGCTACACCAACATCGAGGACCTCGCCAAATACGATGCCGTCTCGCTTGCACTGCTGGCGGAGCAAGCCTGGGAGCACGTGCAGCGGCGCACTGCAGGCAGCGCCGATATCCGCATCGTCAATCCGACATTGCCGGACGGGCGCGAGATCTCGGTGCTCGAGATCCTCAACGACAACATGCCCTTCCTGTTCGACTCCACCATGGCGGAGCTCGGCGAGCAGGGCATCGAAGTCACCCTCGTCGCGCACCCGATCATTGCCGTGGAGCGCGATGACCAGGGCAAGCTGCTGCGCTTCTACGGCGAAACACTGCCGGACGGCGCAAGGGGCACGCGCGAGAGCCTGATTCATTTCCACATCACGCGCCTCGATGCCGATGCCGATCGCCAGAAGCTGATCGACGGCCTCGCCAGAACGCTGGCCAACGTCCGCGCCTGCGTCGCCGACTGGCGCGCCATGCGCGACCGTGTCGAGGAAGCGATCAAGAATTTCTCTGCCAATCCGCCGCCGCTGCCGATCGACGAGGTCGCCGAGGCCAATCAATTCCTGCAATGGCTCTGCGCGGACAATTTCACCTTCCTCGGCGTGCGCGAATATCGCTTCTCGCCCGACAGCGATGCGGCCGACGACATCACGACCGGCGAAGGCCTCGGCATCCTGCGCGATCCCGATGTGAAGGTGCTGCGCCGCGGCAATGAAATGGTGGTGATGTCGCCGGAAATCCGCGAGTTCATGCGCGAGCCGACGCTTCTGATCGTCATCAAGGCCAACGTCTCCAGCCGCGTCCATCGCCGCATCCGGATGGATTATGTCGGCATCAAGCTCTACACGCCCGACGGTCGGCTCGAGGGCGAGCTGCGCGTCGTCGGCCTGTTTACCTCGGGCGCCTACACCCGCTCGGTGCGGCAGATCCCCTATGTCCGCCACAAGGTTGCGCGGGCGCTGCAGCGCGCCGGCTTCGATCCGGCCGGCCATTCCGGCAAGGCGCTGATGCACATTCTGGAAGAGTATCCGCGCGACGAACTGTTCCAGATCGACGTCGACACGCTCTACAATTTCGTCATCGAGATCCTGATTCTTTACGAGCGCCCGCGCGTCCGCGCACTGGCGCGGGTCGACAAGTTCGATCGCTTCGTCTCCATCCTCACCTTCATTCCGCGCGACAAATACGACACCGACGTGCGCACCCGCGTCGGGGCCTTCCTGTCGCAGGTCTATAAGGGGAGGCTGTCCGCCTCCTACGTATCGTTTCCGGAAGGCGCGCTGGCGCGCGTCCACTACATCATCGGACGTTACGAGGGCAAAACCCCGGCCGTCGAACGCGCCACGCTCGAGGCCGGGATCAGCGCCATTGCCGCGACCTGGGCCGACAAGCTGAAGGCTGCGCTCGCCGCGTCGACCGACGGCATGCGGGCGCGCATGCTCGCCAGCCGATATGCCCAGGCCTTTACCGGCGGCTACACCGAAGTGTTCGGCGCCGAGCAGGCGGTCTCCGACATCGCCACCATCGAGAAGCTCTCGGCAAAGCATCCGGTCGCGATCACGGTCTACCGCAGCGCAGACCAGGACGACCCGAGCCGCTTCGGGCTGAAGGTGCTCTCGCATGGCGCGCCGCTCTCGCTGTCCTACCGCGTGCCCGTGATCGAGAATCACGGCCTGCGTGTCGTCAACGAGCGCACCTATGAGATCCTGCCGCGCGCCGTGCCGGCACCTGCGCCGGTCTGGCTCCACGACATGACGATCGAGGCCAGCGACGGCCTGCCGATCACGATCACCCCGGAATTCAGCCATCGCCTGGAAGCCTCGATCATGGCGGTGGTCCGCGATCTCGCCGAATCCGATGGCTATAACGGCCTGATCCTGCGCACGGCGCTGGGCTGGCGCGAAGTCTCGACCATCCGGGCGCTGTCCCGCTACCTGCACCAGATTCGCGCGCCGTTCACCCAGGACTACATGTGGGAGACGTTGCGCAAGAACCCGGCGATCACGGCCAGCCTCGTCGCCCTGTTCCAGACCCGCCTCGATCCGCGCCTCGCCTCCACGGATGCCGAGCGCGCGGCACGCGAGACGTCGCTGCTTGCCGAGGTCGAGGAGCAGCTCAAATCGGTCGCCTCGCTCGATGAAGACCGCATCCTGCGCCGCTTCACCAATCTGGTGCAGGCCACCATCCGCACCAATCTGTGGCAGCTCGGCGAGGACGGCCATCCGCGTCCGGTGATCTCCTTCAAGTTCGACGCACACCGGATCGACGACCTGCCGGCGCCGCGGCCGCTCTATGAGATCTTCGTCTATTCGCCGCGTGTCGAAGGCATACATCTGCGCTTCGGCAAGGTTGCGCGCGGTGGCCTGCGCTGGTCGGACCGGCCGCAGGATTTCCGCACCGAGATCCTCGGCCTGGTAAAAGCGCAGCAGGTCAAGAACGCCGTGATCGTGCCGGTCGGCGCCAAGGGCGGCTTCGTGCCCAAACGCCTGCCGCCGCCGTCCAATCGCGACGCCTGGCTTGCGGAAGGCACCGAAGCCTATCGCATCTTCGTTCGCTCGCTGCTCGAGCTCACCGACAATCTCGACGGCGACACCATCGTGCCGCCCGATTCGACCGTGCGGCATGACGGTGACGATCCTTACCTCGTCGTCGCCGCCGACAAGGGCACCGCCACCTTCTCCGACGTCGCCAATGCGATCTCGATCGAGAAGAACCATTGGCTCGGCGATGCCTTCGCCTCCGGCGGCAGCCAGGGCTACGACCACAAGAAGATGGGGATCACGGCTCGCGGCGCCTGGGAGGCGGTCAAACGCCATTTCCGCGAGCTCGGCACCGACATTCAGACCACCCCGTTCACCGCGGTCGGCGTCGGCGACATGTCCGGCGACGTGTTCGGCAACGGCATGCTGCTGTCGCCGGCGACCAAGCTGGTTGCGGCATTCGATCACCGCGACATCTTCATCGATCCTTCGCCGGATCCCTCGGTCAGTTTCGCCGAACGCAAGCGCCTGTTCGACCTGCCGCGGTCGAGCTGGCAGGACTACGACAAGTCGCTGATCTCGCCGGGCGGCGGTGTGTTCTCGCGCCTGCTCAAGGCGATTCCGCTCGCACCCGAGGTGCGCGTCCTGCTCGATCTCGACAAGCCGCAGGCGACGCCGTTCGAGGTGATGACGGCGATCCTCAAGGCGCGCGCCGATCTGTTGTGGTTCGGCGGCATCGGCACCTATATCCGCGCCTCCACCGAAGGTGACGATCAGGCCGGCGACCGCGCCAACGACCCGATCCGCATCACCGGCGGCGACGTGCGCGCCCGGGTGATCGGCGAAGGCGCCAATCTCGGCGTCACCCAGCGCGGCCGCATCGAAGCGGCGCAGAAGGGCGTCAAGCTCAACACCGACGCGATCGACAATTCCGCCGGCGTCAACACCTCCGACGTCGAGGTCAACATCAAGATCGCGCTGGCACGCCTCGAGCGCGAGGGACGCCTCGGCGCCGCCGACCGCAACAGCCTGCTTGCCGCCATGACCGACGAGGTCGGCACGCTGGTGCTGCGCAACAACTATCTGCAGACGCTGGCGCTGTCGCTGGCCGAACGCAAGGGCGTGGCCGAGACCGGCTTCCTCGCCCGCCTGATGCAATCGCTCGAGCAGCGCGGCCTGCTCAGCCGCGCGGTGGAGTTCCTGCCCGACGATGCAGCGCTCACCGAGCGCACACGGCGCGGCCAGTCGCTGTCGCGGCCCGAGCTTGCAGTGCTGCTCGCCTACGCCAAGCTGACGCTGTACGACGACCTGCTCGTCACCAGCGTGCCTGACGATCCCTATCTTGCCCGCGAACTGTCGCAGTATTTTCCGCGCGAGGTGGAGGACAAATTCCCGACCGCGGTCGAATTCCATCGCCTGCGGCGCGAGATCATCGCGACCAGCCTTGCCAATGCGGTGATCAACCGCGGCGGCCCGGCCTGCGTGGTGCGTCTGATCGACGAGACCGATGCTGATATCCCGACCATCGTCATGGCCTATGTGGCGGTTGACGAATGCTACGGGCTGAAATGGCTCAATGACGCGATCGACGCGCTCGATGCCTGCATCGACGGGCAGGTGCAGCTGGCGCTCTACGCGTCGGTGCAGGACCTCTTGCTGTCGCGCATGGTCTGGTACGTGCGCAATGCCGATTTCAAGGACGGGCTGGAGGCCGTCGTCGCGCGCTTCGGCCCGGCGATCCGCCAGATCGTCGCCGGGCTCGACAGCGCCCTGCCGCCGGACTTGCAGGCCGCGCGCGGCAAGCGGCGCCAGGAACTCACCGACGCCGGTGTCCCGGCCGGCCTCGCCGGCGAACTCGCCGACCTCGACGCCCTGGTCTCGGCGCCCGACATCGTGACGGTTGCCGAGCGCACCGGCCGCCCGATCGGCGATGCGGCTGCGACCTTCTTCGCCGCAGAGGCCAATTTCCGGCTCGATCGCATCATCGCCGCCGCGCGCAGCGTGCCGGCCAACGACTATTTCGAACGGATGGCGATCGATCGCGCCGTCGAGCAGATCGCCGGCGCCGAGCGTCGGCTGGCCGCGGATATGCTGGCGACCGGCCAGGCCGGCCAGGCGGCCGTCGAGACATGGCTCGCGGCGCACCCCGAAGCGACGCGGATCCGCCGCTCGGTCGAGGAGATTGCCGGCAGCGGCCTGACCCTCGCCAAGCTGACGGTGGCGGCGAACCTGCTGGGGGATTTGGTCAAGGCCTGAGGGCGAATGAGCCGGCAAACGGAGGAATCCAATGATCCACGCCAGCTGCCATACCGCTGACAATGTCCGCTGCATCGAGTTCGATGCCACACCGTGGTTCAGCGAGGCCGATGCTCTGAGCATTGTCGACTTGGCCCAACGAGGATGGACCAGCACGGCGATTGCCGATTCCCTCGAGCACCGACAAGGATACGAACGCTTGCACGATCTCGTCGAGTATGCGGCAAAGCGACTGCAGTTGGAGTCCCTGGAGGACCCGACCTGGGAAACCTTCGAATGCGTCGTCGATGGACCCGAGGCCGTCGCCTGGCTCGAGAAGAACCGGCCCAATATCGTGGCGAAGATCTCGTAGGCCACGGGAAGCGCTGCGATACCTTGAAAGCGGAGAAACGGCGATGTCGTTTCGTCTCGCGGTTGCTTTGATATCGATGGCGGCGCTGCTGGTTGTTCCGACGGGCGCCGTCGCGCAGGACATGCTGCGCGGTGTCGACCTCAACAGTCCCGACATGACGGCGTCGGAGATGACGCGGGCCGAGGTCGACGCGCTGCTCAAGGCGCCACCGCAAGGCGACCAACGCACGGCAGATCTGGCGGGAAAGCGGCTGTCGCAGCTCGATCTCTCGGGCCTCGACTTCTCCGGCGGCAATCTTCATCTCGTCAAGCTCAACCGGAGCAATCTGCGCGGCGCGCGCTTCGATCGCGCCATCCTGAACCAGGCTTGGATGATCGACGCGGATTTGACCGGGGCGTCCCTCGTCAAGGCATCGCTGTTCGGCACCCAGATGCAACGCGCCAAGCTGGGCGGCGCCGATTTGAGCGGCGCCCGCATCACCGCCGATCTGTCCGGTGCCAGCCTGACCGGGGCAAGGCTCGCCGGCGCCGATTTGAGCGCCGACATGCGCAACCAGTCGATGGGGCTGATGCGCGGCGTACTTAAATCCGCCGATCTCCGCAATGCGGATCTGGCCGGCGCAAATCTGGCGCGCGCCGATCTCGAATTCGCGCAGCTGCAGAACGCCAATCTGGCGAATTGCAACCTCAGCCGGGCTGACCTTGCCGGCGCCGACCTGTCCGGCGCCAACCTGGCCGGCGCCGACTTCACCGGGGCCGACCTTGCGTCGGCCCTGCTGCCGGGCGCCGCTGCGCTGGCCGAGGCCCGCAATCTCGACAAGGCCCGGAACCTGGAGCTGGCGCGGCGCCCGAACTAGAGCATGATCCGGAAAAGGGCGCCGCGGTTTTCCGAAAAGATCATGCTCAAACAAGGAGCTAAAGCGCGCTTTCGTTCCGTTTCCAGCGGAACGGAAATAGCCCGAGGGATCGAATTGCAGTGTCCTTCGGCAGGACGTATGCTCTGCCTTGAGAACCACGCAGCCGCTCATCGTGCGGCGGGCACCGACCACGGTGGATGGTTGCATGTCGCACCAAAGGTGACGCCATGACCATTTCTCCTACACTGCATAACTATCTCGCTGCCGAAAACATCGAATACGACGAAATCCCGCACGTGCTGACGATGTCGTCAGCGCTGACCGCGCAGGCGTGTCACGTGTCGGGTGATCGCCTGGCCAAGGCCGTCGTGTTGCGCCGAAACGACGGCTACCTGCTCGCGGTGCTGCCGGCATCGCACCACCTCAGGCTGGCGGATCTAAAGGCCAGCTTCGGCGACGATATCGCGATGGCCGCTGAAGGCGAGATCGATCGGCTGTTCGCGGACTGCGCGCATGGCGCGGTTCCCGCCGCCGGGATCTGCTACGGGCTCGACGTGATCGTCGATGACAGCATCCGGATGCAGCCCGAGATCTATATCGAGGCCGGCGATCACGAGACGTTGCTTCATCTCGGCCGTGCGCAATTCGCGCGCCTGACCACCGGTTCCCGGCACGGCCGCTTCAGCGCGCACGACTGAGGCGGCATCATAGGGACGATCTGTCGCAGCGCCCTGACAAGGGCGCAGCGCACATGCAGTCGCGCCGGCTCTGTCGTATGGGATGAAGTCAGCCTTTTTCGAAAGCACGAAATAGCGCGCCAGTTCGGGGCACCATCCATGCAGAATGCCGATGGCAATTGCAATTCCGCGTTAGCTCCAAAAAGTGCCGTTTCAAGCCGCCGCGCTGGATGGGATTGCGCTACAATGCGGTTCCTCGCGCACGAGGATATGCTTTGTTGTCCACAGTGTGGATTGCGCCACACCGCAAGGGCGTGAATCGCCGTAAGCTTCAGGCGCGTTACTCCCAAGCCATTGAGCCCGTTGCCGATGGCGGGCCGTCTTCGATGGCTTACATGGGCGGCCGGCGCTGATCGAGCACCCGCCAGACGCTTGCAAGCACGCATGCCCGTACCGCGAATGCAACAGCAGTTACCACCTCCAAAACCGACAACGCGGCCGCCGTGGATCTATTTCGAGCTGAGAAGATCGCCACTGTTCCGGACCGGTCTCATCATGACTGCCGCTTTTGCGGATCACGGCTCACCCTCGTCAGAACGATCATGGAATCTGAAAGCGGAGTTGTCATTCATATGTTTGAATGCGAGTCGTGCGAAGACCGCAGTTGGACCGAATAAGGCAATCGTGCAATTCGCGCGCTCGACCAGTGGTTCCCGGCACGGCCGCTTCTGCGCGCACGACTGAGGCGCATCATAGGGACCGTCTGTCGAAGCGCCCGGACCAAGGCGCAGCACACATGCAGTCGCGCCCGCTCTGTCGTATAATGGCGCGCGTGGGGGCTGCTGCCTTGGAAGGGAGGTCCTCCATGAAGGTCAAGGACATGATGCATAAGGGCGTCGATTGGGTCAGCCCCGACACCCCAATCACTGAAATCGCAAAATTGATGCAAGGGCGCGACATCGGCTGCATTCCGATCGGGCAGAACGATCGCCTGATCGGGATGGTGACGGATCGCGACCTCGTCTGCAAAGGTCTTGCGAGCAAGGACTTCAACTCTGCGCGGACCACGGCGCGGGATGTGATGACCGAAGGCATCCACTGCTGCCGGGAAGACGACGACCTGGCAAAAGCGGTGCATCACATGGAAACGCTGCAGGTCCGCCGGCTGCCGGTGATCAACAAGAGCAAGCGGATGGTCGGCATGATCAGCCTCGGGGATGTCGGCCAGTTTGCCGGTGCTGATCTCGTGTCCCAATGCGTGAAGAGCGTGTCGGCGCATCACCATTGAAGCGAGGCCGGTCTGCCGGACCCCGGCAGATCGGCCAGCACCTGGTCGGGCAACAGGCCGGGGCAGAGCAACGACGTGGCGCACCACGGCCGAGGAAGATGGGCGCTGTTGTTTTGCCGTGGCGCTATGAGAGATCGAACGTGCGCGAGATGCAAGTCTGCGTTCGGTCAAAAGCTCTCGCGGCAACAGCGGCGGCGATATCGTATCTCGTCTGTGTCCTGTTCAGCCGCAGCCCGTCGATGCGATCGGTTCGTCGAAGTTCCGTTCATCAGGACTGGCGTTGCTAGCGGTTCTGCCAGGTCCGGTTACGGCTTGTCGTTGGCGTCTTCGCTTTCCGAAAGTACGCTATAGCGTGCCAGATCGGGGTCACCATCCATGTAGAGCCCGATGAATCCCCGGTAGCCGAAGTCGTCGCGGAGCAGCACCAGCAATCGATCCAAATCCTTATAGGTACGATCTTCCTTGTCGCCCCAGGTTCGCAGCGGCAGGAATTCGCGTCGCCAGCTCGGCCGAACATAGGCCAGGTGCTCGGCCATACCCTCAATCGTCTTGGTGATGATGAGGACATTGCGCAGGTGCCCGCCGCTTTGCAGCTCCTGCCTGATTTCGCCTTCCTGTAACCCTTTCGCCAAGGGTTGCTCCCGCAAGTTGATCGCCCAAAGGCGAAGACCACAAACGGGGCAGACTTCCTTGCACCTGCCAACCCGCAGTCGCTTCCCGACACGTGGCCCGGAAGATTCGGAGCGAGTCGAACTGCTCCATCGCGAAGGCTGCCTCCGACTCTGTGTCTACCAGCGAAAGGGGTTATCTTGCGAGCCGGCAATCAGGTATCGGCGTGCTTTCGCCGTCGGGCGCATGGCGACCGGAAAAAAGTAATGCAATAACAGTTATGTAAATCGATATGTCGATCGCATCGATTGGCGCTTGCCGAAACGCGTCATGGCCATCGAGCGCTCATACGACCTTGAGGAGGGCGCCGTTTCGCCGCCCGATGTGCTCTCTCCTAGGCGCCTTCGCTGCCCGGCTCTTGCAGGTGGCGGTAGGCGGCCGGCACGTTGACGGAATTGTGGGCCCAATCGAACAGGCTGTACTCAGCGTAGTCAGCCATGGCGACCGCTTCGAGCGTGGCTTCGACCGATCGACCCTGTTCGATCGCCGTGCGCACGGCGCTGTCGAGCTCGCGCAGATAGCGCAGCGGGAATTCGATGTCCGCGGGACGCATCGGCCGGCCGTGGCCGGGAATGATGGTTGCGTCGTCCGGCAGGAAGTCGCGCACGCGGGCGAGGGTCGTCATCGTCTCCCTATGCCGCCCTTCAAGAAGCCACGGGAGCGCCGGAGACGGCGCCTGGATCATGTTGCCGACCCAAAGCACCTTCGCATCCGGGGCCCAGATGACCAGGTCGCCCGGCGTCTGTGCGAAGCCAAAGTGACGGACTTCGACGATGCGACTGCCGAGATCGATGCCGATCATGTCGGGGACGGTAATGTCGGCGGCGCGTGCCTGCACGCGCTCGATGCCTTTGCCTTTGCCCATGAGGCCGATCATGAAGCGGCGATCGTCCTCAAAATTCTCTTCCATGTAGCGCTTGGTGGCCGGATGCTGGATCACGACGGTGCTGTCCGGGAACAGGTAATTCCCGTAGGCGTGGTCGCCGTGATAGCTGGTGTTGACGAGAAAGCGGATCGGCTTCGGCGTCACTTGGCGTACGAGCCCGATTAGCTGTGCGGCGAGATCGCCGTTCAGCATCGATTCGACGACGAGTACGCTGTGCTCGCCGATCACGAAGCCGGCTGTGGTGGCGACATGGTCTTTCGTGAACACATCATCGGGCATGACCGCGAACACGCCGGGAGCCAGCTCCTTCGAGGTGAGGTTTACGCGTGCTGCATCCCAAGGCGGCGTGGCTTCCTGCTCATCCTCTTGCGTCATCGGATCGGCCTCCGGTTTGAACGATGCCAGGCACAGCACGCAGCGGACGCCGCTACATCGCTGCTGCGCGGGCGGCCTGTTCGATCGCGTTGGCCACGACGTCCGGGTTAGAGACGGTGACGGCATGCGAAGCGTTGACCTCGATGACCGTGGAGTGGGCGCGATCGGCCTCGAACTTGTATTCGTCGACCGGAATGGCCCGATCCTGCAAAGGCCTGACTTGCCAACTCGGCTTGCTCGTCCATGCCGCGGATGTCATCGGCTCGGTCAGGGCCGCCAAGTTCATGTGGCGCTGGCCAGCGAGCATCAGCGCGGCCACGCTGGCGGGCAAATCGGCGGCGACGTTGCTGTGGAACTTGGCGGGCTGGTAGAGGAGATAGGTGCCGCTGCTCCCGTCGGGCAGGGTGTAGGTGGTCGGCTCGACGGATGTGGGGAATGTGCTGCCGGGGAATCGTTCGAGCAGATGGGTTGCAGCCTCCCCGACCGCGGGCATGATGGAGGCCGCGTAGACGAGGCCCTTCACCTTGGGGTCGTCACCGGCCTGCGTGATAACGGCGCCGCCGTAGGAGTGGGCCGCCAGGATCACGGGCCCCTGGATCTTGTCCAACAGGCTGCGCAGATACGCGGTGTCGACTGCCGGGCCGAGCAGCGGGTTGCCGAAGGCGACGACCGGGTAGCCGTCGCGCTGCAGCCGCTCAATCACGCCATTCCAAATCGACGCGTCTTCGAAGGCCCCGTGCACAAGGACGATCGTGGGCTTGGGCGATTCCTGGTTCATCGTGAGTCCTTTTCAGGAGAATTATGGGGGGCGGCGTCGCTGAAGTGCTCGTCAAGTCGGGCCGCCTGAGCTCTGATCTCGGGCGCCCTATTTCTGGGCGATGACGTGAAGCCGGTGCACTTTGGGCGCTTCGGAAAAAAGTTCGTCCGCCCGTCCGAACAGCGCCTTTGCAAGCTCGCCGTTCAGATGTGCGTCACGTCCGATTTCGTCGGCGAAAGTGTCGATGATGCCGTACAGCCCCGGCTCTTCTTCCTTGACTGCATACCAGCCCACGATGCCGGCCTCAGCCCTTGCCATCACGGCGCCGTGCTTCAGGAAAGCTTCGACCTCCGCTTCCTTGCCCCGCCTGGCTTTCAACTCAACGAAGAAGGCGAACTTGGCCATGCCGATGATCCTTTCGGTTGCGTCCAACGACCGGGCGCTGTCTTCCAACGCGTGTCGTATATCCGGTATGTATATTTGTACTTTTGTAAAAACACTTTCAACCTCAAGCGGGGTGGTGTCGCGCCGCGATCAGGAAATCGCGGGAAATTTGCGAAAAACACCGCAAAGAATCGAAAGTTGGCAATGAGAAATAGGTCCGTGTATGGAACGGTATGAACAATCACCTTCCCTATATCTTTTGTCTTTTTACAAAATCACTGGATAGATTGCCTCACGATTGGGTTCCCCGCCGCCCCTGCGCGAGCGTGCGGCGGGATCAGCGCTGCCGAACGATGAATGAGGAGGTCGTCGCGATGGCATGGCCAACCTCGGCCTAGGATATGATCGGATCCTTGCTCTCGCGAGGTGGGATTGTCGGATGGGGCGACGACAGCTCCTCGATGGCCGCTCGAAGCTGGGCTGCAGCCTCCGCGTGCTCGGGCCCATCAAGCAGGCTCAATGCTTGCCGCATCAGCGACAACGCCACCGAGGCATCGGAAATCGCGTCCGTCATGATCGTTCCTTCCGATGCGTGCAAAGCGGTGGCTCTCGCTATCGATGTCGCGAGACGCGTTCACATCGTCAGTTCGGTGTCCTTAATGTCGGCGATGGGGCCGAGGATCGCAGGGTCAAACTCATCCAGGGCGTGGCGGTCCAACAGGCGCCTGGGCAGGTCGGGATTCGCCAGGGCGCCGCGACCGATCGTGACGACATCGGCGCCGTCGCCGAGCGCCGCCACCGTCCGCTCGATGTTGTGCAGGCTGCCATTGGCGAAGATCGCCGCCTTGGGGGCGTAGCGCTTGGCAAGACGCATCAATGACGGGCCGTGCTCGGCGAAAGCGGGCTTCCATGCCTCGAACTCGGTCACGTGGATGAAGTCGGCGCCGGCATCGCCGAGGCTGCCGAAGATGATTTCGGCATCGCGCTCGGCGCCCGCCCATTTATGGTGATAGTCGTTCACCTTGCCTTGCGAGATGCGGACGCCGACCGGCACCGCGTTCCCGACCTTGGCGCGCACCGCCTTGAAGGCCTCCACGATCAACCGCACGCGGTTCTCCGTGGTGCCGCCCCAGCGATCGGTTCTGTCGTTGGCGTAGTCGGTCAGGAACTGGTCGAGCAGGTAGCCATTGGCGCCGTGAATCTCGATGGCGTCGAATCCGGCAACGTGTATTGCGCGCGCAGCCGAGCCGGCGAACCCGGCGATGGCGTCGGCGATTTGCTCTTCTGTGATGGCTGCCGGCACCACGTAGCGGTCCTTGCCGTGATAGAACGTCATCTGATTGCCCTTAGGCCGAATTGCAGATGGTCCGACCGTGCTGTCGCGAAAGCGATTGCCCTGACTGATCGCTCCGGCATGCATCATCTGGGCTATCGCGATCGCGCCGTGCGCTTTGATGCCGTTGACGACCGGCTTCCAGGCCTTGGCCTGCGCTTCGTCGGTCATGCCGGGTTGATGGATGTAGCCCTGCGAGAACGCCTGGTCGGTGTAGATGCCTTCGGTGATGACCGTGCCGAACCCGCCGCGCGCGAACCGTTCATAGTACCGCGTCATGGTTTCGGTGGCGCGGCCATCCGCGGTTGCCGTGATGCGCGTCATCGGCGCAACCGCGAGGCGGTTCTTCACGATGCGGCCGTTTATATCGAGCGGCGCGAAAAGCCCTTTTGTGTCGCTGTTCATGATCTTGGTCTCCCGAGGCGCGAGATGAGGCGCCTTTCCCGGCGGGAGCAGCCTCCGCTCCCTTGCTGGAGCTCGACTTAGGGCTCGCCGCGCGCTGGCAGAAGTCCGCCTAGGAGATAAGCACTTTATCGTTTATCGTTATAAAATGAATTTCGCGGATGTCGCCCTGTTTCGCAGCATTGTTGCCGCCGGCAGCCTGTCGGCCGCGGCGCGGCAGATGGGGACCACGCCGATGCTGGTCAGCCGGAGGCTCGCGGCGCTCGAAGCCGAGCTGGGCGCGCGCCTGTTTCATCGTACGACGCGCTCGCTCTCGCTAACGCCCGAGGGAGAGGCCTTCCTGCCTCACGCCGGCGCGCTGATCGCGGCGCGCGATTCGGCATTCGAGTCGGTGTCCTCCGCCGGCTCGGGTCTCTCGGGCCTGCTCAAGGTCACGGCGCCGAACGTCATCGGTCACGCCGTCATCGTGCCGGTCGTGGCCGATCTGATCGCGGACAATCCGGCGCTTCGGGTCGATCTTGTCCTCAGCGATGATCGCGCCGACATCGCTGCGCTGGGGCTTGACGTTGCCGTCCGCGTGGCGCCGATGAAGCCTTCCGACCTGATCGCAACGCGGCTCGCCGATAATCCTTATGTCGTCTGCGCCTCGCCGGCCTACATCGCTCGCTTCGGAGAGCCGGCGACGCTGAGCGACCTGGTGAGCCACCCTTGCATCAAGCTTCACGCGATGGAGACCTGGCCGTTTGTGCGCGGAGGCGAACCGGAGCTGATCCGGATCGCGGGTCCGCTGTCGGCCAGCACCGTCGATGCGGTTCGGGCCGCCTGCATGGCGGGCGTGGGCGTCGCCATGATGACCTATTGGGATGTTTACCGGCAGCTCGAGCGCGGCGAGTTGAAGCGCATCGCCCTGGCGGACGCCGAGCCGGTCGAACTCGGGATCTGGGCGGTGTTCCTGACCCGCGCGCACATGCCGATCCGGGTAAGAGCGTTCATCGACGCTCTGCGAAAGCGGCTGCTCGCCGGCGCCGTGGCCTGAGCGGCGCGTGCTGGACAAGAAGGCTGCAGCCGTGGCTCTATGTCGAGCCGAGAAGATCGCCACTGTTCCGGGCCGATTACATTATGACTGCCGCTTTTGCGGGTCACGGCGCGGGATGTGATGACCGAAGGCATCCACTGCTGCCGGGAAGACGACGACCTGGCGAAAGCGGTGCGTCACATGGAAACGCTCCAGATCCGCCGGCTGCCTGTGATCAACAAGAGCAAGCGGCTGGTCGGCATGATCAGCCTCGGTGATGTCGGCCAGTTTGATGGGCACTATTGCTTCGCCGTGGCGCTATGATGTGGTGACCGCCCAAGCGATCCTGCCGGATAACCGGCGACGGACTGCGATCTTGCGCTACGCCTCATGGCAGCTGCCCTCCCGTTTCGCGGCTGGTTCGGTTAACCCTTCGATAGCGGCCTTAGAGGCTGCCGTTGCGTGCGGGGCGAGGACAGCATCTTCATTTCCCGTCAGATGAGCCGCTATTCGGTCAGCAATTCATCGATGCCGAGTGGCGCGCCTGCCGAAGCAAACCACTCTTTGCGCGCGGCGGCCCTGCGGCGCGCGCGCTCGCTGATCGGCAGGTTCAAGAGCCCGACGAGCTTGCCAATCTCCCGTTGAGCCAATTGGTGCGACCGACCGGTAGCGGCGCCGAGTGCTGCTTCGTCCAGCGCATCGAGGGCGGTCAGACCCGCCGGGAAAAACTGGCGATACACGATTCGCTCAGCACAGCCTTCGATGTCCCTGAGGCCCAGCCTGATGCCCAGCTCGGCAACGCTGCCACGTACCAGTCCGCCCCGCGCCGAGCGATTGCGGATGACGACCCAATCGGTACCGCCTTGGTCAAACACCCGCCGATGCCTGCGGGCCTCGCACACCATTTCCGCGTAGTGACCGGTTCCCGTCACCTCATGCGTGATGGGATCGATCGAGGCCAGCGTGCCGAGGTCAAGAAAACTGTCGGCGACCGGTGTCAGCACCGTGTCGGCCACCAGATGCGCAAGGCGCATCAGATAGGTGTCGGTCGAAGGCGTGTCGATCACCAGGAAGTCGACGAACTTCCTGACGTCGCAAACGATATCCTCGAAGGCAGCCAATTCCTCGGCTTCGTTGTCCTCCAGCTTCGCGCCGTCGGCGCGCGGAACGCAGCCATGCAGCGGTAGTTCGAGTTCGATCCGCCGATGGTTCGCCCAAATGCGCCGATTTTCAATGTATCGCGTCAGGCCTCTCTGATTGCTGTCGAGATCAATGGTCCCGACCCGATGGCCCCCCTTCAGGAGTGCGATGGCCAAATGCATGGCAAGCGTGGTCTTCCCGGAGCCGCCTTTCTCATTACCGATGACGACGACGTACGGCGATCCTGCCCCTGCGATATCTGTCGCGTGCAGCATCGCAAGCCTTGCAAACAAGAGTTTCTATCAGAAAACCAATGCAATGCACCGCGCCCGGTTCCTGGCCGACATTTGTCGCCGATGTGCGCGGGCAAGCCACGCCTCCCCGTCCGTTGCGAGGTTGGCTTGAGCAGTTCCATTGCCAACGAGGGATAAACGAGGCGGCGCTTGGCGGCGATTGCGTATTCCGAAGTGGCGCACCCGACACGATTCGAACGTGTGACCTTTGCCTTCGGAGGGCAACGCTCTATCCAGCTGAGCTACGGGTGCGTGCAGGGCATCATTTAGCTGATTGGCTCATGAACGGCAACGGCGTTGTCCGGCCGGTTGCAGGCGCTAGACTGGCTGCGCCAATATGGACGGTCTGACGGAAAAGGCCGCGTTTCGAGGGAGTTTGCCGATGCGTCCGCTGGAATTCGGCTGGTATCTGCCCACGCATGGCGACACCACGGCCTATGGGCTGATGGAGGCGCAGGTCGCGGGCTCGCCGGAACTCTGCGAACGCGTGGTCAAGGCGGCCGAGGCGGCCGCCTTCGATTACCTGCTGATCCCGGTCGGCTCGGTGTGCTGGGAGGCCTGGATCACCGGCGCGTTCATGGCGGCGCGCTCGGGGCGGATCAAGCCGCTGATCGCGGCGCGGCCCGGCTACATCAACCCGGTGCTGCTGGCCAAGATGATCTCGACTTTCGACCAGATGTCGGATGGCCGCATCTGCATCAATCTGATCGCCGGCCAGAACGAGAGCGAGGTCGAGGCCGAAGGCGTGCGCTATGCCAAGGAAGAGCGCTACGCGCTGATGGAGGAGGAGGTCTCGATCCTCAAGGCGCTGTGGACCACGCGCGGCCCGGTGCATTTCCAGGGAAAATTTCACACCATCTCCGGCGCGCATATCCGGCCGCGGCCGCTGCAGCAGCCCTATCCGAAATTCTATCTCGGCGGCGGCTCGCGGCAGGCCTGGGAATTGTCGGCGAAACATTCCGACGTGCACTTGTTTTGGGGCGATCTGCCGGAGCGCATCGCGCAAAACATCGCCGAGATCAGGCAGCTGGCACGCGCCCACGACCGCGCGGACGCGATCGGCTTCGGCATGCGGCTGCAGGTGATCTGCCGCGAGAACGAGGCGGACGCCTGGGAGGCGGCGGAGCAATTGGTGCGCCACGCCACCGAGCGGCAGAAGCAGGAGATGAAGACGCTCTATACCCGCTCGGAAGCCAATCAGCGCGTCCAGCAGCTGGCGCGCGACTATGGCGACTTGCTGATGCCGCATCTGTGGACCGGGATCACCAGAGTGCGGCCCGGCGCCGGCATCGCGGTGGTCGGCAATCCCGAACAATGCGCCGATACGCTGCAGCAGTTCATCGACTCCGGCTGCCACTCGTTCTGCCTGTCCGGCTATCTGCATGACGAGGAGGCCGAGCGGTTCGGCCGGCTGATCCGCCCGATCCTCGCCGCGAACAATCGCGGCCGGGTGGTGGCCTAGGGGGTTGAACCATGCACTATCGCACCTTGCTTGCGGCGCTGCTGCTGGTCGCGATGGCCGCCCATGCGCCGGTCGCGTCGGCAGCCGACGCCCAGGCCGAGCGTAATCGCAAGCCGGTCAAGGAAATCGCACCGGCGCGCATTGCGGTCGGCGCGGCGACATTCCCGGTTTATCTCTCCACCGACTGGTCCAATCCGCTGCCCGAGATCACCCGCGCCGTGCTCGTCCTGCACGGCGTGCTGCGCAATGCCGACGATTATTTTCGCGCGGCGCTGAGCGCGCAGGCCGCGGCCGGCGACGCCGGCAAGACGACACTGATGATCGCGCCGCAGTTCCTGATCGAGCCTGACGTCGATGCGTTCAAGCTGCCGGCCGACACGCTGCGCTGGAGCCTCTATGGCTGGCAGGGCGGCGAGCCGGCGCTCGCGCCTGAAACCGCCAGCTCGTTCGATGCGCTCGACGCCATCTTGGCCAGGCTCGGCGACAAAAAGCTGTTTCCGAATCTGAAACAGGTCGTGGTGTTCGGCCATTCCGGCGGCGGCCAGGTGGTGCAGCGCTATGCGATCGCGACCAAGGGCGATCGGGCGCTGATCGGCGAGGGCATCGGCGTGCGCTTCGTGGTCGCCAATCCGTCGTCCTACACCTATTTCACCGGGCAGCGGCCGATGCCGGAGATCGCGGCCAATTGCCATGGCTACAACCGCTGGAAGTTCGGCATGGACGACCGTCCGCCCTATCTCGCGGCGCCGTCAGCCGCCGAACTGGAGCAGGCCTATGTCGCGCGCCGCGTGATCTATCTGCTCGGCACGCTCGACACCGATCCCAATCATCCCGCGCTCGACAAATCCTGCATGGCGGAAGCCGAAGGGCCGTATCGCTACGCCCGCGGCCACGCCTATGTCGCAGCGATGCAGGCCCGCGACAGCGGCACGCCGAACCACAGCGTGTGGGATGTGCCCGGCGTCGGCCACGAGGGCAGCAAGATGCTCAACTCGCCCTGCGGCCTGACTGCGGTGTTCGACATCCCCGGCTGCGCGGCGGCGGACTGAGCCCGCGCGCGCAAGGATGTGATCCGTTTCTGCTGGCGGGCGCCATCGAGACCGCGCATGATGGGGAACACGTGGACGCGACACAGCCCCGATGGAGGTCATCGTGAAGACATCTTTGCTCGCGTGTCTGACCGCAGTTGCATTGCTTGGCTTTAACCCGGCCCACGCCGCAGACGGATGCGGCGTCGGTTGCCACGCCACTGTTGCGGGCGCGTGTGTGATTGATGGCTGGGGAACGCCCGGCCTGCGCGTGAGGAACCAATGCCCCGCTACCACG
Organism: Bradyrhizobium sp. CCBAU 51753; assembly: GCF_015291565.1. Lineage (NCBI taxonomy): Bacteria > Pseudomonadati > Pseudomonadota > Alphaproteobacteria > Hyphomicrobiales > Nitrobacteraceae > Bradyrhizobium > Bradyrhizobium sp. CCBAU 51753. The sequence goes on along the minus strand of NZ_CP030037.1, from coordinate 9,065,994 downwards.
CGCCCGCGTCCGCCCTGCGGCGGTGGCGGATTCGTCTGGCGGCGCGATTGGCAGGCCTGCGCCCAGACGACGAAGGACTGGCTCTAGAGCATGATCCGGACCGGTACGGCCGCGTTAGCGCAAAGTGCGAAGCGGTTTTCCCTCGCGACAAACGCGAAGCGTTTGCGCGGAGATCATGCTCAAATAAAGAGCTAAAGCGCGATGATGATTCAACCTCATCTCATCGCGCTTTAGTTTTTACGCCGGCACGATCGCCTTGCCGATCGGCCACAGCGCGATGCCGGCGAGCTTCAGATGCGCCCAGGCGAACGGGATGCCGATGATCGTCACCGCGTACCCGATCGCGAGCACGACGTGGCCGATCGCGAGCCACCAGCCGGCCAAAATGAACCAGATCAAATTGCCGATCAGGCCGAGCGCGCCGGTGCCGAGGTCGCTCTGGCCGGTCAACTCGTCGCGGCGCACCGCGCGCGAGCCGAACGGCAACAGCGAATAGACGGCGATGTTGAAGGCGGCGCGCGCCCAGGGCAGGCCGATGATAGTGATCGCCATGATCACGGCGGCGATCAGCCAGCCGGCCGCCATCAATGCGCCGCCGAACAGAATCCAGAGGACGTTGAGGAGGATAGAGACAGGCTGCATGGCCGACACCTTCGCTGCCGCGGGAACCACGCTTTATATAGGCGGACGGCCGGAGCGGCGGTAGGTGCGCGATGGCCAAGCCGGCGCAACGCGCAGCTCTCCAGCTTCGCGGGCGAGGGGCGCAGCTTTTCGGAATAATAAAAGATTACCGCTGAGTTGCCCGACGTGTCAAGCGGCCATGTCGAACGTGGGCAGCCAGCGGCTACTTTGCATGGGGTTGTTTTTCGGCATTTTGAGAGTCCCTGCCGAAAGAGCGGGGAACAAGCGCCAGGCAGCCCTCTCTTCTCCCTCTCCCCGTTCTTACGGGGAGAGGGTTGGGGTGAGGGGCCTCCATCCGGCGAACAATCCGCCGTTTGGTGAGCAGCATGCCTTGCCCCTCACCCGGATCGCATGTCATGCGATCCGACCTCTCCCCGCAGAGCGCGGGGAGAGGTGAAGACCTCCGCTGCTCGAAGTGCCCTAGCGCCGAAAGCCACTGGCGCGGGAATAGCTCTGGCGGTTTTCCTGGGCCGGACGGGCGGCGAGGCTGGCGCGGGTCTCGCTGGCGACCGGCGTCGCGGGCTTCAGATCCTCAAGGAAGATCGGCTTGGCGAAGTAATAGCCCTGCGCAAAGCGGATCTTGGTCGCCGCCTGCAAATAGGTCAGTTCCTCGTAGGATTCGATGCCCTCGGCGATCACGGTCATGCCGAGCGCCTCGCTCAGCGACTCGATCGCGCGCAAGATGCCCTGGCTGCGCGGCCGCTTGTGGATGTCGGTGATGAAGGAGCGGTCGATCTTGATCTCGTCGGCGGTGATGTCGGCGAGCGCCGACAGCGACGAATAGCCGATGCCGAAATCGTCGATCGAGATGCCGACGCCGATGTCGCGCAGGATCGGCAGAATCTCGTCCTGGAAATGCGACTTGGTGATGAACGCGTCCTCGGTCACCTCGATCATGAAGCGCCGGGCGTAGCCGGTGTGCTCGAGCGCGCGGGCGAAGGTGCGCATGAATTCGGAATTGGCGGCCTGCTTGGCGGCGACGTTGATGCTGATGGTGGCGTTGGGGCCGAACGTGTCGTTGATCAGGTCGATCGACTTGACGATCTCGGCCAGCACCAGCAGCGTCAGCTCATCGATCAGCCCGAGCTCGACGGCGAGGTCGATGAAGGTGCCGGGCGCCTGGATCACGCCCTCGTCGTCGCGCAGCCGCACCAGCGCCTCGATGCCCTTGACCTCTTGGGTGCGGATGTCGACCTTGGGCTGGAACGCGCAGCAGAACCGCTTTTCCAGGATCGCCAGCCGCAGCGACTGCTCGATCTTCATCCGCGCCAGCGCCTCGCGCTCCATGCTGGCGTCGAAGAACGCGGCCGAGCCCTTGCCGTTGTTCTTGACCCGGTACATCGCGATGTCGGCGTTCTGCCGCAGCGCCTCGTAGCTCCGGCCGTGCAGCGGATAGAGGCTGACGCCGATCGAGGTCGAGGCGAAGATCTCGGATTGATCGATGAAGAACGGCGCCTTCAGCCGCTCCTGCATGACATGGATGAACTCGGCGACCTCGCGATCGCTGCTGATCGGGTTCAACAGCAGCAGGAACTCGTCGCCGGAGATCCGCGACAGGATATCGGTGCCGCGCAAGGCGTGGCCGAGCCGCTTGGACAATTCCACCAGCAGCGCGTCGCCGATCACGTGGCCGTAATAGTCGTTGATATGCTTGAAATTGTCGACGTCGAGGAAGGCGAGCGCGAAATGGCCCTGCTGCTCGTTGCGGATCAGGCCGTTGACGCGATGCTCGATCACCCGGCGCGTCGGCAGGCCGGTCAGCTCGTCGTAATAGGCGGAGCGGAACAGCTGGTCCTCGAACGCCTTCTGCTCGCTGATGTCGGTCGAGGCCGAGATCAGGAGGCTGCGTCCGGCGATCTGCACCGGGCGGTGCGAGGTGAGGAACACGTGCCTGACGGCACCGCAGGTCAGCGTCTCCTCGAGCACCACGGGGCGGCCGCTGCGCAGCGTTTCGAGATTGGCGGCGTGGCGTTCGTCGGCCGGCGCCGTCGGCCGGCTGGCACCGGCGGCGAGCTGCAATTGCGCCGCGGCCGCTTCGTTGACCAGAATGAATTCGCCGCGCTCGTCCTGCACCGTGACCCCGGCGGGCAGCAGCTGCAGAAGATCACGCAGGATGCGCAATTCTTGCCCGGTTTCCCGGCCGGAATCCTGGCTGAATTCTTGGCTGGAGTCTTGGCGGGAATTATTGTCATGGCCGGTCGTTGACGTGCCGGACTGAAAATCGTGTCTAATGAACTCATGCATGCGCGGACCTTGGCAAAGTCCGTTGTAGTTTTGGTTAAGCGGACCTGCGAAAAGCCGTGACAGAATGAACCGCCGGCGGCTTTCCCCAGCCGCCGCGGCAATCGTCATTAACAGAGTGTCAATGCGCGGCGCCGCCGCTTGCGAAAGCGGTTCCGCAGCGCGCGGTTGCGATTGCGCGCTTTGGGGGCATGATCCGGAAAACTGTGAAGCGGTTTCCGGATAGATCATGCTCAAACAAAGCATGATCCGGAAAAGTGTGAAGCGGAGATCATGCTCAAACAAAGAGCCAAAACGCGCTGATGCGGCGACGGCGTTGTCAGCCGCTCGGCACCTTGCATTGCATCGTGCAATGAACGCCGGTTTTCAGGTAACTGATCTCGGTCTTGCCGTCGAACGGCCGCAACGCCGATTTCAAGAGCTTGGTGCCGAAGCCGGCTTCGCCGATCTCGTCCACCGCCGGCCCCTCGGTTTCGTCCCAGATCACGTTGAGACGGCCATCGTCCACCGTCCATGACACTTGTAAAAATCCGCGCGGCGAGGAGAACGCGCCGTATTTGCCGGCATTGGTCGCGAGCTCATGGAAGATCAGCGCCAGCGAGACCGCGAGCTTGGCCGGCAGGAACAGCTGCTCGCCGTTGAGATTGAACCGGACATGGCCGTAAGGCCCGAGCTCCGAGCGCAGCAGGTCCTTGATATCGCAGCCGTAGCCGTCGACCCGCGCGATCAGATCGTCGGTCGCCGACAGCGCGCGGATGCGGTGGTCGATGCGCTGCCAGACCTCGGGCCGGTCCTGCAGTGCCTGATGCAGCACCGCATGAATGGTCGAGGACTTGTTCTTCAACCGGTGCTGCAACTCGTCGACCACCAGTCGGCGGTATTGCTCCTCCTCGATCAGGCGCTTGGAGACCTCGCGCTGTTGCGCCACCAGCGAGCGATAATGCTCGACGCCCCAGATCGCGATGCCGGACACCACCCAGAAGATCATCAACAGCGCAAAGCGCGCCGGATCGACGGTCGCTTCCGAGAAATTGAGGACGACGCCGAGCAGGCCGCTCGCCAGCGCGGTGGCGACGCCGATCCGGAAACCGCCGAAGGCGGTGGCAAAGAACACCGCCGGGAAATACGGGGTGAAGAACACGTCCGGCCTGATCTGGGCGAGCCCGAAGCGCGCACCCGTCGCCAAAATGAGGCAGAACACGGCAAAGCCGCTCGCAAGCAGCAGCGACGGCTGCGAATTGCCCTGCCAACACTGCCGGAATTCGTCGATCCACTTCGTCATCGGTCGTTCCAGTTCACGTGATCAGCCGACCCAAAATAAGGCCGCTGCGACCAAAAAACCGCAGTTGTGTCCTTCTGGCCACAGGTGGACCCGGCAAAGGGCTAGGCAAACGCCATATCGCGCTCGCGCTTGCGTTGTCCGCGGCCTGTCGCGAAAATCCCGCAACATCAAACGCAAAACAGGGGGACCGGCATGGGACGGCTGGACGGCAAGGTCGCGGTGATCACCGGGGCGACCAGCGGCATCGGACTGCGTACGGCGGAAGTCTTCGTCGCGGAAGGCGCGCGGATCGTGATCGCGGGACGCCGCGCGGCGGAGGGCGAGGCGCTGGCGCAACAGCTCGGGGCCAGCTGCGTGTTCCGGCAGACCGACGTCACGGTCGAGGACCAGATGCAGGCGCTGATCGCGCTGGCGGTGGAAAAATTCGGCCGCCTCGACTGCCTGTTCAACAATGCCGGCGGGCCGGCGCAGACCGGCGGCATCGAAAGCCTCGACGTCGAGCGCTTCGACGCGGCCATGGCGACGCTGGTGCGCAGCGTCATGCTCGGCATGAAGCACGCCGCGCCCGTCATGCGCAGCCAGGGTTCCGGCAGCATCATCAACAATGGCAGCATCGCCGGCCGGCTCGCCGGCTTCTCGTCCTCGATGGTCTATGGCGCAGCCAAGGCCGCGGTGATTCATTTCACCAAATGCGTCGCGATGGAGCTCGGCGAGTCCGGCATCCGCGTCAACTCGATCTCGCCCGGCGCGATCGCAACCGGGATCTTCGGCAAGGCGCTGGGGCTATCGACCGAGGCCGCCGAGAAGACCTCGGCAGTGATGCGCGAGGTCTACAAGGCGGCACAGCCGATCCCGCGCGCCGGCCTGCCCGACGACATCGCCCATGCCGCCGTGTTTCTGGCCAGCGACGAATCGAGCTTCATCAACGGCCACGACCTCGTCGTCGACGGCGCCATCACCGGCGGCCGCAACTGGAGCCAACAGCAGGCCGGCTACGTCGCGCTGCGCAAGGCGTTCGATCAGGGCGCGGGGTAGTATCCGTCATTGCGAGCCAACGGGTCGCGCGAACGCGCGCCCGATGACAGGCTCCGCGAAGCAACCCATGTGCAGCATACGCGGAAGCAGGGATTGCTTCGTCGCTTCGCTCCTCACAATGACGACGGAAAGAGTTGCGCATCAATCCAACCCGTCATCCTGAGGTGCGAGCCTCTTCGGCGAGCCTCGAAGGATGCACGGCCCCGCTGGTGGCCGTCGATCCTTCGAGGCTCGCAAGAGCTCGCACCTCAGGATGACGGTTCTAACAGCGAGGTGGCGAGGACAATTCTTGAATCGTCCCGGCCTGCGCCGGGACGATAGTTTGATGAAGTGCGGATTAGCGCCTCACGCCTTCTGCTTCGCGGCGGCCTTCTGCAGGTCTGGGGCGTTGACGGCGGGGATGGCGACGCGGCCAGGGCCGGTTTGTTGGAGCGCGGCGGCGGCCTTGTCGTTTTCCATGATCTTGGCCATCACGGCCTGGCCGGCGCGCTCGAATACCGCGCGGTTGTCGATCAGGAACTGGCGCGAGGTGCGCAGGCCGTCGATGAAGCCGTTGATCTCCGGGATCACGTAGCGCGCCACCAGGTCCCAGCTGCGGCGGGTGTTTTCCGGATTGGCCCAGTCATGCGCGAAGCCGACGATGGTGCCGACGCCGCCGGACACCTGCACCAGATTCTTGATCATCTTCACGAGATCATCCGGCGTGCCGATGGTCGAGGCTGCGCCGTCGACGAACGCGGTCTTGTCGACCGCCTCATCCGGCGAAGCAAACGCGGTGAGGCCCGGCCGCATCAGCGTGCCGACATTATATTCATTGTGCCAGCGCATCAGCCCGGCGCCGGCCTCGCGCCGCGCCTGCTCGCGGGTCTCGGCGATGTGCCAGGATAGCAGCACGCGCCAGTTCGAACGGCTCACCGTGGTGCCGGCCTTCTTGGCGGCGTCCTCGGCGAACTGCCACTGCTGCGGCAGCGCCATCAGGCCCTGGGTCGACATCGAGCCCAGCGAGATGATGCCGATGCCGTATTTGCCGGCCAGCGTCATGCCCGACGGCGAGATCTGTGACGCCACCACGAACGGCATCTCCTCCTGCAGCGGCAGGATCTGCAGCGCGGCGTCATGCATCTGGAACCAGTCGCTCTTCGCGGTGACGCGCTCGCCGTTGAACAAACGGCGGATCACCGCGATCGCCTCGTCCTGGCGGTCGCGCTGGGTCATCGGATCAATGCCGAGCGTATGCGCGTCGGAGGCGAGCGCGCCCGGGCCGGAACCGAAGATGGCGCGGCCGCCGGTCATGTGGTCGAGCTGCACCATGCGCTGCGCGACATTGAACGGATGGTGATAGGGCAGCGAGATCACGCCGGTGCCGAGCTTGATCCGCTTGGTGCGCTCACCGGCGGCGGCCAAAAACATTTCCGGCGAGGCGATGGTCTCCCAGCCCGAGGAGTGATGCTCGCCGCACCAGAACTCGTCGTAACCGAGCGCGTCGAGCTGCTCGACGAAATCGAGGTCGCGGCGGAATTGCAGCATCGGATGCTCGCCGATCGGGTGATGCGGGGCGAGGAAGGCTCCGAACTTGAGGCGCGCCATAGGTCGTTCTCTCCGGATCATCGTTATTGGGGGCTTTGCGCCAACCTACGGGGTGGGCCGGGGCAAGGCAATGCTTCGGGCCTGCGGCGCCCGCATGGTTGTTGCGCAAATCGGCGGCGATTGCCGCCGTCCGGAATGTTTCCCAGCGGGTCAACGCAAGTCGCGGCGCCTGCCGGCCGCGGTGCAGTGGTGCTGGATGACGCAGCCGTGAGCGCGCGCTTACGTCCGAGGTAATCGAGGCGATGACTGGAATCTGCTGATGATGACGGTCATGGAAGTCCAGGCAGGATCGCAGCGCATGCACCAGATGGTTTCGACGCGAGCGGAGACCTCCCGCCGCTGGTGGGTGCTCGCGATCGTCGTCGCCGCGCAATTCATGTTCGGCGTCGATGCCTTCATCGTCAATGTCGCGATCCCGACCATCGCCGTGGAGCTTCATGCAAGCGCCGCGCAGATCGAGGCGGTGATCGCGATCTATCTGATCGCCTATGCCACGTTGGTGGTGACCGGCGGCCGGCTCGGCGACATCCATGGCACCAAGACCGTGTTCATCGCCGGCGTCGCTGGCTTTTCGCTGACCTCGCTGTGGTGCGGCCTGGCGCAGTCCGGCCTGGAACTGATCCTCGCCCGGCTGGCGCAGGGCGCGACCGCGGCGCTGATGGTGCCGCAGGTCCTGGCGACGCTGCATTTGTTGTTCGCCGACGGCGCGCGGGCACGCGCCTTCGGCATCTACGGCATCGTACTGGGCCTCGCGGGCGCCGCCGGCTTCCTGCTCGGCGGCGTGCTGGTGACGCTCGACCTTGCAGGCCTCGGCTGGCGCGCGGTGTTCTTCGTCAACGTTCCCTGCGGCGTCGTCATCATCGCGGCTGCGCTGAAAATCATGCCGACGGCGCCGCGCCGGCCCGGCTCACGGCTGGATATCCCCGGTGCGGTCGTGCTGTTCGCGGGGCTGCTGTGTTTGATCGGCCCGCTGTTGTTCGGCCATGATCTCGGCTGGGCGGCGCCGGTGTGGCTGGCGATGGCGGCAGGCGTTGCCGTGATCGCAGCCTTCGTGCGGCTGGAGCACGTTGTGGCGCGCCGCGGCGGCATGCCGCTGATCGATCTGGCGCTGCTGTCGGATCCGGCGTTCATGCGCGGGCTGGTCGCGGTGTTTTTCTTCTTCTTTGCCAACCTGTCGTTCTATCTGATCATGACCATCTTCATGCAGAAGGGCCTGAGGATTCCGCCGCTGCAGGCCGGCCTGGTGTTCGTGCCGTTGGCGCTGACCTTCGTGGTGGCGTCGCGCCATAGCGGCGTGCGGGCCAAGCATCGCGGCACGCTGGTATTGATCGAGGGCTGCGCGCTGCAAATCGTCGGTCTCGCCGTGCTCGTTGCGACGGTCGAGACGGTGGCGGCGCCGTCGGCGTTGTTGCTCGCGCTGGTGCTGATGATCTTCGGCTACGGCCAGGGACTGGTGATGGCGCCGCTGTCGAGCGCAGTGCTCTCGAGCGTCAAGCCTGCAAGCGCCGGCGCCGGCTCCGGCATGTACGGCACCACAACGCAGATAGGCAACGCCGCCGGCGTTGCCGCGATCGGCGCGGTATTCTTTGCTGTCGAAACGTTCATGTCCGCGCGCGTGGCGCTATCGGCGGCATGCGCATTGTTTGTGCTGTCGATCACGATTTCAGCCGCATTTCTGTCATGGATGCGCCGTGCGTGAGCATGATCCGAGAAGCTGGTGACAGGCTTTTTGAAAGAATCGTTGCGCAAGCAAGAACATGCTCACGAATTAACGCCGATTCTCACATTTCAGGGGAATGACCGCATACGGTCTTTTTATTTTGCACTGCAGCAACTATCTGTTGAGGTGAATTCCCAGAAGCGCAATCACCTCAGGAGTTGCTGTTGTCACTGGTCAACAACATCGATTTTCTGCGCCGTCTTCCCAAGCTGAATGGCTTCAGCGGATTGGGAGCGTATGCGCAGGGCGCAACCGACGCCGTTCCGACGCCGCTGGTCGAGACCAGCGAGTTCGGCTCGAACCCGGGCGCGCTGAAGATGTTTTCGTTCGTGCCGGCGCAGCTGGCGCGGTCGCCCGCGCTCGTCGTCGTGCTGCATGGCTGCGGTCAGACCGCGGCGTCCTATGATCTCGGCGCCGGCTGGTCGACGCTTGCCGAGCATTACGGCTTCGCGCTGCTGATGCCGGAGCAGCAGTCGGCCAACAACGGCAACACCTGCTTCAACTGGTTCAATCCGGACGACATCGCGCGCGGCAGCGGCGAGGCCAGCTCGATCAGGCAGATGATCGGGCACATGGCCGTGACGCACAAGATCGATCCGCGGCGCATCCATGTGACCGGGCTGTCCGCCGGCGGCGCGATGGCCTCCGTCATGCTCGCGACCTATCCGGATGTGTTTGCGAGCGGCGCCATCATCGCCGGTCTGCCGTTCGGCGTTGCCAATGATCTGCGCGAGGCGCTGCAGACGATGATGCAGGGCAGCGCGCTGTCGGCGCCCGAGCTCGGCGATCGCGTGCGCAAGGCGTCGAACCACAATGGCGACTGGCCGAAGATCTCGGTGTGGCACGGCAGCGCCGACCGCACCGTCGTTCCCGCCAATGCCGACGCGATCGTCCGGCAGTGGCTCGATCTGCACGGCCTGCCGCCGACGGCGATGTCGAAGGCGATGGTCGATGGTTATCCGCGCGAGGTCTGGTGGAATGCCGATGGTCAGACGCTGGTCGAGTCCTACACCATCACCGACATGGCGCACGGCACGCCGCTCGGGCTTGCCGGCAATGACCAGCGCTATGGCGTCGAGGGCGCGTTCCTCATCGAGGCCGGAATCTCCTCGTCCTACCACATCGCGAGCTTCTTCGGCCTGACCGATCAGGTGCGCCAGCCGCACATTGCTCCGACCGGAGTCCCGCGCGAGCGCGCCGACACCATCTCGATGACGATACCGGTGCCGGCGGCGGAGCCCGAACCCGTTGCCGGCCGGCGCAGCAGCCGGCCGCGGACGCCGCGGAGCAACCGCGTCAATGTCAGCCGCGTCATCACGCGGGCGCTGACCGCTGCGGGGCTGATGAAGTAGCGAGCGAGCATGATCCGGAAAAGTGTGCAGCGGTTTTCCCTCGCGACAAACGCGAAGCGTTTGCGCGGAGATCATGCTCAAACAAACGGAAGCGCGATGATCATTCATCGCGCTTCAGCGCGCGGCGCGCTTACATCTCGCCGGTCAGGAATGGGTTCGTCAGCCGCTCCTGGCCGATGCTGGAGCCCGCGCCATGACCGCAGATGAAGCCGACGTCGTCGCCAAGCGGCAGCAGCTTCTGCGTGATCGACTGGATCAGCGTCTGGTGGCTGCCGCCCGGCAGGTCGGTGCGTCCGACCGAGCCGGCGAACAGCACGTCGCCGACATGGGCGAACTTCAGCTCCTTGCTGAAGAACACCACGCTGCCCGGCGAATGGCCGGGGCAGTGCAGGATGTCGAAGGTGAGGTCGCCGATCGAGACTTGGTCACCCTCGTCGAGCCAGCGGTCGGGACCGAAATTGCGTACCCCGGTCATGCCGAAACGTTCGCCGCTGGAGACGACGTTCTCGAGCAGATATTTGTCGGCGATATGCGGACCCTCGATCTTGACCTGCAGCGCGTCGCGCAACTCGGCGGCGCCGCCGACATGGTCGATATGGCCGTGGGTTAGCCAGATCTTCTCCACCGTCACGCCGGTCTGCTTGATCGCGGCTTGGATCTTCGGCACGTCGCCGCCGGGGTCGATCACGACCGCCTTCTTGGTCGGCTCGTGCCAGATGATGGTGCAGTTCTGCTCGAACAGCGTCACCGGCACGATGATCGCGCCAGCCTTCGGTTTGGTCTCGGTTTTGTCATCCATGCGGTCACCATAGGCTTTGCGGAAGTGCCGTCAACACGGGCCGGAAATGCGCTGGACCCGGCGTGTGATCCCCAAACGGGCCGTGATAAGGTCGCGGCGCGTCAATTCGAGAGCATCCGGCATGCGATTGCTCTCGGCCACGACTTAAGCCCTCGCAGTCCGGAATTCCATGACCCAGGCCTCCAAATCGCCGCTCGGCGGACCCCGGACCACTGCCCGCGCCTTCTTCGTCGCGGACCGCATCAACACGTCGGGCCTGGAACGCGGCGACGTGCTGGCGACGACGCCGCTGGCGTTCCGCGTCAATGACAATGGCGTGGCGGTCCTGTTCCGTTATGGCGTCGTGGTGCTGATCGGGCTGAACGCGCTGGAGGAGGATGAATTCCTGCGCAGCCTGCAGTCGCGCATGACCGGCACCTTCACGCGGCGCGAGGAGGAGATCGCGATCATCGAGCTCGCCTCGGAAAAGGACGACCAGATACCGCCGGGCGGTCCGATCTATCTGCAGAGCCTGTCGCCGGAGCGGCTGATCCTGGTCGGCGAGGCGCTGGCGAAAAGCGTGGTGCTGGCGCGGCATGAGCGCGAGGTCGCGGCGGTGTTCGACTCCACCGAGCCGTTCGCGCGCGAGCTCGCCAAGGGCGGCCGCTTTCGCGGCGGCCGCGCCGCGATCCTGAAGCACATCGGCAACGCGCTGTCGGTTCGGCATCGCGTCTCCGGCCCCGTCGAGGTATCGGAGAAGCCCGACATTCTGTGGGACAAGCCGCATCTCGAGCGGCTCTACGCCCGGCTCGAGGACGAGTACGAGCTGAAGGAGCGCGCCGAGTCGCTGAACCGCAAGCTCGCCGTCGTCGCCGAGACCGCGCAGGTCTTGACCGACATCATCGACACCAGCCGCTCGCTGCGGCTCGAGCTGATCATCGTTTTTCTGATCCTGTTCGAGGTGCTGATCACGATCTACCAGCTCGCGACAAGGCACTGAGCCGCGGAGCCGTAGCCCGGATGCAGCCGACGGTCGCGCGAACGCGCGCCCGATGACAGGCTCCGCGAAATCCGGGGCAACTGGACCCGATGGCAGGAATCCCGGATTGCGCTTCGCTTCATCCGGGCTACTGCGTCATTTTCTGTCCCGAATTGCAGGTCATCCCTGAACCAACCGGCGAGATAGAGCGTTACCTCGCCCGGGCATGAGATGGGGGGACGGAATGGATCAGGGCGACAGCGACTGGTGGCGGCACGGCATCTTCTATCAGGTCTATCCGCGCTCGTTTCAGGACACCGACGGCGACGGCGTCGGCGATCTCAGGGGCATCATCGAGCGGCTGCCGTACCTGACGCGGCTCGGCGTCGACGCGATCTGGCTGTCGCCGATCTTCCCGTCGCCGATGGCCGATTTCGGCTACGACATCTCCGACTACACCGGCATCGACCCGCTGTTCGGGACGATGGAGGATTTCGACGAGCTGGTCGCGGCCGCGCACGATGCCGGCCTCAAGCTGATCCTCGATCTGGTGCCGAACCACACGTCGGATCAGCATCCCTGGTTCATCGAGGCAAAGAGCGCGCGCGACAATCCAAGGCGCGACTGGTACATCTGGCGCGATCCTGGGCCGGACGGCGGGCCGCCCAACAACTGGCTGTCGGAGTTCGGCGGCAGCGCCTGGACTTACGACGAGGCGTCCGGCCAGTACTACTATCACGCCTTTCTCGCCCAGCAGCCCGATCTCAACTGGCGCAATCCCGCGGTGCGGGAAGCGATCTACGAGGTGATGCGCGTCTGGCTGCGCAAGGGCGTCGACGGCTTTCGCGTCGACGTGATCTGGCACCTGATCAAGGACGCCGATTTTCGCGACAACCCGCCGAACCCGCATTACCTCGAGGGCCGGCCGCCGCACGAAAAGATCCTCACGCAATATTCGACCGACCAGGCGGAGGTCCACGAGGTCATCACCGAAATGCGCCGCGTCACCGACGAATTCGACGACCGCGTGCTGATCGGCGAGGTCTATCTGCCGCTGCACCGGCTGGTCGCCTATTACGGCAATGATCTGCGCGGCGCGCAGATGCCGTTCAATTTCGCGCTGCTGTCGACGTTGTGGAGCGCGCGCTCGGTGGAGAAGATCATCGCCGACTACGAGAAGGCGCTGCCGCCGGGCGCCTGGCCGAACTGGGTGCTCGGCAATCACGACCGGCCGCGGGTGGCGAGCCGGGTCGGCCCGGCGCAGGTGGGCGTCGCGGCGATGCTGCTGCTGACGCTGCGCGGCACGCCGACGCTCTACTACGGCGACGAGCTCGGCATGCGCCAGCAACCGATCGCGCCGGACCAGGTGCGCGACCCCTTCGAGAAGAATGTTCCCGGCCTCGGCGTCGGCCGCGACGGCTGCCGCACCCCGATGCAGTGGAGCGCCGAGCGCTACGCCGGCTTCTCGACCGCGCAGCCGTGGCTGCCGCTGGCGCATGATTTTGCCAGCGACAATGTCGCGAGCCTGGAGGCGGACCGGGCGTCGATCCTGAATTTCTACAAGGCGCTGATTGCACTGCGCCGCCAGCTGCCGCAGCTGGTTCGCGGCAGCTACGAGCCGGTGGGCGCGCATGGCGACGTGCTGCTGTACCGGCGGCGCAGCGTCGACGGCGTCGCAGTGATCGCGCTGAATTTCGGCACCGCGCCTGCGACCATCACCTCCAGCGCGATCGGCTTCAGCAACGTGATCCTGCTGTCGACCTTCATGGACCGGCAAGGCGAGAAGGTCGAAGGCATGCTCGATCTGCGCGCCAATGAGGGCGTGATCCTCGGGCCGCCTCAGCATCAGGACGACGGCTAAAGCGCGATGAGATTGGGTTGAATCGTCATCGCGCTTTAGCTCTTTGTTTGAGCATGATCTTTTCGGAAAACCGCTTCACACTTTTCCGGATCATGCTCTAACGCGGCGTGCGGGGCGTTGTGTCGTCGATGTCGCTGCGCTTGAGCAGATAGTCGAGCCCGCCGACGCGGTACCAGCGATAGCCGTAGCCTTCGATCAGCAGCTTGTGGTGGCCGCGATCGTCGGCGCGGCTGTGGTCCTCGGTCAAGAGGTTGACCAGAAGCTTGCCGGCCTCGCCGGGGAGGCCGACGCTGAACGCGACCTCGCGCGGCGGTTCGGCGAGATTATGGATGAACAGCACCGAGTTGTTTCGCCAGTCGTATCGGATGATCAGCATCGCCGGATCGCGGACGGTGATCACCTTGAAATCGCCCCAACCAACCTCGGGGACTTCCTTGCGCATGCGGATGATCCGCTCGGTCCAGTTCAGGAGCGAATTCGGGTCGCGCCGCTGCTTGGCGGCGTTGACGTGCTCGTAGCCATACGCGCCCTTGTCGATTACCGGCACGCAGGGCCGATCGCTTTCGGTGAAGCCGGCATGCGGCTCGGTCGACCACTGCATCGGGGTGCGCGCGCAGGTGCGTTCGGGGAGGGCGAGATCGTCGCCCATGCCGAGCTCGTCGCCGTATCGGATCACGGGCGTGCCGGGAAGCGTGCACATCAGGCTGTAGGCGAGCTCGAGGCGACGGCGGTCGCCACCAAGCATGGGCGCCAGACGCCGGCGAATGCCGCGGTCGTAGAGCTGCATGCTTTTGTCCGGACCGAACGCCTTGAACACGGTCTCGCGCTGTGCCTTGGTGAGGCGGCCGAGGTCGAGCTCATCATGGTTGCGCAGGAACAGGCCCCATTGCGCCGTCGCCGGCCGCGGCTTGGTGGCCGCCAGCGATTTCGTCAGCGGCCGCGAGTCGCCGGATGCCAGCGCGTAGAACAGATTCTGGTTGACCTGGAAGTTGAACATCATCTGCATGCGCTCGCCGTCGCGGCCGAAATAATTCATGTCGGTCTCGGGCAGCACGTTGGCTTCGGCGAGGATGATCGCGTCACCCTGCCGCCATTGCAGGAACTCGCGAAACGATCGCAGCATGTCGTATTGCTCGACAGGCTTGCGTACCTTGGCGCCCTTGGTGGAGATCACGAACGGCACCGCGTCCATGCGAAAGCCGGAGACGCCGAGCTGGATCCAGAACCCCATGATCTTGAGGATCTCGGCCTGCACGTGCGGGTTCGACGTGTTCAGGTCAGGCTGGAAATCGTAGAAGCGATGGAAGTACCAAGCGCCCGCCCGCTTGTCGCGCGTCCAGGTTGACTTCTGCACGCCGGGAAACACCATCCCCTTGTCGGCATTGGCGGGCCGCTTGTCGGACCAGACATACCAGTCGCGATGTGGAGAATCCTTCGCGCTGCGCGCCGATTGAAACCAGCCGTGCTGATCCGAGGTGTGGTTGACGACGAGGTCGATGATCACGCGCATGCCGCGCTGCTTGCAGCCATGGGCGAACTCGACGAAATCACCCAGCGTGCCGTAGCGCGGATCGACGCCGTAATAGTCGGAGATATCGTAGCCATTGTCCCGGCCGGGCGAAGGCTGGAACGGCATCAGCCAGATCGTGGTGATGCCAAGTCCGTTCAGATAGTCGAGGCGCCGCAGCAGACCCCTGAAATCGCCGATGCCGTCGCCATTGGCATCCATATAGGTGCCGACGGAGAGGCAATAGATCACTCCGTTCTTGTACCAGAGGTCGTCGATCACCAGGCAGCCCTCTTCGATCCGCGCCGTGCCGGCGGCCGAAGGATAAGCGGTAAGGTGGCGGCGGGTTCCTGAGGAGCGCCGACCGCAAAGCGCGGTCGACGCTTCCCGAGGAGTGGCTACCGCTTGATCTGCGCCTTCAGCGTGTCCTCGACCACGCGATCGAACGACGAGGCTTTTGGCGGCGCCTTGGCGCGGTGCTCGGCGACATATTTGTCGCGCTTGGCGACCAGGGCGGCGAGCTTCTCGTTCAGCGCCTTGCGCTGCGCGATCTGCCTGGTGATCTCGGCGGAGCGCTGCTCGGGCTGCATGGCGCGGAGGTTGTCGGGCAGCTCTTCTTCCTTGACCTTCGCCACGTCGTTACGGCCGGCGGCGACGTCGGCCACCAGGTCGCCATCGCCGGTGACGGCCTCCGAGGTCGTTTTCGCGCGCTTGTTGATGAAGCTCGCCATTTCCGAGGCGCGTGCCGGCGACGCGGCGGCGACGCTGGACAATTGCTGCGTCTTGGACTCGGTTCGCTTCTGCAGCGCGCGCGGGCCGTAGGGGATCACCGTGCCGTTGATCTCGCGCTGCAGGATGATGATCTCCTCATCGAACGGCGTCTCGATGGTGACGATCTGGCCGCCGTCCTGCGGGATCGGGATGAACTCGCCATTGCCGTTCTGGGCAATGTCGCGCCACACCCGCTCGGTGTCCTGCGCATTGCCGGCGAGCACGGCGTTGACGATGATGTCCTGCTGCTTGGCGGTTGCCAGCGTGATCGGATATTTGGTGTCCTGCGCGTAGTCCATGTGCGGCGGCGCATCGCCGACCAGGAACACGATGCGCGTGCTGTCGCGCGCGTGGGTCCATTGCATCTTGTTGACCGCGACATCGAGCGCCTCGTTGACGCTCTCCGGCCAGTCGCCGCCGCCGCGCGCCTTCAACTCGAGCAGGTTGGCGTAGAGGTCCTGGATGTCGCGGGTCAGCTCGATTTTCTTGGTGACGTATTCGTCGCCGATGTCGCGATAGGCGACGAGGCCCATGCGGATGTCGGCGTCGGGATTGGAATCGACGATCGCTGACGCGATCGACCAGATCTTGCGTTTGGCGCCTTCGATCAAACCGCCCATCGAGCCGGTGGTGTCGAGCACGAAGGCGACCTCGACGACCGGCTTGGCGATCGCCTGTGACAGGCCGGCGGATAGCGGAAGGGTTGCGAGAGCGAAGGCGAGCGAGCGAAGCGTGATGCGTGACCTCATGGGTCTCCTCCAGTGGTTCCGTCCCCTCGGAACCAAAGTTCCATCGGCTTCGCGGTGGCTTGAGGCCGGAATCAAGGCGGCTTCCTCGCCAATTTGCGGCCGATTCCGGCGCTGCCGCAGATGAACGGAATCGGTTAGTCTTGGCGCATGGAATCGCCCGCCCGCCAGATCGCCCTCGTGCCTGCGCCCGACCGGCGCCAGTCGGAGACCGCGCTCGCGATCGCGCGCGGCACTGCGAGGCTTTTGAGATCGCTGGGATTTTCCTGCATCAGCGAGTTGCCGCTGCCGTCCGGCCGAAGAGCCGATCTGGTGGCGCTGAACGAGCGCGGCGAGATCTGGATCGCCGAGATCAAGTCGTCGGTGGAGGATCTGCGCACTGATCAGAAATGGCAGGACTACCGGATGCATTGCGACCGGCTGTTCTTTGCCTTCACGCAGGACCTGCCGTGCGAGATCTTCCCCGAAGACACCGGGCTGATCATCGCCGACGCCTACGGCGCGCACCTGCAGTGCGAGGCGCCGGAGCACCGCCTGCCGGCCGCCACCCGCAAGGCGATGACGGTGCGCTTCGCCATGGCCGCGGCACAGCGGATCAACCGCCTGGTCGATCCCCAAGGGCATGTGGAGTTTTAGCGGAAGCGTAAAGTGTGATCCGTCATCCTGAGGCGCGAGCTCTTGCGAGCCTCGAAGGATCGACGGCCCGGCTGGTGGCCGATTCATCCTTCGAGGCTCGCCGAAGAGGCTCGCACCTCAGGATGACGGGGAAACGAAAATGGCCGGGGCGAGCCCGGCCATCAAAAAGCGATATGTACTACCACTTACCTTGGCGCGCGCTTGGCGAGGATGCGCTGCAGGGTGCGGCGGTGCATGTTGAGGCGGCGCGCGGTTTCCGAGACGTTGCGGTTGCACATCTCGTAGATGCGCTGGATGTGCTCCCAGCGCACGCGGTCCGCCGACATCGGGTTGGTCGGCAGTTCGGATTTCTCGGTGCCGGTCGCGAGCAGCGCGGCGACGACGTCGTCGGCGTCCGCAGGCTTCGAGAGATAATCGACGGCGCCCATCTTCACCGCGGTGACGGCGGTGGCGATGTTGCCGTAGCCAGTCAGCACGATCGCGCGCGCATCGGGACGCTTGCGCTTCAGCGCCGAGACGACGTCGAGGCCGTTGCCATCGCCGAGCCTGAGGTCGACGACCGCGAACGCGGGCGCGGCACGGCCGATCTCGGCGATGCCGTCGGACACCGTGTCGCATGACTTCACCGCAAAGCCGCGCGTCTCCATTGCGCGCGACAGGCGCTCCAGGAAAGGCTTGTCGTCCTCGACGATGAGGAGCGAGCGGTCAGCAAGGTCATTCAATTCGGCGATTGCGTTCACGGTCCATTTTTTCCCAGTGGCAGATAGCCAATTATATGGTCCACCAGTGCGGCGCTGCCAAGGCAGCCGAAAGTCGCGGATGCTGCATCCGTAATGCCAGAAATTGCGGTTAAGAATCGTTCTTAAGACGCTGCCTCAGTAGTAGGCGTTTCATCTTCGAAGCGGTCACGCGGCCAGACGATCTGCACAATGGCGCCATGATCGGGGAAGATGCGGTTGGTAAACGAGACCTTCGCGCCAGTGCGTTCCAGCAGTGTCCTTGCGATGAAAACGCCGAGACCGAGGCCCCCGCGGGCGGATTGGGCCTCATCCGCGCCCCGCCGGCGCGACAGATACGGCTCCCCGATCCGCTTCAGCATGTCAGGCGCGATGCCCGGACCATCGTCGGAGATCACGATCTCGACGGTTTCGGCATTCCACCATGCATTCACCTCGACGGTCTGGTGCGCGAAATCGACGGCATTTTCCAGAATGTTTCCGACCCCATAAAGGATTGCCGGGTTGCGCGCGGCGACCGGCTCGCGCGTTGCTGCGACAGCTAGCCGCACCTTGATGTTGACGCCGAAATCGCGATGCGGCGCCACCGCCTCCTCGATCAAGGTCGACAGCTTCATGGTGTCGAACGGCGCGCCGCTCGAGGACAGCTGCGCGATCTTGCTCAGGATGTCGCGGCAGCGCTGCGCCTGTTCGCGCACGGTCTTGAGGTCGGCGGCGATCGCCGGATCATGCACCGTCTTCTCGAGCTCGCGCGAGATCAGGAAGATCGTCGACAGCGGCGTGCCGAGCTCGTGCGCCGCGGCGGCGGCAAGACCGTCGAGCTGGGTCAGATGCTGCTCGCGCGTCAGCACCAGCTCGGTCGCGGCGAGCGCGTCGGAGAGTTGCCGCGCCTCCTCGGTGACCTGGAAGGCGTAGAGGCTGGTGACGCCGATCGCGAGCAGGATCGAAAGCCAGACACCGATCAGGTAGATCGGCGGCAGCACCAGAGGGTCGTCGGCATCCCAGGGCAACGGCAGATGGTAGAAGAACAGCGCCGAGGCGCAGGCGACCGCGAGGCAGCCGAGCCCGATCGTCAGCCGGATCGGCAGCACCGTGGCCGAGATCAATACCGGCGCCAGGAACAGGAACGAGAACGGGTTCTGCAGGCCGCCGGTGAAATACAGCAAGCCGCCGAGCTCGACGATGTTGAAGGCGAGCAGGGTCGCGGCGTAGCCCGGCTCCAGCCGCTGCATCGGGTTGAACGCGACC
Organism: Bradyrhizobium sp. CCBAU 51753; assembly: GCF_015291565.1. NCBI lineage: Bacteria > Pseudomonadati > Pseudomonadota > Alphaproteobacteria > Hyphomicrobiales > Nitrobacteraceae > Bradyrhizobium > Bradyrhizobium sp. CCBAU 51753. The sequence goes on along the minus strand of NZ_CP030037.1, from coordinate 9,046,833 downwards.
TGCAGCGACAGATTGAGCAGCGCCGAGAACGCCACGATGCTGACACAGGGCACGATCGGAACATCGAATTCCAGGCCTTGGGCGACGATGAAGATCGCAACGAGCTGGCCGAGCGCGGCCAGCCAGCGCAGCCGCAGAATGGTATCGAGGCGGACATAGCGGCGTGGCTGGCGGAAATCGGAGAGGACGTCGGTCATTCCAGGACTTTAGCGGTGCAGTGGGCGGCGCACAAATTCGCGACATGACGCAGCCTAACCGTGCAAGCCTTGGTCGCCTAAGCCTTGCGCTTATTGTCGCAATAGCTCAATGACGGGCCTATGCAGCAGGTCGATACAGGGCGGGAGCGGGCGGCCAACGACGCGTTCACGACCGATCAGGGTGGATCGGCCGCGATCGACGTGGCGCATCTGGTCAAGGTCTACAAGACCACCCGCGCCGTCGATGACATCTCCTTTCGCATTACGCGCGGCAGCATCACCGGCCTGCTCGGCGGCAACGGTGCAGGCAAGACCACGACGATCGCGATGATCATGGGGTTGGTGCTGCCGACGTCGGGCACCGTCCACGTGCTGGGCGCGAAAATCCCCGAGCAGCGCTATGACGTGCTCGGCCGGATGAATTTCGAAAGCCCCTATGTCGACATGCCGATGCGGCTCACGGTGCGGCAGAACCTGACCATCTTCGGGCGTCTCTACGCAGTGAAGCATCTGCGCGAACGGATCGACCGGCTCGCCGACGATCTCGATCTGAAGGATTTCCTCGATCGCGCCAACGGCAAGCTCTCGGCCGGGCAGAAGACCCGTGTCGCCCTGGCGAAGGCGCTGATCAACGAGCCCGACCTGTTGCTGCTGGACGAGCCGACGGCATCGCTCGACCCAGACACTGCCGACTGGGTGCGGCAGCATCTCGAGACTTATCGCAAGACCCACAACGCGACCATCCTGCTGGCGTCCCACAACATGCTGGAGGTCGAGCGGCTCTGCGACCGCGTCATCATCATGAAGCGCGGCAAGATCGAGGACGACGACAGTCCTGAACGGATCATGGCGCGCTACAACCGCGACACGCTGGAAGAGGTGTTTCTCGACGTCGCGCGCGGCCGGGTGCGGGAGGGCGCGCCAGAGGGCACATCATGAGCGACATCGTCAGCCATCAGCATAGCGGCATCTCACTGCAGCGCATCAACGCGATGGTGCTGCGCTACTGGTATCTTCTGATGTCGTCCTGGCCGCGGCTGCTGGAGCTGGTCTACTGGCCGGCGCTGCAGATCATCACCTGGGGCTTTCTGCAGAATTACATCTCGCAGGCCTCCGGCTTCTTCGCCAAGGCCGGCGGCACGCTGATCGGCGCCGTCATTCTGTGGGACATCCTGTTCCGTGGCCAGCTCGGCTTCTCGATCTCATTTCTCGAAGAGATGTGGGCGCGCAATCTCGGCAACCTGATGATGAGCCCGCTGAAGCCGATCGAATTCCTGCTGTCGTTGATGATCATGAGCATCATCCGACTTGCCATCGGCGTGATCCCGATGACGCTGATGGCGCTGTTCTTTTTCGGCTTCAATTTCTACGCCATCGGGCTGCCGCTGATCGCCTTCTTCTGCAATCTGATCTTCACCAGCTGGTCGGTCGGCGTGTTCGCCTCGGGCCTCGTGCTGCGCAACGGGCTGGGGGCGGAGAGCATTGTCTGGACGCTGATGTTCGCGGTGATGCCGCTCGCCTGCATCTATTATCCGGTCGAGGTGCTGCCGGTCTGGCTGCAACATGTCGCCTGGACCCTGCCGCCGACCTATGTGTTCGAGGGCATGCGGTCGCTGCTGATCGATCACGTCTTCCGCGCCGACCTGATGGCGTGGGCGTTGGTCATCAATGCGATCCTGTTCGCTGCCTCTTTTGCGATCTTCCTTGCCCTTTTACAAAGCGCCAAGCGCAACGGCTCGCTGCTCTCAGGTGGTGAATAAATGTCACTTTCTCGTGGATTCTCGGTGTTTTAGCCCGGGTTGACCCCATATTTCGACAAGCGGCGCATTGACGCATTGTTATGCTGTCGTCAGTATGCTGCGGCGCAAAACAGGGGTCTGAAACAACCATGCCCATCGGTGAATTTGGCGGCGTACCGCCACTGGCTAGAGAAGGCGGTCCGGCATTCACGACGCCGCTGTACTGGATGTACGAGATGGGGCATGCCTCGCTCAATCCGGCGCGCGCGGTCACCGACGCCACCAAGATCCTGTTTCAGAATCCGCTCAATCCGTGGACGCACACCCACTTCGGCAAGTCGATCGCCGCCGCCTGCGAGGTGTTCGAGCGGACCACCCGCCGCTATGGCAAGCCGGAATGGAACCTGCCGACCACCGAGGTCAACGGCATCCGCACCGCGGTCGAGGTGCGGACGATCTGGGAGAAGCCGTTCTGCCGCCTGCTGCATTTCGATCGCAAGCTGACGCGGCCGCTGCGCTCACCGCAGCCGCGGGTGCTGATCGTGGCGCCGATGTCGGGTCACTACGCGACGCTGTTGCGCGGCACCGTCGAAGCCTTCCTGCCGACGCATGAGGTCTACATCACCGACTGGGCCGATGCGCGCATGGTGCCGCTCGCGGAGGGCCGTTTCGACCTCGATGACTACGTCGACTATGTGATCGAGATGCTGCACGCGCTCGGCGGCAACATGCACGTCATCGCGGTGTGCCAGCCGTCGGTGCCGGTGGTTGCGGCCGTCTCGGTGATGGAAGCCAACAACGATCCGTTCGTGCCGCTGTCGATGACGCTGATGGGCGGCCCGATCGATACGCGGCGCAATCCGACCGCGGTCAACGACCTCGCGGCCGAGCGCGGCATCGAGTGGTTCCGCAACAATGTCATCACCAAGGTGCCGTTCCCGCATCCGGGCGTGATGCGCGACGTCTATCCGGGCTTCCTGCAGCTCAACGGCTTCATCAGCATGAACCTCGATCGGCACATGGACGCGCACAAGGCGCTGTTTGCCAATCTGGTCAAGGGTGACGGCGATCTCGTCGACAAGCACCGCGAATTCTATGACGAATATCTTGCGGTGATGGACCTCACCGCGGAGTATTACCTGCAGACCGTCGACCTCGTGTTCGTCAAGCATGCGCTGCCGAAGGGCGAGATGACCCATCGCGGCAAGCCGGTCGATCCCTCAAAAATCCGCCGCGTCGCGCTGATGACGGTGGAAGGTGAGAAGGACGACATCTCCGGTCTCGGTCAGACCGAAGCGACGCACGGGCTCTGCACCTCGATTCCCAACCATCGCCGCGTGCACTACGTGCAGAAGGGCGTCGGGCACTACGGCGTGTTCAACGGGTCGCGGTTCCGCTCCGAAATCGTGCCGCGGATCTCCGATTTCATGGTTTCGGCGGCGAATACGCGGCTTTCCCTGGTCGCGGCGGCCGAATAGGTGTCAACCCGGTCTCGATTTCGGCGGTCGCATAAGCCGTTGAGTTGACTAAAAAAATCTCGAATTCGGTGAAGCTCAAAGGGTGAATCTTTCCTCACTCTTTGGGCGTTGTTTTCAAGACCGATTCAGCGCAAAAATACCGGTTCCAACCCCAGCCTGTAGGGGTTCAGAAACCGTCAGCCCCTGTATATTGGGCAAATGATTTGTTTTTGCGCCGAGCGCTTTCCGTGGCGGCGGATATGGCAAAGTCCGGGCGAACTCCTGCTCCCCGGACTTTCAGACATGGCTACTCGCGCGCTCCTGTATCGGCGGCCTGCCGAACCCTCGACTCTTTTGGTGAGACACGGCTCCCAGTTCTTCACGATCAGGCTGCGCCGGCACCGGCGCGCGCGCCGCTACACCCTCAGAATTCATCCGACCGACCGTGAAGCGATCCTGACCATGCCGCCGCGCGGCACGATCGTGGAAGCGAAGGATTTTGCGCACCTTCATGGCGGCTGGATTGCCGCGCGCCTCGGCCGATTGCCGAAGGCTGCGCCGTTTCAGCCCGGCACAGTGGTGCCGCTGCGCGGCGTGCCGCACCGTCTGGTCCATCGTTCCGGCGAGCGCGGCACGGTGTGGACCGAGACGCGCGACAGCGGCGAGAAGATTCTCTGCGTTGCCGGCGGTGTCGAGCACATGGATCGCCGCGTGCACGACTTCCTCAAGCGCGAGGCGCGCAGGGATCTGCAGAAGGCGGCGCAGTTTTATGCCGCCGAACTCGGCGTGCGGGTGCGGCGGCTGTCGATTCGCGACCAGTCCAGCCGCTGGGGCTCCTGCACCTCGGCCGGTTCGCTGTCGTTTTCCTGGCGGTTGATCCTGGCGCCGCCTTTCGTGCTCGATTACCTCGCCGCGCATGAAGTCGCGCACCTCGTCGAGATGAACCACTCGCCGCGGTTCTGGCGGGTGGTCGACCGGATTTGCTCCTCGGTCACGCGCGCCAAGACCTGGCTCGACACCCACGGCAACGACCTGCACCGCTACGGGATTCAGGAGTAGGCGGCGGTCTTCGCCCCACAACATGCTGTCATCGCCCGCGAAAGCGGGCGATCCAGTATTCCAGAGGCGATTGTTTCAACACGAGAAGCCGCGGCGTACTGGATCCTCGCATTCGCGGGGATGACGGCCGAGTGCATATTAAGGGATGCGTAGCCCAGATGGAGCACAGCGCAATCCGGGGCGGCTCTCACTGACGGCGCGACTGGTTCCGGATTTCGCTCCGCTGCATCCGGGCTACAGGTTGACGGCGCGCCTACCGATTGCCCCCGAACAGCCGGTCCACCAGCCAGCCGTCCAATCCCGCCGCCGCCTCGGGCCGCGCATTCGGGTTGGCCGGATGCCCCGACGTGCGCACCGGGGGTGGCTGCCGATAATAGCCGCCGCCGGATGGGACCGGCACCGGCGGCTGCGGTGCCTGCAGCTGCGGCGGCGACGCGGAGGGCGGGCTGATCTGCGACGAGATCTGGATCAGGTTCGAAGGCCCCCAATTGCCCTGCGAGTTCGGGATCGCCGCCACCGGCACGCCCTGATGCGCCGATTTCATGAAGCGGCTCCACACTTCCACCGGCAGCCCGCCGCCGGTCGCCTTCTTGGTCGGCGAATTGTCGTCATTGCCGAGCCAGACCCCGGTGACGAGATGGGCGGTGTAGCCGATGAACCAGGCGTCGCGGTAATCCTGGCTGGTGCCGGTCTTGCCGGCGGCGGTCCAGCCGGGGATTTCGGCCTTGCGCGCGGTGCCCGAGACCAGCGTCTCGCGCATCATGCTGTTCATCATCGAATCAAAGCGCGGATCGATCACCTGGTTGGGCGGATCGTTCGGGCGATCGTAGAGCAGCTTGCCCGCGCTGGTGCGGATCTTGGTGATCACATGCGGCGAGATGCCGAACCCGCCATTGGCGAACGGCGCATAGGCGCCGACCAGCTCGATCACGGACACTTCGGAGGTGCCGAGCGCGATCGAGACGTTGGGGTCGAGCTTTGAGGAGATGCCGAGCCGGTGCGCGGTGCGCACCACGTTCTTCGGGCCGACCTCGATGCCGAGCCGCACCGCGACCGTGTTCAGGGACATCGCCAGCGCCTGGGTCAGCGTCACCGAGCCGAAATATTCGTGGGTGTAGTTCTCCGGCTTCCAGCCCTTGATGTCGAGCGGCGCGTCGCTGCGAATGGTGTCCGGCGTCAGCCCGGCCTCGACCGCGGTGAGATAGACGAAAGGCTTGAAAGCCGAGCCGGGCTGCCGCTTCGCGGTCACCGCGCGGTTGTACTGACTCTCGGCATAGTTCCGGCCGCCGACCATGGCGCGCACCGCACCATCAGGCGTCATCGCGACCAGCGCGCCCTGACTGACATTGAACTTCACGCTCTTGGCGGCGAGCTCGTCGATGATGGCGGCCTCTGCGGTGTTCTGCAGCTTCGGATCGATCGTGGTCTGCACCACGATGTCCTGGTCGATCTGGCCGACCAGATCGTCGAGCACTTCGCCGATCCAGTCGGCGACGTAGTTCACGGTGCCGGCGCCGGCCGGCTTCACGTTGATCGAGGGCTGGCCGATCGAGGCTTTGGCTTGCGCCTCGGTGATGAATTTGGCATCCGCCATCGCGGCCAGCACGATCTGGGCGCGCTGCTCGGCGCCTTCGGGGTTGCGGTTGGGCGCGAGCCGCGACGGCGACTTGACGAGGCCCGCCAGCATCGCGGCCTCCGCCACCGTCACGTTCTTCGCCGACTTGCCGAAATAACGCTGCGCCGCCGCCTCGACGCCATAGGCGCCGGAGCCGAAATAGACGCGGTTGAGGTAGAGCTCGAGGATCTCGTTCTTGGAATGCTTGCGCTCCAGCCAGATCGCAAGCTCGGCCTCCTGCAGCTTGCGCGCCATGGTCCGTTCCTGCGTGAGGAACAGGTTCTTCGCGAGCTGCTGCGTCAGGGTCGAGCCACCCTGCGAGACGCCGCGATGCATCAGATTGGTCACCGCCGCGCGCAGGATACCGACCGGATCGACGCCGTAATGCGAATAGAAGCGGCGGTCCTCGATTGCGATGAACGCCTTCGGCAGATAGGGCGGCAGGTCCTTGAGCGCGACATTGGCGCCGGCCATTTCGCCGCGCTGTGCCAGCACGCTGCCGTCCATGCCGACGATCTGGATCGTCGGCGGCCGTTTGGGAATTTCAAGCGACTGGATCGGCGGCAGATGCGCGCCGACCCACACCACGACACCGATCACTGCGATGCCGGCCCACAGGCCGAGCACCGCGGTCCAATAGACCAGCCGGCCGATGCCAAAGCCGCGCGACTTGCCGCGGCGCTTGCTGCTGCTCTTGCTGCTGCTCTTGGCGGGGCGCGGCTTCTCGTCGCCGGAATCGCTGCCGGACGTGTTGTTCTTGGGCTTGGCTTTGACGGGCTTGTCGTCGCCGCCGCCGGGAACGCGATCGGCCGGCGACAGTCTGAGGTCGGCAAGCGCGGCCGGAAGCCCGAACAGCGGCTCCTTGCGCGCACCGCCCTTTTTCTTTCCCCACGCCATCCGCAACGCGCTCACACCAATCTCGCGGCACGCTACCGTTCCCGGTTTAAGGGGCGGTTACGCAAAGCTTAACGCGGGATTAGGAGGTTGGGCGGTGCGTGCTACATATGGATGGAACAAACACAAAAGGAGCGCGCATGGGCCATATCGATCCGACCAAGGAGGTCTTCGCACAGTTCCGGGACAGCGACCGGCCGGGCCCGATCCACATGCTCAACCTCGTCCGCCTGCGCGAATGGGCGGCCTATCCCGACGGCCGCAAGGTGAGTGGTGCGGAGGCCTATGCCGCCTATGGCCGCGAGAGCGGTCCGGTGTTCGAGCGTCTCGGCGGCCGCATCGTCTGGCAGGGCAAGTTCGAGCTGATGCTGATCGGCCCGCAGGAGGAGCGCTGGGATCACTGCTTCATCGCCGAATATCCCAGCGTCGCCGCCTTCGTCGAGATGATCCGCGATCCGGTGTATCGCGAGGCGGTGAAGCACCGCCAGGCCGCGGTGGAGGATTCGCGGCTGATCCGGCACGCGGTGTTGCCGGTGGGCAAGACTTTTGGGGAGATCCCGAAGTGACGATGCCAGCCACTGGCTGATACGAGTCGTACTCTTCCCCCCGTCATCCTGAGGCGCGAGCCTCTTCGGCGAGCCTCGAAGGATGAATCGGCCCGGCTGGGGCCGTCGACCCTTCGAGGCTCGCAAGGGCTCGCACCTCAGGGTGACGGGGATGGAGTAGTGGTATGAAAACAAAATCGGCGGCCCGGAAGGCCGCCGATTGCATCTCAGACCTTGAAGACAACCACTAGCCAGCCGGGCCGGCGTCCTCGAGGATCGGGCCGAACAGCTCCCAGCGCTCGCCGTTGAAGCGCATCATCTGCAGCTGCTTGTTGACGCGGTAGTCGTTCGGCGCGGTGTTGCCCTTGATGCCGGGCAGCGCCATGTCGAGCTCGACATTTTTCAGGTTGGTCGCCTGCTTCAGCACGTTGTCGCGGGTCAGATCGTCGCCGCACTGCTTCAGCACATGCACCATCAGCTGCGCGGTCGAGTAGCCATAGGTGTTGAAGTTCGAGTTCTTGTCGCCGTCCGGATAGTACTTTGCCATGAAGTCGAAATAGCGCTTCATGCCCGGATCGTCCTTCCACTGCGGATCGGCCGGGTCCTTGCCGTAATTGGTGCTGATCAGGCCCTTGGAATTCTCCAGGCCCGCCGGCTGCAGCACGGCGCCGACCGAGGTGGCGTTGATGTCGACGATGTGGATCGGCTTCCAGCCGAGTTCGGCGATCTTCTTGATCGCCTGTGCGGCCTGCTTCGGCGTCGAGGCCGAGAAGAACAGGTCGGCGCCGGCATCCTTGATCTTGATCACCTGGGAATCGATCGTCGGGTCGGACACCTCATAGGAGGCTTCGGCCACGATCATCTTGGCGGCCTTGTCGCCGAGCCCAGCCTTGATGCCGTTGAGATAGTCCTTGCCGAGGTCGTCGTTCTGATAGAGCACGCCGATCTTGGCGTTCGGATGCTCCTTCAGGATGTACTGGCCGTAGATCCGGCCCTCGACGAAGTAGTTCGGGTTGAAACCGAGCGTCCACGGAAAATTCTTCGGATCGGTGAATTTCGAGGCGCCGGTTGCGGCGAACAGCTGCGGCACCTTCTTGGAGTTGAGATACTTCTGCACGGCGGCGTTCGACGGCGTGCCGACGATCTGGAAGGTCAAGAGCACCTCGTCGCTCTCGACCAGCTTGCGCACCTGCTCGACCGCCTTCGGCGGCGAATAGGCGTCGTCATACTGGATCAGATTGATCTTGCGGCCGTTCACGCCGCCCTGATCGTTGATCATCTTGAAATAGGCCGCCTGGGTCTTGCCGATCGAGGCATAGGCGGAGGCCGGTCCGGAGAAGGGGACGGTCTGGCCGACCTTGATTTCGGAATCGGTCGCGCCGGGATCGTACTTCTTCTGCGCCAGGGACGGTGACGCCGACAGCGCGATCGCCAGCGCCGTTCCCGTGACCAGATGGAAAATCCCATTCCTCATAATGCTGCTTCCTCACGTGATTGATGGTTGGCCGATGATCTTGTCCGCAGGCCCAAACGCCCGCGGCCGCCATCGCTGGGCCGGGATACTGGAGGAACCGTTGCTGCAACGCAAGACGAGGAATGCCAAAAAGGCGAGCAATTTCAGTCAACGAAAGTAGGGGGCGATGCAAAGCGGCTGCTGCTCGGTCTGCCTCGCCCCGCTTGCGGGGAGAGGCCGGAACGCATCGTCAGATGCGTTCCGGGTGAGGGGGAGTCACCGCGAGTCAAATTGCCAGCGTGTTTGCGGAAGCGGCCCCTCACCCCAACCCTCTCCCCGTAAGAACGGGGAGAGGGGGAGAGGACAAGGTACGAACGGGGAGAGGGAGCAAAGTCCCGTCGCGGCTCGTCCTAACCCGCCGGCCCGGTGTCCTCGATGATCGGGCCGAACAGCTCCCAGCGCTCGCCGTTGAACCGCATCATCTGCATCTGCTTGTTGATGCGGTAGTCGTTCCGCCCCGTCGTGATCGACATGCCCGGCAGCGCCAGACTCGGCACGAACTTCTTCAGGCTGGTCACCTGCTTCATCAGGTTCTCGCGGGTGAGGTCGTCGCCGCACTGTTTCAGCACCTGGACCAACAGCTCGGCGGTCGCATAGCCGTAGGTGTTGACGGTGTTGAGCTTGTCGCCCTCGGGATAGTACTTATCCATGAAGGCGAAATAGGCCTTGATGCCCGGATCGTCCTTCCACTGCGGATCGGCGGGATCCTTGCCGTAATTGGTCGAGATGATGCCCTTGGAGATGTCGAGGCCGGCCGGCTTCAGCGTCGCCGACACCGGGCTCGCATTGATGTCGAGGATGTGCACCGGATTCCAGGCGAGGTCGGCGACCTTGCGGATTGCCTGCGCGGCGAATTTCGGCGTCGAGGCGTTGTAGAGCAGGTCGACACCCGCTGCCTTCAGCTTGACGATCTGCGAGTCGACCGTCGGGTCGGTCAGCTCGTAGGAGGCTTCAGCGACAATCATGCTCGCCGCCTTTTCGCCGAGCCCGGTCTTCAGGCCGGCGATGTAGTCGCGGCCGAGATCGTCGTTCTGGTAGAAGATGCCGATCTTGGCGTTCGGGTGATTCGCCAAAATGTATTTGGCGTAGATGCGGCCCTCGGACTGGTAGTTCGGATTGTAGGCGATCGTCCACGGTGCGTTCTGCGGATCGGAGAAGCGCGAGGCGCCGGTCGAGGCCAAGAGCTGCGGCACCTTCTTGGCATTCAGGTATTTCTGCACGGCGGCATTCGACGGTGTGCCGATGATCTGGAAGGTGAACAGCACCTCGTCGCCTTCGACCAGCTTGCGCACCTGCTCGACCGCCTTCGGCGGCGAATAGGCGTCGTCATACTGGATCAGGTTCAGCTTGCGGCCGTTGATGCCGCCCTGATCGTTGATCATCTTGAAGTAGGCGGCCTGGGTCTTGCCGATGCCGGCATAGGCGGATGCGGGGCCCGAGAACGGCACGGTCTGGCCGATCTTGATCTCGGTGTCGGTGGCGCCGATGTCGTATTTCTTCTGCGCGGTCGCTGATGTAACCGACAACGCGATCGCGAGCGTCGTCGCAGCGAGCAGTTGCACGCTTCTCATGTCGTGACCTCCCTGTTGCCGATGATCTTGTCCGCCGGGCTCAAGCCGCGGATGTCATCGTTGCAGGAATGATGGAGGAACGGTCGTGGCATTGCAAGGCAGTGCCAGCGGCGCGCAGTGTTGCGTCAGGCGAGCCAGAGCAGGATCAGCGCGAGTGCCGCGGGCGCGGCCTGCACATAGAGGATGCGGCGGCTCACGGTGGCGGCGCCATAGGCGCCTGCAACGATCACGCAGAGCAGGAAGAATGTCTTGATCTGGAATGCGAACGCCGGATTGCCGTGCACAAGGCCCCAGATCAGCCCGGCGGCCAGGAAGCCGTTATAGAGGCCCTGATTGGCGGCGAGCACCGCCGAGTCGGTCGCCTTCTCGATCGAGTTGCGAAACGTCTTCAGGCCGAGCGGCTTGGTCCAGAGAAACATCTCGAGGATCAGGAAATAGATGTGCAGCGCGGCCACCACCGCGACCAGGATATTGGCAAGCAAGAGCATGATGCGGTCCCCCCAGAATCATGATGCGATTGGAAAATAATCGCATCATGATTCCCATCTCTTTGTTTGAGCATGATCTTTTCGGAAAACCTCCCCACTTTTCCGGATCATGCTCTAACGGAATTCGGGTGGACGCTAGCACGCGGGCGGTGAAATGTATGTGCAGCGATACCGATTCCCGAGTGACTGATATGGCCACTGCCAGGACACCCCAGACCTTCAACCTCGATCGCCTCACGACGCCGATCGGCACAGCGCTGCTGGTGACCGACGACGGCGGCGTGCTGCGTGCGCTGGATTGGGACGACTACGAAGGCCGGATGCTCGAGCTGCTGCGGCTGCATTACGGCCCGGTGACGCTGCGCGACGGCAGCGCGCCGGCGGAGATGCGCAAAGCACTCGGCGATTATTTCAAGGGCGATCTCGATCGCCTCACTGACGTGACGTGGCGCGTTGCCGGCACACCGTTCCAGCAGAAGGTCTGGCATGCGCTGCCGAAGATCCGCCCCGGCACCACGATGAGCTATGGCGCGCTGGCCGCGCAATTGAATGTACCGAACGCAATGCGCGCGGTCGGCCATGCCAATGGCAGCAACCCGATCAGCGTCGTCGTGCCCTGTCACCGCCTGATCGGCGCCAACGGCTCGCTGGTGAAGTATGGCGGCGGCCTGGAGCGCAAGCGCTGGCTGCTGCGGCATGAGGGCGTGGAGATATAACGGGCCGCTTCATCTGCCGATGAGCCCTCGCGGCGATCAGTCGAGATCTTCGCTGGACATGGTCCGCAGATCGCGCACGATATAGAGGAATACGATGAGCGAAGGCACCCATGCGAGTATCGCTCCAACCAGCATCGCATCAACCGTCGTCATGGGAGCTCCTTTGAGTGCCGGTAATCCTCGCCGTCAGGTCAGTTTCCTCGATGGGATGCGGGTGCCGGGGAAGGGATAGAGCCACTTCCAGTAGGCCTTGTTGCGCTCCAACTGCTGCTTGTAGCTCTCGCGGCACTTCACCGAGCAAAATTGCTGGAAATGCCAGCTGTGCCGGATGAGCCCGAAGGGGCGCTTGCATCCCGGATTCCCGCAACAGCCGGTCATGACGCTACCTCCGCATTGGCACGCCGAAGCCAGCGAACGAACTCCTCCTGGCCTTTGTAAAAGCAGAGGCGCCCGCAGTAGCGTTCACCTGCCGGATTTCGCAAACTGATGACCTTGGGGTCTTCGCTGTCACACTGGGCGCAGCGCGGTTCCGCACGCATAACGACCTTCCTCCCGAGGAATTGCCATTACCAATCAAAATGTCTGATGCTGTGCCTGTCGTCGATCTACGCGAAGGACGACGATGCGAAATCTCGCGCCATCACCGTCCAGGTTCAACTTGTCCTGATGTTTCGCGGCATCATCCTTGCGTATACCCGGTTTGAACTCATTCGCGCGCCGCGGTGCCGGGCTGCGCCAGGGCCGCATCGAGGCATTTGATCAGCTCCTCCCCGTCGAAGGGCTTGATCAGAAAGCAGATCGCTCCTGCCCTCAGGGCCCGCGCGCGATCGCTTTCGACGGAGAAGGCGGTGACGAAAATGAACGGAACGCGCCGTCCGTTGGCAATCAGTTGGCTCTGCAGATCGAGCCCGCTCATGGCCGGCATCCTGACATCCGCTATCACGCAGGACGTCTCATCCAGTTGGGGCGAGTGCAGGAATTCCTCCGCTGACGCGTAGCTCTCGACCGCGTAGCCCAGCGACCTGACCAGATTGTGGGTCGCGGTGCGAACCGACCTGTCATCGTCGATGACGGATATCATTGGCGGGTTGGACAAGGAGGTCCTTCCTGGGGACGGCCAGAGGAGGCCCCTGGTCTGTGCGATTGCGCGGGAACACAGTGCGTCGCCAATCAGGATCGGAGAATCATACTTAGGTTTGCGGCCCGCCAGATCCGGGTCCGATCTGGAGAATCTGCGCCATCCTGACCAGGTCCGGTAACGACTTTGCCGCCATTTTCCGCATGATGTGCCCGCGGTGTATCTTCACGGTGATCTCGGCCACGCCGATTTCGGCGGCGACCTGCTTGTTCATCAGCCCGGCCGTGACGAGCGTCATGATCTGACGCTCGCGGGTGGATAGGGTCGCGAAGGCTCCGCGCAGGTTTGCGAGAGTTTTGGCTTCATCACGACGATTTCTGTCGCGCTCGATCGCCGTCGTGACGGCATCCAGCATGTCCTGGTCGCGGAAGGGCTTGGTCAGGAAGTCGACAGCTCCGGCCTTCATGGCCCTGACCGTCATCGGGATATCGCCGTGGCCCGTCATGAAGATGATCGGAATATGAACGTCGGCCTTCGCCAGCTCCGCCTGAAAGTCCAGGCCGCTCAGCCGGGGCAGCCTGATGTCGAGGATCAGGCAGCTCGGGACATCCGGGGGCTTGTGCCGCAGAAATTCATGGGCCGACCCGAACGCCTCAGTTCGTAGCCCGACGGACCGGAAAAGATTGCTCAGCGCGTCTCGCACCGACGCGTCGTCGTCGACGACGAAGACGGTCGGTTCGTCGGCGTTTGCGGGAGTGGGGGGCAGTGCCGGGCGTCCGGTCATCATGCATGATCCTCTTCACGCAAAGGCAGGGTGAACTGGAATGTGGCGCCGTGGCCGGCATTTCCGGCCACGGACAGGCGGCCTCGATGGGCCTCGATGATCGAGCGGCAGATCGACAACCCCATTCCCATACCGCTGGCTTTGGTGCTGTAGAAGGCGTCGAACACCCGCTCGGCATTCTCGGTTGCGATCCCGACGCCACAATCGGTGACAGTGACCAGGATTTGCCCGGCATCGTCATGGCGTGTCCGGATCACGAGTTCCCGCGGCCTGCCCGTGACGGGCTGCATCGCCTCGATGCCGTTGACGACCAGGTTGAGGATGACTTGCTGCAGCTGGATACGGTCGGCGACGACCGGCGGAAGTCCGGGAGTGAGGTCCAGCTGCAGGGATATCCGGTGGCTTTGCAGTTCATGTTGCACCAGGCCGATCACCTCATTGATGACTTCATTGACGTCGAGCGGCGCCCTCTGATCGGTTGTCTTGTTCACAAGCGCGCGGACGCGCTGGATGACCTCGCCCGCCCGGTTGCCGTCGCTGATGATCAACCTGACCGCTCCGCGCGCTTCGTTCAGATCGGGGGTCTCCCGGTTGAGCCAGCGCAGGCATGCCGCGGCATTGGTGACCACGGCGGCAAGCGGCTGGTTCACTTCATGGGCGATTGATGCGGCGAGTTCGCCGAGCGCCGTCACGCGCGTGACGTGTGCGAGGTTGGTCTGCGCTTCATGCAATTCCGCCTCGGCTCGCTTGCGGGCAGTCACGTCGGTGACCGCTCCGACAAATTCGGTGTCGCCCGAGATGCCCGTCACCGCATGTGCCCGGGCGTGGACATATTTGATCGCCCCGTCCGGCATCAGCAATCGGTAGCTGTGCTCGAAGTCCCTGAGGTCGCGCGAGGCGCGGTCGATGGTCCGTTGCACCCGGGTGCGATCATCCGGATGGACGCGTTGCAGCACCGTGCCATGCTTGATGGAGGGGACCTTGTCGAACTCGAAGATCCTGAAGGTCTCTTCCGACCAGATGATCTCGCCGCTGGCGACGTGCCAGCCAAAGCTGCCGGTATGGCTCAATCGCTGGGCTTCGGACAGGTACATTTCACTCTGTTGCAGGGCATTTTCGGCTTCCTTGCGTTCGGTGATATCCTCGCATGCGATCAGGACAATCAACTGCCCGTCCAGCCGCCGCACGGCCTTGGCATTCTCACGGACCCAAAGCCTTGAACCGTCCTTGCGGACCTTCCGGATTTCCCAGCTGTGGGTTTGGCCGATGTTGCCGAGGCATGCCGCGACGTTGCGCTGGACCGCATCCCGGTCTTCGGCGGCAAAGACCCGGAGGACGGATTGTCCGAGCAATTCGTCGACGGTGTAGCCGAGTTGCGCCGCACCGAAGCTGTTGACCGACAGAACGAGGCCCGTCGCTTCAACCATGAAGTACATGACCGGGTTGTGCTCGAACACCTCCTTCCATTGCGCTTCGCTGTTGCGCAGCGCCTCTACCGCGCGCTCTTCGCCGCTGGCCCGGCCGCGCAATGCGGCTTCCATCTGCTTTTGGGTGCGGCCCACCACACGCATCATCAGCAATGCGGCGGCGAGCGCGGCGATGAGCAGCGCCAAGGCAGCCAGATGGGCGGAAGCCGCGGGCTGCGGACCAAGCAACAGCCCGGCGCAGGTTCCCGCCAAAGCCAGCACCATGCCGCCGAGCAGCCATTGCTCGGCCGACCAGGACGTCTTGGTCGGATTGCGCATCATCGGCAGCACCAGCACTTGGCCATCATGGGCCGCGCTGCGTCGCTAGGTGACCGCTACCATCAGCGGCGACAACGTCGCCCTCCTAACAGGCCGCATATTAGCAGCTTTCTCGCCGTCGGGACGAGATCATGCGGGCCTTCGGCAATCCGCGGGGCGAGGCGCCGGATCGCGCGGAAAGCGAAATCGTCTGACGCGCTCAGGTTCAGGTTGCGGTCAAACCAAAGTATGTCGTCCCCATCCGAATGTAACGGCCGGATCAACCTCCGTTCAATGGCCCATTGCTTCCCGGCGACTACGCTCACTGGGTAACTCGAGAGCAGTAGAGGCGTACCGAATTCAGCAGTCGCCGATCAGAGATCTGGAGGTTGAAAATGCCGAGCGCTCCCCTGCATTTGATCCTTTGCTCCGACGATGTCGAACGCGAGGTAAGGCGTCAACCAGGCGACCGCAGCTTCCACGTGATCGACGGCGGCAAGCAGACGGCGAGCGTGCCGGCCGACAACCCCTGGATCGATCTGCTCGACGTCTTCGATCTGGGCGTGGTGCTCTGTCAGGCCAGCTACCTGGCCTTGGTTGGCGCGAGCCTGGCGGCGCTGGAGCCACACTTCGACGTGTTGGATCCGCGGGCGTAGGCCGCCCCGGATTTTAGGTCCGGCAGGCTGCCGGGACCGAGGCGCTGGGCCGCTCACGCCTGACCGCGCAAGACGGGTCCGATAACAGCCTCCGTGAGAGCCCGGAATCCATTCCCCGTCTAGCCCCGGCCCTGATGGATTCCGGGCTCAGTCCCTGCGGCGCTCCGCGCTGCGGTTGGCCTTCGCAAATTTGCAGCATTTTTTTCGAAAGATTCCGGGTTCCCTTTAGCCCATCCTGAAGCACCTGATCGTTGGACCGATTCGGCAGCGGCGTCGCTCGCTAGAATTGTGCGTTGGTTCGCGCAGCGACAGTTCAGGGCCGGTTGTCATGAATCAGGCACAGCAGCACAAGCCGCTTCCCGAGGACAATGTTTCCGTCACCAAGGTTGAAGCCGAGGGCGCGCGAGGATTGCAGCGCGATTTGCAGGACCGGCTGCAGCCGGCACACGACGAACCGGTCAGCGATAGCGCCCCCCATCCCGAAACGCCTGCGGGATCCGGCCGGATGGTCCGCCGCACCCTCAAGGTGGCCGTCGGCCTGGCCATCGTCGCCGTGTTCGGCTGGATGCCGCTCAAGGCGATCCTGCAGATCTCGAGCGTCGAGGCGGTGGTCAACGCCAGGATCGTGACACTTCGTTCGCCGATCGACGGCACGGTGAGCGCAAAGCCGTCCAATCCTACGTATCTCAGCACACTCAGCGAGGGCGACGTGATCCTTCACGTCGTCAACGCGCGCGGCGATCGCATCCGGCTCGATGATCTCAGGCGCCAGGTGTCGCGGCTGGAAAACGAGCGCCCGAGCCTGGCCGCCAAGCTCGCCGCCGCCGAGGCCGCGCAGCAGGATCTCGCGCGCCAGGCGGGCCAGTTCCGTGACGGCCGCACCCTTCAGCTCGAGGCGCGGATCGCCGAAATCCAGTCGGCGATCGAGGCTGCGGCGGCGCGGCGCGAAGAGGCGACGGCGGCGGTCGAGCGCGCCTCGTCGCTGGTCAGATCGGGCAGCGTGTCGACTGTGGAACTGGCGCGGCTGACGCGCGAGCAGGCGATCGCGCAGCAGACCGAGATTGGTGCCCGCCGCCGGCTCGACGCGGCGAAGGTCGAGCTCACCGCGGTGAAGAACGGCACCTATCTCGGCGACAGCTACAATGACCGGCCGAGCTCGGTGCAGCGCGAGGAGGAGATGCGCCAGCGCGTCAGCGATTTGCGCGCCGATCTCGCGCATGCCGATGCGGAAATCGCCTGGCTGACCCACGAGATCGCGGTCGAGCAGATCCACTACATCAATCGGGCCGAGGCCGACATCAGGGCGCCGATCAATGGACGGATCTGGGAGATGATGACCTCGCCGGGCGAGGATGTCAGGGCCGGGCAGCCGCTGCTCAAGGTGCTCGATTGCAGCGGCGAGGTGGTCACCGCGAATGTCACCGAAAGCGTCTATAACCGCCTCAAGCTTGGCGATCCCGCGAGCTTCGAGCCGAACGACGGTAGCGCCGCAATCCAGGGCGTGATCGTCAACCTCACTGGTTCATCTGGCGCGCCCGCGAATCTTGCCATCAATCCCGATGCGCTGAACAAGGAGCCCTATCGGGTCACGGTCTCGATGCCGGCGCTCGACAGCACGGGCAAGGATTGCGCCGTGGGCCGCACCGGGCGGGTGGTGTTCAACGAGGGCGCGGCAAAGTCATGATGGCGGCCCTTGCACCCGGGCTGGTCGCCTTCGGCGCCTGTCTTGCACTACTGCCGTTGCTCAAGCGCGAGAGCTCGCTGGCTCGCGCCGCGATGGCCACCATGTCGGTCGCGCTGCTGCTCCGCTATTTCGTCTGGCGCGTGACCCATACCTTGCCTCCACCGGGGCTCACGGCCGACGCGATCGTCGGCTATCCCTTCATGCTGGCGGAGGGCGCCTCGCTGATCGCGGTGTGCCTGTCCCTGCTGTTCCTCAGCCGGACCATCGACCGCTCGCCCGAGGTCAATGCCATCCTTCGCCGCCCGCGCGTTGCCGCGCCTGCGCCGCTCGTCGACGTTTTCATCTGCACGTACAATGAGGAGAAGGCGATCCTGGAGCGCACGATCATCGGCGCGACCGGAATCAATTACCCCAATTACCGAGTCTGGGTGCTCGACGACGGACGCCGGCTCTGGCTGCGGCGCCTCGTCGAGGAACTCGGCTGCCACTACTTGACCCGTCCCGACAACCGCCACGCCAAGGCCGGCAACATCAATCATGCGCTCCGCCATGTCGCGGACCTGAGGGACAAGCCGGAGTTCGTCTCGATTCTCGACGCCGACTTCGTGCCGATGCCGGAGTTCCTGACCCGGGCCATGAGCCTGATGCAGGACGATGGCGTCGGCGTCGTGCAGACGCCGCAGCACTTCATCAATCCGGATCCGATCCAGTCCAATCTCGCCGCGACCGACGTTTGGCCGGACGAGCAGCGGTTCTTCTTCGACATCCTGATGCCGGCCAAGGATGCCTGGGGCACAGCTTTCTGCTGCGGCACGTCATCCTTGATCCGCTCTTCCGGCCTGGAGCGGATCGGCGGCTTCCCGACAGACTCGGTGACCGAGGACTATCTCGTCACGCTGCGGCTGAAGGAACAGGGCCTGCGCACGGTCTATCTGAACGAACGCCTGACACTCGGCCTCGCGCCCGAAGGGCTCAAGGAGTACATCACACAGCGCGGGCGCTGGTGCCTCGGCTTCATGCAGATTTTCAGGGGCCGCAGCGGACCGTTCTCTCTGCAATCCAGGCTCGACTTCATCGACCGGCTGTCCCTCGTCGATGCCTTCATGAGCTGGGCGGCGGTCTACGGCACCAAGGCGTTCGGCCTCGTCGTGCCATGGCTGTTTCTCCTGTTCGGCATCAAGGCGGTCTACGCCGATCTGCCGGAGCTCCTGAAATATTTCCTGCCGTTCTACGTCTGGCATGCCTTCACGATGGCGTGGATCTCGCGCGGCCGCTCGCTCGCCATCATGACCGACGTCTCGCAATACATCGCAATGCCCGCGGTGCTGAAGGCCGTCGCGACGGGCCTCGCCCGGCCACAGGGACACAAGTTCAAGGTGACGGCCAAGGGCGGCGATCGCAACCGCCGCTTCATCGAATGGCCGCTGCTGCGGATCTATGGCGCCGCCCTGCTGATCACCCTGTTCGCGATCGCCTATGCGTTCATTCTGCACCTGCGCGGTGAAAGCATCGCCTATGGCGGGCTGGCGCTGGCCTGGAGCCTGTACAATTGCGTGGTGCTGGCGATCGTCTGCTTCATCTGCATCGAGCAGCCGCGGCGCCGCAAGGCGGAGCGCTTCGAACGCGACGAGCCGGTGCTGATCCAGCAAGGCGCCGCGTCGCGGCTGGTCCGCCTCGCCGACATCTCGATCACCGGCGCCCGCTTCATCGATCCCGCCCCGCCAACGATCGGGACGCCGATCAAATGCAACGTCTACGGCCAGAGCGTGGTGGCGGTCGTAGTTCGGCATACCGGCAACGGCTTCGGTGTCCGCTTCGAGGACGCGGTCGCAACGCGGGTCAACGTCGTGCGTGCGTTCTATGCCGGCGAGTATGTCAGCGCCTTTCAGGGCGTGCGCGCCGCGCCCGTCGGCAGGGCGCTGCTGATGCGGCTGTTCGGCTAGGGCAGAAGAGCGAGGTGTCACCAGAAGCGCGCAAATGCCATTGGCGCGGGCCGAAGGGCGAGCGGGCGCTTGCGCGATTTCGGAATATTGGAAGATTACCCCTGACTTGCCCGACGCGTCAAGTCACCCGCTACGGACAGTCGCCCGGTCGAAAAATTGCGGTTGCAGAATACCGGCGAGCTACTTTGCATGGGGTTGTTTTTCGACATTTTTGGCACCGCACCCCTGCCGCTGCCGCAGGCGGGGCGAGGTAAACTTCCTACGCCGCCGGCTTCGCCGCCTGGTCCTCGCTCGCGAGCAGATGCAACAGCGCGCTCTTGATCGCGGCCTGGCGGGTCGGCGCGGTGATCTGGGCGCCGAGCAAATCGGTGACGTAGAATACGTCGCGGGCGCGCTCGCCGAAGGTCGCGACATGGGCGGAGGCGATGTTGAGGTTGAGTTTTGAGATCGCCGTGGTGAGCTGGTAGAGCAGGCCGGGCCGGTCGAGGCCGGACACCTCGATCACGGTGTAGCGGTCGGACCACTGGTTGTTGATGGTCACCTCCGGCTCGACAACGAACGGCCGCGCCTTGCTGCGCACGGTGCGCTTCGCCACCGCCTCCGGCAGGCGGAGCTTGCCCTCCAGCACGTGCTCGATCATCTCGCCGATTCTTGTCGCGCGGCGGCCCTCGTCCTCGTCGCGGTCGTATTCCCGCGAGATCGAGATGGTGTCGAGCGCGCGGCCGTCGGTCGTGGTGTAGATCTGGGCGTCGACGATGTTGGCGCCGGCCGAGGCGCAGGCGCCGGCGATGATCGACAGCAGCCAGGGATGGTCGGTGGCAAGAATCGTCAGCTCGGTGACGCTGCGCAGCTCGTCGAAGCCGACATTGATCGCGAGCTTGTGCCCGGCCTGCTCGCTGGCGCGGATGAAGCGCGCCTGGCGGATTTTTCGCGGCAGCTCCACCTTGAGCCAATAGGCCGGGTAATGCCGGCCGATATAGGCGTTGAGCTCGGCTTCCGGCCATTCGGTGAAGGCGGCGCGGAATTCGGCCTGCGCCACCGCGATGCGCTGGGCGCGGTTCACTTCCGAGAAGCCGCCGGTCAGCACCGGCTCGGTCTCGTAATACAGCGTGCGGATCAGCTGCGCCTTCCAGCCGTTCCAGACACCCGGGCCGACGCCGCGGATGTCGGCGGTGGTGAGGATCGTCAGCAGCTTCATCTGCTCGACCGATTGCACCACGGCGGCAAAATTCTCGATCGTCTTGCGGTCGGACAGGTCGCGCGACTGCGCCACCGTCGACATCGTCAGATGCTCCTCGATCAGCCAGGCCACCAGCTCGGTGTCGGCAGGCGAGAAGCCGAGCCGCGGGCACAGCCGCCGCGCCACCCGGGCGCCGGCGATCGAATGGTCCTCGGGCCGGCCCTTGGCGACGTCGTGCAGCAGCGTTGCGATGTAGAGCACCGCGCGGTGCTCGGGCCGGATCTTGCGGAACAGGTCGCTGGCGACCGTGAACTCCTCGTTGCCGCCGCGCTCAATGTCCTGCAGGAAGCCGATGCAGCGGATCAGGTGCTCGTCCACCGTGTAGTGGTGGTACATGTTGAACTGCATCATCGACACGATCTTGCCGAAGGCGCGAATGAAGTGGCCGAGCACACCGGTCTCGTTCATCCGCCGCAGCACGGTCTCGGCGTTGTCGGAGGTCAGAATCTCCATGAACAGGCGGTTGGCTTCCTCGTCCTCGCGCAGCGGCGTGTTGATCAGCTTGAGCGAGCGCGTCACCGTGCGCATTGCGTCGGGATGGAAGGCGAGGCTGTTCTTCTGCGCGAGCCGGAAGATCCTGATCAGATTGACCGGATCCTGCTTGAACACGTCGGGCGCGGCGAGGTTGATGCGGTTGTTGTCGACGATGAAGTCGTCGCTTTCAGGCACCCGCCGCCGCTTGGTCGAGGGGCGGAAGCGTGCCACCATGCGGCTCAGCACCGGCGCCGGCTTCTTCTGCTCCTCCTCGAGCTTGGCGCACAGGATCGCGGTGAGGTCGCCGACGTCTTTCGCGATCAGGAAGTAGTGCTTCATGAAGCGCTCGACGTCCTGCATGCCCGGATGCGAGGTGTAGCCGAGTCGCACCGCGATCTCGCGCTGCATGTCGAACGACAGCCGCTCCTCGGCGCGGCCGGCGAAGAAGTGCAGGTTGCAGCGCACCGACCAGAGGAAATCGGCGCAGCGGCGGAAGGTGCGGTACTCCTGGGCGTCGAACACGCCGCGCTCCAGCAGTTCGTCGGTCTCGCGCACGCGGTAGACGTATTTCGCGATCCAGAACAGCGTGTGCAGGTCGCGCAGTCCGCCCTTGCCGTCCTTGACGTTGGGCTCGACCAGATAGCGCGACTGGCCGGCCCGGCGGTGCCGCTCCTCGCGTTCGGCAAGCTTGGCGGTGACGAATTCGGACGCGGTGCCCTGCACCACCTCCTTGTCGAAGCGCTCGACCAGTTCGTCATAGAGCGGCTGGTCGCCGGTCAGGAAGCGGGTCTCCAGGATCGCGGTGCGGATCGTCATGTCGCCGCGCGCCTGGCGGATCGATTCGTCGACCGAGCGGGTGGCGTGGCCGACCTTCAGCCCCATGTCCCAGAGGCAATAGAGGATCGCTTCGGCGACCTGCTCGCCCCACGCGGTCTGCTTGTAGGGCAGGATGAACAACAGATCGATGTCGGACTCCGGCGCCATCAGCCCGCGGCCATAGCCGCCGGTCGCAACCACTGCCATGCGCTCGGCGCCCGAGGGGATCGGCGAGTGGTAGAGATGCTTGGTCGCCGCCGCATAGAGGATGCGGATGATCTCGTCCTGCACGAAGCAGAGCCGCTCGGCGCAGCGCCGGCCATGACGATCTTTCAGCAACAGCGCCTGCGCCTTGGCGCGCGCCGCAATCAGTTCGGCCTTGAGCAGTTGCGCCATCGCGGCGCGGAACTGATCCTCGCGGCCGGCATGCTGTTCGGCGAGCGCATTGACCGCCGCGGTGATCCGCGCGGTCTCGAAACGATCATCCGCTTCAGCGCGGACCTCGGCTACGATGCTGTCCATACGTCCATCCGATATCGGACGGAGCCGTTGCTGTCACTGACCAAAGTATGAGGACAGCGGCTCCATGCTGTATCAGCGGTGCTTCGAGCAAGATCGTTCTCGCACCGTCAGACAAAGGGTAGAGATTTTCTCGTTGACCGCAAGCCTAAGTAGTTGAATTAAAAGACGGTTTCTTATTCACATCGAGGAGATCGACGGATGCAGATATTTTCCCGGCGCGCCGCTGCCGCGCTGTTCGCGGTCTCCGCCCTGTTTCCCGGCGTGGCCTTTGCCGCCGATGCGCTGAAGGAGATCCGGATCGACTGGGCGACCTACAATCCGGTGTCGCTGGTGCTCAAGCAGAAGGGCCTGCTGGAGAAGGAATTCGCCAAGGACGGCATCAGCGTCGTCTGGGTGCAGTCGGCCGGCTCCAACAAGGCGCTCGAATTCCTCAATGCCGGATCGATCGATCTCGGCTCGACCGCGGGCTCGGCCGCGCTGGTCGCCAGGATCAACGGCAATCCGATCAAATCGGTCTACGTCTATTCGCGCCCGGAATGGACTGCGCTGGTGACCGGCAAGGACTCCAAGATTGCCTCGGTCGCCGACCTTAAGGGCAAGCGCGTCGCGGTGACCCGCGGCACCGATCCGCACATCTTCCTGGTTCGCGCGCTGCTCGGCGCCGGCCTCACCGAAAAGGACATCATGCCGGTGCTCTTGCAGCACGCCGACGGCAAGACCGCGCTGATCCGCGGCGACGTCGACGCCTGGGCCGGCCTCGACCCGATGATGGCGCAGGCCGAGATCGAGGACGGCGCAAAACTGTTCTACCGCAAGGCCGATGCCAACACCTGGGGCATCCTCAATGTGCGCGAAGAGTTCCTGAAGGATCACCCGGACATCGTCCGCCGCGTGCTCGCCACTTACGAAGAGGCGCGAAAATATTCGCTGGCGAATTACGACGAGCTGAAGAAGACCTTCATTGCGGTGACCAGGCTGCCGGATGCTGTGGTCGACAAGCAGCTCAAGGAACGCACCGAGCTGACCCACAGCCGGATCGGCGCGCCGCAGCGGGAGTCCATCCTCGCCGCGGGCCTGGCGCTGCAGCAGGCCGGCGTGATCGATGCCAAGACCGACGTGAAGGCGGCACTGGATGCGTTGATCGACGATCAGGTCCCGCTGCCGACGAATTAGTAACGCTGCACCCTCTCCCCTTGTGGGAGAGGGTGGCTTCGCGAAGCGAAGCCGGGTGAGGGGTTCTTTCCCCACGGCAAACTCTCGCAAGCGGAGCCAACCCCTCATCCGTCGCGGACTACGTCCGCGCCACCTTCTCCCACAAGGGGAGAAGGAAGAGGAATGCCAGCCCGAGCCACCTTGCAATCCCGCGCGAAGAATAGTTCTTGCTATGGCCATGACCGTTGACCTGCCCGTGCTGGAACAGACGGCCGCGCCGCGAGCAGCGTCGGCGCGATGGTCGCGCTATGCGCGGCCGGCGCTCGGGCTGGTGCTGCCGGTGGCGTGTGCGCTCGGGTGGGAACTCGTCGTTGATCTCGGCTATTCCAACGGCCGCCTGGTGCCGCCGCCCTCAAAGGTGCTCGAGACCATCGTCGAGCTCGGCAAAAGCGGCGAGCTGACGCGTCATATCCTCGCGACCTTGTGGCGGGTCGGCGCGGGATTTGCGCTCGGCGTCATCGCCGGCACGATTCTCGGCGCCATCTCCGGTTACTGGAGCTTCGCCCGCCGGCTGCTCGATCCGACCGTGCAGGCGATGCGCGCGATCCCCTCGCTGGCCTGGGTGCCGCTGTTCGTGCTCTGGCTCGGCATCTTTGAGACCTCGAAGATCGTGCTGATCGCGGTCGGGGTGTTCTTTCCGATCTATCTCGGGGTGATGGGCGCGATCCTCTCGGTCGATCGCAAGATCGTCGAGGTCGGCCGCGTCTTCCGCCTGTCCGGCCCGGCGATGATCCGCCGCATCCTGCTGCCCGCGGTGCTGCCGGCCTATGTGGTGGCGCTGCGGGTCGGTCTTGGCTTGGGGTGGATGTTCGTGGTCGCGGCTGAACTGATCGGCGCCTCGGAGGGCCTCGGCTATCTCCTGCTCGACGGCCAGCAGCTCGGCAAGCCGGCGCAGATCCTCGCCGCGATCGTGATCTTTGCCATTCTCGGCAAGCTGACCGACTGGCTGATCGAGGTCGCCGCTGCGCCGCTGTTGCGCTGGCAGGATGCATTCGGCGCGCGGGGAGGGGTCTGATGCTGGCGCTGAAGGACGTCGGCAAGACCTATCCCAACGGCGTCCACGCGCTGGAGCGCTTCTCGGCGGAGATCCAGCTTGGCGAGATCATCGCCATCATCGGCGGTTCCGGTTGCGGCAAGTCGACGCTGCTGCGCGCCGTCGCCGGGCTCGACCGCGCCACCTCGGGCGCGGTGATCCTCGACAACGCCGTGATCACCTCGCCGCATGCCAAGATCGGGATCATCTTTCAGGAGCCGCGGCTGCTGCCGTGGCTCACCGTCGCCGACAATATCGGCTTCGGCCTCGCCGATCTCCCCGCCGAGGTCAGGCGCGAGCGGATCGCCGCGGCGCTGGCCCGCGTCGGTCTCGCTGATAAGGCCAATGCCTGGCCGCGCGAGCTCTCCGGCGGGCAGGCGCAGCGGGTGGCGATCGCGCGCGCGCTGGTGCCGCAGCCCGAGGTGCTGCTGCTCGACGAGCCGTTTTCGGCGCTCGATGCCTTCACCCGCCGCGATCTGCAGGATCATTTGCTCGATCTCTGGGCCGACACGCGGCCGACCCTGATCCTGGTCACCCACGATGTCGACGAGGCCGTGGTGCTGGCCGACCGGGTGCTGGTGATGCGGCCGCGGCCGGGCCGGCTGTTTCAGGAGATCACCATCAACCTGGCGCGGCCGCGCGACCGCAAATCCGAGCTGTTCGACAATTTCAAGCGCCGCGTGCTGACCGCGCTCGACCGCTCGCTGGACCGTGCGGTGCGCGATACCGCCGACAAATCCAACGCCGGCGAGGCGATGTGGTGGTGACATCCCCCCGATAAGGTCTTACATCGGCATTAGAGCATGATCCGGAAAAGTGGAGGCCGGTTTTCCGAGGAGATCATGCTCAAACAAAAAAGATGAGATCATCATGCGATTCCTTGCAATCGTATGATGATCTCAAGAACCGCCGGGAGAAGAACCATGGACGCCGCCGAACTCCGCGCAATGCAGGCTCCGATCAAGGAGCGCTACAAGACCGATCCCTCCGCCGCCGTGATCACGCTGAAAGCCAAGGGCTCGACCGACAGCGAGAGCATCTCCTGCAAGGTCGAAACCGGACGCGCGCTGGCGATAGCCGGCCTCCACCCCGCTACCGGCGGCTCCGGACTCGAGCTCTGCTCCGGCGACATGCTGCTGGAGGCGCTGGTCGCCTGCGCCGGCGTCACCCTGAAATCGGTCGCCACCGCGATCGAGGTGCCGCTCAAGGTCGGCAATGTGTTCGCCGAGGGCGATCTCGATTTCCGCGGCACGCTCGGCGTCGACAAGGAGACCCCGGTCGGCTTCCGCGAAATCCGCCTCCGCTTCGAGATCGGCACCGACGCGCCGCAGGACAAGCTGGATCTGCTGCTGAAGCTGACCGAGCGTTATTGCGTGGTCTATCAGACCATCAAGAACGGCCCGAAGGTGACGGTGACGATGGCGCGGGTGTAGGCGCTTTCACCCTCCCCTGGAGGGGGAGGGTCGTCTCGCATCGCGAGATGGGAGACGGGGTGGGGTGAAAGTCTCTCCACCCGATCGGTGCCCGAATGGAGAGATCACCCCACCCCGCCTCCCATCTCGCTTCGCTCAATGTGAGCCGACCCTCCTCCTCCAGGGGAGGGTAAGAAAAACAAGAAATGTCCCCCGAACTCCACTTCCTCCTGCTCCTCGTGCTGCGGATGGCCGTTGCGGCGGCGTTCGTGGTCAGCGCGTCGATCATCACGGAGCGGTCGGGGCCGGTGATCGGGGCGCTGATCGCGACCCTGCCGATCTCGGCGGGACCGTCCTACACCTTCCTCGCGCTCGACCACGACGCGGCCTTCGTCGCCGAGGGCGCGCTGTCGAGCCTGCCGGTCAACGCGGCGACGATCCTGATGGGCTTGACCTATGCTGTGCTGGCGCAGCGCTTCAGCATGTGGATCAGCGCAGGCGCTGCGATCGCCTTGTGGCTGGTGCTCGCCACCGTCGTGCGCCAGTTCGCATGGTCGCTTGCCGGCGGACTGATCCTCAACGCCATCACCTTCGCGATCTGCATCCCGCTGCTCAAGCCCTATCGGCACGTCGCGAAAATGCCGCTGATCGCCCGGCGCTGGTACGACATCCCGCTGCGCGCCGCGCTGGTCGCGAGCCTGGTCGGCACCGTGGTCACCGCGTCGAGCTGGGTCGGCCCGCGCGTCACCGGCGTGATGGCGCTGTTCCCGATCGTGTTCTCCTCGATGATGCTGATCCTGCATCCGCGCATCGGCGGCCCCGCGACCGCCGCCGTGCTCGCCAACAGCGCCTGGGGGCTGCTCGGCTTCGGCCTCGGCGTCGCCGTGCTGCATGTCGCAGTGCTGCAATTCGGCTCCGCGATCGGGCTGAGCTGCGCGCTCGCCACCTGCATCGTGTGGAATCTGGCGCTGTGGTGGATGGGGCGAAGGAAAAAGGCCCGGATCTAACCACCGTCATTGCGAGGAGCGCAGCGCCGAAGCAATCCATCTCTCCGCGCATGTGGAACGATGGGTTGCTTCGCGGAGCCTGTCATCGGGCGCGCGTTCGCGCGACCCGTTGGCTCGCAATGACGGTGGAGAGAGGTGCGTAGCCCGGATGCAGCGCAGCGCAATCCGGGGCGATCGTGCAACGGAGAGAGCCGCCCCGGATTTCGCTGCGCTGCATCCGGGCTACGGGTCACTGTTTCGGCAGCTTCGCCCTCAGCGCATACAGCGCCTCCAGCGCTTCGCGCGGCGACATCTCGTCGGGATGCAGCGCCTTCACGGCCTCTACCAGCAGGTCAGCCTCGCTCGGCGGCTTGTCCTCCGCGGCGGCGCGCGAGGGCACCGCGAACAGCGGCAGGTCGTCGACCAGTGCGCGCGCGGTCTGGCCGCGGTCCTGCGCTTCAAGTTTCGCCAGCACCGATTTGGCACGCGCGATCACTGCCGGCGGCAGGCCAGCGAGTTTGGCGACCTGGATGCCGTAGGAGCGGTCGGCGGAGCCGGGCAGCACCTCGTGCAGGAACACGACGTCGCCCTGCCATTCCTTGACCCGCACCGTCGCGTTGAACATCCGCGGCAGCTTGGCTGAGAGCGCGGTCAGCTCGTGATAATGCGTCGCGAACAGCGTGCGGCAGCGGTTGCTCTCATGCAGATGCTCGATCGCGGCCCAGGCGATCGACAGCCCGTCGAAGGTCGCGGTGCCGCGGCCGATCTCGTCGAGGATCACGAGCGACCGCTCGCTGGCCTGGTTGAGGATGACGGCGGTCTCGACCATCTCGACCATGAAGGTCGAGCGCCCGCGCGCGAGGTCGTCGGCGGCGCCGACGCGCGAGAACAGGCGGTCGACGATGCCGAGCCGCGCCCGCGATGCCGGCACGTAAGAGCCGATCTGCGCCAGCAGCGCGATCAGCGCGTTCTGGCGCAGGAAGGTCGATTTGCCGGCCATGTTCGGGCCGGTGAGCAGCCAGAGCTGGCCGGACGTCTGGCCCGGCGCGGGAGAGAGATCGCAGGCATTGGCGATGAACGGCTGGCCGTCGCGCTTCAGCGCCTGCTCGACCACCGGGTGGCGACCGCCCTCGATTGCAAAGCCGAGCGAGCCGTCGACCTCCGGCCGCACGTAATTGTCGTCGATCGCAAGCTTGGCCAATGCGGTCGCGACGTCGAGCATCGCAAAGGCATGCGCGGCGTTGCGCAAATCGTCGCTCGCCGCGAGCGCCATTGCGCTCAGCCGCTCGAAGATCTCGAGCTCGAGGTTGAGCGCGCGCTCGCCGGCATTGGCGATCTTCGCCTCGGTCTCGCCGAGCTCGGACGTGGTGAAGCGGACCTGCCCCGCCAGCGTCTGGCGATGGATGAAGGTGGCGTTGAGCGGCGGCGCGAACAGCTTGTCGCCATGCTGCGCGGTGACCTCGACGAAATAGCCGAGCACGTTGTTGTGCCGGATCTTCAGCGTCTTGATGCCGGTGTCCTCGGCGTAGCGCGCCTGCATCGCGGCGACGACGAGGCGCGAGGCATCGCGCAAGTTCCGGCTCTCGTCGAGCGCGGCCTCATAGCCCTCGCGGACAAAGCCGCCGTCGCGCTTGATCAGCGGCAATTGCTCGGAGAGCGCGCGGGAAAATTCCTGCGCCAGATCGCGCGAGGGCCGCCGCAGCGCCGCCATCACCGCAGCGATTTCCGCCGGCGGATTGTCGACCTGTGCAAGCAAATCGAGCGCCTGGTCGGCGGCGAGGATGCCATCGCGTAGGCTGGCGAGGTCGCGTGGGCCGCCGCGGCCGACCGATAGCCGCGCCAGCGCGCGCGACATGTCGGGCGCCGCCTTCAACACGGTTCTGATATCCTCGCGTGCCGCGCTGTCCGCGACGAAGGTCGAGACCGCATCGAGCCGCCGCGCGATCACCGCAACATCGGTGAGCGGCGCGGCGAGGCGCTGCGCCAGCAGCCGCGAGCCGGCGGCGGTGACGGTGCAGTCGATCGCATCGAGCAGCGAGCCGCGGCGTTCGCCGGCGAGCGTGCGCGTCAGCTCGAGATTGGCGCGGGTCGCCGGATCGATCGCCATCGTGGTGCCGGCGGCCTCGCGCGCCGGCGGCGACAGTGGCGGGCGCTTGCCGACCTGGGTGCGGTCGATATAGGTAACGGCGGCGGCCGCGGCGGTTGCCTCCAGCCGCGACATCGCCGAGAGGCCGTCCATCGTCGCAACGGCAAAATAGTCGCACAGCCGCCGCTCGGCGGTGGCGCTGTCGAACACGTCGCGGGTCAGCGGCGTCACCGACGGCAGCTCGCGCAAGGTCGGCGCGAGCTCGCTGTCGCCATAGAGCGCGTCGGTGACGATCGCCTCGTTCGGGTTGATGCGCGCCAGCGTCGCGGCAAGCTCCGCGGTCGCGCATTCCGTCACCATGAATTCGGAGGTCGAAATGTCGATCCAGGCGAGCCCGAGCCGGTCGGCGCCGGCCGAGCCGCGGGCCCGTGCGATCGCAATCAGATAATTGTTGGTGCGGGCGTCGAGCAGCGTGTCTTCGGTCAGCGTGCCCGGCGTCACCAGCCGCACCACGCCGCGGCGGACCACGCTCTTGTTGCCGCGCGCCTTGGCTTCGGCCGGATTCTCGGTCTGCTCGCACACCGCGACGCGGTGGCCGGCGCCGATCAGGCGATGCAGATAATCCTCGGAGCGCTCGACCGGCACGCCGCACATCGGGATATCCATGCCCTGATGCTTGCCGCGTTTGGTCAGCACGATGCCGAGCGCCTTCGAGGCGATCTCGGCATCCTCGAAAAACAGCTCGTAGAAATCGCCCATCCGGTAGAACAGCAAGAGGCCCGGGTGTGCGGCCTTGATCTCGAGATACTGTTCCATCATCGGCGTGACGCGCGACGATGCTTCAGCGGGCGCGGGCTCGGGCGGAACGGGAATGGGCTGTTGGACTGTCATGAGGGGGCGGAAACTACAAAATTTCGCCGTGCGGTCCTATCCGAGAACACAGGGTTTTCCACCCTCTCCACGGCCAGCCCTCATGGGAATGCGCTGATGGCCCGCAGCGGCGTCAATTGACCTGCAGCGGCCGCGCTCCTAAAACTCCCCTCAAGTTCCAAGCCATCCAGCGCCTAAGCCACGGCATTCAGGGAGAGATTCAATGCGTGATGTCTATATTTGCGATGCCGTCCGAACCCCGATCGGCCGTTTCGGCGGCTCGCTCGCCAAGGTGCGCGCCGACGACCTCGCCGCGGCCCCGATCAAGGCGCTGATGGCCAAGCATCCCGGTCTCGACTGGTCGCAGGTGGATGAAGTCTATTTCGGCTGCGCCAACCAGGCCGGCGAGGACAACCGCAACGTCGCGCGCATGGCGCTTCTGCTCGCCGGCATGCCCGATACGGTTCCCGGGCAGACCCTGAACCGGCTCTGCGCGTCCGGCCTCGACGCGGTCGGCGCCGCGGGCCGCGCCATCCGCGCCGGCGAGATCGATTTCGCGATCGCCGGCGGCGTCGAATCGATGACGCGCGCGCCGTTCGTGATGGGCAAGGCGCCGGAAGCCTTCGCGCGCTCGGCCGACATTTTCGACACCACGATCGGCTGGCGCTTCATCAACCCCTTGATGAAGGCGCAGTACGGCGTCGATGCGATGCCGGAGACCGGCGAGAACGTCGCGGAAGAATTCCAGGTCTCGCGCGCCGACCAGGACGCGATGGCGATCCGCTCGCAGCAACGCGCCGGCGCTGCGATCGCCTCGGGTTATTTCGCCGAGGAGATCGTCCCGATCCAGGTGCCCGGCGGCAAGGCCGGTCCCATCACCGTCGACAAGGACGAGCATCCGCGCCCGGAGACCACGCTCGAAGGTCTGGCGAAGCTGAAGCCGATCGTGCGCAATCCGGGCACCGTGACCGCCGGTAACGCATCCGGCGTCAACGACGGCGCCGCCGCGATGATCCTCGCCTCCGAGCTAGCTGTGAAGAAGCACAGCCTGACCCCGCGCGCGAAGATTCTCGGCCTTGCGTCGGCCGCTGTGCCGCCGCGCATCATGGGCATCGGTCCGGTACCGGCGACGAAGAAGCTGGTCGAGCGGCTCGGCATCAAGGTGTCGGACTTCGATCTGATCGAGCTCAATGAGGCCTTCGCTTCGCAGGGCATCGCCTGCCTGCGCCAGCTCGGCGTCAAGGAAGACGCCGACTTCGTCAATCCGCATGGTGGCGCGATTGCGCTCGGCCATCCGCTCGGCATGAGCGGCGCGCGGCTGGTCTTGACCGCCGTGCACGGCATGGAGAAGCGGGGCGGAAAGCTTGCTCTGGCAACTATGTGCGTCGGCGTCGGCCAGGGCGTTGCCGTTGCGATCGAAAAGCTGAACTAATCCAATGGCTTGGAAGGGCTGAAAACAGCCCTTCCCCATATTGGTTATGTCCGATAATGATCAGCGGACGGCTCATTAAGATGGGCCGCGGAGGACTACGCCATGACGTTACTGTACCCGCTGCAATCGCTTGCGGCGCATCCGGCGCGGCTGTCGCCGGACTATCGCTCCACCGTGAAGCGCTCGCCCTCGAGGCCGCTGATCCCGATCCGCCACACGCTCTCCGAGCTCACCGGACCGGTCTATGGCCATGAGACCGTGCGCGAGCACGACAACGACCTCACCATCCAGGCCAAGGGCGAGCCGCTCGGCGAACGCATCATCGTGCACGGCCACGTCCTCGACGAGGATGGCCGCGGCGTGCCGAACACGCTGGTCGAGCTGTGGCAGGCCAATGCCTGCGGCCGCTACGTCCATGTCGTCGACCAGCATCCGGCGCCGCTCGATCCGAATTTTACGGGCGCCGGCCGCACCCAGAGCGATGCCACCGGCTATTACAAGTTCATCACCATCAAGCCCGGCGCGTATCCCTGGGGCAATCATCACAACGCCTGGCGGCCCGCGCACATCCACTTCTCGGTGTTCGGCCATTCCTTCGTGTCGCGCCTGGTGACGCAGATGTATTTCCCCGGCGACCCGCTGTTTCCGTTCGACCCGATCTTCAACTCGGTGACCGACGAGAAGGCGCGGATGCGGATGGTGTCGTCGTTCGATCTCGAGAACACCAAGCCGGAATGGGCGCTGTGCTACCGCTTCGATATCGTGCTGCGCGGGCGTAACGCCACGCCGATGGAGACCAAGTAACGTGTCGAACCAGCGTCCTGATGGAGTGACCCCATCGCAAACCGTCGGCCCCTATTTCAAATACGGCCTGACCCCGAACGGCGAATACGAGTGGAACGACGCCTTCACCAACAATTTGCTGACGCCGGACGTCTCCGGCGATCGCATCCGCGTCGAGGGCAAGGTCTATGACGGCGACGGTGCCGTGGTCGTGGACTGCATGCTGGAGATCTGGCAGGCCGACGCACAGGGCCGCTTCTCCGACCCGCAGGACAAGCGCGCACTGCCGAATTCTTCGTTCAAGGGTTTTGGCCGCTGCGGCACCGACAAGAGCGGCTTCTACGCGTTCGACACCATCAAGCCCGGCTCGGTGCCCGATCCCGACGGCAACCCGCAGGCGCCGCACATCCTGCTCGCGGTATTCGCGCGCGGCATGCTGCTGCATCTCTACACCCGGATCTATTTCGACGACGAGGCCGGCAATGCCGGCGATCCGGTGTTGGCGCAGGTGCCGGCCGATCGCCGCGCCACGCTGATCGCGCGGAAGGGTGCTGGCAACGCCTACACCTTCGACGTCCATTTGCAGGGCGACCGCGAGACGGTGTTCTTCGACGTCTGATCCCCGGAGGGTGAGGAATGACGCGCAACCGCTTCCTCACCGGCCTGCTTGGATATCCGATCGCGCATTCGGCCGCGCCGGCGATGCATGAGCAGGCTGCCGCCGCGCTTGGCGCCCACTGTCACTATCAGCTGATCGAAGTGCCCGGCGCCGGGCGCGACGATCTGCGTGCGATGCTCGAGGGTGTCAGACGGCTCGGCTTTGCCGGCGTCAATGT
This sequence comes from Bradyrhizobium sp. CCBAU 51753, assembly GCF_015291565.1. NCBI lineage: Bacteria > Pseudomonadati > Pseudomonadota > Alphaproteobacteria > Hyphomicrobiales > Nitrobacteraceae > Bradyrhizobium > Bradyrhizobium sp. CCBAU 51753. The sequence continues at coordinate 9,013,468 of NZ_CP030037.1, read as the reverse complement.
CACCTTCCCTTACAAGGAGGCGGTGGTCGATCTGCTCGACGACCTCGTGCCGGACGCCCGCGCGATTGGCGCGGTCAACACCATCGTCGTCGACGGCTCGCGGCTGATCGGGCACAACACCGACGCGACTGGTTTTGCCCGCGCGATCCAGCCGCTGCTCGCGACCACGCCACGCGGCGTGATCGCGCTGATCGGGGCCGGCGGTGTCGGCAAGGCGATCGCGTTCGCATTGGCCGGGCTCGGCGTCGGCGAGCTCCGCATCTTCGATTCCGATCCCGCCAGGGCCGCGCAGCTCGCCGACCGGTTGCAAGGCGCCATCGCGGTTCGCAGCGCCGCGAGCGTCGAAGCCGCGGTCGAGGGCGCGGCCGGCCTCGTCAATGCAACCCCGATCGGGATGCTGCCGAACCGCGATACGCCGGTGCCTGATACGTTGCTGCATCCGGCGATGTGGGTCGCCGATGCCGTCTATTCGCCGCTATGGACCCCGCTGCTTTCAGCGGCGAAGGCAAAGGGCGCCGAGGTGATGACCGGGCGCGATCTCGCGATCGGCGCCGCGGCGGATGCGTTCGCGCTGTTCACGGGGATGACGCCGTCCGTTGCCGCGATGGGAAATGCGTTCGACGCGGTGATGGCGGCACGCTACGCTGCTTCCGCCTGAGGGCGCGGAGACATTTCAATGACAACAATCAGGATCGGTCTGGCCGGCTGCGGCTTCGTGTCGGAGCTGCACATGTATGCCTATCGGCGCGTCTACGGCGTCGACGTGGAGGTGAGGGCGGTGGCGGCGCGCGGCGATCATGTTCGCGACTTCGCGCGCAAGCACCAGATCCCGAATGCCTATCGCAGCTTCGCCGAGCTCGTCGCCGACCGTGAGCTCGACGTCATCGACATCTGCACGCCGCCCAATCTGCATGCGGCGATGATCGTGCAGGCGATGCAGGCGGGCAAGCACGTGATCTGCGAAAAGCCGTTCACCGGCTATTTCGGCCGCGACGGCGACATGGCGCCGATCGGCAAAACCGTGCCCAAGGCGCTGATGTATCAGCGCGTCATGGAGGAAATGGAGGCGACCCGTGCCGCGATCGAACGGACCGGAAAGCTCTTCATGTATGCCGAGGACTGGATCTACGCGCCGGCGGTGACCAAGACCGCGGAGATCATCCGCGCCACGGGGGATAAGATCCTGTTCATGAAGGGTGAGGAGAGCCATTCCGGCTCGCACGCCGCGCATGCCGCGGAGTGGGCGATGACCGGCGGCGGCTCGCTGATCCGGATGGGCTGCCATCCGCTGTCGGCGGTGCTCTATCTCAAGCAGGTCGAGGCCTGCGCCCGCGGCGAGACCATCACGGTTGCCAGCGTCACCTGCGACGTCGGCAACGTCACGGCCGGCCTCAAGGCCGAGGAGCGCAGCTTCATCAAGGCCAATCCGGTCGATGTCGAGGATTGGGGCACGCTGACCGCAACCTTCTCCGACGGCACCAAGGCGACGGTGTTTTCCGGCGACATGATCATGGGCGGCGTGCGCAACCTGATCGAGACGTATACGAGTGGCGGCTCGCTGTTCGCCAACATCACGCCGAACACGCATCTGACCAGCTACCAGACCTCCGAGGAGAAGCTCGCCGCGGTCTACATCACCGAAAAGGTCGACCGCAAAACCGGCTGGCAGTTCGTCTGCCTCGAGGAGGAATGGACCCGCGGCTATCTGCAGGAGGTCCAGGACTTCATGGAATGCGTCGCAACCGGCCGGGCGCCGCTCGCCGACCTCGCGCTGGCGTATGAGACGACGAAGGTGAACTACGCCGGCTACTGGGCCGCGGATGAGGGGCGGCGGGTGGTGTTATAGCCGCAGCCCTCTTCCTTCTCCCCTTGTGGGAGAAGGTGGCAAAGGCGGCCTACCGGCCGCCGTCTCTTAGAACGCCGATGCTTTGCATCGGCTACGGCGCCGGATGAGGGGTTGCCGCCGCGTACTCACATCGCGAGAGGGTCACTCGCGGAGAGAGACCCCTCACCCGGCTTCGATGCGAGGCATCGAAGCCACCCTCTCCCACAAGGGGAGAGGGTGCACCGCCGCTGCGGTGGCAAATTCACTTCACGGCTTGCACCCTACGCCCCGTACACCGATCCTTTCGGCAGCGGAAACACCGGGTCCTGCGTCCGGATGTTGGTCGGCCAGACCACGGAGATGCGCTGGCCGGCGTTCTGCATCACGACCGGGGTCGAGCGCTCGTTCTGGCCGGAGAGCGGGGTGCCGGGCCGGAAGAACTTCACGCCATAGCCCTGAATGGTGCCGCCCGGCGCGATGTCGACGTCGAGCGCCGCCTTGCGGATCGCTTCGGGATCGAAGCCGCCATACTTCTCCTTGGCGACCGGCAGCACATTGTTGAGCAGGATCCAGGTCTGGTTGAAACCCATCGAGCAGTGCGGCGGCACCTCGGTGGCATTGGTCTTTTCGCGGTAGCGCGCGACCATCACCTTGGTGAGATCGCCGACGCCGGGCGCGAGCTTGGCGGGATCGAGCAGTTGCGCCGGCACCGGATCGATGTTGCAGAAATTGTCGATGTCGGTGCCGAAGCTCTCGCGCAGCTTGTCGAGCTGGCTGTAGCCGGCGCCGGCGCCGAACAGCATCTTGAACTTCAGTCCGCTCTCGCGCGCCTGGCGCAGGAACAGCGTGATGTCGGGATTGTAGCCGGCGTGCGAGATCACGTCGGGCTTGGCGCGCTTCAGCTTGGTGACCAGCACCGAGAGGTCGGGCGCCGAAGCCGAATAGCCCTCCTTGAGCACGACCTGCAGGCCTTCCTGCTTCGCAAACGCCTCGTCGGCTGCCGCGACGCCGACGCCATAGGGGCCGTCCTCGTGGATCAGCGCAACCTTGACGTCCTTCGGGTCCATGCCGAGCTTGGCCTTGGCATGCTCGGCGATGAAGCTGGCAAAGGCCTGGCCATACTGGTCGGAATGGATCTGTGCCCGGAACACATATTGCAGGTTCTTGTCCTTGAACACGGCGGTCGAGACCGCGGTCGTGATCCAGAGGATGCGCTTCTGCTGTTCGACCTTGGCGGCGAGCGGCACCGCGTGCGAGCTCGCATACACGCCGTTGAGGATGTCGACCTTCTCCTGATCGATCAGGCGGTTGGCCTCGTTGATGGCAACGTCCGGCTTGCTTTGGGAATCGACATTGACGGGGGCGATCTTGTACTTGCCGTCGACGCCGCCCTTCTCGTTGACGAGATCGATCGCGATCTGGGTGCCGATCGAGCAGGCGACCGAGCCGCCGGCGGCAAACGGCCCGGTGAGATCGTAGATCACGCCGATCCTGACCGTTTCGGCCTGGGCCTGCGCGCGTGTCCAATCGAAGCTGAAAGCAGCGGCGGCAGCCGCGGATGTCTTGAGCAGCGTCCTGCGTGACGTCGGCATCGCATCCTCCCTGAAGCCGTCATTTGTGACGGGTTTTATTTTTTGCGGAGTATTGGGAGCGGGGGCGGGAAAGTCAACGCGGCTTGCAGGGGCTGCGGCTCGCTCCTTGGTAGGGGGCCGCGTCCTCACTCTATCCCCGTCACCCTGAGGTGCGAGCTCTTGCGAGCCTCGAAGGGTCGACGGCCCGGCTATCTCCATGCGGACGCATCGGGGCCGTGCATCCTTCGAGGCTCGCCGAAGAGGCGAGCACCTCCAGCGACAAAGGCGAAGCCTTTGCGCGGGGATGACGGGTGGGGCAGGGCGCGCTTGCCGAAAACCCTACTCCATCACCGCCGCATGATCCGTCGGTGCCTGCTGCGCGCGCAGTGCCGCCTTGGTTGAGCCGATCATGATCGCGAGCGGGATCGAAGCCAGGATGAACAGCATCACCAGCTGGTAGTCGTGCGAGAACGCGATGATCTGCGACTGCGCGGCCACCATCTTGTCGGCCATCGCACGGCCGGCGTCGGTGTTGAGGTTGATCATGCTGGAGACGTCGGGCATCTGCAGCGCGTGGTTGAACGGGTTGATCTGCTCCGACAGTTTTGCGTAGATCCGCCGCGAGCCCTCGGTGAGCTGCGCGATCACGATCGAAATGCCGACCGAGCTTGCGACGTTGCGCAGCAGCGTCAGCATCGAGGTGCCGTCGGTGCGCAACTGGCCCGGCAGCGTCAGGAACGCCACCGTCGACAGCGGCACGAACACGAGGCCGAAGCCAAAACCCTGGACCACGCTGACGACGATGATCTCGGGCGCCTGGGTCATGTCGGTCCAGCCGGTCATCTGGAACAGCGAGGCCGCGGTCAGCGCCAGGCCGGCGATGATCAGGGTGCGCGCCTCGATATAGCGCATCATGCGCCCGACCAGCATCATCGCGACGAAGGTGCCGGCGCCGCGGCTCGCCAGCAGCAGGCCTGCGGTGATGATCGGATAGCCGATCACGTTCTGCAGGTAAGGCGAGGACAGCGCCATGGTCGAATACAGCACGAGGCCCATGACGGTCATGAACACGCAGCCGCCGAGGAAATTGCGGTCCTTGAACAGCGCGAACTGGATGAACGGCCGGTCGGTGGTCAGCGAATGGGCGAAGAAGAAATAGGCGCCGACCGCGGCGACGATGAACTCGACCATGATCTCGTTGGATTCCAGCCAGCCGAGCTGCTCGCCGCGGTCGAGCGCCAGCTGCAGCGCGCCGATCGACACCGCGAGCGCGCTGAAGCCGAACCAGTCGAAGCGCAGATTGTGGTCCTGCTTGGTCTCGTCCATGAAGATGGCGAGGCCAAGCACGGTGATGGCGCCGAACGGCAGGTTGACGAAGAACACCCAGTGCCAGGAATAGGTCTCGGTGAGCCAGGCGCCGAGCGAGGGCCCCATGATCGGGCCCATCATCACGCCCATGCCCCAGATCGACATCGCCTTGGCGCGCTCATGCAGCGCGTAGGAGTCGAGCATGACGGCCTGCGACAGCGGCACCAGCGCGGCGCCGAACACGCCCTGCAGCAGGCGGAACAACACCATCTGGTTGATGTCCTGCGCGAGGCCGCACAGCACCGAGGCAATGGTGAAGCCGGCGGAGCAGATGATGAAGATGCGCTTCCTGCCATAGCGGTTGGCGATCCAGCCGACCGGCGCGGTCATGATCGCGGCCGCGACGATGTAGGAGGTCAGCACCCAGTTGATCTGGTCCTGCGAGGCCGACAGCGAGCCCTGCATGTAGGGCAGCGCCACGTTGGCGATCGTGGTGTCCAGCGCCTGCATGATGGTCGCCGTCATGGCGCAGATCGTCACCATGTTCCGGCGCAGGCCGGGGACGGCGGATGATGACGGTGCAGTCATTCAGTTCGGTCCTGTTGGTCGCGAGCGCGGCAGATCATTTCTTCCGTGTCGAGGCGGTCGTAATCACACATCGCGCCCGTCGTCCCCGCGAGTCAGGATGTATGAGATATCATTCAGTCCCGTCATCCTGAGGTGCGAGCTCTTGCGAGCCTCGAAGGATGAATCGGCCCGGCTGGTGGCCGTCGACCCTTCGAGGGCCGCTGAAGAAGCGGCCACCTCAGGGTGACGGGGATGGCGGCGCAGTTCTTTCCATACGTCGCCGAACGCGGGGACCCAGTATTCCAGAGGCCGTGCCGTCAATCGCGAGGCCGCGGCGTACTGGATCGCCCGGTCAAGCCGGGCGATGACAGCGGAGTTTGTGAAGCAGGCGCTCACCTGTCGACATCCCCCGTCAGTCCTGGTGCGCGGACGCCGGCGCGAGGCCGAGCAGGCCGGCCAGTGTGCGGCGGTGGTTGGTGTCGATCGTGGCGTAGACGCTCATGCCGGCCTTCAGCTTCTTCACGAACGGATCGTCCATGTCGAAGTAGATGCGCACCGGAACGCGCTGCACCACCTTGACGAAGTTGCCGGTGGCGTTCTGCGGCGGCAGGATCGCGAACTGCGCGCCGGTGCCCGGCGACAGCGAGCCGACCTTGCCCTTGAACACATGGTTCGGGAAGGCGTCGACGTCGAGCGTCACCTCCTGGCCGACCGCGACATAGGTGAAGTCGCTTTCCTTCGGATTGGCGTCGACCCAGGGATGATCGACGTCGATCACCGAGAACACCGGCGCGCCGGCAGCGACGAAGCGGCCGAGCTGGATCTGGTCGACCTGGGTCGCCACGCCGTCCATCGGCGCGCGCAGCACGGTGTGATCGAGATTGCGCTGCGCGTCGTCGAGCTTGGCTTTGGCCTGGGCGTAGGGCGGGAACCGCTCGATCGGCAGGTCGACATCGCCGAGCAGCTGGGTCTTGTCCTTGGAGATCTGCTGCTTGATGTATTGCGCGAGGCTCTCGGCGGTGACCTGCGCGTTCGCGGCATTGTCGAGGTCGAGCTGCGAGCCGAAATTCTGCTTGGCCAGCGTCGACTTGCGTTCGACGTCGCGCTTCTTCAGCTCGATGCTCTGCTGGGCGAATTCCAGCATCCGAGCGTTGATCTTGATGTTGTCGACCAGATTGTCATAGGTGGTCCGGGTCTGGTCGAGCGCCGCCTTGGCCTGGTCGACCGCGAGGCGGAACGGCACCGGGTCGATCTCGAACAGCTCATCGCCCTTCTTGACGTGCTGGCCTTCCCTGATGAGGATCTTGTCGATCTTGCCGGAGATTTCCGGCGTGATCATCACCTTCTGCGCACCGACATAGGCGTCGTCAGTGCCGACATAGCGGCCGCCATTGAGATAGAACACGATGCCGCCGATTGCGGCCGCGGTCGGCAGCACGACGAGCAGCAGCAGGCGGCGATAGCGCCGCAGGCCGGCCATCAGGCGGCGGCGCGGTTGGCGGCTGGCCTTGCCCGACGGCGCTGATGTCTCCGGATTGCTCTTCTGCTCCGGCGCCAGTTTGAGGACCGGTTCAGCCATAGCGCTGTTCCTTTCGGGAGGGTTCGCCGGCTGGGGCTTGGATGGCATTGCGAACGTTTTCCTTGATCGATTCCAATTGCGTGAGCAGGCGATGCGCCTCGGTGGGGCTGATGCCCTCGAGCGCGGTCGCGGTGAGTTCGGAGCGCAGGCCGGTGAGCTTGCCGAGCAGCGGGCGAGCGGCCTTCTTCAGATAGAGGCGGTTGACGCGGCGGTCGTTCTCGTCGCTGCGGCGCTCGATCCAGCCATTGTCGCAGAGCTTGTCGATCAACCGCGTCAGCGTGATCGGCTGCATCTCCAGCAGCTCGGCAAGCTCGGTCTGCTTCATGCCCTCGCTGCGCTCAACCTTGGCCAGCACCGCCCATTGTGCGCGGGTGATGCCGTAGCGGGCGGCCTCCTTGTCGGCATAGACGCGGATCAGCCGAAACACCTCGCCGAGCGTAAACAAGAAGTCCGCATCCACTGAACCGCGCATAGGTCCTGCCTCCATAAGCTTGGGATATTATAAGCTTGCTTATGAATTCTGCATGCCAGGTTAACGGAGGGCTGCTCCGCATTTCGCACATGGCTGGCGCGCGCGGCCGGCCGGGCTTTAGGAACCGGCGCAAAAATGCTACACATTGGGCAGATGAGCTTGGCCAAGCCGACATTTCCCGCCCCCGATCATGACCACGGCCGCTGCGCCGCGGACGCGATGGCGCATGCCGAGCAGGTCTGTGCGCGCCGAGGCCAGAAATTCACCCCGATCCGGCGCCAGGTGCTGCAGGCGCTGCTCGCGAGCCACCGCCCGCTCGGCGCCTATGAGGTGATCGACGAGCTGGCCAAGTCGATGCCGCGGCCGGCACCGATTACCGTCTACCGCGCGCTCGACTTCCTGATGGAGAACGGCCTCGTCCACCGCATCGAGAGCCGCAACGCCTTCCTCGCCTGCGCCCATGACCACGACGAGACCTCGATGGTCGCGTTCCTGATCTGCGATCATTGCGGCTCGGTCGGCGAGATCCCGGCGGCGCCGGTCGCGCAAAGCCTCACCGCGGCGGCGCGGGCGTCGGGCTTCATTCCAAAACTCTCCGTCGTCGAGATCGCCGGCACCTGCGCGCATTGCGCGAAATGAGTAGCGGGCAATCCATTTTGCGCTCTCACCCCGTCATTGCGAGCGCAGCGAAGCAATCCATCTATCCGCTTGTTGAGGCATGGATTGCTTCGCAATGACGGCATAAGCGAGACTGAAACACAACAACACGCCGATAAAGCCGGCCCGCGAGGAAACATGACGACCCAAGCCATCACCAGCAACGCCGCAAGGCCCGTGACCGCGGGGCACGGGCTGCCGCCCGGCGCCATCGCCGTGATGCTGATGCTGTGCGTCAGCTGGGGTTTCAACCAGCTCGCGGTCAAGCTGGCGCTGCCCGACGTGCCGCCGATGCTGCAGGCGATGATCCGATCCAGTGGTGCGCTGCCGGTGATGCTGATCGTCGGCTGGCTGCGCGGCGTGAAATTCTTCGAACGCGACGGCTCGCTCGTCCCCGGCATCATCGCCGGTCTGATGTTCGGCCTCGAATTCGTGCTGATCTTCACCGGGCTGGTCTTCACCTCGGCGTCGCGCGCCTCGGTGTTCCTCTACACCGCGCCGTTCTTTGTCGCGCTCGGCTCGCACCAGTTCCTCGGCGAGCGGCTGAGCAGTGTGCAGTGGAGCGGGCTGGCGCTGAGCTTTGCCGGCGTCGCGCTCGCGATCGGCGTGCCGCAGCCGAATGTCGACGCCAAGGTGCTGCTCGGCGACCTCCTGGTGGTCGGCGGCGGCGCGCTGTGGGCGGCAACCACGCTGGTCGCCAAGGGCACCAATCTGCGCCGCGCTGCGCCGGAAAAGGCGCTCGGCTACCAGGTTGCGATCTCGATCCCGATTCTGGCGCTCGCCGCCTTCATCGCCGGCGAGCGCATCGACCATGCGCCGAGCGCGCTGTCGATCTCGCTGCTCGCCTATCAGGCGGTCTGGGTGGTCGGCTGCACCTTCGTGATATGGTTTGCGATGGTGAAGACCTATTCGGCCAGCAAGCTGTCGGCCTTCACCTTCGTCACGCCGCTGTTCGGCGTGGTCGCGGCCTATTTCATCATGCACGACACGCTGACCCCGGTGTTCGGCGTCGCGGCGCTCTTGGTGATCGCCGGCCTCTATCTCGTCAACAAGCCCGATCCGAAGGTGACGCCGGACCCGAACGTGCCGGCGTGACGCGTCTAAGCGACAATCTGTCCGCCAGGGCACATCGCAATTTTCTTCGCCGGCCATGGTGCAATTCGGCGCTTCATGGCTAAATCCGCTCAGAACAAAAACCCTGCCGGGAGGACCACCCCATGAGCCACGATCGATCCAGCGTCGAAAGCGTCGTGCAGACCTATTTCGACGGCCTTTACGAGGGCGACGCCGACAAGCTTGCCGCGGCCTTTCATCCGTCCGCCGATCTGCGCTGGGTCGAGAAGGGCGAGCTCAAGATCCTGACCGTACCGGACTGGCTCGCCTGGGTGCGCAAGCGGCCGTCGGGCAAGGCGGAAGGCAAGGCGCGCGAGGACTTCATCGTCACCGTCGACCGCTCCGACGACAACACCGCCTTCATCAAGGTGCGCTGCCAGCTGCCGCCGCGCTACTTCACCGACTATCTGGTGGCGATGAAGCTCGCGGATGGCTGGCAGATCGTCTCGAAATCCTACCGCTACGACCTGCGGGATTGACGGCCGCCCGCCGCGCCCCGCCTCGCGACGGCTTTGTGACACAACTGCGCGGTCTGGCGCGGCCGGACCGCATTGACTGGCGCTGGTTTCCGGGCGAATTGAGCCCGTTATGGAAGCCAAATTTCAGACCTTTCTTATCCTGCTCGGCGTGCTGGCGGGAACCGCGCTGGTAGCGCGCCGCACCGAGATCGCGCCGGCGATCTTGCTGCTGCTGGTCGGCATCGTGCTGGCCTTCGTGCCCGGCATGCCGTCGCTGGAACTGCCGCCCGAACTGGTGCTGCTGGTGGTGCTGCCGCCGCTGATCTATTCGGCGAGCGTCGCGATGAGCTGGCGCGAGTTCAAAGCCAACCTGCGGCCGATCATCCTGCTGTCGGTCGGCTGCGTCATCTTCACGGCGTTCATGGTCGCGGCCGCGACCCATTATTTGATCGGCCTGCCCTGGGACATCGGCTTCCTGCTCGGCGCCATCGTCGCGCCGCCCGACGTGGTCGCGCCGCTGGCGATCGCGCGCAAGCTCGGCATGCCGCGCCGCATCCTGGTGGTGCTCGAAGGCGAGGGCCTCGCCAATGACGCCACCGCGCTGATCCTCTATCGCTTTGCGCTGGCGGCGATCACCACCGGGCTGTTCTCGCTGCCGAAGGCGACCGGCACCTTCCTGGTCATCGTTGCCGGCGAGATCGCGTTCGGCATGGCGGTCGGCTGGCTCAGCCTGCGCGCCCGCCGCCGCGCCAGGGATCCCCAGGTCGAGATCACGCTGTCGCTGATCACGCCCTATCTCGCCTACTGGATTCCGGAGCATTTCGGCGGCTCCGGCGTGATCGCGACCGTGGCCTGCGGGCTCTATATGAGCTGGAACGGACCGCTCTTGATCTCGGCCGCGACGCGCCTGCAGGGCATCTTCTTCTGGGACTTGATCATCTATCTGATCGAGGGCCTGCTGTTCCTGTTGACCGGCTTCCAGATGCGGTCGCTGTTCGAGAGATCGAAGTCGTTCCCCTTGCACGACATTCTCACCGCCACCGCGCTGGTCGCCGTGATCGTGATCGTTGCCCGCTTCCTCTGGGTGTTTCCCGGCACCTATTTGCCGCGCTGGATCAGCCGCAGCGTGCGCGACAGGGATCCGCTGCCGTCGTGGCGGGCGGTGTTCGTGGTCGCCTTCACCGGCGTGCGCGGCGCGGTGTCGCTCGCCGCCGCGCTGGCGTTGCCGCTGACGCTGCCGAGCGGCGACGCCTTCCCCTATCGCGACCTGATCCTGTTCGTCGCCTTCGGCGTGATCTTCGTGACGCTGGTCGGGCTGGGCCTCGGCCTGCCGGCGGTGGTGCGCTGGCTCGGCCTCGCGCAGGACGGCCGCAACGAGCATATCGCCGAGCACGAGCAGGAGATCGCGGCGCGGCGCGAGGCGCTCAATGCCGCGCTGAAATCGCTCGACGCCATTACCGACGACCGCGAGCTGTCCGACGAGGTGGTCAAGCTGCTGCGCTCGCGGCACGAGATCCGCTTCAACCAGCTGCCCGACGCGCTCGATCCCGACAGGCACGATGCTTCGGCGACCGGCACCGCGCTGACCCGCGAGCTGATCGCCTCCGAGCGCAAGTTCATCCACACGCTGCTGCGCGACGGCAAGATCACCGACGAAACCCGGCGCCGCATCGAGCGCGATCTCGATCTGGAGGAGGCGAGCCTCTCCAACCGCGAGTATCGCAGGATGCCGTTATAGCCCGGCTCTCTCCCCACGTCGTCCTAGCGCAGGCCGGGACGACACGGTGAATGATTCTGCGTCCCCACCCACACTGTCATCGCCCGGCTCGACCGGGCGATCCAGTACGCCGCGGCCTCTCGGTTCAATCACTGCTGTCTCTGGAATACTGGATCACCCGGTCGAGCCGGGTGATGACACCGGTTATTTGGCACGCGATGCGAGACTGCACTCACTGTCGTCCCAGCTTTCGCATGCGAAAGCAGGGACGACGGCGGTGAATTACTCCGCCGCTGCGTTCTGCCCGGGGCCGCCGACGAACCCCGCGGGATCGCCAAACCGCTCGATCATCACGGCCGTCAGATCCTTGCTCTTGCTGGTGACGCAGGCGCCGGAGCGCACCGTGTAGCGGTCCTGGTGCTGGGCGTGTGGCGGCGCCTCGCCCTGCTGCAGCGCGCGGGCGGCATCCATCACCAGCTTGCGGAAATGCATGATGCCAAGATCGGTCGGGCCGAGATGCTCGCGGCTGCGGTCGGCGATCGGACCCTGGCTGTCCTGCACCGCGGCGTCCTGCTCGGAGACGCCCTTGATGCCGGTGTAGCTCTTGGTCCGCTGCAGCTTGCGATCGATCAGATAGTCGTTGGCCTTGTTGCGCAGCGGCACGTAGTTCTCGTCGACGACGGCCATCACGCCGTTGCCGTTGCGGTAACCCTCGCGCTCCGCTTCGGTCAGCGGCCGGTGTGGATTCCAGGCATATGTATAGATCCAGCAATTGGTGTCGGTGACCGGCACGAAAGTCTGGCCGAAGATATTTTCGCCCGGCATCGAGCTCGGCGCATAGGAATGGAACGGCATCAGGAACTGGGCGATGCGCCAGTAGATGTTGTCGCTGCCGGTGAGCCGGCCGCCGGCGATCGTGAGCCCGGCCTCGTGCGGATTGATCTTGATCACCGGACGTGGGTCCTCGGCGATCCAGCGCATGTGGTCGGTCGCGACCCGCGTCAGCGGATTCACAAAATGCTTCTTGATGTCGAGGATCTCGTTCTCCTCCTTCTCGAAGGAGAGATGCGCGAAGGTGAAATGCGCGGTGTCGATCGAGCCTTCCACCGCCTGCACCCAGTTGCAGTCCTGCCACTTCTTGGTGACGAAGCGGTGCGAGGCCGGCAGCAGCGCCATCTCCAGCGCCGGCAATTCCGGCATCGCCTCGGCGGGGCCCATATAGGCCCAGATCATGTCGCCCCATTCGCGCACCGGATAGGACTTGATGCGGATCAGGTCCTTTGCATTGAGGTCCGGGTACGAGGTCGGCATGTCGACGCAGCGGCCGTCGGTGTCGAACTTCCAGCCGTGATAGACGCAGCGGATGCCGCATTCCTCGTTGCGGCCGAACCAGAGATTGGCGCCGCGATGCGGGCAGTATTGATCGATCACGCCGACCACGCCGCGGCTGTCGCGGAAGGCGAGCAGCTCCTCGCCCATCACCACGATCTTCTTCGGGTCGCTGTCGGGCTCGGGGAGCTCTTCGGAGAGCAGAACCGGAATCCAGAACCGGCGCAGCAGTTCGCCCATGCCCGTTCCGGCACCGGACTCAGTGAGGAACTTGTTGTCTTCAGCGCGAAGCATGACCGACCTCCCGATGTATTCTTGGTATTTCGTAGGGTGGGTTAGCCGAAGGCGTAACCCGCCAGCAGTCGTGTGATCGGCGGAGATGGCGGGTTACGCTTCGCTAACCCACCCTACGCAGTCACTACACCGGCCGCTCGCCCTTCACCGTCACGCGCGTGCCGGAGCGGGTGTGCGGCCAGTAGTCCCACATCGCGCGGTGCTGGGCGCAGCGGTTGTCCCAGAACGCGATCGCGTTCTCGGTCCAGCGGAAGCGGCACTGGAACAGCGGGTTCTCGGCATGCTGGTAGAGATAGGCCAGCATGGCGTCGCTCTCGTCGCGCGGGACGCCGATGATGAAGCGGGTGAAGCCGCGGTTGACATAGAGCGCCTTCTTGCCGGTGACTGGATGGGTGCGCACGACCGGATGCTCGGCGCGGGGATATTCGCGCTTGTCGGCGACGCCGTAATTTGCATACAGGCCACGATAAGTCTGCTCGCCGTCATGCAGCGCGGTGAGCCCGTCGAGATAGGCCTTCATGCGGTCCGACAGCGCCTCATAGGCCGCGTACATGTTGGCGAACAGCGTGTCGCCGCCGCGCGGCGGGCATTGCTTGATGTAGAGGATCGAACCCATCGGCGGCTCGAGATCGCACGACACGTCGGTGTGCCAGCCCTCGCCATTGGCGCGCGGCGAATCCTTGTCGGCATAGATCTTCATCAGCGCCGGATCGCCCTCGTTGGGCGCGGCCGGATGCACATGCAATTCGCCGAACTTGCGGCCGAAGGCGAGATGCTGCTGCGGGGTGATGTGCTGGTCGCGGAAGAAGATGACGAGGTTTTCGGCAAGCGCGCGGTGGATCTCGTCCATCTGCCGGTTGGAGCGCGCCTCGTCGTCGATGAGCTTTGCGATGTCGACGCCGGAGATTTCCGCGCCGATGATCGGCGTCAGTTTCTCGACCCCGATGGTCTCATAGGGGTCGGTGGAGTCGGCGGTGTGCCGATAGCGCGGGCCCTGCTTGCCGGACAGTGAGCTCATGGCGGTCTCCCGATCGTTCTTGATTGGGAGGCATGGTAGCCCGGATCGAGCGAAGCGCAATCCGCGCCGCAAACATACCCGTCGTCCCGGACAAGCGCAGCAAAGCGGAGCGCAGATCCGGGACCCATAACCACAGGATTGTGTTTTGCGATGACTCGCAGCCCCATCTCGCGCCATAACCACCGCCTGTGGTTATGAGTCCCGGCCTTCGCCGGGACGACGGTTGAGTGTGGGTTAAGAGCAGAGTGAAACTACTCCGCCGCGCCCGCCGGCTCCGGCAGCTTGGCGCCGTTGCCGTAGCGCTGGTCGATATAGTCGATCACCAGCGCCTTGAAATCGGCGGCGATGCCGGGGCCGCGCAGGGTGCGGAATTTCTTGCCGTCGACGAACACCGGCGCGGCCGGTGCTTCGCCGGTGCCGGGCAGCGAGATGCCGATATTGGCATGCTTGGATTCGCCCGGGCCGTTGACGATGCAGCCCATCACCGCGACGTTGAGCTGCTCGACGCCGGGATACTTGGTCTTCCAGGTCGGCATCTCGTCGCGGATGAAATCCTGGATCGAGCGCGCCAGCTCCTGGAACGTGGTCGAGGTGGTGCGGCCGCAGCCCGGGCAGGCCGCAACCAGCGGCACGAAGGTGCGAAAGCCCATGGTCTGCAGCAGTTCCTGCGCGACCTGCACCTCCAGCGTGCGATCGCCGCCGGGCTCCGGCGTCAGCGAGATGCGGATGGTGTCGCCAATGCCCTGCTGCAAGAGGATGCCGAGCGCGGCCGAGGAGGCGACGATGCCCTTCGAGCCCATGCCGGCCTCGGTGAGGCCGAGATGGATCGCGTAATCCGAGCGGCGCACCACTTCCTGATACACAGCGATCAGATCCTGCACGGCGGACACTTTTGCCGACAGGATGATCCTGTTCTTGGGCATGCCGAGCTCTTGGGCGCGCGCGGCCGAGAGCAGCGCCGACTGCACCATCGCCTCGCGCGTCACCGCACGGGCGTCGCGCGGGTTCGGCGAGGCCGTGTTCTCGTCCATCAGCTTGGTCAGCAGCTCCTGGTCGAGCGAGCCCCAATTGGCGCCGATGCGCACCGGCTTGTTGTTCTTGTTGGCGATCTCGATGATGTCGGCGAACTGGGTGTCGCGCTTGTTCTTGAAGCCGACATTGCCGGGATTGATGCGGTACTTGTCGAGCGCCTCGGCACAGGCCGGATACTCGGCGAGCAGCTTGTGGCCGATATAGTGGAAGTCGCCGATCAGGGGCGTGGTGATGCCTATCTTGCGCAGGCCGTCGCGGATGTGCGGCACTGCGGCCGCGGCCTCCTCGCGGTCGACGGTGATGCGCACCATCTCGGAGCCGGCGCGGGAGAGCGCCGCGACCTGGGCGATGGTGCCCTTGATATCGGCGGTGTCGGTGTTGGTCATCGACTGCACGACGATCGGCGCGCCGCCGCCGACGGCAACGTTGCCGACCATGACCTGCGTGGTTTGGTGCCGCGGCTGCGGGCCTGCGATGTCGTCTTGCGGCAAAATCTCGGGCTTGTTCATGGCGTCTCGAATATCAGGTTTTGGTGAGATTCACCAAGGGGGCGATGGGCCCTGAGTGAAGGCGGGCCGAGCGGTCATGTTCCGGTGTGAATTCAACAGCTTATGCCGCCGATTGGTGCCGAAGGCAAGCCATGCAGCGGCGTCCTGCATGCCCAGCTATATTGGACCGGATTTCGCTGATTCAAAGGGCAAAATCGCAGCTTTTCATGTGATCTGGGGCACCTTAGCATCGCTCTTGAGATCATTCCGGGAGGGCGTGACATGGCTGCGCACAACGAGCTGATCACCACGGCGGAACTCGCGGACATCCTCACCCGGCCGGAACTGCGGCTGTTCGACTGCACCACCTATCTGGAGCCGGTGCCGCCCGGCAGCAGCGTTCCCTACATTGCGGTGTCGGGCCGCCAGACCTTCGAGGCGGGCCATATCCCCGGCGCGAATTTCCTCGATTTGCAGGGCGAGTTCTCCGATCCGAACACCGAGCTGCGCTTCATGATGCCCGGCACGGCGCGGCTCGAGGCCGCGTTCGGCCGCCACGGCATCTCGGCGACCAGCCGCGTGGTGCTCTATTCCATCGGAACGCCGATGTGGGCGACGCGCTTCTGGTGGATGCTGCGTTCGCTGGGCTTCGAGGGCGCCGCGGTGCTCGACGGCGGCATCGACAAATGGACCGCCGAGGGACGCGACATCGAGACCGGGCTCGCCGGCGGTTATCCGCCCGCGACCTTCGCCGCGCGGCCGCGAGAAGGCCTGTTCGTCAACAAGCACGACGTGCTCGCCGCAACCGCCGATGGCAACACCGTGATCGTCAATGCACTCGGCCCGCAATTCCACAAGGGGCTGGAGCCGAGCCGCTATGGCCGTCCCGGCCGGGTGCCCGGCAGCGTCAGCGTGCCGGCGGCCACTATGATCGATCCCAAGAGCAAGGCCTTCGTGCCGCTCGCGGACGCCGAGGCGACCTTCGCCGCCCAGGGCATCGACCGCAGCAAACGCGTCGTCGCCTATTGTGGCGGCGGCATCTCGGCGACGATCGATTTGTTCCAGCTGCACCGGCTCGGCTACGACAACCTCACGCTCTATGACGGCTCGATGGGCGAGTGGGCCAAAGACACGTCGCTGCCGATCGAGACTGGTTAGAGCATGATCCGGAAAAGTGTGAAGCGGTTTTCCGAAAAGATCATGCTCAAGCAAAGAGCGACACCGGCATGTCTGTAACTCCGAACGCCCGCATTCTTGCCGGCGCGTGCTATTGCGGGGCCGTGCGTTACGAAGTCGCCGACGCCTTCGCCTATGCGCTGAATTGCCATTGCTCGAACTGCCGGCGTACCACGGGTTCGGCCTTCAAGCCGTTCGCGGGAATCGCGCGCGAAAAGCTCAGCGTCGTCGATGGCGCGGATGATCTCATGATCTATGGCGAGGCCACCGCCCACAACGCGCACTGCCGCCACTGCGGCTCGCTGCTCTATTCCGTGGTCCGCGATGGCGCCTTCGTCCATGTCGCGATGGGAACCTTGTGCGATGCGCCTTCGATCCGGCCGAGCGCGCATATCTTCGTCGGCTCCAAGGCGCCCTGGCACAGGATCACCGACGACCTGCCGCAATACCAGGAGCATGTGACGCGCAGCGCGGAATAACTCCGCGCCGCCGCCGCTCTCGTGCTCCGGGGCTGGCTGTCCGTCGGGGAGATGGAACCGCGGACGGCCAGCATGCGAACCGGCGGCCAATCTCCCCAACTAATGATGGCGGCGGCAGCGGCGAGATCATGTGCGATGCCTATACATGCCGTCCGGTGCGGCGCGGCTGTCACCTCGAATATCGCGGCGGCGGCCCCGGCCTTGGCGTCGGCAATGTCGAGGTCTGCAACTAGCGCGTCGCTGCCGGAGATGGGGAATAGCGCGCACTATGCCAGTCCCGTCATCCTGAGGTGCGAGCTTCTTCGGCGAGCCTCGAAGGATGCACGGCCCGGCTGGTGGCCGATTCATCCTTCGAGGCTCGCAAGGGCTCGCACCTCAGGATGACGGGTTTGACAGGGTCTAGATAGGGCGGCCGCACCGCGCGCGTCGCGAGTTGATCGGCAGCCTGTTCGGGTTGCAGATCACGGATCGGCAGCCGCCGAGCAATGCACATCCTTGCTGGAGTGGCTTGCGGGACCTAAATCGCGCTCGCCGCGATGTTCACCATCAGCGCTAGCAGCGCGGTGTTGAACACGAACGAGATGATGCCGTGCACGGTCGCGGTGCGGCGGATGATCCTGTCGGTGATGCCGACGTCGGAGACCTGCGCGGTCATCCCGATCACGAACGAGAAATACACGAAGTCCCAATAGTCGGCGTCGGCATGCTGCCCATCGCTACCGGGAAATTGCAGGCCGCCGGGCGTCTGGCCGCGATAGAAGTCATGGGCGTAGTGCAGCGCGAATGCGGTGTGGACCACCGCCCATGACAGCGCGATGGTGACGACCGCAATGCTGAGCGCAGCCGGATCGCCCTTCGCGGCGCCGAGCTCGGACACGATCGCCGCGAGGCTTGCGAATGCGCCGAGCGCCGTGAGCAACAGGATCAGGAAGCGGCCGTCGTCCTGCACGATCGCGCGGCGCTTGATGTGGCCGCTATCACAGCGCAGCATCATCACATAGGCGAGCACGAGGTAGAGCGCCGCGAATACGTCCCAGCCGGCGAGCAGAGGCGTGACCATGCGATGCTGGCCCGGCATCAGCACGGCCACCAGGATGCCGAAGGCGATCGAGACGAACATGCGCGGCCGGCCCACGACGACGCGGACCGGCATCGGCAGCTTGCGGAAACGAACGAGGCGGTCGCTGAAATCCTTGTCCATCGGCCGCCAATGTCCGCGCTAGTTCTTGCGCTCGGCGACGAAGCGGGCGGCTGCGCGCAGCACGTCGCCTCTGGCACCGAACACCGACAGCGCGGCGTCGGCGCGCGCCAAGAGGTCGCGCACGCGCTGCTTGGCGCCGTCGATGCCGAGCTGGGTGACGAAGGTGGTCTTGCCGAGCGCGGCGTCGGCGCCGGCCGGCTTGCCGAGCGCGGCGGCGTCACCCTCGACGTCGAGCAGGTCGTCGGCGATCTGGAAGGCCTCGCCGAGCGCTTTGCCGTAATCGTCGAGCGCCTGGTACTCCTTTTGCGAGGACTGGCCGAGGATCGCGCCCGCGATGCAGCCGAAGCGCAGCAGCGCGCCGGTCTTCATCTGCTGCAGGCGGGCGACGTCGACCGGCTCGCGGTCGCCGAAGCGGCCTTCGCCGGCGAGGTCGAGGATCTGACCGCCGGCCATGCCGCCGATGCCGGAGGCGCGCGCCAGCGCGCGGGTCAACAGCAGGCGGACATTGGCGTCCTTGTGGATCGCATCGCGGGTGATGATGTCGAAGGCGATCGTCAGCAGCGCGTCGCCGGCGAGGATCGCGGTGGCATCGTCATAGGCCTTGTGCAGGGTCGGACGTCCCCGGCGCAGGTCGGAATTGTCCATCGCCGGCAGATCGTCATGGATCAGCGAATAGCAGTGGATGCATTCCAGCGCCGCACCGGCCAGCAGCGCGGCCTCGCGCGGCACGCCGAACACCGCCGCGCTCTCCACCACCAGGAACGGCCGCAGCCGCTTGCCGCCGCCGAGGCTGGAATAGCGCATGGCCTCGATCAGCCGCTTCGGCCGCACGATTTCGTCGCTCTCGGTCGCATCCGACAGCAGTCTGGCGAGCAGGGCTTCGGTATCCTCCGCGGTCTGGTCCAGCCGCTTGGAAAACTCTGCAGTACCGGTCGTCATCAAGAATTGCTCCAGATCGATTTTCGGGCCGGACAATCGTTGATGACACCGGCTTCGTCAATTCCACCCTGCGACCGATCGCGCCTTAAAAGTGCTGGAAAAACCGTGAATTATCACACAGACGTCAGGTGGTGCCGGCCGTGTTCTGGCGGGCGGGCCGGATGTCCTCGCCGGAAGCCTCGTTTTGCGCATCATCCGAATTTTATTGCTGATTTTGCTGGCCCTGCTGGTGCTGCCCTATCTGGTGACGCCGTTCTACCGCACCGGCCACCCGGTCTCGGCGCTGATGGCATGGCGGAGCCTGACCGGCGCCCCGATGATCCGGCACTGGATCGATTTCGGCGCGATATCGGCTTCGCTGCCGCGTTCCGTGGTCGGGGCGGAGGACGCCAAATTCTGCAGCCATCGCGGCATCGATTGGGGCGCGCTGCGCGAGGTCATGAACGACGCCGAGGATGGCGAGGTGGCGCGCGGCGGCTCGACCATCACCCAGCAGGTCGCCAAGAACCTGTTCCTGTGGCCGGGCCGCAGCGTGATCCGTAAGGGCCTGGAGCTGCCGCTGGCGCTGTGGATCGATTTCGTGCTGCCCAAGCAGCGGATCCTGGAAATCTACCTCAACATCGCTGAAATGGGCCCATCCGGCCAGTTCGGCGCCGAAGCCGCCGCCCAATATGCCTTCGGCCGGTCCGCCGCCGCGCTGTCGCCGCGCGAGGCAGCGCTTTTGGCCGCAACCCTGCCGAATCCGGTCAAAAGGAGCGCCCGGAACCCCGGCCCGGGGGTCCGCCGCCTGTCCGGGACCTATATGGCCCGGGCCAACGCCGTCGAGCGCTGCTGGCGCGAAAATCGCGGCCTTTAGTGGCGATTTCGGGCGCTTTTTGCTGTATCCAGCCCTAGCTTTACGCTGGTCCTTCCTCTATAAGCGCGGCCTTACCGGCATCGCAGCTTGCGCGCTCAAAGCGCTGAGCCCGTCCGCATTTCGGACGATGCCTCCGCAACACCCCTAGAGGACACCGTCATGGCCGTTCCCAGAAGAAAAACCTCGCCGTCGCGCCGTGGCATGCGCCGTTCGGCCGATGCGCTCAAGACCCCGACCTATGTCGAGGACAAGGACTCCGGCGAACTGCGCCGTCCGCATCACCTCGACCTCAAGACCGGCATGTACAAGGGCCGCCAGGTCCTGAAGGCCAAGAAAGAGTCCTGATCGGACCTTCAGTCTGCGCGCCGCGAATCCGCGGCGTCGCGCCTGAATTCGGCCAACGAAGTGCGGTCAAGGCGGGCGCGTCCAGCGGTGAAGCAAGACAGCATTCGCCGCCTTGCCGGTTCTCCCTGAAATAAGGCGCAAGCCCGATGGTCGGTTTTCCGCTGCTGCTGGTTCCGCTCGCGGTCTACAACATCATCGTCTTCCTGATGCCCGGCGTCTCCTTCACGGATCCGCTGATCACGCTGACCTTGATGTCGGGCGCGACCTGGCCGGTGACGTTGAGCGACGGGCTGCTGGCGCTCGGCCTGTTCTTCCTGATGCTCGAGGTCATCAAGGGCGCGCGGCCGGGTGCGAAATATCTCACCGATCATCTGCTGTCGCTGATCGTGTTCGGCGCGGCGGCGGCCGAATTCCTGCTCTGGCCGAAATTCGGCAACTCGACCTACTGCCTGCTGACGCTGTTCGCGCTGGTCGACTTCATCTCCGGGATCGCGCTGCATACCCGTCGTCGCGCGCTGGTGCCGGCGGCACCGAGTGCGCGCGCCGGCAAGGCCCAGCCGTCGCCGGCCGAGCCGCCGCATTCCGGGCCTGCGCCGGCCCCCGTGGCAGCGCCTGCGCCCGCTGCACCGCCGCCGGCAGCTGCGCCGGTGCCGCCGGCAACGTCGGTCGCGGAATCCGTGCTGCTCGATCACGCCGCGCCCAAGCCCGCGGTCGCTTCGCCGGAGCTGCAGCCGGGCGGTCAGCCGCCGTCGGACCCGCCGCAGCGCTAAATCCTGTTCTAGATGATCTGCCGGGTGCGCCGCGCGACGCTGCGGCGTTCGCTAAGGTGCGGGCCGTAGGCGCTCTGCGCGTCGGCCATTGACCCACGCCGCGCCCCGCGGGTCTGCGGCTCGTGTGCGGCGGTCGCAATCAGATGCGCGACGAAGGACGGGCTGGCATGGGGCAGCGGAATCTTCGGCGCCCATTGCGTGGTGGCGGTCAGCGGCACCAGCGCGGTGCCGGTCGTTACAGGATCGCCCGCGACGTCATCGTCCAGCATCTCCCACTGATCAATCTCAAGCATCGCAAGCAAAACCTGGCTGAACCGTCGCGTTTTGGGACGTTGCGTCCCTCTGCAACCTCCTCTGGCAAGGGTCATGCCCGAGCTGCCCGATCCGTTCCCCGGCACCGCCAAACGTGGTTTCCAGATTATTTATCAACTTCACCTAGCGTCGGATTCGCTCGAACCACTATGTTCAGGATGTAGAATCACCTGAGGTGATGTCCCGAATCGAGGCAAGCTTGATGCCCCCTGTCCCGCCAGCTGCCAGCATCCTCGCCTCGCTTGGCCAGGCCACCTTCGCCTGGGACCTTGCGACGGATGCGATTGCCTGGAGCGACAATGTGGCGGCGGTCTTCCCCGACATTCCCGAGGCGGCGCTGGCCTCCGGCGCCGAGCTCGCGGCGCTGATCGAACCGCAGCGCGGCATTCGCCGCGAGGCGCTCGGCCAGGGTGCGCCGGTGCGCAGCGGCGAGGGCGTCGGTTACCGGATCGAGTATGGCGTGCGCGCCGTCACCTCGGCGCCGGTGATCTGGATCGAGGAAACCGGCTGCTGGTTCGCCGGCCCCGACGGCCGCCCGGCGCGCGCCGAAGGCATCGTCCGCGTCAACAACGAGCGCCACGCCCGCGACGAGCAGCTGCTGAAACTGTCGCGGCACGATCCGCTGACCAACGAGCTCAACCGCACCCATCTGATCGCCTCGCTCGCCGAGGCGATCGAGGAGTGCGCGCGCTTCCGCACCTCCTGCGCCTTCATGCTGATCGGCCTCGATCATCTGGCGCGGGTCAATGACGCGTTCGGCTTCGACGTCGCCGACGGCGTCATCGCCGAAATCGCCAAGCGGATCCGCGCGCGGCTGCGCAGCGGCGACATGCTGGGCCGCTTCTCCGGCAACAAGTTCGGCCTGATCCTGCGCAACTGCACCGTCGACGACACCAACGTGGCGGCCGAGCGCTTCCTCGCCGCGGTGCGCGATGAGGTGGTGCCGACCAAGTCCGGCCCGGTGTCGGTGAGCGTTTCGATCGGCGCCGTCACCATTCCGCGCCATGCGCGCTCCGCCGAGGAAGCGATCAACCGCGCCCAGGAGACGCTGGATGCCGCCAAGCACCGCCGTGCCGGATCGTTCGCGCTGTGGAAGCCCAATGTCGAGCGCGACGCCCAGCGCCGCGTCAACATCCGCGTCACCGACGAGATCGTCACCGCGCTGAACGAGCGGCGCATCGTGATCGGTTTCGAGCCCGTGGTGGAAGCGCGCTCGCGGCAGCCTGCGTTCTACGAGTGCCTGGTCCGCATGGAGCAGGACGACGGCCGCGCGCTGCTGGCGCCCGACATCGTGCCGGTCGCCGAGCGGCTCGGTTTGATCCGGCTGGTCGATCACCGCGTGCTGGAGCTGGCCATCGCCGAGCTCGCGGCCGCGCCGCAGGTGCAGCTCAGCCTCAACATCTCGCCGGACACCACGATGGATCCGGACTGGTGGACCACGATCGAATCGCTGATGCGGGCGCATCCCGGCGTCGGCGAGCGGCTGATCGTCGAGATCACCGAGACGGTTGCGATCCAGGACATCGACGACGTCCGCGGCTTCGTCACCCGGTTGAAGAATTTCGGCAGCCGGATCGCGATCGACGATTTCGGTGCCGGCTACACCTCGTTCCGCAATCTGCGCAAGCTCGGCGTCGACATCGTGAAGATCGACGGCGCCTTCGTGCAGAACATCGTGCGCTCGGCCGACGACCGCGCCTTCGTGCAGACGCTGATCGATCTCGCCCGTCGCCTCGAGATCAAGACGGTCGCCGAATGGGTGCAGGACGAAGAGGCCGCCGTGATGCTGCGCGAATGGGGCTGCGACTTCATCCAGGGCCGCCTGATCGGCCTCGCCTCGCCGGACCGGCCATGGAGCGAGCAGGCCGAGAAGACGGTGCCGGCCGCGGGCTGAAGGCGATGAGACTGGGTGAGGTGGAGCGGCAGCGGAAGTTCACCTCTCCCTTGGGAGAGGTCGGCGCATAGCGCCGGGTGAGGGGTTACGGTCCCTCATTGGAGCTGCGGCCCCTCACCCGATTTGCTGGCGCAAATCGACCTCTCCCCGTCGGGGAGAGGTGAACCGAACCCATGGTCAAACCGATTCAACCCAGCTTCATTCCGTTTTAGCGGACGAGCTGAAGCGCGATGACGGACTGATCTCATCGCGCTCCAGACGCGTTCCTCAGCTTTCGCCGCCGGCAAAAATGTCCTTGCGGATCACGGCATGGACGCCCCAATTGCCGTCCACCACCTGGGTCACGCCGAAGTCGACGCCGAGCGAGATCAGCGAGATCGCCTCGTCCTCGGTCAGCTTCTTCGTCGTCATCAGGAATTTGCGCATCTTGCGGAACGCATCGCGCAGAGCGAGGTCGACCGACGATTTGTTGTAGATTTCCGACTGCGCCTTGGGTCCGAGCTCGCTCAGATAATTGGCGAAGCTGAAGCCGTGCACCAGCCATTCGTCCTTGGTCTCCAGCATCGGGTAGTCGAGCGCTTCGAGCGCGGTGCCGGCGAGGTCCGCCTTCTTGTGCAGGATCACCTGGAAGGTGCCATTGAGCGAGCATTCGATCGCGGTACCGCACAATTCGGAATCCCCTTGCGACGCATGGGAATCGCCGACCGACAGCAGGCCGCCCTCGACCGCGACCGGGTAGTACATCGTTGCGCCCTTGCCGATGCGCCAATTGTCGATGTTGCCGCCGGTATAGCTCGGCGGGATGGAATCGACGAAGTCGGCCTCCTTGGGCGCGAGCCCGATCACGCCGAAATGCGGCCGCACCGGGATCCGCACATTCTTCAGGATGCCGTGGTTTTCCTTGACCGTCGAATGGTCGACCGGGACGCCGGGATAGTCGATGGTCTTGTGCACCACGCCGGACGGATCGGTCTGCGGCGTCCAGGTGAAGTTGTAGACGGCGCGCGCCCAGTTGCGCTCGCCGGTGGCGTCGACCTCATAGATGGTGACGACCTCGCGCGGCTTCGGTTCGGTGATCAGGTCCTTGTAGTGGAAGCCCCACCATGCGGCGGCGTTGCTGCCGAACGCCTTGCCCGGATATTTCGGGTTGGCGCAGGGCCGCGGCGCGACGTCGATAATGCGCAGCTCGATCACGTCGCCTTCCTCGGCGCCGCGC
Organism: Bradyrhizobium sp. CCBAU 51753; assembly: GCF_015291565.1. NCBI lineage: Bacteria > Pseudomonadati > Pseudomonadota > Alphaproteobacteria > Hyphomicrobiales > Nitrobacteraceae > Bradyrhizobium > Bradyrhizobium sp. CCBAU 51753. The sequence goes on along the minus strand of NZ_CP030037.1, from coordinate 8,988,852 downwards.
ACATAGACCGGGCCGGTGCAGATGTGCACGCCGAGACCTTCGCCGGGGCCGCGTCCGAACAGCGAGGCATCCATCGGGCCGGCGCCCCGTCGGGTCACGCCCTTCTTCTCCTTGGTCCAGAGATACACGCTCTCGACGCCGGGATCGCCCGTGACCATGCGCTCGGCATCGTCATTGGCATGATGCGTCAGCGCCTCGATCGTAATGAAGTCGCCGGAATTGATCTCGACCCTGGGCTTCAGCGTCTTGCTGAAATAGCCCCAATGCACGTTGTCGGCATTCGCCGGCAGATGGTGATAGGAGCGCTGGGCGGGTTGATGCTTCTCCGCAGCCGCCGCCATTTTTGGCGTCACCAGCGAGATGCCGCCGGCGGTCATCGCCGCGGCGCCGCCGGCCGCCGCGAAGCTCGACCGCAGGAAGGAGCGGCGCTCCCGATCCAGCGTCTCCTTGAACTGTCGATGATGCAATTCGAAATCCGGGCAGTTCTTGTCGTCGCCTGCGCACATCGTCGCTCTCCTCCTGGCTCAAAGGCGATCCAAGAATGCATGGCGAAGCGCCGCTCCGACATGACCACGCGCGCCCAATAATTTGCCGGCGCAGTCTTCACCCCTCGCGGGAAAGCGTGTGTGGCGGCCGCGAAAGCGCCTGTCATGGCGGAGGTCCGCAGCGCAGCACGGCCGCCATAGTCAAGATTTTGGACGCTTCTGATCAAATCGCCCGTCACCGCCTTGCCCGCAGGCTGGGCAAAGCGTGCCGCCGCAACATGCTTGCCGCCTCATCACAATCGGTGCACGCTGCTTTCACGGCTACGTGATTGAGGGGCCGCAATGCGGCGGCCTGGAGGGAGTGATGGTCGCCAGCTCCTATCGGGTTTCGATCGATGCGATCCCGCGGCAGAACCAGCGGGAGGTCTGGCGCGAGGCGCTCGGCGGCTTGCTGCTCGACTGCCAATTGCCCGAAAGCGGACCGTTCCAGTTCGGCGAGCTGACGTCAAAACGCTCGACCAGCGGCGCGCAGCTCGTGCTGCTGCGTTCCAGCGAGCAGCAGATCGTCTGCAGCGGTCATGCGGCGTCGGCCAGGGTCGCCATCATCTTCCATGGATACGGTCGCGGCAGCATCGCATCCGGCCAGCGCAGCTGCGAGTTCGCCGACAACGACGTATCGGTGTGCGATCTGCAGTCGGCCTGGCGCATGACCTTGCGCGAAGATTTCGAAATCCTGCTGCTCGAATTGCCGCGTGAGCGGCTGCTCGGCCGCCTCGGGCACAATCGCCTGCGTCTGCCGATCGTGCTCGGGGCGACCATTGCTGCCGCGGCCGTGCGTCCTGTCATGCGAACCCTTGGCGGCAATTTCGCCATCCTCGACAAGGCCGATCTCGCGACGGCCGAAGTCGCGGTCACCGAGCTCGTCGCCGGCGCACTGCTCGGCGAGACCCGGCTCGATGCCGAAACCATGACCCAGGTTCAGGCCGGGCATCTGCGGCGCGTCGATGCCGCGATCGAGGCGCAGCTCGGCAATCCCGGCCTGACGATTGCGGACATTGCCCGCCAGGAGGGCCTGTCGCAGCGCTATCTGCAGCGGCTGTTCGAACGCCAGAACACGACGTTCTCTGCCTATCTGCGCGAGCGGCGCCTGGAGCGCTGCTGCAACGATCTGATCGATCCCAACTATGCCGACCAGCGCATCGCGGCGATCAGCTATCGGTGGGGGTTTTCCGACCAGGCGCATTTCAGCCGCATGTTCAGCGCCACCTACGGCACCTCGCCGCGCCAATTCCGCAAGGCCGTGCCGCGTGATCAGGAGACGGCGCGGACGCGAGGCCGGCCGCGGCTGATGCGCGGCACCGCAACGGTGCTGCGGCTCGCGCCCGGCGCGGCGCCGCAAGAGATTGCGCGCCAGGAGCCCATCGCACCCGCCGAGCCTCCTGCAGCGCCGCCGGACGTGCGGGCGTCGTCACACCATCATCTCAAGGTGTCGAGGGACACCACCCATTGGGGCTATCTCAGCCGCACCATTCCGCCGGTCATGTGCGTGGAATCAGGTGCGCTGGTGACGATCGAGACGCTGACCCAGCACGCCTTCGACGACTACGAGCGCATGATCAAGGGCGATCCGGGCGCCGAGAGCGTGTTTCACTGGACCGCCGAGCGAAAATCGGTCGAGCGGCGCGGCGCCGGGCCGATGGACGGTTCGATCTTCGGCCGCGGTGCGGGGGAGGGTTTCGGCGTGCATATCTGCACCGGCCCGATCCATGTTCGCGGCGCGGAGCCGGGCGACGTGCTCGAGGTGCAAATCACCGACATCTGGCCGCGGCCCTGCGCCAACCCGGCGTTCGCCGGCAAATCGTTCGGCAGCAACGCCGCGGCCTGGTGGGGCTTTCAGTACAACGACCTGATCGATCCGCCGGGCAAGCGCGAGACCATCACCATCTTCGAGACCGATGCGCGCGCCGAGACGGCGCACGCGCTCTACTCCTACCGCTGGACGCCGCAGACCGATCCGTTCGGCGTGCGCCATGACACGATGGATTATCCCGGCGTGCCGGTCGATCACGCAACGATCGAGAAGCGGGTGGGTGTGCTCGCCGGCGTCCGTGTTCCGGCGCGGCTGCATTTCGGCTTCATGGCGGTCGCGCCGCGCGAGTCCGAGCTCGTCGATTCGATTCCGCCCGGCTATTTCGGCGGCAATGTCGATAATTGGCGTGCCACCAAAGGCACCACGCTCTATCTGCCGGTCGCCGTACCCGGTGCGCTGTTTTCGATTGGCGATCCGCATTTCGCGCAGGGCGACGGTGAGATCAACGGCACTGCGCTGGAGCTCTCGCTCACCGGCCAGTTCCGCCTGATCCTGCACAAGAGCGGGCAGGCGACCAAGCCGCATCTGGAGGGACTCGGGCACCCGCTGCTCGAAACGGCCGAGGAGTGGATCTTGCACGGCTTCAGCTACGGCAACTATCTGCGCGAGCTCGGCCGCAACGCGCAGTCGGAAATCTATCAGCGGTCCTCGGTCGACCTCGCACTGCGCAATGCGTTCCGGGCGACGCGCAAATTCCTGATGGAGTGCTACCGCCTCAGCGAGGACGAGGCGCTGGCGCTGATCTCGCTCGGCGTCGATTTCGGCGTCACCCAAGTTGCCGACGGCAACTGGGGCGTGCACGCGATCGTGCGCAAGACCATGTTCAGCCAGGCGGCCGGCGCCTGACCGCGGCCGGAATTCAACGTTGGGCCAATCGAGATGGTGTCGTCCCGGCGCAGGCCGGGACGATGGGGACGCAGCGCGACGAGGCCTACTCGTCCTTCTTTGCCGGCTGCGACATGCGCTCGAGTCGATCCTGCATGTCCTTCATCTGGCGGCGGAGATCGTCGATGTTGTCGGCGTCCGGCGCGGGCTCCGGCGCCTTCTCGGCCTCGGCGTTGCCACGCTGCGGCACGAACGGCTTGAACATCGAGAAGGTCTGCTGGAACAGCTCCATGTTGCGGCGGACCTGCTCCTCCAGCGGCGCAAACGGCGTTCCGCTCAGGGCGCCGGCGATCTGCTTGCGGAACTTCTCTTGCTCCTTGGTCAGCGTCTCCAGCGACTGCTCGAGATATTTCGGCACCACCATCTGCATGCTGTCGCCGTAGAAGCGGATCAGCTGGCGCAGGAAGGTGGTCGGCAGCAGGTTCTGCCCGGCCTTGTTTTCCTGCTCGAAGATGATTTGCGCGAGCACCGAGCGGGTGATGTCGTCACCGGTCTTGGCGTCATAGACGAGGAAATCCTCGCCCTCCTTCACCATTGCCGCGAGGTCCTCGAGCGTCACATAGGTGCTCGTACCGGTATTATAGAGCCGCCGGTTCGCGTACTTCTTGATCGTCGTCGGTTGTTCAGATTTTGCCATGGGCTCACACTTCCAACACCGTAGGACCTGGAACCCAGCAGCATCGCCGCAGGGCTAAATGCAACGCATCGCAGCAAAGGTAAGCATTTTCAAAGCGGTTCGGCTACCGTTTTGTGCGGCACGGTTAATCTCAAAGCATAGGGATTGCTCAGGAAACTGCCAAGGGCGCTATTTCGCGTGCGGCGCGGCGCGAAATCGGCCACTGGCCAATTGACACACGCTGCCTAGGTTAACAGGATGGAATCAAGAGACAGGCCCGCCAACCGGCCGCCCGCCGTCGAGAAAACCTAAGCCCGATAACCAAAGGAGATGTCCATGTCAGACGATGTCGTCATCGTCAGCGCCGCCCGCACCCCGGTCGGCAGCTTCAACGGCGCGTTCGCCACCACCCCGGCCCATGACCTCGGCGCCATCGCCATCAAGGCGGCGCTGGAGCGCGCCGGCGTCGAACCCGGCCAGGTCTCCGAAGTCATCATGGGGCAGATCCTCACCGCGGCGCAGGGCCAGAATCCGGCCCGCCAGGCCTCGATCGGGGCCGGCATCCCGGTGGAAAGCCCGGCCTGGGGCGTCAACCAGCTCTGCGGCTCCGGCCTGCGCACGGTGGCGCTGGGCTACCAGGCGCTGCTCAACGGCGATTCCTCGATCGTGGTCGCCGGCGGCCAGGAATCGATGAGCATGGCCCCGCACGCGCAGTACCTGCGCGGCGGCGTCAAGATGGGCGGCCTCGAGCTGGTCGACACCATGATCAAGGACGGCCTGTGGGACGCCTTCAACGGCTACCACATGGGCAACACCGCGGAGAACGTCGCCAAGCAGTACCAGATCACGCGCTCGCAGCAGGACGAGTTCGCGGTCGCCTCGCAGAACAAGGCCGAGGCGGCGCAGAAGGCGGGCCGGTTCAAGGACGAGATCGTCCCGGTCACCATCAAGACCCGCAAGGGCGACATCGTGGTCGACGCCGACGAGTATCCGCGCCATGGCGCCACGCTCGATGCCATGGGCAAGCTGAAGCCCGCCTTCGAGAAGGACGGCACGGTCACCGCCGGCAACGCCTCGGGCATCAATGACGGCGCCGCCGCCGTGGTGCTGATGACCGCCAAGGAAGCCGCCCGGCAGGGCAAGACGCCGATCGCCCGCATCGTCTCGTGGGGCCAGGCCGGCGTCGACCCCAAGATCATGGGCACCGGTCCGATCCCCGCCTCGCGCACCGCGCTGAAGAAGGCCGGCTGGAACATCGGCGACCTCGATCTGATCGAGGCCAACGAGGCGTTCGCGGCGCAGGCCTGCGCGGTCAACAAGGACCTCGGCTGGGATCCGGCCAAGGTCAACGTCAATGGCGGCGCGATCGCGATCGGCCATCCGGTTGGTGCGTCGGGCGCGCGCGTGCTGGTGACGCTGCTGCACGAAATGCAGAAGCGCGATGCCAAGAAGGGCCTCGCGACGCTGTGCATCGGCGGCGGCATGGGCATCGCCATGTGCGTTGCACGCGACTGAACAAAAGGCAGCCAGGCGGGTTAGGCTGATGAAAAGATCATCTGTCAACCAAGGCGCGAGCTGATAAATAAGATGCCCGGCCTCGCGCCGGGCATTTTTGTTTCGAGCGAGCATGATCCGGACCCGAAGGGCCGCGCTAGCGCAAAGTGTGGAGCGGTTTTCCGAAAAAGATCATGCTCAAAAAAGGGAGCCAAAGCGCGATGACGCTTCAACCTAAATCATCGCGCTTTGAGTGAGTGAGTGCGACGGCCGGGGGCAATTCCGGTCATAAAAGACGGCCAAGGAGGAGACGGACATGGCACGTGTTGCATTGGTGACGGGCGGTACGCGGGGCATCGGAGCGGCGATCAGCAAGGAATTGAAGGCGGCCGGCTACAAGGTCGCGGCGAGCTACGCCGGCAATGATGCGGCTGCGGAGAAGTTCAAGGCGGACACCGGCATCCCCGTCTACAAATGGGATGTCGCCTCGTTCGACGCCTGCGCGGAGGGCGTCAAGAAGGTCGAGGCCGAGCTCGGCCCCGTCGACATTCTGGTCAACAACGCCGGCATCACCCGCGACACCGCCTTCCACAAGATGACGCTGCAGCAGTGGAACGAGGTGATCAACACCAACCTCGGCTCGCTGTTCAACATGACGCGCCAGGTGATCGAAGGCATGCGCGCCCGCAAGTTCGGCCGCATCATCTCGATCTCCTCGATCAACGGCCAGAAGGGGCAGTTCGGCCAGGTCAACTATTCGGCGGCGAAGGCCGGCGACATCGGCTTCACCAAGGCTCTGGCGCTGGAGAACGCCAAGGGCGGCATCACCGTCAACGTGATCGCGCCCGGCTACATCAACACCGAGATGGTGCAGGCGGTGCCGAAGGACGTGCTGGAGAAGAACGTGATCCCGCAGATTCCGGTCAACCGCCTTGGCGAGCCCGAGGAGATCGCGCGCGCGGTCGTGTTTCTCGCCGCCGATGATGCCGGCTTCATCACCGGCTCGACGCTGACCATCAACGGCGGCCAGTATCACGCCTGAGCGGCGTCGCGCCGCACGCGATATCGATCGAGACGAGATGCCCGGCCTTGTGCCGGGCATTTTCGTCTGTACAAGGGGGCCGTGATGACGACCCGTACTGCCACCCTTGTTGGATTGACCGCCATCCTGATGTGGTCGCTGCTGTCGGTGATGACGGTTGCGACCGGCAAGATTCCGGCCTTCCAGCTCGCCGCGATGACGTTTGCGATCGGCGCTGTGGTTGCGTTCATCACCTTCCTGTTTCGCCCCGCCGCGTTCGGCGCCTTGAAGCAGCCGCTGGTGGCCTGGGTGGTCGGCGTCGGCGGATTGTTCGGCTATCACGCGCTGTATTTCCTGGCGCTGCGCTTCGCGCCGCCGGCGGAAGCCGGCCTGCTCAATTATCTCTGGCCGCTGTTGATCGTGCTGTTCTCGTCGCTGCTGCCGGGCGAGCGGCTCGCCGTCCATCACGTCGTCGGCGCCGTGCTTGGTCTTGTTGGCACGGTGCTGCTGTTCGCCGGCAACACGGGCAATTTCTCGAAGGAGCAGATCCCGGGCTTCGCGGCCGCCTTCGTCGCGGCCTTTGTCTGGGCGTCCTACTCCGTGATGTCGCGCCGGCTCAAGGCGGTGCCGACCGATGCGGTGGCGGGCTTTTGCCTTGCCACCGCCGTGCTCGCCGCCCTCGTGCACGGCATGGTCGAGACCACGGTCTGGCCCGCGAGCCCGCTGCAATGGCTCGCCGTGATCGGGCTCGGTATCGGCCCGGTCGGCGCCGCGTTCTTCGCCTGGGACATCGGCATGAAGCGCGGCGACATCCGCGTGCTCGGCGCCGCCTCTTACGCCACGCCGCTGCTCTCGACTGCGTTCCTGATCCTCGCCGGCTTCGCGCAAGCCAGCGCCAACATCGCCATCGCCGCGATCCTGATCGCCGGCGGCGGGCTCATCGCGGCCAAGGACATGGTGCTGCGAAAGAGAGCCTAGGATGGGTTCGCTACGCTCTACCCATCCTACGAAGCCGGCTCCCAGCCCTTCGGCGCCAGCTCGAATTTTGCGAACTCGAATGCCGGCGCCACGGTGCAGCCGACCAGCGTCCAGTCGCCGGCACTTTCCGCGGCCTGCCAGGCATGTGCCGGCACGATCGCCTGCGGCTGTTCGCCGCCTGCGACATCCGGCCCGAGCGTCACCGTTTGCGGGCTTCCGCCCTCCTGCGCGATCTGCAAGCGCAGCGGCGCGCCGGCGTAGTAGTGCCACATCTCGACCGCGTCGATGCGGTGCCAGTGCGAACGCTCGCTGCGCGCCAGCAAAAAATAGATCGCGGTGGAGCGGCTGCGTCCGCTGGCGTCGCAGCTCGCGTCGCGAAACGTCTCGCGAAAATGCCCGCCTTCGGGATGTGGCTGCAGGTCGAGCCGGGCGATGATCTCGGCAGCTGACAGTGCGGACATCAGGACTTGTTCTTGCGCTCGCGCAGCTCGCCGAACACCTGGGCCGGATCGGCGCCCTTCATGTGCAGCTTGGCCGCGACCGCAGGCTCGTCGGCGCGCAGGAACACGTTGGCCTTCTTCTCGTCGCCGAGCAGCACCGGGATCGTCGGCTTGTTCTCGGCGCGGAGCTTTGTCACCTCCGCGGCGCGCGCCTGCAAGTCGGGATTGTCGGCCTCGATGGTGAGGGCGAATTTGACGTTGGCGGCGGTGTATTCGTGGCCGCAGTAGAGCCGAAAATCATCCGGCAGCGAGCGCAGCTTCAAAAGCGAGTCCCACATCATCGGATAATTGCCCTCGAACACCCGGCCGCATCCGATCGAGAACAGCGTGTCGGCGGCGAACACCGCCTTCTCGCTGTCGAACACGTAGGAGATATGGTCCAGCGTATGGCCGGGCGTCTCGACGACGCGCGCGAGCAGGCTGCCGACCTTGATGACGTCGGCATTGACGGCGCGCAGATCGACATTGGCGATCTTGGCCGACTTGTCGTGCGGGGCGACGACGCGGCAGCCGTATTTCTGCTTCAGCTCCGCGACGCCGCCGACATGGTCGCCGTGGTGATGCGTGATCAGGATGTCGGTCAGCGTCCAGCCTTCGCGCTCCAGCGCCTTGATGATCGGGGCGGCCTCCGGCGCATCGATCGACGCCGTCGCTTTGGTCGCGGGGTCGTGGATCAGGTAGCCGAAATTGTCGGTGAGGCAGGTGAAGGTGCGAATCTCGGCGGCCATGTTATCTCCACGAATTGCTGGTGCGAGGGCGCTAACACGCCAAATATAGGGGTGAAATATGGCGTTAACGCTCCGGCGGCAACGCAATTTTGCGCGCCCCCGGGCCGCGAGCGGCATGTTAGGCTGAACCATGGACGTCATTGATCTCCGGGATTTCTACTCGCAGCGCCTCGGCATCGTGGCGCGGCAGCTGATCAACCGCGGTATCCGTGAGCGATGGCCCAATGCGGAGGGCCAGCGGGTGCTCGGCCTCGGCTACCCGACGCCCTATCTCGGCCTGTTCCGCGAGAGCTGCGAGCGCTGCATCGCCTTCATGCCGGCGGCCCAGGGCGTGCTGAAATGGCCGACCGGGCGCCCGGCGCTGGCCACCCTGATCGACGAGTTCTCGATGCCGTTGCCGGACGCCGCGGTCGACCGCGTGCTGCTGGTGCATGCGCTGGAGATGTCGGACGATCCGGAGCGGTTGCTGCGCGAGGTCTGGCGCGTGCTGGCGCCCTCGGGGCGGCTGATCGCGGTGATCCCGAACCGCCGCGGCGTATGGACGCGCACCGACACCACGCCGTTCGGCCATGGCCGGCCCTATTCGCGCGCGCAAATCACGCAGCTGTTGCGGCAGACCTGGTTCACGCCGACCGCATGGGGCGAGGCGCTGTTCATGCCGCCGGTGCAGGGCTCCTGGTTCCTGCGCTCGGCGGTGGCGTGGGAGCGCGTCGGCGCCGCGCTGTCGATGCCGTTCGCCGGCGTGCATATCGTCGAGGCGAGCAAGCAGGTCTACCGCGCCATCCCCGCGAACCGCGAGCGCGCCCGGCTGATTCCATCGCTGCAGCCGGTGCTGGTGCCGTCGTCGACGGCAACGCGCAAGGCGGCGCATACCGAGCGCTGATGCTGTTTGCATGCCTCCAATACGCAAATGCCCGGGCTAGGCCCGGGCATTTCGAATTGCAGGATTTGCAGCGCTAACCGATCAATGATCGGCAGCCTTACTCGTTACCCGGATTGAAGTCCTCGCTCGGCGCGGGCTGCGCGGCGGCGTCGGGACGCGGGCCGTGCGGACGGCGGCGCCGGCGCGGAAAGCGCTCGCCGCGCTCGCTGCGTTCACCGCCGCCATTGCCCTCATAGCTGCCGTTGACCTGCGGCTGCGGGCCGCCGGTGATGAAGGAGGGCAGGCGATCCACGCCGCTATCGGCCAGCACGGGCTGCGGCTGGTTCGCCGGCTGCGGCTGCGGCTGATATTGCGGCTGCTGACGATGCTCGCGCTCACGCTCGCGGTGCTCGCGCGGCTGCTGCTGATCGCGCTGGTAGGGCTGCTGGCCGTTCTCGCGCACATAGGGCTGCTGCTGTGGCACGAAGCCGGGCTCCTGGCCGAAGCTCGAATAGCCGTCGTTGTCGTCGTCGTTGTCGTCGGACGACGGCATCGCCTCGGCATCGGGCCGTGGCTGCTGCTGGTTCTGCCGGAATTGCTCCTGCGCGGCCGCGATGATCCGGTAATAGTGCTCGGCGTGCTGGTAGTAGTTCTCGGCCGCGACCGGATCGCCGGAGGAGCGCGCATCGCGCGCCAGCTGCACGTATTTCTCGGCCACGTGGGACGCCGTGCCGCGGATCTTGATATCGGGTCCGTTCGATTCGTACACCCGCGTCAGAGGATTCTGGCCGCGCCGGTTATTGTTGTTATTATTATTGTTGTTATTCCGGTTGCGCATCCGCTTGTTGTTCTGACCGTTTCTCATTTGTCGCCTTTATTCCAGCCCTGAAGTTATTGCAGTTCATTGCCTCTCCGATTCGGCGCGCATTCAAGCGCGCGGAATCGCACTACCGTCGAAAGTGGCTTCGATGTTGCCGACCATCTCGTTTCAGCAAAGTCGCGTTCAGCAAAGACGCGTTCCCCAACCGCCAGCGGATCGCGCCGGCGACCAAATCATTCCGCCTGTCGAGACAGGCCCAGTTCTCTCGCGTAAGTCTTCAAGCGCAATAACAGGCTTTCGTTCGCTTGGCGGTCGAGAGCAGCACAGCTCCAGCTATTGCGCTCAATGTGACCTGCGTTCTTGGAACCTTTGGATCGGCGGGCTCTGCTGAACCCTGGTCATCACCCCGTATCGGCTACGGGGGCCAGTACCGACGTTGTGGCCGGAACGTAGTCGTTCCCGGGGGTAATTCCAAGAGGTTTTTTTGCGTTCCAATAGGACTTTATCGGGGCAGCCGGCGGGCGGAAACCGCCCTCGGGATGCCCCCCAGATCGGCCCTGGGCGGCCCGGTTGGGGATAAGCCCGCAGCCGTCATCAGGGCTTCAACGTCGGCCTCCTGACCGCGGCCGATTTCGACAACCAGAAATCCGCCTGGCGCCAGAAGACCCGCAGAATGCGAGATCAGCGCGCGGTAGGCGTCGAGCCCGTCGGCGCCGCCGTCGAGCGCAGCGCGCGGATCGTGGTCGCGCACCTCGGTGGCGAGATCGGGGATCTCGGTTGTCCGGATATAGGGCGGGTTCGACACGATCAGGTCGAACGGGCCCACGAGCCCGCTACCAAAATCACAGTTAATCATCGTCGCGCGATCCGCAAGCCCGAGCGCCGCTGCGTTCTGGCGCGCGGTCTCGAGCGCCTCCGCCGAGATGTCGGTGCCGAAGCCAAGCGCGTGGGGCAGTTCCGACAGCAGCGCCAGCAGGATCGCGCCGCTGCCGGTGCCGAGATCGGCGACCCGCAGCGGACGTTTGGGCGCGCCATCGGCGCGCAGCAGCTCGAGCGCGCGCTCGACCACCGTCTCGGTGTCGGGGCGCGGCACCAGCGTCGCGGCGGAAAGCTCTAGCTGCAGCCCCCAAAACTCCTTGCTGCCGAGGATGCGCGCGACCGGCTCGCCGGCAAGCCGGCGCTGCGCGAGCGCTTCGATGCGATCCGCTTCGGTTGCGGTAAGGGTTCGATTGGCCGCGGAGATCATGCCGGTCAGATCGAGCCCGAGCGCGGCGCCGGCCAAAAGCCGCGCATCCAGCTCGGCCGACTCGTTGCCGGCGGCCTTGAGGCGCGCGGCCAGCGCGCGCCTGACGGTCTCGACGGTCTGGTGGTCAGCTGCTGCGCTCATCGCGCGTTGTTAGCCGATGGTCGGTGCGGCGTCGATATGGCTTGCGCCGCGCGCGGCCGGCGCGCACGGTTCGGGCATGAGCGCCCCGACCGGAAACAGCAACATGACGGCCTATGACGACCAGAACGTCTTCGCAAAGATCCTGCGCGGCGAGATCCCGAGCTTCAAGGTCTACGAGACCGACCGGACCTTCGCCTTTCTCGACATCATGCCGCGATCGCCGGGACATACGCTGGTGATCCCGAAGGCGCCGGCGCGCGGCATCCTCGATATCGCCGAGGACGACCTTGCCGAGGTCGCGCGGTCGGCCAAGCGCATCGCCATCGCCGCGATGCAAGCGTTTGATGCCGACGGCATCATCATCCAGCAGTTCAGCGAGCCCGCCAGCGGGCAGGTGGTGCTTCACCTTCATATGCATGTGATGCCGGTCAAGGCCGGCGTCGCGCTGCTGCCGGCACAGACCCACAAGCAGGACATGGACGTGCTCGCGGAACACGCGAAGCGGATGATTGCGGCGTTGGGAAATTGAGCGGGCGGCCTGGTCCGACGCGGGAATGCCGTAATCCGTATCCCGAGAGGCCATGCGCAATATCGGCTTCGTCATTGCGAGGCGCGTAGCGACGAAGCAATCCATTGCTCCGCGTATGATCGCTGCCGGCCGGAGCTGCGACACTCAGGCCGTTGAAAACATCGCCGGCCGCGGTATCCGGAGATGGTTTGCGTCATGGTAGCTTGGTAGCGTCGTCCGGTCTCCGCCATCGCGCGGACCACCTCCAGGGACGAGCGAATGCCGCAACCCAAGCAGCGCCGGACGACGGCCGGAACCACGACGCGCGGCGGCGCGGCGGGCGCGGTCGATTACGAGGCGCTGGCCCGCTTTCGCTACCAGCTGCGGACGTTTCTGGCGTTCAGCGAGCAGGCGGCCAAGCAGGCCGGATTGACCCCGCAGCAGCACCAGGCGCTGCTCGGCATCAAGGGCTTCGTCCGCCCGGGCCCCGCCACGATCGGCGACATCGCGCGGTTTCTGCTGGTCCGGCATCACTCCGCCGTCGAGCTGGTGGATCGCATGGTGAAGCTCGGGCTGATCAGCCGGCTCGCCGATCCCGAGGACGGCCGCCGCGTTCTGCTCAAGCTGACACAGAAGGGCGAGCAGAAGCTGCAGTCGCTGTCGCGGAAGAACGTCGAGGAACTGCGGCGCGCCGCGAGCCCGGCGCTGCGCCGGCTGTTGAAGTCATCGTCGCAGCCCGGCGAATCCTGAGCCTTACGCCGCGGCGCCCTGCGCCGCGAGCTGCGCGGCCTGGTGCTCGGTCGTCAGCGCATCGATCAGTTCGCCGAGCGCTTCGCCGGCGATCACCTGCGGCAATTTATAGAGCGTCAGATTGATGCGGTGGTCGGTGACGCGCCCTTGCGGAAAGTTGTAGGTGCGGATGCGCTCGGAGCGATCGCCGGAGCCGACCTTCTCCTTGCGGTCGGCGGAGCGCGCGGCCTCGACGCGCTGGCGCTCGGCGTCGTAGATGCGCGAGCGCAGGATGTTCATCGCCGAGGCGCGGTTCTTGTGCTGCGAGCGGCTGTCCTGCATCATCACCACGATGCCGGTCGGGATGTGGGTGATGCGGATCGCCGATTCGGTCTTGTTGACGTGCTGGCCGCCGGCGCCGCCGGCGCGCATGGTCTCGATCCGCAGGTCAGTGTCCTTGATGTCGACGTCGACATCCTCGACCTCCGGCAGCACCGCAACCGTCGCGGCCGAGGTGTGGATGCGCCCCTGCGTTTCGGTGTCGGGCACGCGCTGCACGCGGTGCACGCCGGATTCGAATTTCAGTTTTGCAAAGGCGCCGCGGCCCTGCACCTCGGCGATGATCTCCTTGTAGCCGCCGACGGTGCCTTCGCTGGCCGAGATCACCTCGACCTTCCAGCCCTGCAGGCCGGCAAACCGCTCATACATCCGGAACAGATCGCCGGCGAACAGCGAGGCCTCGTCGCCGCCGGTGCCGGCGCGGATTTCCAGCACGACGTTGCGGTCGTCCATCGCGTCCTTCGGCAGCAGCGCGACGCGGATCTTCTGCTCGAGCTCGCCGATGCGCGCCTGCAGCGTCTCGAGCTCGGCCTCCGCCATGCTGCGCATCTCGGGATCTTCAGCCGCGTCGGCCAGCAGCGCCTCGGCGCCGGCAAGCTCAGTTCGCGCCGAACGATAGTCCTTCACCGCATCGATCAGCGGATTGAGCTCGGCGAGCTCGCGGGTGATCGCAACATAGCGGTCGGAATTGACCTGGCCGAGCAGCTCGGCCTCGAGCGAGGCGTGATGGGCGAGCAGGATGTCGAGTTTGGCTTCGGGTAGCATGGCGATGTCTCGAATTGCGAAAGCGGGACGGCGAACGGCGACGGCAGCGTCGCTACAAGGCCAGCCCCTCGGTTTCCGCAAACTTGGTCAGCGCCGCGCGGATCGACACGCTGCCGGACGGCTTGTCGAGCAGCGGATTGATCATGGCCTCGGCCTTCTTGGCGTCGAGGTCGAGAATCATCGCCTTCACCGGGCCGTGCGCGGTTGCAGACAATGAAAGAGAACGGTAGCCGAGCGCGATCAGCGCCAGTGCGCCGATCGGCTTCGAGGCCATCTCGCCGCACAGCGAGGCCGCCTTCTTCGCGGTCTTGGCCTTGCGCACGATGTCGCGCAGCGCGCGCAGGATCGGCGCCGACAGGATGTCGAACCGCTCGGACACCTTGGCGTTGCCGCGATCGACCGCGAACAGGAACTGGAACAGATCGTTGGAGCCGACCGAGACGAAGTCGACCCGCTTCAACAGCTCGTCGAGCTGGTAGAGCAGGGCCGGGACCTCGACCATGGTGCCGACATCGATGCGCTCGGGCAGCGAATGGCCGTGCTGGCGCAGATAGGTCAATTCGCGCTCGACGATCGCCTTGGCCTGGTCGAATTCGGCGACATCCGAGATCATCGGGAACATGATCTTCAGCGCGCGGCCGCCGCCGGCGCGCAGCAGCGCGCGGATCTGGCCGCGCAGCAGGCCGGGGCGGTCGAGGCCGAGCCGGATCGCGCGCCAGCCGAGCGCCGGGTTCTCCTCGACCACGGTCTCCATATAGGGCAGCGCCTTGTCGCCGCCGATGTCGAGCGTACGGAAGGTGACGGGCTTTGTGCCCGCGGCATCCAGCACGGTGCGATACAGCGCGAGCTGATCGGTCGAGCGCGGCAGGCTCGGGCTCACCATGAACTGCAGCTCGGTGCGGAACAGGCCGATGCCGGCGCTGCCGGTGTCGTCGATATGCGGCAGGTCGATGGTCAGGCCGGCATTGATCAGAAGCTCGATCGGCTGGCCGTCCTTGGTGACGCAGGGCTTGTCGCGCAGCGCCGAATATTGCGCCTGCCGCCGCGCGCGGAACCGGACCCGTTCGGCATAGGCGGATTCGATCTCGGTGGAGGGCCGGACATAGATCTCGCCGGAAATGCCGTCGACGATGATGGCATCGCCGGGATCGGCGATGCCGGGGGCGTTCGGCACCTCGCCGACCGCGGGAATGCCGAGCGCGCGCGCCACGATCGAGACGTGCGAATTCGCGGTGCCTTCCTCCAGCACCAGGCCGCGCAGCCGCTTGCGGTCGTAGTCGAGCAGCGCCGCCGGGCCCATCGCGCGGGCGATCAAAATGGCGTTGTCGGGCAGCTGCTCGCGCGAGGGCGCGTGATCCTGGCCGACCAGCTGCCGCATCAGGCGGTGGCCGAGATCCTCGAGATCGTGCAGGCGGTCGCGCAGATAAGGATCGGTCGAGCGCAGCATGCGGGCGCGGGTGTCGGACTGCACGCGTTCGACGGCGGCCTCCGCGGTCAGGCCGGTGGCGACCGCCTCATGCAGCTTGTGCGACCAGCCCTGGTCGTTGGCGAACATGCGGTAGGCTTCCAGCACCTCGCGGTGCTCGCCGCCTTCGGCGACGTCGCCGCGCTCCAGGAGGCGGTCGAGGTCGGCGCGCAGGCTGGCCAGCGCCGTGTCGAGCCGCTTGACCTCCTTCGGCAGGTCCTCGGCGATGTAATTGGTGATGACGACGCGCGGCTCGTGCAGCACGACATGGCCGAGCGCGATACCGTCGGACAGCACCGCGCCGGTCTTGTGCAGCGAGTGCCGTGCCGCCGGCTCGGCGCCGGGCTGCGCCAGCGCGGCGAGCTCGCCGGAGGCGATCATCTCCGCCAGCACCATGGCGGTGGTCTGCAGCGCCTCGACCTCTTCCTCGACATAGGTGCGCTTGGCGCGGTTCTGCACCACCAGCACGCCGAGCGTGTTGCCGGCGCGCAGGATCGGCACGCCGAGGAACGAGTGGTAGGCCTCTTCGCCGGTCTCCGGGCGGTAGGAGAAGGCCGGATGGCTCTGCGCGTCGGACAGGTTCAGCGGCGTCGCCTCGCTGGCGACAAGGCCGACCAGGCCCTCATGCGCGCTCAGCACGGTGTGGTGCACGGCGTCGCGGTTGAGGCCTTCGGTGGCGTAGAGCTCCAGCGTGTTGTCGACGCGCAGCACATAGGTCGAGCACACCTCGGCCACCATGTTGGCCGCGATCAGCACCACGATCTTGTCGAGGCGCTCCTGCGCGGAGACTTGCTCCGCCATGGTTTCGCGGAGCCGTCTCAACAGGATGCGCGGGCCTCCCGAGGCGCTCCGCATGTGCTTTCAGTCCCTCCCGCCAAACCAGCGCGCCGGGGGTGCCGGCCGCTGGCGCAAAACTCGTCAAATCCAGCAATTTTAGTGATTCGGCGTCGCCGCGAACACCGGTCCCCGCCGAATCGGGATCGCCAAAACTGTGGCACAGTTTGCGGCAGCCCACCTGACTGGCCGTATAGCCAATCGAGGCTTGCTTTGCCAAGCAAAACGCCTGCCAGTAGCAAATAACGTCTGCGTCAGCCCAATGCTGCGCCCGCTAAGAGAAATTCTAACTCCGGGCGACGGGGACGAACCGCTTCTCTTCCCTTCTCCCCTTGTGGGAGAAGGTGGCGCGGACGCGGTCCGCGACGGATGAGGGGTTCTCCCCCGCTTGCGAGACTGCCCGAGTGGAGAGAACCCCTCACCCCGGCTTTGCTTCGCGAAACCACCCTCTCCCACAAGGGGAGAGGGTTTACAGCGCCCTACGCCTGATCCAGCCCGTACAGCGTGTGCAGCGTGCGCACCGCGAGCTCGGTGTAGGCTGCGTCGATCAAGACCGAGAACTTGATCTCGGACGTGGTGATGGCGCGGATGTTGATGTTGCGCTCGGCCAGCGCGCGGAACGCCTTCGAGGCGACGCCGGCATGGCTGCGCATGCCGCTGCCGATCACCGAGACCTTGGCGACGTCGGTCGCGGTGTCCAGCCGAGCATAGCCGATCTTGGCCTTGGCGGCGGTAATGGTGTCCTTGGCGCGGTTATAGTCGGCGGCCGGAACGGTGAAGGTGAGGTCGGTGGTCTTGCCGTCCTCCGACACGTTCTGCACGATCATGTCGACATTGATGTTGGCATCCGCGAGCGGCCCGAAGATCGAGGCGGCAACGCCCGGCTTGTCTTCGATCTGGCGCACGGAAATCTGGGCCTCGTCCTTGGAGAAGGCGATGCCGGTGACGACGTGCATTTCCATGATTTCCTCCTCGCTGCAGATCAGCGTGCCCGGCGGCTGGTTGGCGTGCGGGTCGATATCCTCAGGCTTGTCGAAGCTGGAGCGCACGAAGATCGGCATGTTGTGCACCATGCCGAGTTCCACCGAGCGGACCTGCAGCACCTTGGCGCCCTGCGAGGCCAGCTCCAGCATGTCCTCGAAGGCGATCTTGTCGAGCCGGCGCGCCTTCGGCACCACGCGGGGATCGGTGGTGTAGACGCCGTCGACGTCGGTGTAGATGTCGCAGCGGTCGGCGCGCAGCGCGGCCGCGATCGCCACCGCCGAGGTGTCGGAGCCGCCGCGGCCGAGCGTCGTGATGCGGCCGGTCTGCGGGTTGATGCCCTGGAAGCCGGCGATCACGGCAACCTCCTTGCGCTCCTTGAAGCGGGTCATGATCTCGCTGCCGTCGATCTCGAGGATGCGCGCCGAGGCATGCGCATCCGAGGTCTTGATCGGGATCTGCCAGCCCTGCCAGGAGCGCGCCTGGATGCCGAGGCCCTGCAGCACGATCGCGAGCAGGCCGGAGGTGACCTGTTCGCCGGAGGCGACCACCGCGTCATATTCCCGTGCATCGTGCAGCGGCGACGCCTCGGTGCACCAGCCGACCAGCTCGTTGGTCTTGCCGGACATCGCGGAGACCACGACGGCGACCTCATGGCCCGCCTCGACCTCGCGCTTCACGTGCTGGGCGACGTTGCGGATGCGATCGATATTGGCGACGGACGTACCGCCGAATTTCATCACGAGGCGGCCCATGACGACGCGTCTATTCCTTTAAGAGGATAAGTAGGTTAACCCACGCCGAAAACCGCAAGCGCGGGCACCGAAAGGCGCGTATACATAGCGGCGCGCCCGGGGGCAAGGTGGTTCCTGCGGGACTTTTGGGGGTGTTTTGCGGTGTTTCACCCGTCGCGGGCGGGGCTGTGGCGCCGTGGTTACTCGAAGGCGGAGCGGATGGGCCGTTACATCGACGAAATCCTGCAGCCGGGCGAGAAGGTGCTGTATTCCACCAACGCGCACTGGATGTTCTATCTGCCGGCGATCGGGGCATGGACCGTGGTGGTGGTGCTGCTGATCCTGTCGCGGCTCGTGACCGTCGACGGCCTCGTCCTGGTCTGCCTTGCGGCCGCCGCGGTGGTGGCGGTCGCGGCGGTCTACTGGACCATCAGGGCCTGGTTCCACCGGCTCACCACCGAGACCGACGTCACCAACCTGCGCGTTGTCCACAAGACCGGCTTCATCACCCGCAAGACGTTCGAGATGAGTCTCGACAAGGTCGAGAGCGTCGATGTCTATCAGAGCATCATGGGACGCATTCTCAACTACGGCGATGTCACCATTCAAGGTGTCGGCGAGGGCAGGCAAAAGATCGAGACTATCGCCTCGCCGCTGGCGTTCCGCAGTGCGATCACCGCGCGATAGAGGCGCGCGCTAACCATGGCCATGCAAACAAGTCACTCCAATGCCTCCGCCAGCTCGGTCGATCCGGCCGAGATCGCGAAATTTTCAAAGCTGTCGGACGAATGGTGGGATCCGCACGGCAAGATGGCGCCGCTGCACAAGATCAATCCGCTGCGCCTGACCTACATCCGCGACGCCGCCTGCCGCAAGTTCGAGCGTAACGCCAAGAGTCTCGGCTGCCTGTCCGGCCTGCGCGTGCTCGACATCGGCTGCGGGGCCGGGCTGTTGTGCGAGCCGTTGACGCGGCTGGGCGCCCAGGTGATCGGCATCGATCCCTCCGCCACCAACATATCGGCCGCCAAGCTCCACGCCGACAAGGGCCATCTGTCGATCGACTACCGCTGCACCACGGTCGAGGACATGGACGTGCGCGAGCGCTTCGACATCGTGCTGGCGATGGAGGTGGTCGAACACGTCACCGACGTCGGTGCCTTCCTCAAGCGCTGCGCGGCGATGCTCAAGCCCGGCGGGCTAATGGTGGTCTCGACGTTGAACCGCAACTGGAAGAGCTTTGCGCTCGCCATCGTCGGCGCCGAATACGTGCTGCGCTGGCTGCCGCGCGGCACCCACGAGTGGAGTAAGTTCGTCACCCCCGCCGAGCTCGAACGCTACCTCGGCGACCTCAACCTCACCGTCACCGAACAGGCCGGCGTGGTCTACAACCCGCTCGCCGACAAATGGAGCGTCTCGTCCGACATGGACGTGAACTACATGGTGATCGCGGAGGAGGTGTGAGGCGACTGGCACGGCCATAGCCACACAACAGGTGCCGTCCCTGCGAAAGCGCTGATCTATCGTCACGAATGCGAAGCTGCGTCCCCACCCAATACTGTCATCGCCCGGCTTGACCGGGCGATCCAGTACGCCGCGGCCTGCCGGCTCAACCACTACGGCCTCTGGAATACTGGATCACCCGGTCGAGCCGGGTGATGACACCGGTTATTTGGCACGCGATGCGAGACTGCACTCACTGTCGTCCCTGCTTGCAGGGACGACAGGAATTTGCGTCTCCACCCACTACCGTCATCGCCCGGCTTGACCGGGCGATCCAGTACGCCGCGGCCTATCGGCTCAATCACCACGGCCTCTGGAATACTGGATCACCCGCCTTCGCGGGTGATGACACGGTCTGCTTGGCGCGCGATGCGAGACCGCACTCACTGTCGTCCCTGCTCGCAGGGACGACAGGAATTTGTGGCGCCATCGCAATCCTGTCATGCGCTGACTTGGTTTGACCGCATCGGCGGCAATCGGCACGGTGCTGATATACTCCCGCCCGGCACGCTTTCCGCAACGCATATGTTCACGCTCGCTTCGCTCTGGATTCCCTTCACCATCGTTGCCGCGTTCGGGCAGGTGGCGCGCAATGCGATGCAGCGGCATCTGACCGGGCCGCTCGGGACCTGGGGCGCGACCAATATCCGCTTTCTGTTCGGGCTGCCGTTCTCGGTGCTGTTCTTCGCGCTCGCGGTGATCGCGACCGGCGACCGCGTGCCGTGGCCGTCGAGCGCGTTCTGGCCGTGGCTCGTCACCGGCGCGCTGAGCCAGATCGTCGGCACCGGATTCATGCTGCTGGCGATGAACGACCGCTCCTTCGTGGTGACCACGGCCTACATGAAGACCGAGGCGATCCAGACCGCGATCTTCGGCTTCATCTTCCTCGGTGATCATCTCACGGCGGCCAAGGTGATCGCGATCGTGATCGCCACGGTCGGCGTCGTCATCACCGCGCTGCGGCCCGGCGGCTCGAGGAGCTTTGCCGATCTGCGCCCGACCGTGCTCGGCCTCGGCGCCGCCGCGGTGTTCGCGATCTCGGCGGTGAGCTTTCGCGGCGCCATCATCGCGGTGCCCGGCGTCTCGTTCGTGACGGCAGCCTCCTACACGCTGATATGGAGCCTGTTCGTGCAGACGCTGATCCTGTCGGTGTATCTCTTGCTGCGCGCGCCCGACGTGCTGCGGAAAATCCTCGGCCTCTGGCGCCCGTCGATGTTCGCCGGCTTCATGGGCGCGTTCTCCTCGCAGTTCTGGTTCCTGGCGTTCGCGCTGACGGCGGCGGCCAATGTGCGCACGCTGGCGCTGATCGAGGTGCTGTTCGCACAGGGCGTGGCGTATTTCTCGCTCAAGCAGCCGTTCTCGCTGCGCGAGCTGATCGGCATCGTCCTGATCGTGATCGGGGTGGCGTTGCTGGTGGCGAGCTGACGCTAAAGCGCGATGAGATTGGGTTGAATCGTCATCGCGCTTTCGCTCTTTATTTGAGCATGATCTTTTCGGAAAACCGCTTCACACTTTTCCGGATCATGCTCTAAGCGTCAGTTCCGGTCTTCCGGCAGCGTCGGCAGCGGCGAGACCTCGACGCCTTCGTCGATCAGCGAGCGCGCTTCTTCGGGGGACGCCTCGCCATAGATCGGGCGGTGCTCGATATCGCCGTAATGCATCTTGCGGGCTTCGTTGGGGAAGCGGTCGCCGACATTGTCGGCGTTCTTGACGATGTGGTCGCGCAGCTCCTTCAGCTTGGCGCGCAGCTCGCGCTCCTGTGCCATCATCAGCGAGGTCGGCTCGCTGGCGGCAGCTTCCGCGGGCGCGGCGCCAGGTGCGGGCTGTGCCGGCTCGCGGCCCTTCTTGCCGATCACCTGCGGCGCCATGATCGCGCGCTCGACCTCGCTCGAGCCGCAGGTCGGGCAATCGATCAGGTGCCGCCGCTCCTGCGATTCATAGGCCGAGGAACTCTGGAACCAGCTCTCGAACTGGTGACCGCGCGCGCACCGTAGGGTGTAGCGGATCATGCCGAGCCCCGGACGAGGTGCAGATGCTCCGGACCGGCCTTCGGGTCGGCGATGCCGAAGCGTCGGCCGTGCTGCAGCGAGGGAATGGTCTTGCGTGCGGTCTCGACCTTGGCGGTATCGATCTCGGCCAGGAACACGCCGGGCTCGACGCCGCCCTCGGCGATGATCTCGCCCCAGGGATCGACGATCAGCGAATGCCCAAAGGTTTCGCGCTTGTTCTCATGCAGGCCGGCCTGCGCTGCCGCGAACACGAAACAGCCGGTCTCGATGGCGCGGGCGCGCAGCAGCGTGTGCCAATGCGCTTCGCCGGTCTTGCGGGTGAAGGCGGACGGCACCGTGAGGAACCAGGCGCCGGCCTCCGCGAGCGCGCGATAGAGCGCCGGGAAGCGCACGTCGTAGCAGATCGTCAGCCCGATCCGGCCCCACGGCAGGTCCGAGATCACCGCGGTCTCGCCGGGCTGGTAATTGGCGGATTCGCGATAGCTCTCGCCGCCCGGCAGATCGATGTCGAACATGTGGATCTTGTCGTAGCTCGCGAGCAGGTTGCCCTCGGGCCCGATCAGGAACGAGCGGTTCACCGCCTTCTCGGGCGAATAGCGCAGCGCCAGCGAGCCGATATGCAGATGGATCTTCAATTCGGCGGCGAGCGCGCGATAGGCCTGCAGCGACTTGTCGTCCTCCTCGCTCGCCAGGTGCTCGAACAGCGCCTTGCGGTTCAGCTGCATCATGTTGCTGACTTCGGGCGTCTGCACATAGTTGGCGCCCTGCGCCGCCGCCTCGCGGATCAGCCGCATGCCCTGCTCGAGGCTCGGCTCCGGCAGCAGCGAGGTGCGCATCTGCACCATGGCGGCAGTGAAGGTGGTGTGCTCGGCCATCAGGCGCCGCCTCCGTTCGCGAGCAGGCCGTCGAGCTTGCCCTCGCGGTCGAGCGCGTAGAGCTCGTCGCAGCCGCCGACATGCATTTTGTCGATGAAGATCTGCGGAAAGGTCGAGCCGGCACCGGCGCGGTCGTACATCTCGTCGCGATAGGACGGGTTGCTGGCGACGCTGAGCTCGGTGAACGCGGCGTTCTTGCGCGTCAGCAGCGATTTGGCCGCGGTGCAATAACCGCAGCCCGGGCGGGTGTAGATTTCAATGGCAGCGGTCATGATGCGCTCGGTTGAACCAGAAGTCCCGGATTATATGGGAGCGCGGTGGGTATCGACAACCCGGGCAAACACCAGCACGTCGACCTGCGCCGCTTTGGCGCGCAGCAGCGCCCGCGCGCAGGCATCCGCCGTGGCGCCGGACGTCAGGACGTCGTCGACCAGGATGACGCGGCGGCCCTGGATCTCAGCCTTGCGCTCATCGGCGACCCCGAATGCGCCCTGGACATTGCTGGCGCGGTCCTTGCGCGACAGTCCGATCTGCTGCTCGGTGGCGCGGATGCGCCGCAGCGCCTCGGAGGCCATTTTGACGCCGCTCTGGCGCGAGATCACCTTGGCGAGCGCGCCGGACTGGTTGTAGCGCCGGCTCCAGCCGCGCCGCCAGTGCAGGGGAACCGGGATCAGCAGGTCGGCACCGTCGAGCAATTCCTTCCCCGCGCGTGCCATCCAGCGACCCATGGTCGGCGCCAGATCGGTACGATCCTGGTATTTTAATGCATGCACCAGCGTCCGCGCGACGTCGTCATAGCGCACCGCGGCGCGGGCGCGCTGGTAGGCCGGGGGACTGGCGATCGCCTCCATCGACAGCAGGTCCGGCCCGGGATCGTAGACAAAGGGAATGCCGAGCCGCGGGCAGAACGGCGGCGCGATGAACGACAATTTCGCCCAGCACGCCGCGCACACCCCCTCGCCATGCACCGGCTCCCGGCAGGACACGCACAGCGTCGGCAGCGCGATGTCGAGCGCCATTCGCGTCGCGCGCAGCCACACCCCGCTGACCGCAGCGGCGGCACGGTGCAGATGGCTTGCTATGCTGGGGCGCGGTGATGCTTCGGCGTCCATAGGGAGAGGCTAGCGCCTGAGCTGCGAAGGCTCAAGGCGCATTGCCTGTGGCTGCGGTCCGTCGTAACCAGCCGCCATGGCATCGAACTCGGCCACCGCTCCCGTCCTGTTCGACCGCGCGCTGCTCGGCGTGCGGCTTGCCCGCGCACAACACGAAGGCGCCGTGACTTTCCTGCTCGATCGCGCGGCCGAAGACATGGTCGATCGGCTGCAGGCGGTGTCACGCAGCTTTGCCGCGGCGGCCGATGTCTGGACGCCGGGCGACGGACTTGCCGAGGCGTTGCGTGGGCGCGCCGGGTCGGTCGATGCGATCGCGTTCAGCGCATCTGAAGCGCTTGGCCTGGTGCCTGAATCGCTCGATCTGGCGGTCTCCGCGCTGGCGTTTCAGTTCGTCAACGATCTGCCCGGCGTGCTGGCGCAGCTCCGTCGCGCGCTGAGGCCGGATGGGCTTCTGCTCGCGGCGATGCTCGGCGGCGACACGCTGACCGAGCTCAGGCAGAGCTTTGCCGCCGCCGAGGCGGAATGCGAGGGCGGCGTGTCGCCGCGCGTCGCGCCGTTCGCCGACCTGCGCGACATCGGCGCGCTGCTGCAGCGCGCCGGGTTTGCCTTGCCGGTCACCGACGTCGACCGCGTCGTGGTGCGCTACGCCAGCGCCTTCGCGCTGATGGCCGATCTCAGGCGGATGGGCGCCACCAACGTGCTGCGCGAGCGCCGCCACGCCCCGACCCGTCGCGCCACCATGCTGCGCATGGCGCAGCTCTACGCCGAGCGCTTCGCCGACGCAGACGGCCGCATCCGCGCCACCTTCGACATCGTCTGGCTCTCCGGCTGGGCCCCGCACGAAAGCCAGCCCAAGCCGCTGAAGCCGGGCTCGGCCAAGGCGAGCCTGGAGGCCGCAGTGAAGCAGGTGAAGCGCTGAAGCGTGAGGTGAGCACGCTCTTCAGGCTCCCTCCCCCCTTGCGGGGGAGGGTTGGGGAGAGGGGTGGCCCCGGGGCGAGATGCGTAAACAAGTCGATGCTAAATAAATCAAGCGTCGCGCTCACCGCTGAGTGTCCTTCGCACTCGACAAATAGCGGAGCAAGCGGCACCCCTCTCCCTAACCCTCTCCCGCAAGGGGAGAGGGAACCCTCCCAGCGGAGCGTCCCTCACATCGCTGATGACTGGCGCATCCCGATAATTGCTTCGACTTGCATTGAAGCCACAAAGACAGTGAGGTGAGCACGTTAGTCAGGCTCCCTCCCCCCTTGCGGGGGAGGGTCGGGGAGAGGGGTGGCCGCATCGGGACTGCCGACGTGGTCTTAGCCTCTCGCACAATTTCGGAATATTGGAAGAATAATGCTGACTTGCCCGACGTGTCAAGCGGCTTGTCGAACGCCGGGAACCGGCGGCTACTTTGCATGGGGTTGTTTTTCGGGTTTTGACGCGCGCCCCCCTGCGACGGCCCCACAAGGGGGGCAGAGCGTGCGCATCACCAGTTCAGCTCACAGCAGCAGATCGATCAGATGCGGCAGCAGCGGGATATCCGCCGGCGGCATCGGGTAGTCGCGCAGCTTGCTCGCGCGCACCCAGGCCAGCTGCTGGCCCTCACGGGCCACTACCATGCCCTCCCAGCGGCGGCAGATGTAGAGCGGCATCAGCAGATGAAAGGTCTCGTAGGCGTGGCTCGCAAAGGTCAGCGGCGCGAGGCATGGCTCGCTCACGGTGATGCCGATCTCCTCGTGCAGCTCGCGGATCAGCGTCTGTTCCGGCCGCTCGCCGGGTTCGATCTTGCCGCCGGGGAATTCCCACAGCCCCGCCAGCGCCTTGCCTTCGGGGCGCTGCGCCAGCAGCACGCGCTTGTCGGCGTCGACCAGCGCGCAGGCGGCGACCAGGGTCAGCTTGATGTCGGCCATGCAGCGTGGATGCCCCTATGCTTGAAATCCGCAAGCTTCCATTAACCAGCTACGCGCTCAGCGCCAAACGTTTTGTCGCAATGCGGCTTTCAGCGGCCGCAATAAGCTTGCCTTAATTCGCCGGAGGCAGGG
The DNA here is from genome assembly GCF_015291565.1 of Bradyrhizobium sp. CCBAU 51753. Taxonomy (NCBI): domain Bacteria; kingdom Pseudomonadati; phylum Pseudomonadota; class Alphaproteobacteria; order Hyphomicrobiales; family Nitrobacteraceae; genus Bradyrhizobium; species Bradyrhizobium sp. CCBAU 51753. The sequence goes on along the minus strand of NZ_CP030037.1, from coordinate 8,963,331 downwards.
TGAGGCTCCCGCGTCCTTTCCTGCCGACAGAACCCATGCGCACCTTGACCCGGACCATCAGCCGTTTCCGCCGCGATCGCTCGGGCAACATCGCGATCATCTTCGGCCTCGTCGCGCTGCCGGCCCTCGTCGCTGTCGGATGCGCGGTCGACTATACCCGCGCCAACCAGATCCGCACCAAGCTGATCTCCGCTGCCGACGCCGCCAGCGTCGGTTCGATCGCCAAGGCCTCGCCGGGCTTCATCGCCGCCGGCGCCATGACCTCGGACGGCCCGGTCGCGGCGGGCAACGACGACGCGACCAAGATCTTCAACGGCAACATCTTCAACCAGACCGGCTTCACGCTCAACAGCGTGACGCCGGCCGTGACCAAGAGCGGCGGCACCCTGACCGCCAAGGTGCAGTTCTCCGCCGACGTTCCCACCATGTTTCTCGGCGTGATCGGCAGCAGCAAGATCACCGTGACGGGCACCTCGACGTCGACGGCGACGATGCCGCTCTACATCGATTTCTATCTGCTGCTCGACAATTCGCCGTCGATGGGCGTCGCGGCGACGCCGGCCGACGTGACCACCATGGTCAACAACACGTCGGACAAATGCGCCTTCGCCTGTCACGACTACAACGATGCCAACAACTACTACAATCTGGCCAAGAAGCTCGGCGTCACGACGCGGATCGACGTGCTGCGCAGCGCGACCCAGCAGCTGATGGATACCGCCGCGAGCACCGCGACCTATTCCAACCAGTACCGGATGGCGATCTATGATTTCGGCGCCTCGTCGGCGACGATCGGCTTGCGCGCGCTGTTCACGCTGTCGACCAGCCTGTCGAGCGCCAAGACCGCGGCCGGCAACATCGACCTGATGGGCGTCTACGGCAACAACGATTCCTATACCGCCGACAAGGACACCCAGTTCTCGACGGTGCTGCCCGCGATCAGCAATGCGATCAGCGCGCCGGGCCCCGGCACCTCGTCGTCGCCGCAAAAATACCTGTTCTTCGTCTCCGACGGCGTGGCTGACGAACCCAATGCGGCCTGCCTGAAGCCGATCACCGGCAGCAATCGTTGCCAGTCGCCGATCGATCCTGCACTGTGCACGGCGATCAAGAACCGCGGCATCAAGATCGCGGTGCTCTACACCACCTACCTGCAGCTGCCGACCAACGCCTGGTACATGAGCTGGATCGACCCGTTCAATCAGGGTCCGTTCGGTCCGTCGCCGAACAGCCAGATCGCGCAGAACATGCAGGCCTGCGCCTCGCCAGGATTCTATTTCGAGGTCAGCCCGACCCAGGGCATCGCGGATGCGATGACCGCGCTGTTCAAGAAGGCCGTCGCCGACGCCCGGATCAGCAGTTAAAGGGCTGAAGCTCCCGCACCGTCACCTGAGGAGGCCGCTACGCGGCCCCCGCCATGACAGCAAATCCTACGACCGGTAGTCGCCGTTGATCGCGACGTATTCCTTGGTGAGGTCGCAGGTCAGCACGCGGTCGCGGCCCTTGCCGAGGCCGAGCGCGACCTTGATCTGGATCTTCGGCGCCTTCATCGCCTCCGACACTTCCTTCTCGTCGTAGGAGGGATCGCGCGCGCCGCTCTTGGCGACGCGGATGCCGTTGAAGGAGATCGACAGCTTGTCGCGGTTGGCGGGCTCGCCGGCCTTGCCGACCGCCATCACCACGCGGCCCCAATTGGCGTCCTCGCCGGCAATCGCGGTCTTCACCAGCGGCGAATTGGCGATCGACATCGCGATTCTGCGCGCCGACGGCTTTGTCGTGGCGCCCTCGACCACGACCTCGACCAGCTTGCGGGCGCCTTCGCCGTCGCGCGCCACCTGCTCGGAGAGGTCGGCGAGGATCTGCTGGAACGCTTTTGCAAATGCCTTCAGGCGCGGGTCGCTGGCGCGGCCGATCTTCGGCGCGCCCTGCGCGGCCGCAGCGCCGGTGGCGAACGCCAGCAGCGTGTCGGAGGTCGAGGTGTCGCCGTCGATGGTCAGCGCATTGAAGGTGTCCTCGACGCCGGCCTTGAGCAGCGCTTGCAGCACCGAGGCCGAGACCGGCGCGTCGGTGAAGATGAACGACAGCATGGTCGCCATGTCGGGCATGATCATGCCGGCGCCCTTGGCCATGCCGTTGATCGTCACCTTGGCCTTGCCGAGCTTCACGGTCGCGGTCGCGACCTTCGGGAAGGTGTCGGTGGTCATGATCGCCTTGGCCGCATCCATCCAGTGGTCGGGCGCGGCGGCATCGGTGAGCTGCGCCAGCACGCCGTCGAATTTGGTGGCGTCGAGCGGCTCGCCGATCACGCCGGTGGAGGCGAGGAACACCTCATTGGTCGAGCAGCCGGCCGCCTTCGAGGCGATCTGTGCAGTCAGCGCGGTCGACGCCTTGCCGGTCTTGCCGGTGAAGGCGTTGGCGTTGCCGGAATTGACCACCAGCGCACGGGCGTTGCCGCCCTTCAGCTTAGCGCGGCACCATTCGACTGGCGCCGACGGGCATTTCGACTTGGTGAACACGCCGGCCACCGCGGTGCCCTTGTCCATCAGCGCCAGCAGCACGTCGGTGCGGTTCTTGTAGCGGATGCCGGCGGCCGCGGTCGCAAGCCGCACACCCGCGATCGCGGGCATCTCGGGGACGTCGGTCGGGGCGAGGGGGGAGACGGCGGTGGACATCGGGAGGTTTCCGGCTACGAGGAGGGAAGCGCTCCATATCATCTCGCTTGGTTAAGTGGGAGAGGGTGCGCACGCGAATGCGGCGTCATGAATTGGTCAAGGAGCCCGCAGCCCTTCGCCTCTCCCCGCTTGCGGGGAGAGGCCGGATCGCATGCAGCGAAGCGAAATGCGATCCAGGTGAGGGGGAGTCTCCGCGAGTCCGTCTTTCACCGCTGCCGCGGAGATAGCCCCTCACCCCAACCCTCTCCCCGCAAGAGCGGGCGAGGGAGCTGCATCCGGGCTACGCATCCCCCAAAAAGCAAATGGCCGGGACATGCCCGGCCATCGCAACGTCTGATAACGGCGGCGCTTACTTCTTCGCCGGCGCCATCTTGCTGTCGGCCGGCTTCGGCGCGTCCTTGGCGGCGTCGGCCGCGGCGGGCTTGTCCATGCGCTCGACCTTGGCGGCCTCGCGCAGCTTGGCGACGTAGTCGGCCTGCGCCTTGCGGGTGACGTAGGTCTCGATCTGGGCCTTCACCTGCTCGAAGTCCGGCGCCTTGCGGCTGCGCTTCTCCTCGACCTTGATGATGTGCCAGCCGAACTGCGACTTGACCGGATCGGAGATCTTGCCCGGCTCGAGCGCGAAGGCGACCGCGGAGAATTCCGGCACCATCTGCTCCTTGGTGAAGAAGCCGAGGTCGCCGCCGTCGGCGGCACCGGGATCCTTCGACTTCTTCTTGGCGAGCTCGGCGAAGTCGGCGCCCTTGTCGAGCTCGGCCTTGACCGCCTTGGCCTCGTCCTCGGTCTCGACCAGGATGTGGCGGGCGCGCACCTCCTGCTCGCCGGTGATCTGCTTGGCGGCCTCGTCATAGACCTTCTTCATCGCCTCGTCGGTGGTCGCGGCCTTGCCCTCGCTGGCGAGCAGGCTGTCCATCAACAGGCGGTTGCGGGTGAAGGCGAGGCGCTTCTTGAACTCGTCGGAGTTCTCGACCTTCTTGTCCTCGGCGGCCTTGGAGACGATCTTCATGTCGATCAGGAACGACAGCACGTTGTCCTTCTTGGTCGAGGGGTCCATCTGCGCCAGACTCGGGCCCAGCTCTTCCTCGGCCAGCGCGACGTCGCTGGCGTGAATCTCGGAACCATTCACCTTCGCGAGCACCGGATCGGATTCCGCGGCGCGAACCGGCAGGCCGGCGGCCAGCACTGCGACAAGACAGCCCGTCGCGGCCAGGGTGGCGAGGCCGAGGCGCAGGCCGGTTTTGGTATCCGAAGGCGAGGTGGTCATGGAAAATCCTTAGGTCCAAGAGGGGGAAGCTTGAGCGGGGCGGACACTCGCCCAATCACGCGGCCATGACAACGCGAAAGTGTTGTCAAAATGATGAATTCCTTGACATCTTGGCCAAGTTGACAACCCCCCGACCGGGCCATATCTCTGCGCAATCGTGTCAACGGCGAGAGCGCTTATTTTGCTGCGTTTTTGGCCTTTGAACCCAGGATGGCCTGTCTCCCACTCAATTGGCGGAAGAGCCCCGGGCCGGGGGCTTGAAACGCAGTGCGTCACGGTGAGTTGATAGGCGACCCGGTGGACCATTCCAGGCTGTAACCGAACACTGAACCAAGACCGAAACTCGAGACCGAAGAACAGGAATTCCGCATGATCGGCGCGCTCGCCCGCAAGTTTTTCGGCTCCGCCAATGACCGCCGGGTCAAGGGGTATCAGTCCCGCGTCAACGCCATCAACGCGCTGGAGCCCGAACTGGTCAAACTGACCGACGAGCAGCTCAGGGCCCGCACCGCGGAATTCAGGGAGCAGCTCGCCAACGGCAAGACGCTGGACGACATCCTGGTCCCGGCCTTCGCCACGGTGCGCGAGGCCGCCAAGCGCACGCTCGGCCAGCGCCATTTCGACGTCCAGCTGATCGGCGGCATGGTGCTGCACGAGGGCGACATCGCCGAGATGAAGACCGGCGAAGGCAAGACGCTGGTCGCGACCCTTGCGGTCTATCTCAACGCGCTCGCCGGCCGCGGCGTCCACGTCGTCACCGTCAACGACTACCTCGCCCGCCGCGACTCCGGCTGGATGGGTCAGATCTACTCGTTCCTCGGCCTCTCCACCGGCGTCATCGTGCACGGCCTCGACGACGCCGAGCGCAAAGCGGCCTATGGCTGCGACATCACCTACGGCACCAACAACGAATACGGCTTCGACTATCTGCGCGACAACATGAAGTACCGCCTGGAGGACATGGTCCAGCGCGGGCACTACTACGCGATCGTCGACGAAGTGGACTCCATTCTCATCGATGAAGCGCGCACGCCGCTGATCATCTCCGGCCCGCTCGACGACCGCTCGGACTTCTACAACACCATCGACACCTTCATGCCGAAGCTGACCAAGAAGGACGACTTCGAGGTCGACGAGAAGCAGCGCACGGTGACGCTGACCGAAGGCGGCATGGAGAAGCTGGAGACGCTGCTGCGCGATGCCGGCCAGCTCAAGGGCGACTCGCTGTACGACGTCGAGAACGTCTCGGTGGTGCATCACGTCAACCAGGCGCTGCGCGCGCACACGCTGTTCACCCGCGACAAGGATTACATCGTCCGCGACGGCGAGGTTGTGATCATCGACGAGTTCACCGGCCGCATGATGCCCGGCCGCCGCTACTCGGAAGGCCTGCACCAGGCGCTGGAGGCCAAGGAGCACCAGCCGGTGCAGCCGGAGAACCAGACGCTGGCCTCGATCACCTTCCAGAACTATTTCCGGATGTACGAGAAGCTCGCGGGCATGACCGGCACCGCCGCGACCGAAGCCGACGAACTGTTCGACATCTACAAGCTCGAGGTGGTGGAGATCCCGACCAACCTGCCGGTGGCGCGCCTCGACGAGGATGACGAGGTCTACCGCACGCAAGGCGAGAAATACGCCGCGATCCTTGCCGAGATCGAGCGCGCCAACAAGCGGCTGCAGCCGGTCCTGGTCGGCACCGCCTCGATCGAGAAGTCGGAAGTGCTGGCCGAGTACCTGAAGAAGCACGGCTACAAGCAGATCGATTTCGGCTCAGAGTCCGGCATGGAGAAGCTCTATGCGGCAGCGCGCGCGGGCAAGCCGGCAAAGCTGTTCGCGGTGCTGAACGCGCGCTTCCACGAGCAGGAAGCCTATATCGTCGCGGAAGCCGGCGTGCCCGGCGCGATCACGATCGCGACCAACATGGCCGGCCGCGGTACCGACATCAAGCTCGGCGGCTCGCTCGACATGCGGATCCAGCAGGAGACCGCCGGCATTACTGACGAGGCCGAGAAGGCCAAGAAGATCGAGCAGATCAAGGCCGACATCGAGCGCTTCCGCGAGCTGGTGCTGAAGGCCGAGGAAGATCTCGAGGTCGAGCCCGCCAAGGGTTCGAAGCCGGCCAAGACCGTGAAGAAGCCCGGCGGCCTCTACATCATCGGCTCCGAGCGCCACGAATCCCGCCGCATCGACAACCAGCTGCGCGGCCGCTCCGGCCGTCAGGGCGACCCCGGCCGCTCAAAATTCTTCCTGTCGCTGGAAGACGACCTGATGCGCATCTTCGGCTCCGACCGGCTCGACAGCATGCTGCAGCGGCTCGGCCTGCAGGAAGGCGAGGCCATCATCCATCCCTGGATCAACAAGGCGCTCGAGAAGGCGCAGCAGAAGGTCGAGGCGCGCAACTTCGACATCCGCAAGAACCTGCTCAAGTTCGACAACGTCCAGAACGACCAGCGCAAGGTGATCTTCGACCAGCGCGTCGACCTGATGAAGGACGACAGCGTCGCCGAGACCGTCACCGACATGCGCCACGCCTTCGTCGAGGACGTGATCGCAAAATACATCCCCGAGCACGCCTATGCCGAGCAGTGGGACACCGCCGGGCTGAAGGACGAACTGAAGCGCGTGCTCGATGTCGAGCTGCCGGTCGACGAATGGGCCAAGGAAGAGGGCATCGCCGACGAGGAGCTGCTGGCGCGGGTCGAGAAGCATGTCGACGAGCGCATGGCGGCCAAGGTCGCGCAATGGGGCCCCGACGTGATGCGCTACGTCGAGAAGACCATTCTGCTGCAGACGCTGGACCATCTGTGGCGCGAGCATCTGATCATGCTCGACCACCTGCGCCAGGTGATCGGCCTGCGCGGCTACGGCCAGCGCGATCCGTTGCAGGAGTACAAGACCGAGGCCTTCAACCTGTTCCAGGAGATGAGCGCGCATCTGCGCGAGGCCGTCACCGCGCAGCTGATGCGGGTCGAGATCGTGCCGCCGGACGAGCCGCCGCAGCCGCTGCCGCCGATGGAGGTGCACAAGCTCGATCCCCACACCGGCGAGGACGAGATGGCGTTCGCCAGCGCGAATTTCGCCCAGGCCAATTACGCCGAGGCCTCGCTGGCGCCGAAATCCCCCGCGGCGGCCGCCGCCGACCGCGATCCGAACAACCCGGCAAGCTGGGGCAAGGTCGGCCGCAACGAGGACTGCCCGTGCGGCTCGGGCAAGAAGTACAAGCACTGCCACGGCAAGTATGCGTAAGCCGTAGCGATCGTAGGGTGGGTTAGCGAAGCGTAACCCACCAACTTGTTGTGCAAGACCTCGGCGGGTTACGCCTTTGGCTAACCCACCCGGCGGGCCGCATCTCACCCCGCATACGCCTTGTCGAGATCGGCGATGATGAGCTTCTGCATCTTCAGCATCGCCTGCATCACGCGGTCGGCTTTGGCGCGATCGGGGTCGCTCAGATAGCGGCCGAGCGCGGTCGGGATCACCTGCCAGGACAGGCCGAATTTGTCCTTGAGCCAGCCGCAGCGCGATTCCTGGCCGCCGTCGGCGGTCAGCTTATCCCAGAAGTAGTCCACCTGCTGCTGGGTCTCGACGCTGAGGAAGAACGACACCGCCTCGTTGAACTTGTATTGCGGGCCGCCATTGAGCGCGTGGAAGCGCTGGCCCGCGAGCTCGAAGGTCGCCATGAAGTCGCTGACGGTCTCGATCTCAGCGTCGGGAAACACCGACTTGTAGAAGGCAACGGCCTCGCGGACGTTGTTGTCGAGCCAGAGGAACGGGGTGATCGAAGTCATGGCGGGATGGCCTCCTCGGAGATGGGGCGGATGAACCTTCGCGCGGTGGAACACGAAGGCTGCGCCGCAGGCGCACCCTGAGGACGGATGGAACAGCCCTGGCCCGACATATCCCTGCCGCGGTTTTTTCCGCTGGTGCGATGCCGGGCGCGCCCGGGCAGGCCGGGCGTCAGTTGGCGCTGCCGATCAGGCTTTCCAAGAGGCGCTTCAGCTCATTGGTCGATTTGTCGCCATAGCTCTCGACGATGTGCTCCTCCTGGCTCACCGCCAGCGAGTTCAGCCGCCGCGACAGCGCCTTGCCGCGGTCGGAGACGTACATCAGGACCTTGCGGCGGTCCTTCGGGTCCTGCACGCGATAGACCAGCGTGTCCGAGACCATGCGGTCGATCATCTTGGTCAAGGTCGGATGGTTGAGCAGCACGGCATCGGCGAGCTCGCCCATCGAGTGGCCGTTGCCGTCGGACAGCACCTTTAGGATGCGCCACTGCTCGACCGGCACGCCCTCCTTGCTGAGGCGCATTTCCAACTGCCGGTTGATCTCCCGGTTGGCTTGCGCGAGCAGGTAGGCGAGGTGTTCGGTGATCGGGGAGTTTTCTTTCGGCGGTTTGGCCACGGTGTGCGCTTCGTATTGGTCCAAATGAGCGAATGACTGGCAATCTCTGCTGCATCTATATGCACGCCAATCCTTGAATATTCAATATTCTCAAAATAGGATCATTGCCCAACAAAAGGGCGGATGCCGCGGCCGCCCGCCGAATGTGCCTCTTTTGGGCCTGGTGCCAGACAGGGAGTTGGCGTGCGCTCGACGGTAAGTTTTCCGGCCCGCGGCGAGCCTGTGCTGCCGCCGTCACTGTTGCGCAATCTGTCGTGGCCGGCAGCCGACCGCACATGGTCACCCGACGATCACGCCTTCGCCAGGCGGCGTGGCGCCAATAGCAAGCTCCGGATCGGCGGCTTCATCTGCTGCAGCGGATCGCCGGGCGTCTGGGGCCCCTGCGCCACCAACAGCGCCGAGCTTGCGGTTGCTGAGATCAACCGGCGCGGCGGCATCCTCGGACGCGAGATCGAGCTGTCGATCTACGACGCCGGCGGGCCACCCGAGGAGGTGGTGCAGCGCGCCGAGCAGGCGATGGCCTGCGACGACCTCGACCTCGTCATCGGATTGCACACCAGCGCGGTCCGGCTGGCGCTGCGCAAGGTGATCACCCGCAATCGCATCCCCTACATCTATACCTCGGTCTATGAGGGCGGCGAGCAGACCCCGGGCGTGGTCGCGATCGGCGAGACGCCGCGCTGGCAGAGCCGGCCCTCGATCCACTGGCTGGCCGACGTCAGGAAGGCGTCGCGCTGGTACCTGATCGGCAGCGACTATGTCTGGCCGTGGCAGTCGCATCGCGCAGTGAAGCGCTACATCGCGGAGACCGGCGGGCAGGTGGTCGGTGAGGAATTCGTCCCGCTCGGCGAGGACGAGCACGAGCCGCATCTGGCGCGCATCCGTGCGGCCAAGCCCGATGTGGTGCTGATCTCGCTGATCGGTACCGACAGCATTACCTTCAACCGGGCGTTCGGCGAGTGCGGGCTCGCCGCGACCACGCTGCGGCTCGGCGGTGCGATGGACGAGACCGTGCTGCTCGGCATCGGCGCCGACAATTCCGAGAACCTGTTCTGTGCTTCCGGCTATTTCCCCGGCATCGGCTCGCAGGCCAACGACGATTTTCAGATCCGCTATCGCGCGATGTTCGGCCCGAACGCGCCACCGGTCGGCTCGCTCGGCCAGTCGAGCTACGAGGGGCTGCGGCTGCTCGAGGCCGCGGCCAACAAGGCCGGCACGCTGGCGATGGAGCCCTTGATCGCGGCCGCGCGCAACGTGGTCTACACCGGGGCGCGCGGCCCGGTCACCGTGCGCGACGGCCGCGCCCGGATGTCGATGTATCTCGCCGAAGCCGACGGTCTCGATTTCCGGCTGATCAAGCCGATCTGACGTTTCTTACCTCTCCCGCTTGCGGGGGAGGTCGCATTGCATCGAAGATGCAATGTGGCGGGGGCTCTCTCCACAGTGAGGTTCTCGCTTGCGGAGCCACCCCACCCCGACCCTCCCCCGCAAGCGGGAGAGGGAGCGCAGCTTCGGCTCGGTGAGACGGGCTGACCTGATCTCGCCGTGTCGAAGCCGCGCATACGCTGTCGTTCGAAATAATACTTGAAAAGGAAAATATTTCCGTTTTCAATACCGCATCACGCCGACGGCCCGCGATGCAAGAACGGGCGGCGGCGCTGCGCCCAGGGACAACAAAAATCCAGGAGAGCCCCGTGACCGTCTCCCTTCCCACCCCATCGCAATTGCGTGCCGTCGCCGAACAGTGCGGCCTGTCGCTGACCGAAGAGGATGTCGCCTCGTTCCGCGGCCTGATGCAGGGCTCGATCGAGGCCTACAACCTCGTCGCCCAGATGCCGGATGAACTGCCCGAGGTGAAATATCCGCGCACGCCGGGCACCCGGCCGGCGCCGGAGGAGAACAAGCACAACGCCTGGTACCGCAAGGCGACGGTGAAGGGCGCAAGTTCCGGCAAGCTCAAGGGCAAGACGGTGGCGCTGAAGGACAACATCATGCTGGCCGGCGTGCCCATGACCAACGGCTCCTCGACGCTGGAAGGCTACATTCCCGACTTCGACGCCACCATCGTCACCCGCATGCTCGACGCCGGCGCCGAAATCGTCGGCAAGACTCACTGCGAGCACTTCTGCCTGTCCGGCGGCAGCCACACCGGCTCCTACGGCCCGGTGCACAATCCGCACAAGATGGGCTATTCGGCCGGCGGCTCGTCGTCGGGCTCCGGCGTCGTGGTCGCGCTCGGTGAGGTCGATATGGCGATCGGCGGCGACCAGGGCGGCTCGATCCGCATGCCGTCCTCGTTCTGCGGCACCTACGGCATGAAGCCGACTTGGGGCCTCGTGCCCTACACCGGCATCATGCCGATCGAGATCTATGTCGATCACACCGGCCCGATGACGGCGACGGTGGAAGACAACGCGCTGCTCTTGGAAGTGCTCGCCGGCGATGACGGCTACGATCCGCGCATCAAGGCGCCCAAGGTCGAGGACTACACCAAGGCGCTGGGCGCCGGCGTCAAGGGCATGAAGATCGGCATCGTCAAGGAGGGCTTTGAGCAGCCGACCGCCGAGGCCGCGGTGAACGAGAGCGTGCGCGAGGCCGCAAAGCGCTTCAAGGATCTCGGCGCCTCGATCGATACGGTGTCGATCCCGATGCATCTGGCCGGCGGCGCGATCTGGACCCCGATCGGCACCGAAGGCCTGACCCAGACCATGATGTTCGGGGACGGCTACGGCCTCAGCCGCGGCGACCTCTACTCGACCTCGCTGATGGATTTCCATCGCGGCTGGCGCCGCCAGGCGGACTCGCTGTCCGAGACCACAAAACTGTTCATGATGCTCGGCACCTACATCAACAACAACTTTGGTCCGCGCTTCTACGGCAAGGCGCTCAACATCTCCCGCCGCCTGACCGCGGCCTATGACAAGGCCTTCAAGGATTACGATCTCTTGCTGATGCCGACCACGCCGATGAAGGCGACAAAGCTGCCGGAGCCCAATGCCAGCCGCGAAGAGTATGTCGCCCGGGCGCTGGAGATGATCGGCAACACCGCGCCGTTCGACATCACCCATCACCCGGCGATGTCGCTGCCCTGCGGCATGGTCGACGGCCTGCCGGTCGGGCTGATGCTGGTCGGCCGGATGTTCGAGGAAAAGACCATCTACCGCGCCGCGCATGCCTTCGAGCAGGCCGGCGACTGGAAGAAGATGTGAGGCGCTCCTTGCCGTTGTTGTCAGCCGCAGGAATCGAACGCCATGGCCACTAGCTTCGCCGCGGCGTTCGAGATCGTGAGCTTTGGCGCGATCATCGTCTTGGTCGTGCTCGGGCTCGGCATCATCGCCAGCATGATGGGCATCTTCAACTTCGCGCAGGGTGAGTTCGTCCTGCTCGGTGCCTACGTCACCTATCTGGCGTCCGCCCACGGCGCGCCGATCTGGGCCGGCATGGTCGCCGCGCCGTTCGTGGTCGGCGCGCTCGGCTTCGTGCTGGAGGCGCTGATCATCCGCCGCTTCTACGCCGCGCCGATCGTCGCCATGCTCGGCACCTATGCGCTCGGCCTGATCATCCGCGAGAGCGTGCGCGGGCTGATCGGCGGCTTCTATCTCACGGTGCCGGAGCCGATCGGCGGCTCGATCGACCTCGGCTCGATTCACATCTCGGCCTGGCGCTTCACCATCATCGTGATCACGCTATTGGTGATGGCCGCCTGCTATCTCCTGCTGTCGCGCACCAGCTTTGGCTTGCGCGTGCGCGCCACGCTGGAGAACCCGGCGCTGGCGCGCGCCTCCGGGATCTCGACGCCGTTGATCTACGGCGCCACCTTTGCGTTCGGCGCGGCGCTGGCCGGGCTTGCCGGCGCGCTGATCGTGCCGGTGTTCAGCCTGTTCGCCGATCTCGGCATCCGCTTCCTGATCCAGGGCTTTGTCGCCGTGATGGTCGGCGGGGTCGGCTCCTTCATCGGGCCGGTCGCCGGCGCCGCTGTGATCGGCACGCTCAGCGCCGCGCTGCCATGGATCATGTCGCCGGTCGTCGCCGACGTGCTGGTGTTCGTACTCGCCATTGCCTTCATCAAATTCCGGCCGCAGGGCCTCATCGCTGGAAAAGGGGTTTAGTCACATGTCATTTGAACGCAACAATCTCACCCGCCGCCGCTTCATGAGCAATTTTGCCTTCGCCACCGGTGCGCTCGCCACCGGCGTCGGCAGCTGGGTGGTCCGGCCCGATTGGGCCAACGCCGCCGAGGGCCCGATCAAGGTCGGCATCGCCACCGACCTGACGGGCCCGATCGCCTATGCCGGCAACGCCGACGCCAATGTCGCAAAAATGGTGATCAAGGAGATCAACGCCGGCGGCGGCCTGCTCGGCCGGCCGCTCGAGCTTTATGTCGAGGACACTGCGTCGAACGAATCGGTCGCGGTCGGCAACGTCCGCAAGCTGATCCAGCGCGACAAGGTCGACATGGTGCTGGGCGGCATCACCTCGTCGATGCGCAACGCGATCAAGGATCCGATCGTGGCGCGCGGCAAGACGCTCTACATCTATCCGCAGCTCTACGAGGGCAAGGAGTGCACGCCCTATCTGTTCTGCACTGGCCCGACGCCGGCGCAGCAATGCGACGAGTTCATTCCCTGGCTGATCAAGAACGGCGGCAAGAAGTTCGCGCTGCCGAGCGCCAACTATGTTTGGCCGCACACCCTCAACGTCTACGCCCGCAAGGTGATCGAATCCAACGGCGGCGAGGTGGTGTTCGAGGAATACTACCCCCTCGACCAGGTCGATTTCTCCGCCACCGTCAACCGCATCGTCTCCAACAAGGTCGACGTGGTCTTCAACACCGTGATCCCGCCCGGCGTCGGTCCGTTCTTCAAGCAGCTCTATGAAGCCGGGTTCCTGAAGAGCGGCGGGCGGCTCGCCTGCGTCTACTATGACGAGAACACCCTCAACATCAATCAGGCCAACGAGATCGAGGGCCTGGCAAGCTGCCTCGACTATTTCAAGGTGCTGACCAAGGACGATCCGGTCAGCGCCAAAATCCAGGCGGCCTATGAGAAGGATTTTCCCGGCAACTTCCTGTTCGCCGCCGGCAGTGCCGCGACCGGCACCTATCGTGGCCTCAAGCTGTGGGAAGCGGCGGTCAAGGAGGCCGGCAAGGTCGATCGCGATGCGGTGGCGGCCGCGCTCGATCATGCCAAGATCGCGGAAGGTCCGGGTGGACCGGCCGAGATGGTGCCGGGCAAGCGGCACTGCAAGATGAACATGTACACCGCCGTCGCCAAGGCCGGGACCTATGAGGTCGTGGCGCGCAGCAACGGCCTGGTCGATCCCAAGGAATGCTAAAACGGAAGGCTAACAGGAATGCTGAGCGCGTGATGGGTGGAGCAAGGGAGGCCCTCGCCGAGGTCAGCGAGGGACCGGATGTGGTGACTGGTGAAACGGCGCCAGCCGCGGTTCCTGCGCGACGGCCCGTGCCGGGATGGAACGTGCTGCCGATCGTGGAAGGGCTGGTGCTGTTGATCGCACTGGTCCTGCCATTCGTGCTGCAGGATTACCTTACCGTGTTCGCCACCCGCGTGGTGATCCTCGCGCTGTTCGCGATCTCGTTCGATCTGGTGTGGGGCTATGCCGGCATCATGAGCTTTGGCCAGGCGCTGTTCTTCGGCGCCGCCGGCTACGGCGTCGCGCTCCTGGCGCGCGACCTCAACGTCACCTCGATCTTCCTGATCCTCCCCGCCGGCACGCTGATCGGGCTCACCGCGGCGCTGCTGCTCGGCGGCTTCCTGCTGCTCGGGCGCTACCCGTCGAGCGTGATCTTCGTCTCGCTCGGCACACTCACCGGCTCCTATGCGGCCGATCGCCTGGCGCGCGGCTGGTACTATCTCGGCGGCCAGAACGGCATCCCGTCGATCCCGCCGCTGTCGCTCGGCTCGATCGATATCTCGGAGGGGCCGGTCTACTACTACATGGCGCTCGGCATCCTCGTTGTCGTCTATCTGCTGTGCCGCTTCCTGGTGCGCTCGCAATTCGGCCTCGCACTGGCGGGCTTGCGCGAGAACGAGCAGCGCATCGCCTTCTTCGGCTACAAGGCGCAACACCTGAAGGCGATCGTGTTCGCGATCGGCGGCACCATCGCCGGCCTTGCCGGCAGCCTCTACGCGTTCCACGAGGGCTTCGTCTGGCCCAACATGCTGGGCGTCGTGTTCTCGACCCAGGTCGTGCTCTATGTGTTGTTCGGCGGCTCCGGCACGCTGATCGGCGCCGTGATCGGCACCGTTATCATCGAGGGCGTCAGCTTCTGGCTGTCGGACAATTATCGCGATATCTGGCCGATCATCCTCGGCGTGCTGCTGTTGCTCGTCATCATGTTCCGCCCGCTCGGGCTGATCTCCTTCGTGCTCGGCGAGCGCGAGCGGGTCGGCACGTTCGGCAAAGCGCCGAAGGAGGGCCGCTAATGCCGCTCCTCGAGGCCACCGGTGTCAGCAAGGTGTTCGGCAAGCTCACCGCGCTCGACGGCGCCGCGCTCACCGTCGGCGAGAACGAGTTTCACGGCCTGATCGGCCCCAACGGCTCCGGCAAGAGCACGCTGATGAAATGCGTCGCCGGCGCCGAGGTGCCGACCACGGGCAAGGTCTCCTTCATCAACACCGACATCACCGCGTTCACGCCGACCGAGCGCGCCCGCGCCGGCATGAGCCTGAAATTCCAGATCACCTCGGTGCTGCCGACGCTGACGCTGTACGACAACATTTTGCTGGCGCTGCAGGCGCAGTGCTCGCTGATCGACCTGGTGTTCTCGCGCACCCGCCGTGCCCTGCACGAGCAGGTGATGACGATGCTGACCCAGTTCCGCCTCGCCGATCGCGCCCACGATGCCGCCGCGACCCTGTCGCACGGCCAGCAGCAATGGCTGGAGATCGCGATGGCGCTGGCCGGCAAGCCGCGGCTGCTGCTGCTGGACGAGCCGACCGGCGGCATGAGCCTGGAGGAGCGCCGCGTCACCGGCGAATTGCTGCAGCCGATCAAGCAGCATTGCTCGCTGGTCATCGTCGAGCACGATCTCGATTTCATCCGCGACATCTGCGACCGCCTCACCGTGCTCGACCAGGGCAAGGTGCTGGCGTCGGGCACGGTGGCGGAGATCCAGAGCAACAAGAGCGTCCAGGAGATCTATCTGCGCCGTGCCTGACCAGTCCTTCCTCGACATCAAACATCTCGCGGCCGGCTATGGCCGCAGCCAGGTGCTGTTCGACGTCAATATCGGCATTCCCTGGCGCGGCGGCGTCGCGGTGCTCGGCCGCAACGGCGCCGGCAAGACCACGCTGATGAAGACCATCGTCGGCGAGCTCGCCAGCACCGAGGGCGAATTGACCTTCGACGGCCGCGACATCACCCGTAGCCGCACCGAGCAGCGCGTCCGCTCCGGCATCGGCTATGTGCCCCAGGAGCATTCGGTGTTCGCCCGCCTCTCGGTGCGCGACAACCTCGCGGTCGGCTCGCTGTTCAACAGGGATGCCAGTGCCGTCGACCGCGTGCTGGCGATCTTCCCAAAGCTCGGCCAACGCCTCGATCAGCCGGCCGGCACGCTGTCCGGCGGCGAACGCAAGATGCTAGCGATCGGCCGCGCCATGCTCGGCAATCCGAAACTGTTGTTGCTGGATGAGCCGACCGAGGGCGTCTGGATCGGCGTCATCGAGGAGATCACCGAGCGCTTGATTGAGCTCGCGAAGCAAATCGCCGTCGTCATCGTCGAGCAGCACCTCGACCTCGCACTCCGCGTCGCCGACTACGCCTACGTCCTCGACCGCGGCCGCGTCGCGCTGCAGGGCGAGGCGGGCAAGGTGCGGAGCGATCCGGAGCTGCTGCGGTATCTCGCGCCGTAGGTGGCGCTAGGCCAAACGCATCCTGCGTCGCAGATACCAGGCGGTTACCGAGCAGGTGATCCAGGCCAGCGACGCGGCGACGAACGCCGCCGAGACGCTGCGGTCCACCGTCAGCGCGAAGGCAAGCGCAAAAGCCAGCATCCCGAACGCTCCGAGCGCTGCGCCTGCGGCATCGAGCGCGGCCGCTTGCTGCCCGCGCCGCTCGCCATCCATGCCTGCGTCGCGCTTGCGGCGGATTTCATGCTTCTCGATCAGGGTCGCGCTGGCGCAGAAGATGGCTGGAAGCGCGAGAAAGGCACCTCCGATATACGCGCCGCAGTAGCTGCTGATCACGCCGGTGAAGACTGTTGCACCGCCGCCAAGCGCGAAGCGGATCAGATACTCGTACCAGCGGCCTTTCCTGAGCGAGGAGGTCGAGAAGCGGATCGGCGTCATGCCTGCGCTCCAGTGATGGTCAACAGACCGAAGACGGTCACCAGCCAGACGACAAGCGACAGCAATGTTGCAGGGATCGCGCGCAACCGTGCGCGAATGAGCAGTTGGCAGACGACGAAGCTGTAGACGGCGAGTGCAAGCGCGCCCGCGATCATCGCGCGGCTTTGCAGGCCGGCATAGTCGGCTCCGTGCTGGTACACTGCGATGCCGAGCGTCGCGAGCGCAACGGAGGGCGCAGCCCCGAGAAGGCCGGCGAAGCTCTTGGGACGCAGAACGTCGCCCAGCACCGCGAACAATGATACGACGACCCCGCCGAGCAGGAAGCGGACGACGTATTCGGTCATGGAGCTTTGCTCCGTGGCGTATCCCTGGCCGGATAGCCGGTCCACACGCGCAGGAGCCGCTCGAGGACCACTCCAAGCGCGAATCCCGCCACGACGTCGCTTGCCCAATGCGCGAGGATCGCAACGCGCGTCAGCGAGAGGCCGACGGCAAGCGCCTGGATAGCGCGGCGGGCGTTCCCCGGCAGCGTCGCAGCCGCTGATGCCAGCGCCCCCATGTGCAGTGCATGGCCGGATGGGAACGCATCGTCACGCTTGCCCGAAATCGAGATTCCGTGGACGTGTCCCACGACGGTCAGGCGGTCTGGGCGGGTCTGGTTGAACAGTATTTTCAGGCCGTGTGGCAGGAGCGTCGCCGCGACCGTCACGAGCAGCGCGTGGTTGCCGGCGCACTGCAGCGAGGCGCTGCGTCCGCGTGAGGCGAGCCAGCCGGCTGCGGCGAGAACAAGCAGCACCTTCTCGTCGGCGCCCCATGTCACTCCGCGAGCAATTTCTTCCGGGACCGGCGCGGTGTGGCGGGCGATCGCGCGCGCGATCGTGGCATCCGTCGTGGTCGGGCGAACGGTGATTGGGAAGGTCGACGCGTGTCTGCGTGCTCGAATTCCGGCTGGATTGCGCATGATCTTCAGAACCAAGGTCCATTCCAACGCGCAGAAAGCGGCGTGGGTCCAATTGGCTGGCCACCGGTGGAACAAAATGCAGCTCGACCCTCTTTAATTTTTCGCCCAGGTCGATCCCACGCGCGTTGCGGATGCAGCGCGTCAATCCTGGCGCGCGCGGGCAATTGGTGGCATTTCAAGGAGAGTTCTCAATGACGGAGCCGGACGTTCGCAAAGGGATGCCGCCCGTCAAGCTTTCGCGCGACGAGTTTGAGAAGCGTTACCGCAACCGGTTTGCCGATCCGGTCTTTCAATCCATGCAGAAGGAACTTGCGACGATCATCGCTGGAGCGTGGGACGCCTATAGTCATTCGCGCAAGGCGCCGGTTACGCGCAAGGCCGGGCCGGGTTTTGCGGATCCCGACTACGACGTTGCGGTCGATTGGCTTTCCGCACGCGATGCCATCCACGAGGCGCAGCGCCGCCACGACGCCCGAAACGAACAGCGGCATATCCTGCTGATCAACGGCTCCTCGCGCAGCGAGCATACCTGTCCAGGCGAGATGTCGAAGAGCTGGCGCATGGTCGAGATCGCCGAGTCCCGCTTTCGCGAGATCGGCCTTGCGGTCGACATTCTCGATCTGTCGCGGCTGACGTCCGAGTTCGGCAAAGTGATCCATCCTTGCAAGTCATGCGTATCCACATCGATGGCGCTCTGCCACTGGCCCTGCAGCTGCTACCCAAACTATGCGCTCGGGCAAACCGATGACTGGATGAACGAGATCTATCCGCTCTGGGTGCGTGCGCACGGCGTCATGATCATCACGCCTGTCAACTGGTATCAAGCGCCGACCGGACTCAAGGCGATGATCGATCGGCTGGTCTGCGCGGATGGTGGAAATCCCGATCCAACTTCAACGCACGGCAAGTCTGCGACGCAGGCCAAGGAGCTCGAGCTCAAGGGCTGGCCGTATCCCAAGCATTTGGGAGGCCGGCATTTTGGGATCGTGGTCCACGGTGACAGCATTGGCGCAGAGACGTGCCGCCGCCTTCTTGCGGACTGGCTGACCGATATGGAGCTGATATCGGCCGGCGGCATGGCGGAGGCGGATGGCTACATCGGCTACATGAAGCCCTACGCGACATCGCATCGGGACTTCGACGCAGACGAAGCCTTCCGGCACCAGGTGTTGAATGTCGCTCAGGCCCTTGGTGCCGCCGTCAAGCTTGCGTGCGCGGGGTCTCTAGAAGACCCTGGAAAAGGGCTCAAGGACCCGCAGCCGAAGTAGTCGGGTCCCTCCCAAGGAACGAAGCGCAGCTTGAGCTCACGTTGCAGGAAAGTATTCGAAAGCCACGGAATGTAGCCGTCCCCCGTCCAACTTCCTCGCAGGGCGCTCGAGCAGATTGGACAACGGGTATATTGGCCCGCCGCCACGGTTGCGCGGAAAGGCGCGGCCGTCGCGCCCTACTTCATCGCCGAGAAGCGATTGTCGAACGAGTTCGACTGCACCACCGGGGCGGCGCCGGCGAGCTGGCTGTTCGCGGCGGCCGGGGCCGGCGCAGCTGAGGCGGTGTCGGTGAGGGAGGGCTTCAGCGCCGGCTTGGCGGCCTGCTTCGGCTCGACCTTCGGGGCGACGCGAACCACCGATTGCGGCTTGGCTTCGGCGACCTTGGGCTTGGCCGGTGCCGCGGCGGCGGCCTTCGGGGCGGGGGCAGCGGCCGGGGTTGCGTCGGCAGCGGCGCTGCCGCCGAGGCCGACCTTGCGGGCGAAGCTCGAGAAGAAGCCTTCGGACTTCTCGGCCGGCGCCGCCGAGGCGACGCGGGTCGAGGAGGTCGTCGCCACCGCCGGCGGCTCCTCAGGCTGCGGGACCGCCGCCAAGACCGGCTTCGGCGGATTGACCGTGCCGGGGATGGTGCCGGGGGCGCGGGCCAGCGCCAGCGACTGCAAGTTCTGGCTGTCGCCGCCCTCGGAGAGGCCGGTATTTCCTTCCGGAATCTTGGAGGCGAAGATCGCGTTCATGCCGCCGTCGACGCCGGTATTCATCCGCGCCATCGGCGTGCCCTTGGAGATCAGCTTGGCCACCTCGGCGGCGTCCTTCTGCTCCTTCTCGCGCACGGCGCTCGCGATCTCCTCGGGGACCACATAGGCCGGGCACTTCGCGGACGCCTCGAACACCGGATCGCGGGTCGCGTTCGGCGGCTTGGCCGCGTCGAACACGTACTTCTTCTCGCAGAAGTCGACCTTCGGCTCCTGCCTCGTCACCTCGAAATGATCATAGCCTTCCTTGATCATCTTCCAGAAAGGCATGTTCGGATTGTTGCGGTGCTTGGCCATGTTCACCGGGGTCATCCGGAACGGATAGGCCTGCAGCTGGAACGCCTTCTGGCCGCCGAAGAAGGACTCGCGGCCGAGCGAATAGATTTCCGCGATCTGCTCGTCGGTCATCGCGTAGCAGCCGCGGGACGAGCAGTCGCCATGCACCATCAGCTGCGAACCGGTGCGGCCGAGCGCCTTGTCGAAGGCGTTGGGATAGCCGGTGTTGAACGACAGGTAATAGGCCGACTGCGGGTTCATCTGGCTCGGGTTGATCGAATAGAACCCCTCGGGTGCCTGGCGGTCGCCTTCCCGGATCTTCGGGCCGAGATCGCCCGACCAGCGGCAGATCGGATAGGTCTTCAGCAGCGCCATGCGGCCGGAGCGGTCCTGCTTCCAGACCTCAAGCTCGGCCTCCTGCTTGAACAGCCGCACCAGCATCGGCGACTGCAGGTCCATGTCCTTTTCGGCCATGGCGGCGATCAGCTTCGGCGGCACCGGCTGGTTGGCCTTGGCGTTCTGTGCGAGCGAGATCTGGTCGCTGTCACAACCGGCGAGCAGCACGCTCGCGGCCAGAGCCGCGGAAGCGAGAAGCGCGCGTACGAGCGTGCGATGAATCAAGTCCGAGCTCCACACCCACCGGGCGATTGTTCGCGACCCCAACACGGCGAACATGCCCTGAAGCCATTGTCTAAAATATTAGCCTTCGACACCCCCGGCCCGCAACTCGAACAGGGCCGACGCGCCCTCACGGTAGCAGGCATGGTTCAAGGAACGTTAAAGACCGGTCTCGGGGCCCAATTGAGGCCAAATTGCCCGATTTGGACGAAAAATCGGGCGTTTTGGCCAGATCAGCCGAGCTTGCGGCCGATGTCGAGGAATTTCTGGCGGCGCTGTTTGCGAATCGCGTCCGGATCAAGATTTCGTAGGTCGTTGAAGGCCTGGGCGATCGCATCGCCGGTGGTCGCGATCATCGCCGCCGCGTCGCGGTGGGCGCCCCCGGCGGGCTCCTTGATGATCTGGTCGATGACGCCGAAGCGCAGCATGTCCTGGGCGGTGATCTTCATGCTGTTGGCGGCTTCCTGCGCCTTGGTGCCGTCGCGCCACAGGATCGAGGACGCCGCCTCCGGCGAGATCACGCTGTAGATTGCATGCTCCAGCATCAGCACCCGGTTGGCGGTGGTGATGGCGATGGCGCCGCCGGACATGCCCTCGCCGGTGACGATCGCGACATTGGGTACGCCGAGCGACAGGCAGGCGTCGGTCGAGCGCGCGATCGCCTCGGCCTGGCCGCGCTCCTCGGCGCCGATGCCGGGATAGGCGCCGGCCGAATCGACGATCGACAGCACCGGGATGCCGAAGCGGTCGGCCATTTCCATCAGCCGCACCGCCTTGCGGTACCCTTCCGGCCGCGCCATGCCAAAATTGTGCTTGATACGGCTGTCGGTGGTGGCGCCCTTCTCCTGGCCGACCACGCAGATGCTCTCGCCGCGGAAGCGGCCAAAGCCGCCGATCAGGGCCTCGTCGTCGGCGAATTTGCGGTCGCCGGCCATCGGGGTGAATTCGGTCATCAGCCCGGTGATGAAGTCAGTGAAATGCGGCCGCTGCGGATGTCGCGCCACCAGCGTCTTCTGCCACGGCGTCAGATTGGCATAGAGCTCGGTCAGCGCCTGCGCCGCCTTGTCCTCGATCCGCGCGACCTCGTCGCCGATGTCGCTGCCCGAAGCGGCAAGCGCCCGCAACTCGTCGATCTTGGATTCAAGCTCGGCGACGGGTTTTTCGAAGTCGAGATAGCTGCGCATCGGTTCGGGCATCACGTCAATATAGGGAGGAAGGGAGCGCGGGGCGAAGCGGTTTTGGCGTCGGGTAGAGAAGTTTTGATACTTCAATTGGTTAACGCGCGTTCGGCGCGAACGCACGCTTCATCGCGAGCAGGCCACGCTCTTTCTGCGGAGACGGCGCGGAAGTCAAGGCGGCTCGTCGCCGTAGCCGGCGGCCGTGTAGCCCGGATTGCACTGCGCTTCATCCGGGCTGCGAAACGTGGATACCCTACGCCTTCTCGGCCAGCGGATGCAGGTCGCGGACCAGGCTCTTCAGCCGCTCCTCGACCACATGGGTGTAGATCTGGGTGGTCGAGATGTCGGTATGGCCGAGCAGGGTCTGCACGATGCGCAGGTCGGCGCCGTTGTGCAGCAGGTGACTGGCGAAGGCGTGGCGCAGCACGTGCGGGGAGACGAGGCGCGGCGCGAGGCCGGAGGCGCTCGCAAGCTCCTTGAGGTCGCGGGCAAAGTGCTGCCGGGTCAGATGGCCGCTCTCGCCGAACGAGGGAAACAGCCATTTCGACGGCGCGGCTTTCTTCTTGGCATCCGACTGCATCACGGCCATCGCCGCGAGGTAATCCGCCATCGCCTGGCGCGAAGCGTCGTTGAGCGGCACCAGCCGCTCCTTGTTGCCCTTGCCGCGCACCACGATCATCCGCGCGTCGCGCCGTGCCGCTGAGAGCGGCAGCGACACCAGTTCGGAGACGCGCAGGCCGGTGGCGTAGAGCACCTCGAGCAGGCAGTACAGCCGCAGCGCGCGCAAGCGCTGCGCCGGCGAGGCGTCGGTCTGGGTCAGCTCCTTGGCCCGCGCCAGCATGCGGTCGACGTCGGCGATCGACAGCACTTTCGGCAGGCCGCGGCCGCGCTTCGGGCCGGACAGGATCGCGGCCGGATCGTCGTCGCGGATCCGCTCGTTGAGCAGGAAGCGGTAGAGATGGCGCATCGCCGACAGCCGCCGCGCCACGCTGGAGGACTTGAAACCGCGCGTGTCGAGGTCGGCGAGATAGCCGCGCAGCGCCTCGGTGTCGGCGCCGGTAAAACTGGCGCCGGACCGGGCGAGGTAGTCGGAGAAGTCGGTGAGGTCGCGCCGGTAGGCGTCGAGCGTGTTGGCGCCGGCGCCCTGTTCCGCGGCGAGCATGTCGAGGAACAGCGCGGTCAGTTTGGCGTCGGAGGTCTTCGCGGACGTCTTGGCGGAGGTCTTGGCGGAGGTTTTGGCGGCAGCGGGCATGCCGGAACCATAGCGGCTATTTCTTGAGGAACTTATCCGGTGGGATGGTCACCGACATTTCCCGCGGCTTTGGGGTCACGAAATTGGCCAGCGCGAACAGAATGCCGTAGCCGATCCCGAAAATCACGGCGACGACCGTCAGGAAGCGGAACAGGCTGGGCATGGACGCGGCTCGGAGGGCAAAATAACCAATGGAATCATCCAACATGTTCCCCGCGCCGTTGCAAGAGTCGCTGGTAACGGTATCGCCGGGGGTAGTATAGGTGGCTCGAATTCCGGCAAATCGTCCCGTAACCTGAGCTTTTTGATGTCCGACGCAGCCGTCCCGGCACCGACCCATCCGACCCTCGAGGCCGACATCGCGGCCGCGCTGGGGTCGCGGTCGATCGTGCTGGTCGGGATGATGGGCGCCGGCAAATCGACCATCGGCCGGAGGGTCGCGGCGCGCTTAAAACTGCCCTTCACCGATGCCGACACCGAGATCGAGGCGGCGGCGGGGATGTCGATCCCGGAGATTTTCGAGACCCATGGCGAGCCGTATTTTCGCGACGGCGAGGCGCGGGTGATCGCCCGCATCCTCGACAGCGGCCCGATCGTGCTGGCGACCGGCGGCGGCGCCTTCATGCGCGAGGAGACCCGCAACCGGATCCGGGCGCACGCGGTCTCGATCTGGCTCAAGGCCGATACCGATATCATCATGCGGCGGGTGCGCCGCCGCGCCGATCGCCCGCTGCTGCAGACCGCCGATCCCGAGGCGACCGTCAACCGCCTGCTCAGCGAGCGCGAACCGGTCTACCAGAATGCCGACCTGACGATTGCCTCGCGCGACGTGCCGCACGATCGCATCGTCGACGAGTGTCTCGAGGCCCTGCACGCGCATCTGTGCGGCGCGCAGACGGCCGCCGAGCCTCCAACTGATGGAATCAACACGACCTCATGACCGCGCCCCTGAAGCACTCCGCATCCGTGACCGTCGATGTCGCGCTCGGCGACCGCGCCTATGACATCGTCATCGGCCGCGATGTGCTGGCCTCGCTGGGCGAACGTGTCGCGGCGCTGCGGCCCGGCGTGCGCACCGCCATCATCACCGATCGCACCGTCGCAAAACACTGGCTGGAGCCGGCCGAGGCCTCGCTCGCCGCCGCCGGCGTTCCGACCGCGCGCATCGTCGTCGAGGAAGGCGAAGGCTCGAAGAGCTACGCGACGTTGACTGAGGTCAGCGAGGCGCTGATCGCGGCGAAGATCGAGCGCAACGATCTGGTGATCGCGCTCGGCGGCGGCGTGGTCGGCGATCTCGCCGGGTTTGCGGCCGCGATCCTGCGCCGCGGCGTCGATTTCGTGCAGGTGCCGACCTCGCTGCTGGCGCAGGTCGACTCCTCCGTCGGCGGCAAGACTGGTATCAACTCGCCGCAGGGCAAAAATTTGATCGGTGCGTTCCACCAGCCGGTGCTGGTCATCGCCGACACCTCGGTGCTCGACACGCTGTCGCAGCGCCAGTTCCGCGCCGGTTACGCCGAGGTCGCGAAATACGGCATCCTCGGCGATGAAGCATTCTTCGCCTGGCTGGAAAAAAATCACGCCGATATCTTCTCGGGCGGCAGTGGGCGCGAGCACGCGATCGCCACCTCCTGCCGCGCCAAGGCGGGCGTGGTCTCCCGCGACGAGCGCGAGACCGGCGAGCGGGCACTGCTCAATCTCGGCCACACCTTCGGCCACGCGCTGGAGGCCGCCACCGGCTTCTCCGACCGCCTGTTCCATGGTGAGGGCGTCTCGGTCGGCATGGTGCTCGCGGCGGAATTCTCCGCGCAGCTCGGCATGATCTCGCCTGACGATGCGGCGCGCATCGCGCGGCATCTATCCGCGGTCGGATTGCCGACGCGGCTGCAGGACATCGCGGGCTTCACCCAGGAGGGGCTTGCGGACGCCGATGCGCTGCTGGCGCTGATGGCGCAGGACAAGAAGGTCAAGCGCGGCAAGCTCACCTTCATCCTGCTCGAAGCCGTCGGCCGCGCCGTGATATCAAACAATGTCGAGCCACAGCTGGTGCGCGACTTTCTGCAAGCCAAGTTGAAGGCCTAAACCACGGATCAAGTCAGTGGGCTGGTTCACCTTCTCGATCGTGCTGGTCTGTTTGTTCATCTCGGCGTTTTTCGCGGCGAGCGAGACCGCGCTGACCGGCGCCTCGCGCGCCAGCATGCTGCGGCTGTCGAAGCAGGGTAACGGCGATGCCAGCGTCGTCTCGAAGCTGATCAACATGCGCGAGCGTATGATCGGCGCGCTGCTGCTCGGCAACAACATCGCCAACATCGGTGCCTCGGCGCTGGCGACCGGCGTGTTCACCGCCTGGTTCGGCGATGTCGGCGTGCTCTACGCCACCGCCGTGATGACCGTGATGGTCGTGGTGTTCGCGGAGGTGCTGCCCAAGACCATCGCGATCAACGCGCCCGACCGCATCTCGCTCCTGGTCGCGCGGCCGATGCGGCTGACGATCTTCGTGCTGGGGCCGCTGCTCGCCATCATCGAGACCATCGTGCTGGCGCTGATGAAGCTGCTCGGCATCAAGGTCGGCGCGCACCAGGCGGTGCTGTCGCCGACCGAGCGTCTGCGCGGCGCGGTCGATCTGTTGCATCACGAAGGCAAGGTCGAGAAGCAGGACCGCGACATGCTCGGCGGCTTGCTCGACCTGCGCGAGCTGCAGGTTTCCGACGTGATGGTCCACCGCACCGAGATGACCATGGTCAACGCCGACCTGCCGCCCGAGGAGCTGGTGCGCGAGGTGCTGGCGAGCGAGTACACCCGCATTCCGCTGTGGCGGGAGAAGCCGGAGAACATCGTCGGCGTGCTGCACGCCAAGGACCTGCTGCGCGCAATGCGCGCCAATGAAGGCGACATGTCGTCGATCGACGCCTCGGCGATCGCGCTGCCGCCGTGGTTCGTGCCGGAGATGCGCCCGGTGTCCGAGCAGCTCAAGGCGTTCCGCCGCCGCAAGACCCACTTCGCGCTCGTGGTCGACGAGTATGGCGAGGTCGAAGGCATGGTGACGCTGGAGGACATTCTGGAGGAGATCGTCGGCGACATTTCCGACGAGCACGACGTCGTCGTCGCCGGCGTGCGCGCGCAGCCTGATGGTTCGGTGGTGGTCGACGGCTCGGTGCCGATCCGCGATCTCAACCGCGCGATGGACTGGCACCTGCCGGACGAGGAAGCCACCACGGTCGCCGGCCTCGTGATCCACGAGGCGCGCTCGATCCCCGAGCGCGGCCAGAGCTTCACCTTCCACGGCTTCCGCTTCCGTGTGCTCCGCCGCGAGCGCAACCGCATCACCGCACTGCGCATCGTCGCCGTCCCGCGCGACGCCGCCGAGTCCGAAGAGAAGAAGCCGAGGCGGGCGGGGACGGCGTTCTAGTCGCCTTGGCCGGCGCCAACCCATCACCGTCACCCTGAGAGGGTGTGAAGCTTTGTCCTCACCCACCGCTGTCATCGCCCGGCTCGACCGGGCGATCCAGTACGCCGTGGCCTCTCGCTTCTATCACCGGCGTCTCTGGAATACTGGATCACCCGGTCAAGCCGGGTGATGACACCGAGCAAGCTGAGCAAACCAACACTGTCACCCTGAGGTGGCCGCTTCTTCAGCGGCCCTCGAAGGGTCGACGGCCCGGCTGGTGGCCGATTCATCCTTCGAGGCTCGCAAGAGCTCGCGCCTCAGGATGACGGGTCTGAGAGTCGTTGGAGGGACTACTCGATATCGATCGAGATGCCCGACAGCTTCCAGGCGCCGTCGGAGGGGAAGAAGCCGAGCTGATACTTCACCTGCTTGGGCGTGGTGTCGAAATGGCCCTTCAGCCGCAGCACGCCCTTGTCGTCGATCTTGGCATCCTCGTCGAGGATGATCGGCTTGGCGACGATGGCATCGAACACCGCGTGCTTGTCGACCAGGTCCTTGAAAATCGTCTTCAGCTTGTCCGGCGTAAACTGGTCGCGGAACGGCTTTGAGATCTTGGCGTGGAACACGGTGAAATTATTGGACGCCACCGCGTCGTTGAGCGAGACCAGAATGCTCTTGATCAAGACTTCCTGAACGAACGGGCTCGGCATGTCGAGCGCCGGGGCTGGCCGTGTCGCGCAGAGCAGGAGCAGGCCGGCGGCGGCTGCGATCGCCCGGAAGCGTGGCCAGCAAGGGATCATCAACGGCCCCTCATCAATCGGCGGCGATGCGATCGTCAAGCTTGCCTGCGCGCAGATCGGGCAGGGCCATCGCCCGGAAGTATCTATCCTCAATAGATGAAATCCGCCCCGGCGTCTTGGGGCAAGCCCGCGCTAGCGCGGCTTTTCCCCCGGGGCGTAGCTATGGATCGCCAGCGCGTGCACGGAGCCCGCGAGTTCCTGCGCCAGCGTCGCATTTATCATGCGATGGCGTTCGATCCGGCTCTTCCCTTCGAAGGCCGGAGACACAATATATACTCGAAAATGTGTCTCGCCGCCTGGCCTGTGGCCGGCGTGGCCCTCATGCAGATGCGATTCATCGACCACGTCGAGGCTTTCCGGCAAGAAAGCTTCACGCAACTTGTTTATGATAGCGTCTTTGGTGCTCATGGCGGCGGCATTACGTTCGCGGTAGCTTTTCGTCAATGGTACAAGCGGGAAACGAGGTCTGCGCAATGTCAAGACTTGAAGATTTGTGCATTGCGTAGTCAAAGACAGCATGCCGATCGATTCATCCAAATTCTTCGACTCCATTCGCATCAAGCCGACCAAGGTGAGTGCGAAGCGCCAGGCGCAGGCCGGCGAGCAGGCGTTTGCCTGTGAGTGGGCGGGTTGCCAGAACAAGGGCGCGCACCGCGCCCCGAAGGGCCGTGAGAATTCGCGCGAGTACTGGCACTTCTGCCTCGACCACGTGCGTGAGTACAACCAGTCCTACAATTTCTTCCAGGGCATGAATCCGGACGACGTCGCGCGCTACCAGAAGGACGCGCTGACCGGCCATCGCCCGACCTGGAAGATGGGCGCCAACAGCGGCAAGAAGGACGAGGCCGGTTTCGACGCCGCGCACGATCCGTTCCACATGTTCTCCGAGCTCAACGGCCGCGGGCGCTGGCGCCCCGGTCCGGGTGGCGCGGAGCAGGCCAAGCCGGAAGCGCGCAAGGTCATGAACGCCGAGCGCAAGGCGCTGCAGGTGATGGGGCTCGGCGCCGGCGCGACGCTGGAAGACGTCAAGTCGAAGTACAAGGCGCTGGTCAAGCAGCACCACCCCGACGCCAATGGCGGCGACCGCTCCACCGAGGATCGCCTGATCGAGATCATCAAGGCGTATAATTATCTCAAGACCGTGGTGCGCGAGGCCTAACTCGCCGTCGTCCCTGCACGAAGCTGTGTAGTTTCGCACCTTCCCTTGAAAAGGGGAGGTCGCTTTGCTCGCCAGAGCAAAGCGGGTGGGGATCTGGTCTCTCCACCGACGCTATCGCCTGTGGCTGACCCCCATCCCGACCTTCCCCCTTTCAGGGGGAAGGAGAAGAGCTCTTGTAGCCCGGATGGAGCGCAGCGTAATCCGGGGCCTCTGTATCCGCGGCAAGGCCGTTCCCGGATTTCGCTGCGCTTCATCCGGGCTACGGTTTTTCAGCCCTTCGGCATGGCCCCGACATAGGACGAGCTCGGTCGGATCAGCCGTCCGGTGCGCCGGTGCTCCAGGGCGTGCGCAGTCCAGCCGGCGGCGCGAGCGACGGCGAAGATCGGCGTGAACGCCTGGCGCGGGATTTCCAGCGCGTCGAGCAGGATCGCGGTGAAGAACTCGACATTGGTCTCGAGCGGCCGCTCCGGATTCTTCTTTCGCAGCGCTGCGCGGATATAGGCCTCGACTTCGCCGGCAAACGGCAGGTCGGCGCCGTCGGCCGCCAGCCGCTCGATCGCGGCCTTCAGCACGTCGGCGCGCGGGTCGCGCACGCGATAGACCCGGTGGCCGAAGCCCATCAGGCGCTCGCCGCGCGCCAGCGCGTCGTCGACCCAGGGCTTGATGCGCTCGCGGGTGCCGATCGCATCCAGCATCTCCAGCACCGGCTCCGGCGCGCCGCCATGCAGCGGGCCGGTCAGCGCGCAATAGCCGCCGGTGATGGCCGCGAACAGGTCGGCCTGCGTCGAGGCGATCACCCGCGTGGTGAAGGTCGAGGCATTCATGCCGTGATCGCAGACGGTGACGAGGTAGGTATCGAGCGCGGTGGCTTCGCGCGGCTCGATCTTGCGCCCCAGCAGCATGCGCAGCGCGTCGGTGGCGTGGCCGACGTTCGGGTCGGGCGCGATCGGATCGTTGCCCCTCGCGCGCTGCACCAGGGCGCCCGCGATCACAGGAAATGCGCCGACAATCACCGCCTCATGCTCCAGCCCGCTCTCGCCGCGCAGCCCCGCGATCGCGGCGCGAAAGCCGTCCACGATCGACATGCCGCGGGTGGCCGGCAGCAGGTCGGGCAGGCGGGCGAAGGCGCGTTCGCGGGCGGCGCCCAGGCTGGCGCGGACATTGGCCTCGGTCAGCGCCTTGCCGCTGGCGCTGTTCCACAACCGCGCGGTGACGCCCTCAAAGCTCGACTTGCCCGCGAGGTTGGCGACGTGCTCGCCGGCGATGATCAGTTCGCCGCGCTCGCCGTCGACATGGCTCAACACGGTCTCGGCGGCGGGGACGCCGTCCAGGCCGATCTGGCTTTTGGTGAGATGCATGGTCATGGCCGATCTCCTTGTTTCATGCCCGACAAGGTCAGGCCTCTCGACGTCTTGATCAATCTTGATTATATAAATCAATATGAAAAAATCCGCCGAGCTCTACCTCTCCGCCCGGGAAGCCGCCGCCGAGCTCGCGATCTCGCCGGCGACGCTCTATGCCTATGTCAGCCGCGGGCTGATCCGCTCCGAGCCGTCGCCGGACTCGCGCAGCCACCGCTACCGCGCCGAGGACATCAGGGGCCTGAAGGAGCGCCGCGTGCCGTCGCCCGAGCCGCGCGGCTTCCGCAATTTCGACGCCGACCTGCCGGTGATGGATTCGGCGATCGCGACCATCACCGAGCAGGGCCCGATCTACCGCGGCGTCAACTGCGTCGATCTCGCCGAGCGCGACACGCTGGAGCACACCGCGACGCTGCTGTGGGACGTCACCGACGTCGACCCGTTCGCGGCAGATAATTGTCCGCATGTCTCCGACGAGATGCGCGCGATCGCCGACGCGGCGCGACGCGCGCCGCCGATCGACCGGACGGTTGCGGTGCTGGCGCTGGCGTCAAGCGCCGATCCCGGCGCCTTTACCCGCGCGCCCGACGGCCGCGCGATGGTCGGCGGGCGGATCCTGCGCCTCCTGGTCGCGACGATGCTGAATGCATCGCCGTCGGCCGAGCCGCTGCACCAGCAGGTGGCGCGGATCTGGACCCCCGACAACAAGCATGCGCCCGACCTGATCCGCCGCGCGCTGGTGCTGCTCGCCGATCACGAACTGAATGCCTCGACCTGGACCGCGCGCTGCGCGGCATCGACCGGGCTTAATCTCTATGATGCGGTGATCGCAGGCCTCGTCGCGCTGAAGGGGCCGATGCATGGCGGCGCCGGCGTGCTGGCTTCGCGCCTGGTCAAAACCATGGTCGACAACGATGTCGCGCCGGTCATTCGCGAGCGCGTCGCGCTCGGCGAGCGTTTTGCGGGCTTTGGCCACGGCGTCTACAAGAAGGGCGATCCGCGCGCGATGTCGCTGCTGGAAGCGCTGACCCGCGCCGGCGCGCCGCGGAAATTCACGAAGGAGGTGCCGGAGCGGATCGCGGAAGCGACCGGCGAGTTCGTCAACATCGATTATGCGCTGGCGGTGCTGGTGCACGCGCTGCGGATGCCGCCCGGCAGCGAGCTTGCGCTGTTTGCGATGTCGCGCAGCGTCGGCTGGATCGCCCATGCCAGCGAACAGCTGCAATACGGCAAGCTGATCCGGCCGCGGGCGCGTTATGTCGGCCCGGCGCCCGGCCGCAGCGGCACCACGAATAGTCTTTAAGCTCTGCTCTACTTCCGGACCTTGGCCGGCTCGATCACGCCGCCACCGTGGCGGCGGCGGATGGTCCAGACCGCGAGCGCCAGGATCACGACGCCGCCGGCGACGGCAAACATCCACAGATGCTTGCCGACATGCTGGTGATGCGGCAGGCCGGCATAGTCGTGCAGCGCGGTGACGGCGAGCACGCCGGGCAGCACATGCGCCGGCGCCCAGAGCAGGATCGCGGGAATGTTGACGGCG
Organism: Bradyrhizobium sp. CCBAU 51753; assembly: GCF_015291565.1. Lineage (NCBI taxonomy): Bacteria > Pseudomonadati > Pseudomonadota > Alphaproteobacteria > Hyphomicrobiales > Nitrobacteraceae > Bradyrhizobium > Bradyrhizobium sp. CCBAU 51753. Next base: position 8,932,132 of record NZ_CP030037.1, on the reverse strand, counting down.
TAGAACCGTGACGGCGGCATGTCGAGCGCGCCGGCCGTGATCGGCACGAAGGCGCGGATCGGCGGCACGAAGCGGGCGAAGAACACCGCGAGCACGCCCCACCGGTTGAAGAACGCCTCGCTCTGGGCGACGACCCCCGGATAGTTGGACAGCGGCCAGGAGGAGAGGATCTCGCGCTGGCTGCGGTAGCCGATCAGATAGGCGGTGCCGTCGCCGAGCAGCGCGCCGGCGGCGGCCGCCGCCAGCACCGGCCACAGCTTCAACTCGCCGCCGGGCACCAGCGCGCTGAGCGCCAGGATGATGGTCGAGCCGGGCACCAGCGAGCCGACCACCGGAACCGCCTCCAGCAAGGCGGCGAGAAACAGCGTCAGATAGGCAAGCCAGGCATGGGCCGAAACGAACGCGATGAATGGGTCAAGGAATGAAGTCACAAAATTTCCGCGGCTGCTTTGGCGTCGTTCCAGAGCTAACAACTCCCCGCCGGGGTGAAAAGTGCCCAGCCGGGCCACGCCTTGCACTGCGGTAAAAGTACGGCGTGATTCGCAGGGCAGCCTTCCAAAAACCGCTTCCCGCCACTATCTTTCTGATAGAACAACGGAACTTTGATTTCCCCGCGGGCTTCTGCCGGCCGTTGCTCTCTGCTAGGCTTGTGCGAAGCACCCCATCCGCAGCCAAACGATTTAATCTGGTTTCGGGAATGCCCGCGACCTCGGAGGATGAATGACGACCGCCGTCCAGACCAAAGAGCAAGAACCCGTCGGCATGCCCGACATGAAGGTGTCGGTTCGGCAGGTCTTCGGGATCGATAGCGACCTGGAAGTTCCGGCCTATTCCGAAGTCGATCCGCACGTGCCGGAGGTCGACAGCGACTACCGCTTCGACCGCGCCACCACGCTCGCGATCCTCGCCGGCTTCGCCAAGAACCGCCGCGTGATGGTCACCGGCTATCACGGCACCGGCAAGTCGACCCACATCGAGCAGGTTGCAGCCCGCCTCAACTGGCCCTGCGTGCGCGTCAACCTCGACAGCCACATCAGCCGTATCGATCTGGTCGGCAAGGATGCGATCGTGGTCAAGGAAGGCAAGCAGGTCACCGAATTCCGCGACGGCATCCTGCCCTGGGCGCTGCAGCACAACATCGCGCTGGTGTTCGACGAGTATGATGCCGGCCGCCCGGACGTGATGTTCGTGATCCAGCGCGTGCTGGAAGTCTCCGGCCGCCTGACGCTGCTCGACCAGAACAAGGTGATCAAGCCGCACCCGGCGTTCCGCCTGTTCTCGACCGCCAACACGGTCGGCCTCGGCGATACCTCGGGCCTCTATCACGGCACCCAGCAGATCAACCAGGGCCAGATGGACCGCTGGTCGATCGTCACCACGCTGAACTACCTCGCCCATGACGAGGAAGTCGAGATCGTGCTGGCCAAGGCGCGCCACTACCGCACCCAGGAAGGCCGCGACATCGTCAACAAGATGGTGCGGCTTGCGGACCTCACGCGCAACGCCTTCGCCAATGGCGACCTGTCGACGGTGATGAGCCCGCGCACGGTGATCACCTGGGCGGAGAATTCCGACATCTTCAACGACATCGGCTTCGCCTTCCGCGTCACCTTCCTCAACAAGTGTGACGAGCTGGAGCGGCCGCTGGTCGCCGAGTTCTATCAGCGCTGCTTCAACGTCGAGTTGCCGGAATCCTCGGTCAACGTGGCGCTGTCATAAATGCTGGTGGTCCCGGTGAAAGCCGGGGCTCGCATGCTGCGGCGTCGCTGGAATTGTTGGTGCATGAGTTCGGGAAAATAACGACCGCCGGTTATCGGTCCCTGCTTTCGCAGGGACGACGGCGGTGAGGGTGCGATGACAACCTCCAACATCAAATTCCGTCCCGGTTCCAAGGAAGCGCCGACCGAGCCGTTCAAGCGCTCGGTCTCGGCCTGCCTGAAGGCGATCGCCAAGAAGCCCGAGCTCGAGGTCAGCTTTGCGGCCGAGCGGCCCGGGCTTGCGCCCGGCAAGGCGCGGCTGCCGGAGCCGGCGCGCAAGATGACCAAGCGCGATGCCGCGATCGTGCGCGGCCACGCCGATTCGATTGCGCTGAAGATCGCCTGTCACGATCCCAAGGTGCATCGCAAGCTGATGCCGGGCAATCCGCAGGCGCGCGGCGTGTTCGAGGCGGTCGAGCAGGCGCGCGTCGAGGCGATCGGCTCGCGCCGCATGGCGGGTGTCGCGAAGAATCTCTCAGCGATGCTCGACGATCATTTCCACCGCGGCAAGTATGACGAGATCACCGACCGTGCCGATGCGCCGCTGTCGGATGCGCTGGCGATGCTGGTGCGCGAGCGCCTGACCGGTCTCGCGCCGCCTGCGGCCGCCAAGAAGATGGTCGATCTCTGGCGTCCGGCGCTGGAGGACAAGATCGGCTCGCGGCTCGACAAGCTGAGCCGCTTCGCCGAGGACCAGGCCAAGTTCGGCGACCTCGTCCATGATCTGTTGTCGGCGCTCGATCTCGGCGACGAGCGTGACATGGATTCCGACGACGACGAGGATCAGGACGAGAACCAGGACGGCGACAACGATCAGTCCGGCGCCGAGGGCTCGCCGGATTCCGACGCCGCGCAGGAGATGAGCGCCGACCAGGCGCAGCAGACCGCGGACGAGATGAGCGAAAGCGCGATGGAGAGCGCGCAGGCCTCCACCAGCGATACGTTCGACGACGGCGAGCTCGGCGACGACGAGACGCCGGGCGAGGCGACGCGGCCCAACGCGCGCGGCCAGAACGAGCCGCGCGGGCCGGAATACCACGCCTTCGCGCCGAAATTCGACGAGGTGATCGCGGCCGAAGATCTCTGCGACCATGACGAGCTGGAGCGGCTGCGCTCCTACCTCGACAAGCAACTTGCGCATCTGCAGGGCATCGTGGCGCGGCTCGCCAACCGCCTGCAGCGCCGCCTGATGGCGCAGCAGAACCGCGCTTGGGAGTTCGACCTCGAAGAGGGCATCCTCGATCCGGCGCGGCTGTCGCGCGTGGTCACCGATCCCTATCACCCGCTGTCCTTCATGCATGAGAAGGAAGCGACCTTCCGCGATACCGTGGTGACGCTGCTGCTGGACAATTCCGGCTCGATGCGCGGACGTCCGATCACGGTCGCCGCCACCTGCGCCGACATCCTGGCGCGCACGCTGGAGCGTTGCGGCGTCAAGGTCGAGATTCTGGGCTTCACCACCCGCGCCTGGAAGGGCGGACAGTCGCGCGAGGCGTGGCTTGCCGCCGGCAAGCCGGCCAACCCGGGCCGCCTCAACGATCTGCGCCACATCATCTACAAGTCCGCGGACGCCCCGTGGCGTCGTGCGCGAAAGAATCTCGGCCTGATGATGCGCGAGGGTCTGCTCAAGGAGAACATCGACGGCGAGGCGCTGGACTGGGCGCACAAGCGCCTGCTGGCGCGTCCCGAGCAGCGCCGCATCCTGATGATGATCTCCGACGGCGCGCCGGTCGACGACTCCACGCTGTCGGTCAATCCCGGCAATTATCTCGAGCGGCATTTGCGCCACATCATCGATGAGATCGAGACCCGCTCGCCGGTCGAGCTGATCGCGATCGGCATCGGCCATGACGTCACGCGCTACTATCGCCGCGCCGTCACCATCGTGGACGCCGAAGAACTCGGCGGCGCCATCACCGAAAAACTCGCCGAGCTGTTCAGCGAAACTCACGGCTCCGCGCCTGCACAGGGCACCCGGCGCCGCCTCCACTCGTGAGACATGCGCTCCGCCGCTAGCCGCCGCCGCTTCCTTCAAGGTGTGGCGGCGGGGCTTTCGGCCGCCGTGCTGCCGGATCTTGTGCGCGGCAGTCTCGCGCAGGCGCAGAGCGCCACCCACCCGCCGCCGAAACCGGCGGCCAGGCCCAACCCCCATGCCGTCGACGAGCCGGTCGCGATCGAGGTCAATGCGCGGCCGCTGCCGTCATTCGACATCCGCGATCGCGGGCATCGGCGGTTCGGCGCGCTGGAATATCGCAGCGGGCTGATCCTGACCTCGCCGTTCCCGGGGTTCGGCGGCCTCTCCGCGCTGCGGCTCGATCCCAAGGGCGAGCGCTTCATCGCGGTCAGCGACCAGGGCAACTGGTTCACCGGCCGCATCGCCTATCGTGGCCGCGAGATGGTCGGGCTCGAGGATGTCGAGGCGGCGCCGCTGCTCGCCGCCGACGGCAGGCCGATCACCGCCACCCGCCGCTGGTACGATTCGGAGTCGCTCGCGCTCGACGGCTCCTTCGTCTATGTCGGGCTCGAGCGCGTCAACCAGGTGCTGCGCTACGATTTTGCCGAGGGGTTCACCCGCTCGCGCGGCGAGGTGGTGCCGCTGCCGCCGGCGGCGCACAAGCTTCCGCTCAACAAAGGGCTCGAGGGGCTGGTCTTCGTGCCCAAGGGCCTGCCGCTCGCCGGCACGCTGATCGCGTTCTCGGAACGCGGGCTCGATGCCGGCGGCAACCTGATCGCCTTTCTGGTCGGCGGCAAGACGCCGGGCCAGTTCAGCGTCCGCCGCACCGAGAATTTCGACATCAGCGATGCCGTGCTGCTGCGGTCCGGCGACCTGTTGATCCTGGAGCGCAAGTTCTCGCTGTTCGGCGGCGTCGGCATCCGCATCCGCCGCATTCCGCTTGGCCAGGTCGCGCCGGGCGCGGTGATCGATGGCCCGGCAATCTTCCATGCCGATCTCGGCAACGAGATCGACAACATGGAGGGCATCGACGCCCACGTCTCCGCGGAGGGCGAGACCGTGGTGACCATGATCTCCGACGACAATTTTTCGCTGATCCAGCGCAACCTGCTGCTGCAGTTCACGCTGGTGGAGTGAGACGCCGGGCAACGCGTGCGTTCGAACCGATTGTTCGGCTGGCTCGACCAACGGCCATGCATCTTCGTCACGCCATCACCATTCTCGTTGCGGCCCTGGTCGCCTGCGCCGCCACCCCGGCCGGCGCGACGGCCGAATACGACTATGGCGCGGATGAATACGTCATCATCGACGGCGGGCTTTCGCGTGACACCAGGACGTCGCTCGCGGCGCATGCCGAACCCGGCGGCGGCAATTTCCATGTCTGGCTGATGGCGGAGCCCGCGCATCGCAGGATCGCGATGCTCGACGCGATTGGCGACGACAACAATCTCGATACCAAGGCCAACGCCTATCATGCGGAGTGGTCGGCGGATTCACGCCACGTCGCGGTCTCATGGCGCCGCGAGCGGCATGCGCTGCAGCTCAACCTCTACGGCGTCGAAGGCCGCCGCCCGCACCTGATCACCGGGCCGAGCCTGTTCCACGATGTGGCCGGCCGCGACATCGGCAAGGATGACGATATCCGCCGCGGCAGCCCCTCGATCGAATGGCGGACGGCGAACCGCTTCGTGCTGCGCGAGCGCATGATGCTGATGACGACGGATGCCGGCTTCGCCGGCCGGCTCGGCCGCTTTGCCCGCATCGCCGAGCGGCACGAAGGCGGCTGGTTCCTGGTCGAATTCTCGGCCGAGGCCGATTGCGTGCTGGCGGGGCGCCGCTACCGCATTGCTGCTCTGCGCCCGGGCCCGTTCGGCGACGCGGACGGTTGGTGATCGCGGGCGCCGGCTCTATCTTATGCGGGCCCCTTTCCTCCGATCCGGATACTCCCCGCATGAGCACACTTTTTTCCCCGATCGAACTGCGCGGCCTAAAACTCTCCAACCGCATCATGGTGTCGCCGATGTGCCAGTATTCGGCCGACGACGGCTCCGCCAACGACTGGCATTTCACCCACATCAACATGCTGGCGCTGTCGGGTGCCGCAATGTTCTGCATCGAGGCGACCCATGTCGAGGATATCGGGCGGATCACGCCGGGCTGCCTCGGCCTCTACAGCGATGCCAATGAGGCGGCGCTGAAGCCGATCCTGGCGTCGGTGCGCAAGCATTCCAAGGCGGCGGTCGCGATGCAGCTCGCCCATGCCGGCCGCAAAGCGTCGAGCCAGCGGCCCTGGGAGGGTGGTCAGTTGATCCCGATTTCGGCAGGCGGCTGGCAGCCGGTGGCGCCATCCGCCGTCCCGCACAAGGAGAGCGAGGCGGCGCCGACCGCGCTGGATGAGGCCGGCTTGACGCGGATTCGCAATGCCTTCGTCGCCGCGGCGAGGCGCGCCGACCGGCTCGGCATCGACGCGCTCGAGCTGCACGGTGCGCACGGTTATCTGCTGCACCAGTTCCTGTCGCCGATCGCCAACAAGCGCACCGACCAATATGGCGGCTCGCTCGAAAACCGCATGCGCTTTCCGCTGGAAGTGTTCGACGCGGTGCGCGCCGTATTTCCGGACCGCAAGCCGATCGGCATGCGAGTGTCGGCGACCGATTGGGTGGAGGGCGCCTGGGACCTCGCGCAGACCATCGAGTTTGCCAAGGAATTGAAGAAGCGCGGCATCGACTGGATCGACGTTTCCTCCGGCGGCGTTTCGCCACTGCAGAAGATCCCGCTCGGCCCAGGGTATCAGGTGCCGGCGGCAGAGGCGGTGAGGGCGACCGGCGTTACCACGATGGCGGTCGGGCTGATCACCGAAGCGAGGCAAGCGGAAGAGATCGTCTCGTCCGGCAAGGCCGACATGGTCGCGCTCGCCCGCGGCATGCTCTACGACCCGCGCTGGGGCTGGCACGCCGCCGCCGAGCTCGGCGGCGAGGTGAGCGCGCCGCCGCAATATTGGCGCTCGCAGCCCTCGACGCAGAAGACGCTGTTCGGCGCGACGACGTTCGGGACGAGGTAGTCACGACGACAATTCGTAGCCCGGATGGAGCGAAGCGAAATCCGGGACGGTTGTACCGGTTGCGAGATCCCCGGATTGCGCTTCGCTCCATCCGGGCTACGCGCCACTATTCCGCCGCTGAAGCGGCCGCTACTCTCCCATCGCGTGCGCAAGACACGCTTCAAACAAGATGAGAGGAGACCGATGGAACTCGGATACTTCGCGATGCCGTCGCATCCGCCGGAGTGCGGATTAAAGGAGGGCCACGATTGGGACCTGCAGGTGCTGCGCTGGCTCGATGAGCTCGGCTATCAGGAAGCCTGGATCGGTGAGCATCACACCGCGCCGTGGGAGCCGCATTCGTCGCCCGATCTGTTGATCGCGCAATCGTTGCTGCAGACGAAAAACATCCGCATCGGGCCCGGCGGTTTCCTCTTGCCCTATCACCATCCGGCTGAGCTCGCCAACCGCGTCGCGATGCTCGATCATCTCTCGAACGGTCGGCTGAATTTCGGCGTCGCGGCCTCGGGCCTGCCGAGTGATTGGGCGATGTTCAATGTCGACGGCATGTCCGGCCAGAACCGCGACATGACCCGTGAGGCGCTGGAGATCATCCTGAAGATGTGGACCGAGCCGGCGCCGTGGACCCACAAGGGCAAGTTCTGGACCGTCACAAAACCGGACACGATGTTCGACTTCCTCAAGCCGCACATCAAGCCGCAGCAAACGCCGCATCCGCCGATCGGCGTCGCGGGCCTGTCGAAGAACTCCGACACGCTGAAGCTGGCCGGCGAGCGCGGCTTCATCCCGATGAGCCTCAACCTCAATCCGGCCTATGTCGGCAGCCACTGGGATTCGGTGGAAGCCGGCGCCGCCAAGACCGGCCGCACGCCGAGCCGCAAGGATTGGCGGATGGTACGCGAGGTGTTCGTCGCGGATACCGATGAAGAGGCGTGGAAGCTCTCGACCGGCGACATGATGGGCCGGATGATGGGTGAATACTTCCTGCCGCTGCTCGGCCATTTCGGCTTCAAGGATTATCTTAAAGCCTCGCCTGACGTGCCCGACAGCGACGTCACCGTCGAATATTGCGCGCGCCACAACTGGATCGTCGGTTCGCCCGCGACCGTCACCGAGAAGATCGAGCAGATCTACCGGGAAGTCGGCGGCTTCGGCGTGCTCCTGGTGTTCGGCTTCGACTACAAGCACAAGCCCGAGGCCTGGCACCATTCGCTCCGGTTGTTGAAGCAGGAAGTGCTGCCGAAGCTGAAGCATCTCGACGCCTCGATCGGACGCGCGGCGTAAGCCTTGCGAGATGTGGAAGGTGGGGCGCGCAGTCATGCGGCCCCGCGCTTCTACAGCAAACGCACGGTTACCTTCGCCTTGCCTTTGTTGGCGGCATAGAACCAATCGGTGACCCACGGCAAGCCGACGACCGCCTCGTTGACATACAGGAAAATCTCGCCGCTGCGGTCGGCCGTGAACCTTGCTTTGTAAACCTGTGGGGCGCTGTTTGGCGCAGGCACCGGATCGAGAAAATACTCGTCGACCCCGGTCTCTCCGACGCGTGCGATCAGCCTGAACCACGGCCGGAACAGGACGCGGCGAAGCAGGATCGTCGCATATCCGCGCCAGCGCGTTGCGGGCTCGATGGTCGACGTCCTGTATCCGATCGGCGTGACCGCACGCCCGGAGTCCTCCCAGGGTTCGGTCATGGTGATTGCGATTTCATACTTGAAGCCAGTACGGACCTTCAGCCCGGTCGGAGCGCATATCGCGGTCGTGTCGAAATCGGTCGCATCCTGCGGGATACCCTTGTCGACGGCGACGAGCTTCTCGGCTGCCGTGCCCTTGCAGAAAGCGCCTGTCGAATCGAAGGCGTTGAACAGGAAATGGCTGAGCAGTGTCGCGCTGAACCATACCAGGAGGGCGGTAAAGAAGGCCGGAACGACATGCCGTTTCCCCGCATTGAGGATCGATTGATAGATGGTGCCGGTCCGGAAGTTATACAGCGTGTTGTGCAGAAAGCCTGACAGTGCAACCGGCTTGGCGCGGTCGCGCCAGATGATCCGCATCCTGTCGCTGATCGTGGCGCTGAGCGAACTACCGATGGTCATCAGCACGACAACGGCGGCGATCCCGCCGGCGAACCATTCCGGGTTGCCGGCGTACCAATCGGTCCACCAGTGAAACGACTTGGGCAGGAACGATTCGACGAAGCGCACAAGCTCCGAAACCATCCTGACATGGGAATCGAATTCGTGTTCCTTGTGCTGGTTGTGGAACAGCCAGAACGCCGCCAGATGCAGCGATGCCGCCAGCGTGGCAAAGTAAGCGATCCGCCGCATCCAGACGTAATTCCACAGCTTCTCCTGCGCGGCATAGCGCGCCGGCGCGCCGGCTGGCGTCTCGAATGTGTCAGGGCCCAGCGGGCTCACCCGACCGCTTCGCGAGACCACCACATAATTGGGCGGAAGTCCGATCGGCGCATAGGCGTTGCAGCCGCTGTCGATCCGCTCGAACACGCTTTCGTGGATCTTCGGCACCGGCACGCTGACGCCGGCGTAAGAATCGTTGCAGAGCTCGGCGACTTTGCGAGGACCGTAACGGTAATAGGCGCCCAGACCCGCCCGCGAATCGTAAAGACGGCCGTCCTTGTCCTCGGCCGACTTGATCGATTTGACCGCGTCGGGCTCGGCGGCGGGCGCGCTCTTGAAGACCAGACCGCGCTTGGCCGCTTGCTCGACCAGCCACGCCAGCGGCACGAATGCGACGGCATCGTCCGGATAGCCGCCGCCGACATTGGCGTGCATTCCGACGAACCACACCTGGACGACGCGCTCATCGTCGATGGTCGCCGGAACGACCGGCGGCGGCTGTCCGGGTTCCTGCTCGGTCCACAGCACCGGATGGAAGGTGGTGCGCTCGTCGTCGAGGGCCAGCGCATGTCGTGCGCAATTCACGCGTTGGCTGAGGACCCGGTTCGGCAGTTCGAGTGGCCACACCCAGTTGCTGATGCCGCGGGTCATCTCGTCGATCGGCAGGCCATAGGCGGCGACGGTGTCCCAGATGCCGATGAACTCGATCGTCGGGACCGCCTTCCGCTCGATCTTCGCATAGGACTTGTTGCTCTGAAGGTGATCCAGCACCGGCACGAGGATATGGTCGCGAATGGCGCGGAACAGCACTTCGATGCGCCATACGGAGTGGTAGCCGTCCGCGCGATACGCCCGGTAGGCCTTCACCGCGCCGTCATGCAACTCGGCTTCGGTATCCGCGACGACCAAGCCCTGATTGAGAATGAGCGCAGCAAGCACGCGCGCGGTGAATGCGCCGCGGCTGAATCCGAACAGGTAGATCTTCGAATGGTTCTGGTGGTCGTAGTTCCGGCAGATGAACTTGTAGGCATCAAGGATATTGCGCTTGAGACCGTAGCCGAAGGCGCCGCCGAGAAGCGCAAGCGGAACGAACGACGAGGTGCCGACGCCGTCATCATACTTGGCGGCCTGGCTATAGTTGTTCAGATCGAGCGCCTGAAATATCCGCCAGACATTGGTTCGCCAAATGCTGGAGGCTGCGTTGCCGGTGCCGTCCGACAGGATGATGATCTTGGGACTGGGCATCGCAAGGCGCTCGCTGAAGGATCAAACCAAGAGTGCAGCGTAGTAGGCGCAAATGCGCGCGCTACTTTGGATCGTTCTTAATCATTCGATACCGCGTTAGGTGTGAACTGGCGCACAAAGCGTCGCCCGGTCGCAGTCATGTGAGAGCGCGGCGACTATCGCGATGCAGCGAAAAGGCTTAACCTCGCTGCAAGGGGCAATTGAGGGCACAGCGATGCAAGCCCGCGTTCGAAAATTTGCCCATGTGCTGGAGCGCTTCGGCCTTGCCATGGCAGGGGCGGCGAGCGGCCTGTTCGTAGCCATCCATGTCGGTTCGAGCGTATCGGCACTGACCTCGCAGGCATTCCTGCTCATCATGATGCTCGGCGGCGCCATCGGTTTCTATCTCGGCATCGATACGCCGCCAAAGCTGTTCCACCCGAAGGGCTCGACCTCGATGCGCAAGATCGATGCGGCCGAGCTGCTCAGCGCGGTGGGCACCTTCCTTGCGACGCTTGTCGCATTCTTCTCGGTCGGCGTTGTCGTATTACGCAGCGAGCCGGACATCAGCTGGACCGCTGCGATCATGCTGGGCTGGGTCCTCGGCGTCGCCATGCAGGTCGTCGCCGGAACGATCGCGCGGATGCGTGCCTGATCGTCAGCGGCGCAGTATGCCGAGTCCTGCGAGATGCGTGTCGATGAACTGCGCCAGCCGCTCGCGCAGCCGCTCCGGCGGCACCGCGACCATGCGCTCTTCCAGGCCGAGCGAGATGATGCCGTGCACCGCGGAGAACATCATCCGCGACAGCAATGCGACGTCGCCCGGATCGCGATCGGGCAGCAGCCGCACCAGCGGTGCGTGCATCACCGCGAACGCATCCATCACCATCGCGAGGATATCTTCCGGGAACGGCCGGTCGTCCTCCATCCGGTGCTCGAACAGCGAGCGCAACAGATTGGCGTGCTCGGTCGCAAAGCCGAGATAGGCATCGGCGAGCCCGTGCAGCTGCCGCAGGGGATCGTCGGACGGAACCGCCGTCAGCCGGGCGGTCAGCGCTGAAACTGTCTCCCGGTTGACGGTCAGGATCAGGCCGTCGAAGTCGCCGAACTCGTTATAGACGCTTCCGATGGAGCACTCGGCAGCCTCGGCGACGTCGCGAACCTTCAATGATCTCAAGCTCTTAGCTGCGATTAAACGACGCGCGATCTCGATCAGCAAAAGCCGCCGCTGCAGTTTTTTTCGATCCCGTCGCGGTTCTTCTTGAACATTGTTCATTTTCAGGCTACTAACTTGAGCGTTGCTCAAAACGGCTTGGAGGCCACCCAGATGCAGACCCTAGCACTTCAACAGACCACCACCTTCGACTACGTGATCGACCTCGTGAAGGGCTTCGGCCGCTCGATCGTTGATCTGGCGACCGCGCCGATCGAGCGGATTGCCCGCGCCTGCGACGTCGCAGGCGTGCTGGAGCAGCGGCGCGCCGAGGCGCGCGCGCCGCGCCCGGCGGCCTCACGCGGCCGTCGCTGCAACCCGCGCAACTGCCCGCTGTCGCCGTTCGCCGGCCTGGGCGAGCTGACCTGAACCGATCGGGCAATTGTCCGCGAAACCGCAACAAAGCACTCACCATGTCCGCCGTCAGCCCGTTCCGCGATCGCTCGACCACAGGCCCGGCTAAGGTCTCGTACATCTCTGTCGGGCAGGGTCGCAGCGCCTCGCTGCCGGCACGCTGCGCCGGTTCGAACCGATCCGTTACGAAAAAGACTAAAGGCTGCGGCATCCCGTTCATTTCACACCGCCGGTCCCCTAACCCGCGACATTGCACCACATTCGGCGCTGCAGGCCCGAACTCAAGGAAACGGTCATGATCAAGGAATTGATGTCGTCCCGCCGCTTCGCGCCGTTGTTCTGGGCCCAGTTCTGCTCGGCATTGAACGACAACGTGCTGAAGAACGCGCTGGTCATCATGCTGCTGTACAGCGCCGCCACCGAGCAGGGCCCGATGCTGGTCACGGTCGCCGGCGCCGTCTTCATCTTCCCGTTCTTCGTGCTGTCGGCGCTCGGCGGCGAGCTCGCCGATAAATACGTCAAGTCGGTCGTCGCGCGGCGCCTGAAGTTCTTCGAGATCTTTGCCGCCGCCTTCGCCGCGGCCGGCTTCTTCCTGCATTCGATCCCGCTGCTGTTCATAGCATTGGCGCTGTTCGGCACGGTCGCCGCGCTGTTCGGCCCGGTGAAATACGCCGTGCTGCCCGACCAGCTCGCGGTATCCGAGCTCGCAACCGGCAACGCGCTGGTCGAGGGCGCGACCTTCATGGCGATCCTGATCGGCACCATCGCGGGCGGCCTGTTCGTTGCCGGCGCCAGCCACATGGGCTGGATCTGCACCGCCGTGGTCGGCCTGTCGGTGCTGTCCTGGGGCTTTGCGTCGCGGATTCCGGTGACGCAGCCGTCGGCGCCGGACCTGCCGATCACCAAGAACCCCTGGACCTCGACCGTGCGCCTGCTGAAGTCGCTCTATGCCGAGCCGCGGCTGTGGGACGGCATGGTGATCGTGTCCTGGTTCTGGATGGTCGGCGCCATCGTGCTGTCGTTGTTGCCGGCGCTGATCAAGGACGGCGTCGGCGGCACCGAAAGCGTCGTGACGCTGTGCCTCGCCATCTTTGCGATCGGCATCGCCGCCGGCTCGCTGTTCGCCGCCCAGCTCAGCCATGTCCGCCCCAATCTCGCTTTGGTGCCGATCGGCGCCATCGTGATGGGCGTGGTCGGGCTCGACCTCGCCTGGGCGATCGGCCACACCTCGCTCGGCAAGGACGTCAGCGCGGCCGCGTTCGCGGCCTCGTTCGGTGGCTTCCGCATGCTGGTTGATTTCTTCCTGTTCGCCTTCGGTGGTGGCCTGTTCGTGGTGCCGTCGTTCGCCGCGGTGCAGGCCTGGACCGCGCCGTCCGAGCGCGCCCGCATCATCGCCGCCGGCAACATCTTGCAGGCCGGCTTCATGGTCGGCGGCGCGCTGCTCGTCGCGGCGCTGCAGGCTGCGGGCCTTGCGATCGCCTGGATCTTCTTCGGCCTTGCGATTGCGAGCTTTGGCACGGTGTGGTTCGTGCTGAGCAAGTGGGGCAAGGAGGGCGTGCGCGACTTCGGCGCGCTGCTGTTCCGCGCCCTGTTCCGCGTCGAGGTCCGCGGCATGGAGAACCTGCCGGCTCCGGGCACGCGGATGCTGATCGCGCCGAACCATGTCAGCCTGGTCGACGGCCCGCTGCTGCACGCCACGCTGCCGATCGACGCCAGCTTTGCGGTCGATACCGGCATCTCCAAGGCGTGGTGGGCAAAGCCGTTCCTGAAGATGATCAAGCACTACACGATGGACCCGTCCAAGCCGCTGGCCGCGCGCGACCTGATCAAGCTGGTCGCCGCCGGCGAGCCGGTGGTGATCTTCCCCGAGGGTCGCATCACGCTGTCGGGCTCGCTGATGAAGGTCTATGACGGCACCGCGATGATCGCCGACAAGGCCGACGCCGTGGTCGTGCCGGTCCGCATCGAGGGCGCGCAGCGCTCGCATCTCAGCTATCTCACCAATGGCGAGATCAAGCGTTCCTGGTTCCCCAAGGTCACGATCACGATCCTGCCGCCGGTCAAACTGCCGGTCGACCAGTCGCTGCGCGGCAAGGCGCGCCGCAACGCCGCCGGCGCCGCGCTGCAGGACGTCATGATCGACGCCATGGTCAAGAACGGCATGCTCGACCAGACGCTGTTCGAGGGTCTCGGCCACGCCTATCGCGACCGCGACACCGGCAAGCCGATCATCGAGGACGCGCTTGGCACCAAGCTGACCTACCGCAAGCTGATCCTCGGCGCCCAGGTCCTGAGCCGCAAGCTCGAGCAGGGGACGTCGGTGGGCGAATATGTCGGCGTGCTGCTGCCGAACTCGGCCGGCGTCGCCGTGGTGTTCATGGCGCTGCAGACCATCGGCCGGGTGCCGGCGATGCTCAACTTCTCCGCCGGTCCGGTCAACGTGCTGGCGGCGATGAAGGCGGCGCAGGTGAAGACCGTGCTGACCTCGAAGGCGTTCATCGAGAAGGGCAAGCTCGACAAGCTGGTCGCCGCGATCTCCGGCCAGGCCCGCGTGGTCTATCTCGAGGACGTGCGCGCAAGCATCGGCCTCGCCGACAAGATCTTCGGCTTCCGTGCCGGCATCGCGCCGCGCGTCGCCCGCAAGGCCAACGATCCCGCGGTGGTGCTGTTCACCTCGGGCTCGGAAGGCACGCCGAAGGGTGTCGTGCTGTCCCACCGCAACATTCTCGCCAATGCCGCGCAGGCGCTGGCGCGGGTCGACGCCAACGCGCGCGACAAGGTGTTCAACGTGCTGCCGGTGTTCCACTCGTTTGGTCTGACCGGCGGCATGATGATGCCGATCCTCGGCGGCATCCCGATCTTCATGTATCCGTCGCCGCTGCACTACCGGATCGTGCCCGAGCTGATCTACCAGACCGGCGCCACCATCCTGTTCGGCACCGACACCTTCCTCACCGGCTACGCCCGCTCGGCGCACGCCTACGACTTCCGCACGCTGCGCCTCGTGATCGCCGGTGCGGAAGCGGTGAAGGAGCGCACCCGCCAGATCTACATGGAGCGCTACGGCATCCGCATCCTCGAAGGCTACGGCGTCACCGAGACCGCGCCGGTGCTGGCGATGAACACGCCGATGGCTAACCGCCAGGGCACCGTCGGCCGCATCTCGCCGCTGATGGAGTACCGCCTCGATCCGGTCCCCGGCATCGAGGAGGGCGGCCGGCTCTCGGTGAAGGGTCCGAACGTGATGCTCGGCTACCTCCGCGCGGAAAATCCCGGCGTGCTCGAGCCGCTTGCCGAGGGCTGGCACGACACCGGCGACATCGTCACGGTCGACGCCCAGGGCTTTATCGCCATCAAGGGCCGCGCCAAGCGGTTCGCCAAGATCGCCGGCGAGATGGTCTCGCTGTCGGCGGTCGAGGCGATTGCATCCGCGCTGTGGCCGCAGGCGATGTCGGTCGCGGTGACGCTGCCCGACCAGCGCAAGGGCGAGCGCATCGTGCTGCTCACCACCCAGAAGGACGCCGACCGCGCCGCCATGCAGCGCCAGGCCAAGAGCGCCGGCGCCTCCGAGCTCGCGGTGCCCGCCGACATTCGTGTGGTCGACAAGGTGCCGCTGCTCGGCACCGGCAAGACCGACTATGTCGGCGCCACCGCGCTGGCCAGGGAGATCGCCGAGCAGCTCGCCGCCGCGCCCGCGCCGCAGGCCGAGCCGGCCGACGAGGAGGGCGAGACCGAGCCGGCGCCGCAGCAGCACGTCGCATGACGGACGGGTTGTGCTTTCCGGGAGCATGTTGTCAGATGGTCGGCAACTGCTCCCGCAAGAAAGCACATCCTCATGCCGCTTCCGCTCGATCCCGTCGTTGAAAAAATCATCCCGCTGCTGCCGCTGCGCGATCCCACTGTGATGACGCCGCAGAGCGCGCGCGATTCGCTGCGCGCGCTGGCCGATGCCCGCGCCGCGGTGCCGCCGCCGCCGGTCGAGCATGTCAGCGACATCGAGGTTCAGGGCGGCGCCGGCAAACGCCCGGCGCGGCTCTATCGCAATGGCAGCGGCAGGGCGCCGACGGTGATCTTCTTCCACGGCGGCGGCTGGGTCGCCGGCGATCTCGAGACTCATGACCGCCAGGCCCGCAACCTCGTGATCGAGACCGGCGCGGTCGTGATCTCGGTCGATTACCGCCGCCCGCCGGAGACGCGCTTTCCCGGCGCGTTCGAGGATGCGTTCGCCGCCGTCCGCGATGTGGTCGCGCGCATCGGCGACTTCGGCGGCGATCTTGCCCGCGTCGGCGTCGCCGGCGATTCCGCGGGCGGCAATCTCGCGGCCACCACGGCGCTGGCCTGCCGCGACGCCGGCATCAAGCTCGCCGGGCAGCTGCTGGTCTATCCCGTCACCGATGTGGTCGGCAATTTTGCCGATCCGACCGAGAACGCAAGATTCCCGTCGCGCGCCGAGAATGCCGAGGGCTATTTCCTGACCCGCGCGACCATGGAGTGGTTCTGCGGCCATTACCTCGCCGAGATGGCCGACGGCGCCGACTGGCGCGTCTCGCCGCTGCGCGCGAAGAGCCTCGCCGGTGTCGCGCCGGCGGTCGTCACCACCGCCTGGTTCGATCCGCTGCGCGACGAGGGCCATGCCTATGCGAGGGCATTGAAGGCGGCAGGCGTGCCGGTGAGGTATCACGAAGGCGAGGGCCTGATTCACGGCTATTTCGGCCTCGGCGATGCTTCGGAGACCGCGCGGACCGAAGCGCAGCGTGCGCGGGCCGATTTCAAGGCGCTGCTGGTGAAGGGGGTGTGATCTCTCTTCACCTCTCCCCGCTCTTGTCCGCCGAAGCCCGCCTTCGCCCGAAGGCGGATGCGGGGAGAGGTCGCCGCGCACTTGCGCGGCGGGTGAGGGGGTACAGGTCTCACTGCGAGCACCACTCGCGGAGAGAGGCCCCTCACCCCAACCCTCTCCCCGTGAAGAACGGGGAGAGGGAGGAGATAAAGCGTACCACGCTCCCTCAATCATTCCCAATCGTGTCGCCGAACAGCTCCCATGTCTCCCCGTTGAACTTCTGCAGCCGCATCGCCTCGACCGGGAAGTAGTCGGTCGGCGACGTCTTCAGCTTGATGCCGGGCAGGAACATCGGCAGCGCGATGTCGAGGTTCGCCGCCTGCTTCATGATGTTCTCATGGGTAAGGTCGTCGCCGCACTGCTTGATCACCTGCACCGTCGCCTCCGCCACGACGTAGCCGTAGACGATCAGCTGGTCCTGCAGATTGCCGTCCGGAAAATATTTCTTCATGAAGTCCTGCCAGGCGATAACGTCCTTATCGTCCTTCCACTGCGGATCGTTGGGATCCTTCAGCGAGTAGGACGAGATGATGCCCTTGGAATGCTCGAAGCCGGCGGGCTTCAGCACCGAGGACACCGAGGTCGAGGTCGCGGCGAGGAAGAACAGGTCCGGCTTCCAGCCGATCTCGCCGATCTTCTTGATCGCCTGCGCCGCCTGTTTCGGGATCGCGTGCATGAACAGCACGTTGGCGCCACTTGATTTCAGCTTGACGATCTGGCTGTCGACCGTCGGATCGGTCGATTCATAGGTCGCCTCCGCCACCACCATCTTGGCGGTGTTCTCCGCACCCAGGCCCTTCTTGAAGCCGTTGCCGTAATCCTTGCCGGCGTCGTCGTTCTGGTAGAACAGCGCGATTTTCGCGTCCGGCTTCTGCGTCAGCACATACTTGGCGTAGACCGCGGTCTCGGCCTGGTAGGACGGCTGGAAGCCGATCGACCACGGATAATGCGCATAGTCGCCCCACAGCGTGGCGCCGGCGCCGACGAACAACTGCGGCACTTTCTTGTCGTTGAGATATTTGCGCACGGCAAGGCCGGTCGGCGTGCCCAGCGGATTGAGGATCGCGGCGACTTCCTCCTGCTCGACCAGCTTGCGGGTCTGCTCCACCGTCTTCGGCGGCGAGTAGCCGTCGTCGAGCGTGATCAGATTGATCTTGCGCCCGTTCACGCCGCCCTGGTCGTTGATCATCTTGAAGTAGGCGGCCTGCGTCTTCGCGATCACGCTGTAGGCCGACGCCGCGCCCGAGAATGGCGAGGTCTGGCCGAGCTTGATCTCGGTGTCGCTGGCACCCGCGCCGTATTTCTTCTCCGCCGCATGCGCCTGCGTCGCGATCGCGAGCACGGCGGCGAGCGTGATGGCCTTCCATGTCATCTGAGAGCCTCCCTGTGGCGTTCTTGTTGTTGGCCGGGAGAGCTTAACGACGCCGTAGGGGAGAGGCTTGCGGCGAGACGCCGGGGCAGGGATGCAGAAATGTGGCGAGGTTTGCCGCGATGTGGAATGTCGCGTTTTCTTCCTTCACCTCTCCCCGCCTACTTCACCTCTCCCCGCCTGCGGGGAGTCGAGACGAGCGAAGCTCGCTCTGAGGTCGGATCGCATGAGCGTAGCGACATGCGATCCAGGTGAGGGGGTACAGGTCTTTCCGCACATAGAACTCGCGGAGAGATGCCCCTCACCCCAACCTTCTCCGCATCCGCCTTCGCCCGAAGGCGGGCTTCGTCGGACAAGAGCGCGGGGCGAGGGAGCCAACGTTCTTACCGCACCGTCACGCTGCCGGTGGTGACCGGATCGGTCGGCAGCACGGTGGCGCCGGCGCGGCTCGCGGCGGCGTTGGTGATCATGCCGGTCTGGCCCACGGTGACATTGCGGGGCGGGTGGAATTCGAGGAGAAACAGCGCAGTCGTCGCCAGCACCGCAATCGCGGCTGCGGCAATCGCAGGCACCAGTCTTCCGCGCGGATCGATTGCGCGAACTTGCATTGACCAATTCCTTCGTTGAGGTCGTTCTTGAGACACGATCTATGTGCGGTGCGGCATCTTCCCAAGAGTGCGGCGCGTGCGCCTCACGATGAGTTGTGCTGACCGTGATCTTCCTGCAACGCTGGAACGGCTCCAAAACAATCGCGCCGAATCGCGAGCGTCGCGGGCGGCCTCGTTCGCACAGAACGCGTAGTGAGAGGTAGCGGTCTTTTGCATGCGCCTCATGTGCTCGCAATGTCGTGAGCAAGTCGCGCGCGTTAAGCATTCTTTCACCGCGCTCCGCATCGCGCGCGCCGTGTGATGGTGTGCGTGACATCTGCCGCCATCATCCCGCCGCCGTCATTGCGAGGCGCGAAGCGACGAAGCAATCCATCTCTCCGCGGATCACATTGTAGATTGCCTTTTCCCGCTCGTGTGAACGCAGAGAACAATCTCCCTCGCGCCATGCGCCGCCGCGCGCAGCGCACGACGCCGTCAACGCCACTCGATTCACCTGTCAGACAGCAGAGGGTGAGCGCACGCATCCTCGCGGCCGGATCGGCCCGAGCTTTGCGGCAGGTGACCCTCGCGTCGGAAAGCAGAGGGCGCAGGGAACGCCGGGTGCCGACACGCACCCATGGGCCCCGTGCAACAAAAAGCACGGGGGTAGGACCACAGGTACGGCCGGGTAACCCGGCGTTCCCCGCGCGGATGGTTTACGGCTTATACGTGCTCTCCCCGGCGAGACCTGGCTTGCTTGTCACCGCTGCCGCGGATTCGTCATCCACGGCGCAACGCCTGCCACTGGGGCGTCAGGACCACACGACTTCACCGTCCGCGATGAAAAGCCCGGATCGTCGGCCGAGCCTTCTCGCGTCCACCGCATCCCGCTTCCAACGTCCGTGACGACCGCGATACGCCCCTCCTGGAGGAGGCGGGACGCGCTGTTTCTAATGCTGAGTTGGGGTGCGCGGGAAGAGGAATATTTTCTTGTCCGGGACTGGACAGAGGTGTTCGCTTTGAAATTGCTGGTGAAATTAGATCTTTGGCGCACGCGCGGCACGGAGCCCAAATTTTTCGCCGCTGTGTTCACTAGTGGACGGTCTTGCCCCCGCGGCAGGCGTAGCGTTCTTCCATCATCGCACAGACATCCTGGCAGCTATCGGTGACCGAGAACGCCCGTTGCGCTCCCGCCTCACTCTTGGAATGGAGCCGCGTGATGCAGATCAAGCTTCCCGACACCCGCAGGTCCCCGCAGCAGCGCCTCGCGGAAGAATCGATCCGCCTGCGCAATGAAGCGAGCGCGATGCCTTCAGGCGTCGCCCGCGACCGCCTCATGCGCATGGCCCGCCAGGCCGAGACCGCCGCGAATATCGACGCATGGGTGGCCTCGCGCGGATTGAAGACGCCGACGTAGAATTAAGCGGCGGGCTTGTCTTCCTTGTCCTCGCCGCGCATCACGATCTTCAGCGCGTCATCGGCCAGCGGCCGCTGCAACGCCTTGGCCTCGCTCCACGGCGCGCGCAGCCAGACATCGTGCTCCTCATCCGTGGTCAGGATCACCGGCATTGCCTTGTCGTGGATCGGCTCGACGATCGCGTTCGGCGCCGTGGTGAGGAAGCCATAGACCAGATGCGGCCCGGGGATCGGCTTAGACTTGGTGCCGCGATCGCTCTTGGTTTCGGTCCAGATGCCGGCAAACGCGCAGAGCGGACGATCGTCCGACAGCGCGAACCAGACCACGTCCTTCTTCTTCGTCGCCGGATTCGGCCTAGGTGCATATTCGGCAAAGCTGTTGAGCGGCACCAGGCAGCGGTGCGCTTCCGTCAGCCAGCCGCGCCAGTGCGGCGAAGAGGTGTTGCGGATGTTGGTCACCGGCGGCGGCGGCATGCCCCAGCGCATCATCACCATCTCCCGCGCGCCCCTGGCATTGCGCACCACCGGCGCCGGATAATCCGGAAACACCCCCGGCATCGGCGGCAGATTGCCGACATAGCGATTGACCACGCGAAACAGCCGGAGGATCGCCTCCTGGTTCGTTGTGATGGAATAGAGGTTGCACATGGAGCGGGTTCTGCTGTGCTGTGCGTCGTCGCTGCCATCAAGACTAGTGGTGTTACGCGCGTCGGCAAGGGCGACCGTTAGGTAGCCAAAGCAGATGTTGGAGCAGCGCCGACCTATGTCGCCTTTTGGCCCATTGCGGAAGTCGGGCTCCGCTGGATCTCGCGGTTCCCAATTCTGGCCGCCCGTCGACGCAAGATTAGACTGGCAGCTTACATTTACTCACCGTCAGCCTATTCTTGCGATTTCAAGCGAGCCTAAGCGCACCCGGTGAGCGGGCCCCGTCACCCGAGGATTTCGTACCTTGCGGTACTTCTTTGAAGATTACGTACTCAACACTGACCGGCGTGAGCTGCATCGTGGGGCGGACGTCGTCCCCATCGCACCGCAAGTGTTCGACCTGCTCGATTACCTGATCCGCAGCAGGGAGCGCGTCGTCAGTAAAGACGACCTCATCAATGCGATTTGGAATGGACGCAGCGTTTCGGATGCAGCACTGACGACGCGGCTGAACGCCGCGCGAACGGCAATCGGCGATTCCGGGAACGAACAGCGCCTGATCAAGACCTTGCCGCGCAAGGGATTCCGTTTCGTCGGACAGGTAAGAGAGGTTGCGGGCTCGGATTCCGGCCAAGCCACGGCCGAGAGCGCTCTTTCGGTTCTCGACAAGCCCTCCATCGCCGTGCTGCCATTCGAGAACATGAGCGGCGATCCCGAGCAGGAATATTTTGCGGATGGCATGGTGGACGAAATCACGACAGCGTTGTCGCGCTTCAGATCTCTATTCGTGATCGCGCGCAATTCCAGTTTTTCTTACAAGGGCAAAGCAGTCGATATCAAACAGGTCGGACGCGAACTCGGCGTCCGCTACGTGCTTGAGGGCAGTGTGCGCAAGGCGGCCGGAAAAGTTCGCATTATCGGCCAATTGATTGATGTCGCGACGGGAGTACATCTTTGGGCCGATCGATTTGAAGGCGACTTAAGCGATGTGTTCACCCTGCAGGACCGGATGACCGAGAGCGTCATCGCTGCCATTGAACCAAGAGTGTTTCGGGCGGAAGTCGATTTGGCCGCGCGTCGGCCGAACAGTCTCAGCGCCTACGACCTTTGCCTCAGAGCAATACCGCACCTCTATTCATTTACTCGAGATGGATCTGCTGAGGCCCTTCGGCTTGTTTCTCGCGCATTGGAAATTGACCCTAGGTATGGATTTGCTGCAACGCTTGCGGGGAGTTGCCACATCCAAAAGGTAACTCAAGGATGGGCCACTGATCCGAAGTCGGAATTTGCGGAAGGATTGCGACTTCTCCGGCTGGTACTCAGTATCGACGGAAACGACCACTTAGCCTTGAGCATGCTTAGCTATGCCGCGGCTTGGTCTGGCGATTTCGGCACAGCTAGGGAGATGGTGGATCGCGCGATCATCTCTAATCCCAATGCAGCCTTTGCATGGAGCACGCGAGGTTGGACTTGCCGCATGGCAGGGGACCTCGAGGAGGCCATCCGGAGCTTTGAGCGCGCTGTCCTGCTAAGCCCGTTTGACCCGTTGCTGTTCGTAACGTTGACCGAAATGGGAGTTGCATTCATCGATCTTGGCCGTTTCGATGAGGCGGTTGTCGCAGCGAAGAAGGCTCTTAGCCAGACCCAGAGTTTTCTACCCTCCTATTGCTGCCTTATAACGGCCTTGGCGCATCTGGGACGCGAAGCGGAAGCGAAAGAGTCGGCAACTCGCCTGCTCGAACTCAAATCGGATTTTCGAATTTCTGAATGGGTGAGCCGGAGCGGCCTACGGATCAACCAAATGTTCGTCGATGGTCTTCGCAAAGCTGGGATTCCGGAGTGATGCCGTTGCGCGGGGCGACTGCGACTCCTGCTGTTGGCCCGAAGCCAACATGCAGTCATATCGACTCCAAGGTTGCCTTCAGAGCGCAAAGCCGACGCGACGAATTGATCAGTACGGGCCCGAGTTTCGACCAAACAAAAACGGCCGGGTCATCGACCCGGCCGCTCAAAACTCTCTCAGCTCTTCCCGCTCTCGCGGTTCGCTCGCGCCTCAGCTCGCCTGCTTCACCGGCGCCGGCTTGCCGACCTTCTTCTCGATCGCGCGCTTCAGTTCGAGGGCGCGCGGCGAGAGCACGTCGGCCTTGGCCTTGATCAGGAAGGCATCGAGGCCGCCATTGTGGTCGACGCTCTTGATCGCGTTGGAGGAGACGCGCAGGCGGACGTTGCGGCCGAGTGCATCGGAGATGAAGGTCACGTTGCACAGGTTCGGCAGGAAGCGCCGCTTGGTCTTGATGTTGGAGTGGCTCACCTTGTGGCCCGTCTGGGGGCCCTTGGCGGTCAGTTCGCAGCGCCGGGACATTTGCAAAAATCCTTTTCCATCCCCGCCTCTTGCGGGCGGAGCGTGCGGTCACGCGGCCCGTGCAGGGGTTTTGAATTCGCGTCCATTTTCCAGGAACCGCGGGTGTATAGGGGCAGAATGCGGGAGCGTCAAGGTTTTATAGCGGCTTCGCCCTCGTCCGAATTGCTGGGTTCATCAGCCGTTCCAGCCACTTAACGCCGCATAAGGCAACCATATAAAGGGCGTATTCCGTTGCAACGCTTAGTTCCATACAGGACGCTCGCGTTGTCCGGCCACCTTGTTCGCCTGGATGACAAGACAGAGCGCCGATAGCAGGACCGTCAGGTAAGTGACCACCCCGATTGCCATTTTGCCCCCCTATGGGTGGCTTGTCGGCCTCCTGGCCGGCGCTTTTCTGCTGTTCGGCCCCGAGGCCTCGCGCGCCCAGGGCCGGCTCGAGGCGCAGTATGAGGCGACGCTCGCCGGTATCCCGGTCGGCAAGGGCTCCTGGACCGTCGACATCGGCGAGGAGGCGTTCTCGGCCTCGGCCCAGGGCGGCACCGCGGGGCTGTTGAAGGCGTTTTCCGGCGGCAGCGGCTCGGGCGCCTCGCAGGGCCGGATCGTCAACGGCATCCCGGTCGCCACCTCCTACAGCGCGACCACCACCACCGCGAAGAAATCCGAGACCATCCGCATGGTGCTGGCGGGCGGCACCATCAAGGATTCCGCGATCGAGCCGGAGCCGCCGGTCGATGCCGACCGCATCCCGGTCACCGACGCGCACAAGAAGGGCGTGTTCGACCCGATGACCGGCTCGCTCTTGCGCGTGCCCGGCAATGCCGAGCTGATGAGCCCGGATGTCTGCCGCACCTCGGCCGGCGTGTTCGACGGCCGCATGCGCTACGACCTCAAGCTCGATTTCAAGCGGGTGGAGATGGTGAAGGCCGAGCGCGGCTATCACGGCCCGGCGCTGGTCTGCGCGGTCTATTTCGTGCCGATCGCGGGCTACATCCCGGATCGCCCGGTGATCAAATATCTCGCCGCCCAGCGCAACATCGAGATCGCCTTCGCGCCGATCGCCGGCACGCGCCTGCTGGTGCCGTTCCGCATGACGATCCCGACCCCGCTCGGCCAGGCCATGCTGGAGGCGACTTCGTTCGTGACCACGGCAGCGCCGCCGCGGGTGGCGAAGACGCAGTAGGATTTGATTTCGCGAGGCCACGCCGCACTGTTCGACCCGTCATCCTGAGGTGCGAGCTCCTGCAGCGCAATTGCGCTGCGGGGCGAGCCTCGAAGGATGCACGGCCCCGCTGCGACCAACGCGGAGAGAGCCGGGCCGTCGATCCTTCGAGGCTCGCCGAAGAGGCTCGCACCTCAGGATGACGGGTTGTAGTGCGCTAGTTGCCCGGATGCAGCGAAGCGAAATCCGGGGCCGGAATACCCGCGGGTCGACTGGTCCCGCATTCCGCTTCGCTGCATGCGGGCTACGCTTGGCCGACGCAACAAACGTCACCGGAATCCAGTTGACTCTTGCCCGGTTCTGATTCGACTCGGTGACCCCTGGAACTTAAGGAATTCAGTCCGCATATCCTGTGCTTGTGGAGCCCTCTCAAACTTGATCTAGTGCCGCGGCCTCAGACCAGACCGAGATGTTGCGGTGAACGTTTCGGGCATGGAATGGAGTCAGCGATTCGGCCGCGATTCGTTCTAGACTCGTTCCGAAGCTTAAGCTGACAGCGGAAAGCGTCGCATTGTGAGACAGATTTTGCGCGAAAGGACGCGTGATCCGGGATGCCGTGTTGCTGGATCGCGCCGGAGTGACGATATTGACGGAGCGCGTTGCATGGTCTCCCTCGCGCGGAGAGTCCCCCTCACGCGGCGCGATGCGCCGACCTCTCCCCACAGGCGGGGCGAGGTAACTTTCTAGGCGCGCATCCGCGCGGCACGCGGCAACAAGAAACATCTGCAAGATATGGCTTTCTCATCTTCGTTCGGAACTGACCGCGCTCCCGGCGCCGGCGTCACCGCCGTGCTGGGCCCGACCAACACCGGCAAGACGCATCTGGCGATCGAGCGGATGCTGGCGCATTCGTCCGGCCTGATCGGGCTGCCGCTGCGGCTGCTCGCGCGCGAAGTCTACAACAAGATCGCGGCGCGGGCCGGCGAGGACAATGTCGCGCTCGTCACAGGCGAGGAGAAGATCAAGCCGAAGGCGCCGCGCTTCTGGGTCTCCACCGTCGAGGCGATGCCGCGCGATCTCGATGTGTCGTTTCTCGCCGTCGACGAGATCCAGATCGCGGCCGATCTCGAGCGCGGCCATGTGTTTACCGATCGCATCCTCAACCGCAGGGGCCGCGACGAAACGCTGTTGCTGGGTGCTGCGACGATGCGCCCGATCATCGAGCGGCTGTTGCCCGGCGCCTCGATGGTAACGCGGCCGCGTCTGTCGCAGCTCGAATATGCCGGCGACCGCAAGATCACGCGGCAGCCGAGAAGAACGGCAATCGTCGCGTTCTCCGCCGACGAAGTCTATGCGATCGCCGAGCTGATCCGCCGCCAGCATGGCGGCGCGGCCGTGGTGCTCGGCTCGCTGTCGCCGCGCACAAGGAATGCGCAGGTCGCGATGTTCCAGAACGGCGACGTCGATTACCTCGTCGCCACCGACGCGGTCGGCATGGGGCTCAATCTCGACGTCGATCACGTCGCCTTCGCCTCCGACCGCAAATATGACGGCTACCAGTTCCGCCGGCTGACGCCGGCCGAATTCGCGCAGATCGCAGGCCGCGCCGGCCGCGCCACCCGCAACGGCACGTTCGGCACCACCGGGCGCTGCGCGCCGTTCGAGCCGGAACTGGTCAACGCGCTGCAGAACCACACCTTCGACAGCGTGAAGATGCTGCAATGGCGCAACGCCAAGCTCGATTTCGCCTCGCTCGGCGCGCTGCAGGTGTCGCTGGCGCTGCCGCCCAATCATGAGGCACTGACACGGGCGCCGATCGCCGAGGACATGCGCGTGCTCGACCATGTCGCGCGCGACGCCGAGGTGCGCGACATGGCGCATGGCGCCGCCGCCGTGGAGCGGTTATGGGAGGCCTGTCAGGTTCCTGATTACCGAAAGCTGTCGCCGGCGGCCCATGCCGAACTCGTGAGCACGCTGTACGGCTTTCTGATGCAAAAGGGGCGTATCCCTGACGCATGGTTCGCCGCCCAGGTCGACCAGGCCAACCGCACCGACGGCGATATCGACACGCTGTCGGGCCGGATCGCGCAGATCAGGACCTGGACCTTCGTGGCCAACCGGCCGGACTGGCTGTATGACCCGGAGCACTGGCAGGGGATCACGCGCGACCTCGAAAATAAATTATCCGATGCGCTGCATGAACGGCTCACGGAGCGTTTCGTTGACAGGCGGACCAGTGTATTGATGCGCCGCCTGCGGGAGAACTCAGTTTTGAATACGGAAATTGGCAAGACCGGCGAAGTGATCGTGGAAGGTCACGTGATCGGCCGGCTCGATGGTTTCACCTTTGCGCCCGATGCGGCGGAAGCCGGCAGCGACGCCAAGGCGCTGCAGGCCGCCGCCCAGCAGGTGCTGGCGCGCGAGATCGACGCGCGGGCTGAGAAACTGGGAGCTGCCCCCGACGAGCAGTTCGTACTGACCTCCGACGGCACCATCCGCTGGACCGGCGATGCGGTGGCAAAACTGGTCGCGGCCGACGACGCGCTGCATCCGCGGCTGCGCATCATCTCCGACGAGCGGCTGACCGGCGCCTCGCGCGAGGCGGTGCAGACCCGGCTCGACCTCTGGCTCAAGACGCATATCGAAAAGCTGCTCGGGCCGCTGTTCGAGCTCTCCAAGGCCGAGGATCTGCAGGGCATCGCCCGCGGCATCGCCTTCCAGCTTGTGGAAGCGCTCGGCGTGCTCGAGCGCACGAAAATTTCCGCCGAGATGAAGGATCTCGACCAGCCGTCGCGCGCCACCTTGCGCAAATACGGCGTGCGGTTCGGCGCCTACCACATCTATTTCCCGCAGCTCTTGAAGCCCGCGGCGCGCTCGCTGGCCTCGCTGCTGTGGGCCGAGAAGCAGAGCAATGTCGACATGGCTGCGCTGTCGAATGTGCAGCATCTGGCGAGCAGCGGCCGCACGTCATTCCCGGTCGACAAGCAGCTCGCGCGCGATGCCTATCGCGTGCTCGGCTATCGCCAGTGCGGCGAGCGCGCGGTGCGCGTCGACATTCTGGAGCGGCTCGCCGACCTGATCCGCCCGGCGCTGGCCTGGCGCGAGACCTCGCCCGGCGAAAAGCCCGCCGGTGCGTTCGACGGCCGCGGCTTTGTCGTGACGCAAGCGATGACCTCGCTGACCGGATCGGCCGGCGAGGATTTCGCCTCGATCCTGCGCGCGCTCGGTTACCGCATGGACCGCCGTCCGCCGCTGCCGCCGAAGCCGGTTGAGGCTGCGCCGGCGGCCGTCGAGACCACCGAGACCGTTGCGGCGGAAACGCCGCCGGCCGAGGGCACCACGGAAGCCGCCGCGGACGCGCCGGTCGATGCCGCCACCGCGGCGACCGGCATCGCCGCCGAGGTACCCGAGGCCGCCGTCGAGACCACGGCGGAGGCGCCGGTGGCGGAGGCCGTCGCGGAACAGCCGGTATCCGGCGACCCGGCACCATCAGCCGCGTTGCTGCCCGATGTCGGCTTCGCGCCCGCGCCCGTGAGCGAGGAGACGTCGGCCGTCGTCGAAATGCAGCCCGAGGCAGTAGTCGCGCCGGCCGAGGCCCCTGTCACTGAGGCTGCCGTCGAACCCGCCCTTGCGGAGGCTGCCGCGGAGACGCCGGTAGAGGCCGCGAGCGCCGAGGCCGCGCCTGCCGAGGCGGCCCCGGCTGAAGCCGCTGCCGCGCCCGCGGAAACCCCGGCCGAGCCGCAGCTGGTCGAAGTCTGGCGTCCCGGCGGCCGCTCCGACGAGCGCCGTCCGCATCATCGCGGACACGACCGCAACCGCGGCCGTCATCAGGGCCAGCAGGCCGAGGGCGGCGCACCGGCGACGGAGGGGGCCGAGGGCGAGAAGCGCGAGCATCACCGCCGTCCGCGCCGCCACCAGGATTTCCGCCACAAGCCGCGCGAGGGCGCGCCCGCCGAGGCCACGGCTGCTGCCGCATCCGCCGACGGCGCGCCGGGGCGCGACAACCGCGATCAGCGCCGCGAGCGCTTCGAGGGCAAGGGGCGCGACCGCGACAACAATGAGCGGCGCCGCGACAACAAGTTCGGCGGCGGCGAGCGCAAGGAGCGCGGCGACCGTGACCGCGGCGGCCGTGATTTCGGCCGTGACAAGGGCGGCCGCGACAAGCGCGAGAGCGGGCCGTCGCACCGGCCCTACGCCTCCAGCGCGCCGCGCGAGCGCGACCGGCCGATCGATCCGAACTCGCCCTTCGCCAAGCTCGCTGCGCTGAAGGAGCAGCTCGCGGGCAATCGCAAGGAATAGGGCATAGCGTTTTCGAGCGAAGTGGATTGGACAGACAGCGGCTCGACAAATGGTTGTGGCACGCGCGGGTGGTGAAGGCCCGCACCAGCGCGGCCGAGCTTGTCGCGTCCGGTCACGTCCGCATCAACGGCACGCGCGAGAAATCGCCGGGCCATGCCATCAAGCTCGGCGACGTCGTCACGGTCGCGCTCGACAACAGCGTCCGCGTGCTCAAGGTGGTGGGCTTTGCCGAGCGGCGCGGCGATGCCGCCTCGGCGCGCGTGCTCTATGATGATTTGCAAGGCGGCCGGGAATAGCTATCTATCAAAAGTGCTTTCGAGCGAAGCGGGGACCGGTTCGCGTGAAGAAAGCGCGTCAAACGAGAATATAGTCGGCAATTCCTTGCCTTTTTGGGCCGCCGCTTCCCTTGCGGCTGGGGTATTCCTGCGCTAGGCAACCCCAGAAAAACGCTGACCGTTTCCGGAGTTTTGGATGACCTACGTCGTCACTGAAGCCTGCATCAAGTGCAAATATACCGACTGCGTCGAGGTCTGCCCCGTGGACTGCTTCTACGAGGGCGAGAACATGCTGGTCATCCATCCCGACGAATGCATCGATTGCGGCGTGTGCGAGCCGGAATGCCCGGCGGATGCCATCAAGCCGGACACCGAGCCGGGGCTGGAGAAGTGGCTCGAGGTCAACACCGAATACGCCAAGAGCTGGCCGAATATCACCCAGAAGAAGGACGCGCCCGAGGACGCCAAGGAGTGGGAAGGCAAGGAAGGCAAGTTCGAGAAATATTTTTCTCCAAATCCTGGAACCGGCGACTGATTTGCTGGTTGCGACCTGATTCGCGCAGCCAACCCTGATGCGACGGGCGTTCCGCCCGTTCGGAGCCCGGCCAGCTCCGGTGATTTAACCCTAATGACGGACATATGACCGGGGGACTCCCGCATATGCCCGGAATCGGGCGTAAATCATTGATTTTTGCGGAAAATGTGCTATATTCTTGGGATTACAAGCCAAGAACCCCTGCCATGCGTATCTTGTGGCTTCGAGGTTCCCGCAAACATCGAACAGGGGCGTGGCAGTTTCCACGCGCAGGCTGTGTCACAGAAAACGCGTAAAAAGAGTGCTTCTAAGACGACCAAGAAAGCCGCTGTTGTTGCTCGCAGCGCAACCAAGGGCCGTGCCAAGGCGTCCGTGAAGGATACCAAAAAAGCGGCGGCCGCAAAGTCCTCCAAGAACAAAAGAAGCGTGATGCCAGAAAAGACTGCCAAGACTGCTGCGAAAGCGGCAGCTGCGAAGACCACTGCCGCGAAGGTCGCCCCCAAGGCTCCCGTTACCAAGACTGTTGCTGCGCCGAAGCCGGCCGCCCCGAAGGCCGCCGCCCCCGCCGCTGCTCCGAAGGCTGCCGTGAAGCCGGCCGCCGCGCCGCGTCCGGAAGAGAAGAAGGTCGTGACCCAGCGCCAGGGCTTCAAGGCCAATGAATTCGTCGTCTATCCCGCTCACGGCGTCGGCCAGATTCTGGCGATCGAGGAGCAGGAGATCGCGGGCGCCAAGCTCGAGCTGTTCGTGATCTCGTTCATGAAGGACAAGATGA
Organism: Bradyrhizobium sp. CCBAU 51753; assembly: GCF_015291565.1. Classification (NCBI taxonomy): domain Bacteria; kingdom Pseudomonadati; phylum Pseudomonadota; class Alphaproteobacteria; order Hyphomicrobiales; family Nitrobacteraceae; genus Bradyrhizobium; species Bradyrhizobium sp. CCBAU 51753. The sequence goes on along the minus strand of NZ_CP030037.1, from coordinate 8,901,956 downwards.
CGCTGCGCGTCCCGACCGCGAAGGTCGCCAATGTCGGCATGCGCAAGCTGTCGGAGCCGGCGCTGGTCAAGAAGGCGCTGGAGACGCTGAAGGGCCGCGCCCGCGTCAAGCGCACCATGTGGTCGCGCCGCGCCCAAGAATACGAAGCGAAGATCAACTCGGGCGACATCGTCGCGATCGCCGAGGTGGTCCGCGACCTCTACCGCTCGGAATCGCAGCCGGAGCAGTCCTACAGCGAACGCCAGCTCTATGAAGCGGCGCTCGACCGCCTGTCGCGCGAAATCGCGGTCGTGCAGCACTCGACCGAGACCGAAGCGGTCAAGGAAATCGAGAGCCAGCTCGCCAAGAGCCCGCGCCGCGGCGCCAAGGCCGAATCGGCTGAAGGTGAAGCCGAGGGCGATGCCGACGGTGAGGATCTCGACACCGACGGCGACGACGCCGCCGTCGAGGACGAAGCTGCCTGAGCAGCCCTGCCAGAATTTTGCGGAAAGCCCGGTCGCAAGACCGGGCTTTTTGTTTTGGGGCGGGAGCTTCGTAGCCCGGATGCAGCGAAGCGAAATCCGGGGAGGTGTCACCGCGGATGAAGCCGTCCCGGATTACGCCCATCCGGCTACGCGGAGATGTTGAAGTCGGTTTCGATGCAGCGCTCCGTGCTGCGGTCGCTCTCTAGTTGCGCGTTGCGACCAGTTTGTCGACCTGCTCCTTCAGCTCTGCTTCCATATTGGACATGATGTCCCGCAGCCGGCGAGCGCTGGAGAGTTGCTCCGGCGTGAGAGGGCGATCGCTGCGCTCTCGCTGTCTTCCGACCTGGTCTTCAGCGACTGAAGTCAGATGGTCGGACGGGCTCGAATGGTTTTCAGCTTGATCCGCATGGTCAGGATCTTGAGCGGGGCGAAGCGAGTTCCGCATGAGCTTTGGTTCCTTCGGTCATGATACCCGATCGGCATTCATGACGCGTAACCCTCAAATCTGGTTCCGGCGGAACAGGCAGGAACCCGCAGAAACGCGTGGCTTCGAGCAGAACCCGAAGCGGCTCTCGGCGCTTGTCCTATGTTATTTGCAGGAGTTTTCTCATGGGCTACGCCAAGATGTTGCGCCAAGTCGCAATTGTCGTCGAAGACGACCCCATCCAGCGCGACATGATCGCGCTCTTGCTGGAAGAGAGTCATTTCGACGTGATCCAGTGTGAGGATGCCGAGACTGCCGCGCTCGCGGTCAAGATGCGTCACCCTGCGTTGGTGATCACCGATATCGGGCTGACCGGCAAAATGAACGGCATCGAGCTTGCGCAATACGCGCTCGACTGCGACCGAAAGGTTCGGGTTATGGTGATTTCGGGCCAGCGCCCGTCCGGCGCCTTGCCCGACGGCGTCAAGTTCTTCGAGAAGCCGATCTACCCGGTGACCCTGCTGCGGGAGGCGGTGCAATAGCTTTCGCCGATAGATCCGAAATCGAATGGCTTCGAATACAGATCTCGAAGAACCGCGAACTGATCGCAGAATTGCAAGCGGGTAATGCGCGAGCGCCGATTTGTTTCCGGAGACGCAAGCCGAGACTGATCGTCTCGCGGCCCTGTGTCGTAGCCCGGATGCAGCGAAGCGAAATCCGGGGCCGCTGTCACCGCGGATAACCTGTCCCGGATTGCGCTGCGCTTCATCCGGGCTACAAGATTGTCGAAGCAGCCGTCTAGATTAGTCCCGTCATCCTGAGGTGCGAGCCTAGCGGCGCAATGGCGCCGCTAGGCGAGCCTCGAAGGATGCACGGCCCGGGCGTTTCGAAATGCGCGTGGAGGTAGCGGGGCCGTCGACCCTTCGAGACGCGCTGCGCGCTCCTCAGGGTGACGGTGAGGCATGATGCGCGCGCGGCCAGGGCGCCTACTTCACCCTTTGCTTCTCCAGCTTCCGTGCCAGGGTCCTTCGGTGCATGCCGAGGCGGCGGGCGGCTTCGGAGATGTTGAAGTCGGTCTCGATCAGGGTCTGGTGGATGCGCTCCCATTCCAGCGTCTTGATCGAGGTCGGGCGGGCGCCGAGCTCGATGGCGGCGTTGCCGGCGGCCTTCTGGAACGCGGCCTCGATGTCGTCGGTGTTCGACGGCTTTGCCAGGTAGTGGCAGGCGCCGAGCTTGATCGCCTCCACCGCGGTCGCGATGCTGGCAAATCCGGTCAGCACCACGATCAGCATGTCGGGATCATGCGCGTGCAGCGCCTCGACGCAGGCGAGGCCCGAGGCGCCGCCGGCGAGTTTCAGGTCGACGACGGCATAGCCGGGCGATTGCTGCTCCAGCAGCGGGCGCACCTCATCGAGCGACGCTGCCACCGCGACGTCGTAGCCGCGGCGCTCGAACGAGCGCTTCAGCGTGCGGGCGAAGCCGGCATCGTCCTCGACGATCAGGAGCTGACGTTCAACCATCCAGATGGTCTCCGATCGCAAGCGTCGAGAGCGGCAGTTCGAGCCTGACCGCGGCGCCGATGTCCGGCCGGTTGCGCGCCGTCACCACGCCGCCGAGCTTGCGCACGACGTTGACCACCAGGAACAGGCCAAGGCCGCTGCCGGGCCTCCCCTTGGTCGACTGATAGGGTTTTCCGACCTGCGGCAACATCTCGCGCGCGAAGCCGGGGCCGCGATCGGTGACCGACAGCACCAGCGTGTCGCCCTCGCGCTCGGCCGTCAGCTCGATCCAGTCGCGGGAGACCTCGGCGGCGTTGTCGAGCACGTTGAAGATCGCCTGCTTCAGCGCGATATCGGACACGATCGCAAGGTCGGCGCCGAACGCATTGCGGAAATACAGCGTGGCCGACGGCCGCGACGTTCGCCATTCCTCCACCAGCGCGGTCAGGAACGCCGCAACCGTGGTCGGCGCCGAGCCTTCGCCGCGCGCCTCGCCGGCCGACAGCAGGATGCCGGTCACGATCGTCTTGCAGCGCTGCAGCGAGGTTTCCATCTCGGACAGGTCATGCGACAGCTCGGCGTCGGAGGCGAGCGCCGGCATGCGCCGCCAGTCGCTCAGGATCACCGACAGCGAAGCGAGCGGCGTGCCGAGCTCATGCGCGGCGCCCGAGGCGAGCAGGCCCATCCGGACGATATGGTCCTGCTCGGCGGCGTGCTGGCGCAGCGCGGCGAGCCGCGCGTCGCGGTCGCGCAGATTACGGTTGATCCGGGTCACGAACACCACCAGCAGCACGGCGTCGAGCACCAGGCCGATGAACGTGCCGGTGATGTAGCGGCTGAAGGCATCGCCAAAGCCGTGCTGCGGCGGCGCCAGCGGCTCGTAATAGCCGGTCAGCCAGGCGTAGCTCATGCAGACCAGCGCCACCAGCGACCAGGTCGAGGGCGCATCGAGCAGCACCGCGCCGAGCGTCACCTGCAGCAGATAGAGCGAGGTGAACGGATTTGTGGCGCCGCCGCTCAGATACAGCAGCGTCGTCAGCGCCGCGACGTCGAGCGCCAGCGCGACCAGGAGCTCGCGGTTGTTGATGTCGGCGCGGTAGCGCAGCCAGAGCAGGCTGATCAAATTGAGCGCCAGCAGGCCGCAGATCACGGCCGCCATCGGCATCAGCGGCAGCGCCACGTCCATCCAGAAATGCACGAAGGCGATGGTGACGATCTGGCCGATCACGGCGATCCAGCGCAGCTGGACCAAGAGGGCCATGTTCTTGCGATTGGTCGCGAGGTCGGCCGGCGCGGCAAGATCGAACGGCATGCCGGCAGCCGCGCTCACGTCGGACGGCATTACCGCCGTGCCGGTGGCTGTCTTTGCGTCATGCAGATCCGATGTGCGCTCGAGCATCTGGGCCTGGGTTGCGAGACAGATTGCGGGCTGCGCCGATCAGGCGGCGCACGGCGGCGCGTCGGGAAGCGGAAACGCCGGCGCGGCCCCTGCCGCTGATGGTGCGGAGGAGCGCGGCCGCCAGCATAATGGCCAGCGCGAACCATGTCAGCGCGTAAATCAGGTGGTTGTTGGGAAACCGCACGATCGTGAGGCCGCCGACCGGATAGCCGCCGGGGTTTTTCGTCGCATCCGCATCGATGAAGAATGGCGCGACATCGGACAGGCCGTGGCTGGCCGCGATCGCGGCGACGTCGCGCGAATACCAGCGGCCCGCCGCCGGATCGTTGCTGCGCAGGAAGGCGCCCTCCGGCTCGGATATCCGCAGCAGGCCGGTGACGCTGACGGGGCCGTGCGGATCGCCGGCGCGGCGCGTTGCGGGATCGCGGCGCTCCGGCGGCACGAAGCCGCGGTTGACCAGCACCGTGGTTCCATCGGCCTGTCGCAGCGGAGTCAGCACCCAGAAGCCGGGGCCTTCATTGGTCACCGCCTGCACCAGCGTCTCGTCGCCATTCAGGAAGGTGCCGCTTGTGGTGACGCGGCGATACTCGTCGTTCGCCGATGTCACCGCCGGCCAGGATGACGGGGCGGGTGGCGCGGCAGCGGCCGCATTCATGCGCTGCTCGACGCGCGCGATCAGCGCCAGCTTCCAGGTCCTGCGCTCGATCTGCCAGACCCCGAGCGCCGTCAGCAGCACTACGCCCAGCATGCCGAGCGTGAGCAGCAAATACGGCGGTCTGGCAGCCCGCATCGTCACGGCATCTGGCTCATGTCGTGCACGGGCATCATGTTGACGTTGAGATGATGCATGACCCACAGCGAGCCGGTCAGCGCGATCACCACCATGACCACGGTGAAGATCATCGCCATCATGGTCCAGCCGTTCTCGGACCGCGTGTTCATGTGCAGGAAGTAGACCATGTGCACGACGATCTGGATCGCCGCGAGCACCAGCACGATCAGCGCGGTGATCGCCTTGTCGGTGATGGCGCCGGTCATCACCAGCCAGAACGGCACTGCGGTCAGGATCACCGAGAGGCCGAAGCCGATCAGGTAGCTCTTCAGCGAACCGTGGGCGGCGCCGCCATGGACGTCATGGCCGTGGCCGCCGGCATCAGTGTGCACAGCGTGAGAGTCGGTTGTCATCGCAGCACTCCCAGGAGATAGACGAAGGTGAAGACGCCGATCCAGACCACGTCGAGGAAGTGCCAGAACATCGACAGGCACATCAGCCGGCGCCGGTTGGCCATGGTCAGGCCGTAGCGCGCGGACTGCACCATCAGCGTCACCAGCCAGACCAGGCCGAAGGTGACGTGCAGGCCGTGGGTGCCGACCAGCGTGAAGAACGACGACAGGAAGGCGCTGCGCTGCGGCGTCGCGCCCTCGTGGATCATGTGGTGGAACTCGGTGAGCTCGATGCCGAGAAAGGCGAGGCCGAACAGCCCGGTGACCGCAAGCCAGAATTGGGTCGCGCCGAGCTTCGACTTCTCCATCGTCAGCATGGCGAAGCCGTAGGTGATCGAGGACAGCAGCAGCATCGTGGTGTTGAGCGCGACCAGTTTCAGGTCGAACAAGTCCTTCGGCGCCGGGCCGGCGGCGTAGTTGCCGCCGAGCACGCCATAGGTCGCGAACAGCATCGCAAAGATGAGGCAGTCGCTCATCAGATAGATCCAGAAGCCCAGCATGGTGCTGGCGCCTTCCGGATGCGCATGCTCGTCGATCACGTGGAAGATCGGCTCGGCGTTTTGCGCAGGTGCGGCTGCGACGGTCATGACTGGGCTCCCGCGGTGAGAACGCGCGTCCTTGCGGCTTCGACCTTGCCGACCTGGTCAGCCGGGATGTCGTAGTCGCGGTGATAGTTGAAGGTGTGGCCGATCGCGACCGCCAGCAGCGCGATGAAGCAGACCGCTGCGAGCCACCAGATGTACCAGATCAGGCCGAACCCCATCGCCGTCGCGAGGCCGGCGAGGATGATGCCGGTCGCGGTGTTGGAGGGCATGTGGATCGGCTTGAAGCCGGTCAGCGGACGCGAGTAGCCGCGGCGCTTCATGTCCCACCAGGCGTCGTTGTCGTAGACCACGGGCGTGAAGGCAAAATTGTAATCCGGCGGCGGCGACGAGGTCGCCCATTCCAGCGTCCGTGCGTTCCAGGGATCGCCGGTGGTGTCCTTCAGCTGCTCGCGCCTGAGAATGCTGACCGCGAACTGCACCAGCATCGCGATGATGCCGAGCAGGATCAGGAAGGCGCCGAAGCCCGCGATGATGAACCAGATCTGCAAGCTGGGATCGTCGAACACGCGCAGCCGGCGGGTGACGCCCATCAGGCCGAGCACATAGAGCGGCATGAAGGCGAAGTAGAAGCCGGAAACCCAGAACCAGAACGACAGCTTGCCCCAGAACGGATCGAGCTTGAAGCCGAACGCCTTCGGGAACCAGTAGTTGATGCCGGCGAACAGGCCGAACAGCACGCCGCCGATGATCACGTTGTGGAAGTGCGCGACCAGGAACAGGCTGTTGTGCAGCACGAAGTCGGCCGGCGGCACCGCGAGCAGCACGCCGGTCATGCCGCCGAGCACGAAGGTCAGCATGAACGCCACGGTCCACATCATCGGCAGCTCGAAGCGGATGCGGCCGCGATACATCGTGAACAGCCAGTTGAACATCTTGGCCCCGGTCGGGATCGAGATGATCATCGTGGTGATGCCGAAGAACGAGTTCACGCTGGCGCCGGAGCCCATCGTGAAGAAGTGATGCAGCCACACGAGGTAAGACAGGATGGTGATGACGACGGTGGCGTAGACCATCGAGGTGTAGCCGAACAGCCGCTTGCCGGAGAAGGTCGCGGTCACCTCGGAGAAGATGCCGAACGCCGGCAGCACCAGGATGTAGACCTCGGGATGGCCCCAGATCCAGATCAGGTTCACGTACATCATCGGGTTGCCGCCGAAGTCGTTCGTGAAGAAGTTGGTGCCGACGTAGCGGTCGAGTGAGAGCAGCACGAGCACCGCCGTCAGCACCGGGAAGGAGGCGACGATCAGCACGTTGGTGCAGAGCGAGGTCCAGGTGAACACCGGCATCTTCATCATCGTCATGCCCGGCGCGCGCAGCTTGACGATGGTGCAGATCAGATTGATGCCCGACAGCGTGGTGCCAACGCCGGCGACCTGCAGACCCCATATGTAATAGTCGACGCCGACGTCAGGACTGTAGCCGATGTTCGACAGCGGTGGATAAGCCAGCCAGCCGGTGCGGGCGAACTCGCCGACGAACAGCGACATCATCACCAGCACGGCGCCGCCGACCGTCATCCAGAAGCTGAAATTGTTGAGGAACGGGAACGAGACGTCACGAGCGCCGATCTGCAGCGGCATCACGTAGTTCATCAGGCCGGTCACCAGCGGCATCGCCACGAAGAAGATCATGATGACGCCGTGGGCGGTGAAGACCTGGTCGTAGTGATGGGCGGGCAGGTAACCGTCGGAGCCGCCGAACGCGATCGCCTGCTGCAGCCGCATCATGATGGCGTCGGCGAAGCCGCGCAGCAGCATCACGATGCCGAGGATCATGTACATGATGCCGATGCGCTTGTGGTCGACGGTGGTGAACCACTCGCGCCACAGATAGCCCCAGAGCCGGAAGTAGGTGACGATGGCGAGCAGCGCGAGACCGCCGGTCGCGACCACGGCGAAGGTGCCGACCAGGATCGGCTCGTGAATCGGCAGCGCTTCGAGGTTGAGGCGGCCGAAGATCAGCTTCATGAGTTCGGGGTTGTTGAACATGCGGCCTCCTCAGGACGCTGATTTCGGACGCTGCACGGACAACAGCGACGTCGACGACGGATGGGCAGGGGAGAACGCGGGAGAGAACGGCGGCGGCTTCAGCCCGACGCCGCGCAGCGGCGTCAGGTCGAGCGGCGCGGTGACCTCGCGCAGCGGCGTGTCCTTCAATTCGTCGATCGAGCAGATCCCGGCGACGAAGGTCGGCGAGGCGCCGAGCGGCGCGCCGCGGCGGGCGTATTTGTCGTAGGTCAGCGGCAGCGTGTTGTTGAGGCCTTCATGGCCGAGACCGCCCTTGGCATCGATCGCCATCATCTCGCTCATGCACATCTTGCCGGGCTCGACGCACATGTTGAGGATCAACTTGTAGAGGTCGCGATCGACCGTGCCGTAGAGCCGGACCGGATCGTTCTGGCTCGGGCGCTCGAGCTGCAAATAGTCGCTGCGACCGAGCATGTTGCCGCTGGCCTTGGCGCTCGCGACCCACTTGTCGAACTCGGCGGGTGACACGCTCTTGAAGTCGAAATGCATGCCGGAGAATCCGGCGCCGCTGTAATTGGCGGAGAAGCCGCGGAAGCTGCCTTCCTTGTTGGAGACCGCATGCAGCTTGGTCTCCATGCCGGGCATGGCGTAGATCTGGCCGGCGAGGGCGGGGATGTAGAACGAGTTCATCACGGAGGAGGCCGTGATGCGGAAGCGGATCGGGCGGTCGACCGGCGCAGCCAGCTCGTTGACGGCGGCGACGCCGTATTGCGGATAGAGGAACAGCCACTTCCAGTCGAGCGCGACCACCTGGACGTCGAGCGGGGCGTCCTTGCGCTCGATCGGCTTGTCGGCGGCGATGCGGCCGAGCGAGCGGTAGGGATCGAGCAGATGCGTGCCCATCCAGGTCAGCGCGCCCAGGCAGATGATGATAAGCAGCGGCGCCGACCAGATCACCAGCTCGAGCTGGGTGGAGTGATCCCACTCCGGCTCATAGGCCGCCTCGGTGTTGGACTGGCGGTAGCGCCAGGCGAACAGCACGGTCAGCGCCATCACCGGCAGCACGATGATCAGCATCAGCACTGTGGAGATCACGACGAGATCGCGCTGCTGGGCGGCGATGTCGCCGGCGGGCGCCAGGACGACGAAATCGCACCCGCCCAGCAGGGCCGCAAACGGCAATAAGGCCAGTAATTTCAAGGCGCGCACGGCGGACCTCACAGGATTCTTCGACTGGAATTTTATGAGTTTCGTCAAGGGGTAGCTGCGATGCAGCAAAGTTGACATTGGACAATTTGTCCAATGTTGCAGTGCGGGATACAAGCTCAGAAAGTCAACCGGACCGCGTGGCAAAGGTTGCCTCGCGACCTCATCTCAAGGACGGTTTCGGCGCGATGGCACAGGTTCCTGCAATGGCTCACGGCACCTCGACGGCATCAGTTTACGAGCAGGCGAAACCCGGCGAGATCGCGATCGGCGTCATCATCGGACGCACGTCGGAGTTCTTCGACTTCTTCGTCTACGCGATCGCCTCGGTGATCGTGTTCCCGAAGCTGGTGTTTCCGTTCGTCAACGAGCTGACCGGCACGATCTATTCGTTCGTCATCTTCACGCTGGCGTTTGCCGCGCGGCCGCTCGGCACCGTGATCTTCATGGCGGTCGACCGCCGCCACGGCAAGGGCGCCAAGCTCGTCATCGCGCTGTTCCTGCTCGGCACCTCGACGGTGGCGATCGCATTCCTGCCCGGCTACGACACCATCGGCTATGCCGCGATCTGGCTGCTAGCGGCAGCGCGGATCTTGCAGGGCATCGCCTGGGGCGGCGCCTGGGACGGCCTCGCCTCGCTGCTGGCGATGAATGCGCCGTCGCATCACCGCGGCTGGTACGCAATGGTGCCGCAGCTCGGCGCGCCGCTCGGGCTGATCGTGGCGAGCGCGCTGTTCGCCTTCTTCGCCGGCAACCTCTCGGCGGACGACTTCTTCGACTGGGGCTGGCGCTACCCGTTCTTCGTCGCCTTCGCCATCAACGTGGTGGCGCTGTTCGCGCGGCTGCGCATGGTGGCGACCGACGAGTATTCCGAGTTGTTCGAGAGCCGCGACCTCGAGCCGGCGAAAATCGGCGCGACCGTCAAGGAAGAGGGCCGCTACATCCTGCTCGGCGCCTTCGCGCCGCTGGCGAGCTTTGCGCTGTTCCACATGGTCACGGTGTTTCCGCTGTCCTGGGTGTTCTTGTTCACCAAGGAAAGCCCGGTGCGCTTCCTGATCATCGAGATGATCGGCGCGATGGTCGGCGTGTTCGCCATCATTGCCTCCGGCATGATCGCCGATCGGGTCGGCCGCAAGCCGCTGCTATTGGGATCTGCGATCGCGATCGCGGTGTATAGCGGTTTTGCCCCGCAGCTGCTCGATGCCGGCGCGGTCGGCGAGACCGTGTACATGGTCGGCGGCTTCATCCTGCTCGGGCTGTCGTTCGGCCAGTCGTCGGGCGCGATCGCCTCGAGCTTCGCGCCGGCCTATCGCTACACCGCCTCGGCGCTGACCTCGGATTTCGCCTGGCTGTTCGGCGCCGGCTTTGCCCCGCTCGCCGCGCTGTTGCTCGCCACGCATTTCGGCCTGATCTCGGCCGGCGCGTATCTCTTGTCGGGCGCGGTGTGGACCTTGCTCGCCCTGTGGCTCAGCGGCCTGCGCGAAGCCGAGGGCTGAGCTCTTGTAGCCCGGATGAGCGAAGCGACATCCGGGAAAGCTCTCACCGCGGATGCACCTGCCCCGCATTACGCTGCGCTGCATCCGGGCTACGGTTCTTCTTCTCCTTCCCCCTGAAAGGGGGAAGGTCGGGATGGGGGTCAGCCACGAGCGACGGTGTACGCGGAGAGACATGATCCCCACCCGCTTTGCTCTGCGAGCAAAGCGACCTCCCCTTTTCAAGGGGAGGTGGAAATTCCGCGACGTATCGGTCCGGGACGACGGCGGTGAATGGGCGCGGGCTCAACCCACGTCGGCTCAATCCACCACGATCTTGACGCGGTCGCGCGGCTTGACTTGGGCGTGGGCGTCGAGGCCGTTGAGCACGCGGAAACGCTCGGCGGGGTGATCGACGCCGGCCATGCGGTGCGAGAGCGATTCCACGGTGTCGCCGGGCTGCACGTTGATCACCTTGATGCGCAGCGGGCGCGCGGCCTGGATCTCCTCGAGCGTCAGGCGGCGGAACGAGTTGACGGTCTCGCGCGCGTTGCGCTCGCTCTCGGTGGTCTTCTGCTTGGCGGCGAAGATGAAGCGGTAGACGTCGCTGCCGAAGCGCAGCGCGTAGACCTTGAACTGCCACTGCTCGCCATGCGCGGTGGCGGACGCGGCCGGGAAACCGTTGATGCTGAGATCCTCGGTCGAGGATTTCTCGACGCCTTCCATCCAGCCCGAATTGAGATAGTCGCCGAGCGACTGTTCGGCCGGCACCCGCACGACGTCGAAACGCATCGCCTGGCTGCCGCCCTCGCGCACGCCGATCACGGCCTGCGCGGTATTGTCGAGCGTAAAGTTGTCAGGCGCGGTGAAGGTGAAGCCGAGCTTGGGATGCAGGAAGCGGCGGCCGCGCACAAAACCTTCGCTGGGGTCCTCGCCATAGACGATGTTGTCGATCGCGGCGAGATAAGTCTCGCGGTCGCGCTCGCTGTTTTCCGGCGAGGTATATTGCCGCGCGGTGGTCTGCGCGTTGTTGATGCGCTCCGGCGTCGCCGGATGCGACGAGGTAAAGTCCTGCGCGCGCGGATCGAGCGCGGTGCGGCCGACCTTGAGCGCCGCATTGCGCTCCATCGCGGTCAGGAAGCGCGAGGCGCCGAACGGGTCGAAATGCGCGCGGGCGGCGATGCCAACGCCGATGCCGTCGGCCTCGAACTCCTGCTGCCGCGAGAAGCTCGCCATCGTCAGCTTGGTCTTGGCGAGCGCCAGCGCGGTGAGATCGGGGTCGGTGCTCATGTCGGTGACGACGCGCGTCACCACCGCGGCCTGCCGCGCCTGGTCCTCGCGCATCGCGGCGTGCTTGGCCAGCACATGCGCCATCTCGTGGCTCAGCACCGAGGACAGTTCCGAGGTGTCGCTGGCGAGCGCGATCAGGCCGCGCGTGACATAGAGCTGGCCGGTCGGCAGCGCGAAGGCGTTGACCGCGCCGGAATTGAGGATGGTGACCTTGTAGGTCTGGTCGGGCCGGTCGGAGGCCGCGACCAGCCGCTCGACGGTCTTGCTGATCAGGGCCTCGAGCTTGGGGTCGTCATAGGCGCCGCCATAGGTCGACAGGATGCGCTCATGCTCGCGCTCGGTGGCCGGAGTCTGCTGCACCACGCGACTAGGCTTCACCGGGGCCGCCGCCGCGGGCGGCGCGCCGACCTGCTCGAAGCGGCCGACATTGCCGCAGGCCGCAAGCGTCAGCGCGGCGCAGACCAGCGCCGGCGCAGCCGAAAGGCGGCGACCTGTCACTCCCTCGCGCCGTCCTTCGCGCTCAATCACGTCAAAAACTCACAAATTGTCGAGCAAACCGCCCGCGGGGGTCCGTGCGGATCTCCCCTAGTTCCCGCCGAGCACTTCAATCTGCCCCACCCGGAGCAGTTCGATTCGCGGTCCACGTCGAGCTTCCACCCAGCCTCGGACACGAATCCTTCGATTTTCGAGGGACTTGGGCGCAAGCCCGGCCGCCTCAAACACAGGGACTATGCGCTTTGAAATCGTCGCCGCAAAGTCCTGAGTCCAGTTTCGACCGAAATTCAGGTAGGTCATTGACCCAGCTTGACGCACCGACAAAACCCTGCCCTCGACCACCGCAAAGCGCCCGATCCCGGCCAAAATATCGCCCGGACTTTCGGCGTTTTTTATGACGGTGGACGTCGCCCAGGTTCCCGATCGGGCGGTCCTCGCCTCGGCCTCCGCCGCCATCAGCGCCGCGGCACAGTCCCTGTCGGCGATGGCGGGCGACACCAGCGCGAATCCCTGCCGCAACAACTCGCTCTGGACGGGTGTCTCGCTACCAGCGAGGTAGGCGTAAGCCGGCTGCCGGCCGTAGCGGTCCGGCGTGTCGTCATTGCCGCGCAAGCTCACGTCGCGCCCGACCAGCAGTGCCGACAATGTCGCCGCAGCTTTCACGCGATCCGCCACCTCGATACCGGCGAGCTTGACCTCGCGGTCGTCGTCGAGCCGAAAGCTGCGCGCATCGATCACAGCGGCGACGCGACCCTCGCCCTGCATCTCGAAATTGCATCCGGCCGCCGTAGCCCGGTCGTTGCACACGCCGATCAGCGCGGCGCACGTTGTCATCGCCAGTCCGATCGGGCTGCGAAGCGGTGCTCTGTCGCGCATGCGCGTCATGTGTTCGTCACGGCCAGCGTTGTGTGTCGCCATCATGAGCACGGAGCGGCCTTCGAGATCAACGGATACGACCTCGCCGTGTGATGTGTCGCAAGCCGTAGCCCGGATGCAGCGAAGCGAAATCCAGGGCCGCTGCATCCGCGGATGGATCTCCCCGGATTACGCTTCGCTGCATCCGGGCTACGCGCACCGTCGTGAACTTTCTCATCGCGCGCACGATCGGCGCGCGCAGCGGTCGCCTGAGCGGCTGCGTTCTTCCGCGCATTCACCATTCTGAAATCCGTGCGCGGATTGAGAATTCGTTGTCCTTGCAAGCGTTTAGACGCGCAGCGTAACTAGCTCCTAATTTTTCGTAAAGGCGACGGACTTTCGTTGCCTCTCGCATATTGCCGAGGAATGTTCGTGGCGAATCCCGTTGTCCTGACGCTGACGACCAGCGACCCGCTCCACGATTATCTCCAACTCTACATCGCGATCGAGGCGATCAGCGTCGGTGGCGGCATGGCGGCCGCGAACACCGACTACGTCATCAACTTCTCGACCTCCGGCAGCGCGCGCACGTTGCAGCTGCTGGACGATCTGCCGGCCATCAATCTGATGAGCGGCTCGACGCTCACCTTCGACGGCAACTCCGACTACAACAATCAGCTCGGCGGCCAGGACTACAGCGACGTCATCGATGCCCGCGGCTATCAGGGCTTCGTCGTCACATCGGGCAAGGTGACGTTCAAGAACCTCACCATCATCAACGCCGTTGCCAGCGGCGGCAATGGCGGCGTTGGTGGCGGTGGCGGCGGTGCGGGGCTCGGTGGCGGCCTGTTCGTCGGGCAGAACGCTGACGTCACGCTGAACAACGTCAATTTCGGCAGCAACAGCGCCATCGGCGGCAATGGCGGCGTGGTCGATCCGGCCGGCGGCGGCGGTGGCGGCGGCGGCATCGGCGCCGACGGCGGCAGCGGTAATGGCGGCGGCGGTGGTGGTGGCGGCTTCGGCGGTCACGACTATTTCGGCGACCATGGCAATGGTGGCAACGGCTACAGCGAGGCCGGCTCCGACTCGCAGCATCCGTCCACCGGCGCGCAGACCTCGGGTGGCACGCCGGCAACCGTCGTCGGCCCAGGCGGCGGACAGAGCGCCGACAATTACGGCGGCACCGGATTCGGCGCGCACGCTGCTGGCGGTGCGAATGGCGGCGGCGGCGCCGGTGGTGTCGGCGGCGGCGGTGGTGGCATCGGCGGTGGCAACTCGGTCGGCGGCGGCCCGTCGGGCACGCTGATCGGCTTCGGTGGTGCCGGCGGCGTTGGCGGCGGTGGTGGCGGCGGCATTTATGGCGGCGGCAATGGCGGGTTCGCCGGCGGTGGCGGCGGCTCCGGCACCGGCAGCGGATACGCGCATACCGGCGGCAATGGCGGCTTCGGCGGTGGCGGCGGCGGTTCGAACGGCACGCCCGGCACCGGTGGCTTTGGCGCCGGCAGCGGCTCGCTCGCCGGCGGCGGTGGCGGCGGGTTAGGCGCCGGCGGCAACATCTTCGTCCAGCAGGGCGGCAAGCTCACCGTGATCGGCGGCAGCCTGATGGGTGCCACCGAGACCGGCGGCACCGGCGCCAACGGCGCCGGCAACGGCTCGGGCTATGGCGACATCTTCATTCAGGGCACGATAGTCGTCACGCCGACACACACCGTTTCCACCCTCTTTGAAGGGCTGCAGACGGTCACGACACTCACGATCGGCGACAAAATCGCCGACGAGCGCGGCATCAGCGGCAGCGGCACGACGGGAAAGCTGGCCGTCTCCGGCGGCGGCACGCTGACGCTGACCGGTGCGAGCAGCTATGTCGGCGGCACCCAGATCGACGGCGGCAATACCGTCTCGATCACGGCCGACAACAATATCGGCGGCTCGGCCGGCGCGTTGATCCTCAACGGCGGCGGCACGCTGACCACGACCGGCGGCTATGGCTTCACACACGCCATTCAGCTCACCAATGGCGGCGGCACCTTCAACGTATCGTCCGGCACGATCGCGGCCACCAGCTCGATCAGCGGCTCCGGCACCTTCACGCTGTCGGGTGCCGGCACGCTGCAACTCGGGTTGGGGCAGCTCGCCGGGCTGACCGGGACGTTCGGCCTCAGCAGCGCGCATCTGTCGCTGACATCGGGCGGCACGTTCGACGATGTGCTTTCGGTCAGCGGCAATTCGGTCCTGTCGATCGTAAACGGCGCGACCGTCACCGACACTGCTCTCGTCACCGGCGGCGGCAATCTCGGCATCGACGGCGGCGGTACGCTGGCGCTTGGCCATGCCGCCAACAGCTACGGCAACACCACGATTTCGTCGGGCACGGTGTGGGTCACCGCGGCCGGCGCCGCCGGCACCGGCACCATCTCGTTCACCTCGGGCATCGCCGGCACGCTGAAGATCGACAACGCCGCGCTGAGCGGCAATGCGTTCACCAACACGATTGCGAACTTCAACCCCGGCCAGTCCATCGACCTTACCGGGCTGCAGTACAACACCCAGACTCCATCGCTCAACACGGTCAGCCTGTCCGGCAACACGCTGTCGGTCTCCAACGGCACCACGACCGATACGCTGACCCTTGCCGGGGTCGGCGCCGGGACCAGCTTCCAGCTTTCGCAGGATGCAAACGGCGGAACCATCGTGCAGGTGGTCTCGACCCGCGTGTTCAATGTCGCCAACGTCGCCCAGCTCAATGCCGCCATCCTGCAGATGGATTCCGGCGGTCAGAACGCCGCGCCGAATGCCAACTACACGATCAACATCACTGCCAACTTCAGCCTGACGTCGGAGCTCTACGCGCTCAATCTGTTGAGCGGGTCGAGCGTCACGATCAATGGCAGCGACGGTCACGGCGGCAGCTATACGATCGACGGCCTCAACGCGCAGCGCGGCTTCTTCGTCTATGCGGGCAATGTCAATCTCGAGAACCTGACCATCCAGAACACGGTGGCGGCCGGTGGCGGCGTCGTCCGCGGCGGGGGTGGCGGTGGCGCCGGGTTCGGCGGCGCGCTGTTCGTCGCGTCGAACGGCAGCGCCACCATCGACAACGTCACCTTCCACAACAGCGCCGCGATCGGCGGCAACGGTGGTGCCGGCGGCACTGGCAATATCAACTCCGGCTACGGCTTCGGCGGCGGCGGCGGGATGGGCGGACGCGGCGGAAGCACCGGCGGTGGCGGCATCGGCCTTGACGCTCAAGGCGCGGACTCGGATCTCTTTAGAAGCGGTGCGCCCGGCATCGTCCCCAACACCGCGGGGGGCGGCAAAGGGAGCCCCGGTTACCTGATCACGATCGGTGGCGGGCAAGAGCTTTACTGGTACGGCGGATCAGGCGGCGCCAATGGCGGTGGCGGTGGCGCAACCGGGTGGGTTGCCAGCGGCGTCCGCGCGGCGTACGCGCCGGGCGGCGGTATCGGCGGCGCCAACGGGGCTGATGGCGGCAAGGGCGGCTTCGGCGGTGGCGGCGGCGACGGCGCGGATGGCGGCTTCGGCGGGGGCGGCGGCTACAACGGTGATGGCGGCTTCGGCGGCGGCGGTGGCATCGCCGGTGTCGGCGGCTTCGGTGGCGGTAATGGCACGTCGGGCGGCGGTGGCGGCCTTGGCGCCGGTGGTGCGGTCTTCGTTCAGCAAGGCGGCTCGCTGACCGTCAAGAGCGGCTCGCTCTCGAACGACGCAGGCTTCAACGCCGTCAAGGGCGGCACCAACGGCATCGGCCAGGCCAGCGGCTCGGCCTACGGCTCCGGCATCTTCATCCAGGGCAACAACACGCTCAGCTTCGCGCCCGACGGCGGCGAGACGCTGACGATCGCGAGCGACATCGCGGACCAGACCGGCAGCGGCGGCACCGCGGCCAATGCCGGCACCGGCGGCGTTGCGACCAGCGGCGGCGGCACTGTCGTGCTCGGCGGCAACAACAGCTACACCGGCAACACCACTGTCAGCGGCACCGGGACGTTCGTCTCGATCTCCGCCAACGTCAATCTCGGCGCCGTCAGCAGCATC
Organism: Bradyrhizobium sp. CCBAU 51753; assembly: GCF_015291565.1. NCBI lineage: Bacteria > Pseudomonadati > Pseudomonadota > Alphaproteobacteria > Hyphomicrobiales > Nitrobacteraceae > Bradyrhizobium > Bradyrhizobium sp. CCBAU 51753. Next base: position 8,885,003 of record NZ_CP030037.1, on the reverse strand, counting down.
CTGAAGCTCGGCGACGGCACCGGTATCTCGTTCACCGGCGGCTTTACGCAGACGCACAACATCACCGTCGCCGGCGACCCGATCTTCAACGTCGCGGCCGGCGAGGTGGTGACCCAGAGCGGCGTCATCTCCGACGGCGCGAGTGCCGGCGACGTCGAGGTCACCGGCGGTGGCCGGCTGGTGCTGGCGGCGCACAACACCTATTCGGGCGGCACCGTCGTCAAGGGCTCGATCCTCGAACTGGCAGCGAATGGCGCCGCCGGAACCGGGGCGATTGCCTTTACCGACGGCAGCGCCGAGAAGCTCGTGATCGATGCCGCGGCGTTCTCGGGCAGCTCGTTCACGACCTCGATCACCGGATTCGCCGGCGGCGACACTATCGACTTCACCAACATCGCCTACAGCGCCACCGCGACGCTGTCCTATTTCAACGGCGTGCTGCTGGTGAAGAGCAGCGGCGGCACCACGCTCGCCTCGCTGAACCTGAGCTTTGGATCGGGCGGCTCGGCGGCCTCGCTCGTGCTTGCTTCCGACGGGGCGGCCACGCCGCATCTCGAGCTCAGGTCCGAGATCAACATCACCTCGGTCACGGCCGACACCGCCGGCCACCTCACGCTGCTCAACACCGGCAAGGTCGTCACCATTACGGTCAATTTCAGCACCGCGGTGAACGTCACCGGCGCGCCGGAACTGGTGCTCAACGACGGCCGGGCCGCGACCTATGTCGGCGGCAGCGGCTCGCAGGCACTGGTGTTCAGCTACACGGTGCAGGCTGGAGACCAGACACCCGATCTCAAGGTGCAGAGTCTTTCGCTCAATGGCGGCACGATCCGGGATCCGGCCGGGCAGGACGCGACGCTGGACCATGCGGCCGCCGACCTGCATCTGGTGATCGACGGCGTGGCGCCGACGGTGTCCGTGACCGCGAGCCAGACCTCGCTGCTGGTCGGACAGGCCGCGACCGTCACCTTCACCTTCTCGGAGGCGGTCACCGGCTTTGCCCTCACCGATACCACGGTCAGCGGCGGCGGGCTGAGCAACCTCGTCCATGTCGGCGTCAACGGCCTTGGCCAGGACGTCTACACCGCGACCTTCACGCCCGACGTCACCAACACCGAGGCCGGTTCGGTGCAGGTCAACGCGTCGAGCTATGCCGACAGCGCGGGCAATACGGGCGCGGCCAGCAACACCGTCAGCTTTACCGGCGATACGCTGGCGCCGACGGTCGTGGTGACGGCCGATCACGCCACGCTGCATGCCGGCGACGCCGCGGTGGTGACATTCACCTTCTCCGAAGCAGTCACCGGCTTTGCCCTGAGCGATGCCACGGTGAGCGGCGGCGGGCTGAGCAATCTCGTCCATGTCGGCGTCAACGCCGACGGCAACGACATCTACACCGCGGTCTTCACGCCCGACGCTGCCAACGCCGAAATGGGCTCGGTGAAGGTCAACGCGTCGAGCTATGCCGACAACGCCGGCAATGCCGGCGCCGCCAGCAACAGCATCAGCTTCTCCGGCGACACGCTGGCGCCGACGCTGGCCGTGACGGCGGATCGCACCGCGCTGCTGGCTGGCCAGACCGCCACCGTGACTTTCACCTTCTCCGAAGCGGTCGCGAGCTTCGTGCTTGGCGATGTCGCCGTCCAGGGCGGCATCCTCGGCAATTTGTCCCACGTCGGCATCAACGGCGCGGGTCAGGATGTCTACACTGCGACCTTCACGCCCGACGCGAGCAACGCTTCGGCAGGCTCGGTGCAAGTCGGCGCATCGGCTTATGCCGACGTTGCCGGCAACAGCGGCGCGCCCAGCAACAGCGTCACCTTCACCGGCGACACGCTGGCACCAAGCGTCCTGGTGACGATGAACCCGGACACGGTGCTGGCCGGGCAGAACGCGACCGTGACCTTCACCTTCTCGGAGGCGGTCGCCGGCTTCGGCCTCGGCGGCACCACCGTTCACGGCGGCACGCTGAATAATCTCGTCCATGCCGGCCTGAATGGCGCGGGCGAGGACATCTACACCGCCACCTTCATCCCCGATGTGGCCAATGCCGAGACTGGCTCGGTGCAGGTCGACGCGGCGAGCTATGCCGATGCGGCCGGCAATGCCGGGACGGTGAGCAACGTCGCGACGGTTGACGGCGACACGCTGGCGCCGACCGTGTCGGTGACCGCCGATCACACCGTGCTGACGGCCGGCGATACCGCACTGGTGACCTTCACCTTCTCCGAGGCGGTCGCGGATTTTGCGCTTGATGATGTTACCGTGCATGGCGGCGCGCTCGATCATCTCATTCATGTCGGCATCAACGGCGCGGGTGAGGACGTCTACACCGCGATCTTCACGCCGGACGCCGACAACGCCGAGACGGGCTCGGTGCAGGTCATCGCGTCCAGCTATACCGACGCCGCCGGCAACAGCGGCACAGCGAGCAATGCCGTCGGCTTCACCGGCGATACGCGGGCGCCGACGGTCGCGGTCGCCGCCGGCCCGGGCACGGTGCTGGCCGGCCAGAGCTCGGTGGTGACCTTCACCTTCTCCGAAGCCGTCACCGGCTTTGCGCTGAGTGACACCACCGTCAGCGGCGGCGTGCTGGATAATCTCGTTCATGTCGGCGTCAACGGCGCAGGTCGGGACGTCTACACCGCGACCTTCACGCCCGACATCAACGACGTGGTGGCGGGCTCGGTGCGGGTCAACGCGGCGAGCTATGGCGACAGTGCCGGCAATGCCGGCAGCGCCAGCAACACCGTCACCATCGGCGGCGACACGCTGGCGCCGACGGTGTCCGTCGCGGCGGATCACACCGCACTGATGGCGGACGATACGGCGCTGCTGACCTTCACCTTCTCCGAGGTGATCTCAGGCTTCACGCTCGGCGATCTCAGCGTCACCGGCGGCCAACTCGATCATCTCGTCCATGTCGGCTTCAGCCTGTCGGGCGAGGACATCTACACCGCGACCTTCACCCCTGACGCCAGCAACAACGAAGTCGGCTCGGTGCAGGTCGATCCATCAGGCTATACCGACGTCGCCGGCAATTCCGGCGCCGCCAGCAACACGGTCAATTTCAGCGGCGACACGCTGGCGCCGATCGCCTCGGTGGTTGCAACGCCGAGCACGCTGCTCGCCGGCCAGACCTCGCTCGTGACCTTCACCTTCTCGGAGGCGGTCAGCGGCTTTACCCGCGACGACATCACCGTTCACGGCGGAACGCTCAGTGGCCTGACCCATGTCGGCCTCAGCGGCGCGCAGGACGTCTACAGCGCCGTGTTCACGCCTGATGCCAGCAACAGCGAAGCCGGCTCGGTACAGGTCGATGCGGCCAGCTACACCGACGCCGCCGGCAATGCAGGTAGCGCCAGCAACACCGCTCACATCGGCGGCGACACGCGGGCGCCGGCGGTGCTGGTGACGGCGGATCACACCTCGCTGCTGGCGGGTCAGACCGCGCAGCTGACCTTCACCTTCTCCGACCGCAATCCCGCTTTCGCGCTTCGTGACGTCACCGTGCATGGCGGCGCGCTCGGCCAGCTGGCCCATGTCGGCCTCAACGGGGCAGGCGAGGACATCTACACCGCGACATTCACGCCCGATGTGTCCGATGCGCTGTCGGCGTCGGTGCAGGTGAAGGGGTCGTCGTTTACCGACGCCGCCGGCAACAGCAATGCGGCCAGCAACACGGTCAGCTTCGACGGCGATACCAAGGCGCCGGCGGCGCCGACGCTGGCGCTGCACCACGACAGCGGCATCTCCGGCACCGACCACGTCACCAGCAATCCGCTGATCGACTACGTCAAGTCCGATGCGGCCGACAGTCTGCAATACCGGGTCGACGGCGCAGCGAGCTTCTCGAACGATGTGCCGACGGGCCTCGCCGACGGTGTGCACACGGTGTCGGTCCAGGAGGTCGATCCTGCCGGCAATGTCAGCGCGGTCTCGAGCCTGACCTTCACGCTCGACACCACGGCGCCGCATCTTTCCGGGATCACCGCCACGCCTTCCGGCGGCTTCGCGAAGACCGGATCGACGGTGCAGTTGACGCTCGGCTTCGACGAGGCGGTCAATGTCAGCGGCGGCACGCCGACGCTGACGCTGAACGACGGCGGCAGCGCGATCTACGACGCGGCGGCGACGGCGCTGCTCAGCGATTCCTCGAAACTCGTGTTCGATCACGTCGTGTCGGCGACCAATCACGTCTCCGCGCTTTCCGTCACCGGCTTTGCCGCCAACGGCGCCGTGGTCAACGACATCGCCGGCAATGCCGCCGATCTCTCCACTGTCTCGGCGGCGTTCGACGCGCTGCACATCAACGAGACCACGGCGCCGGCCTTCACCATCGGCGGCATCACGCGGCCGGAGCTGCATTTCAACGAGAGCGGCCAGATCATGCTCGACGCAGCCGCGTCGGCATTCATGGGCCAGTACGGCATCGAATATCTCTATCTCGGCCTGCCGCCGGGAACACCTTATCCGCCGGTCGATATGCACGTCTGATCCCGGGCCGCCGCAACGCTCATTCCGCAGAACGAAAAACCGATGGCGGTCACTGCGCTTGCTGCGGTGCGGGCCATGCGGCATGATCCGGCCCGCGAAACGGACCTGAAGGAATGAGGTCCGTGCTTCACGGGAGGCTTTGGATGAGACGAGTTGTGGCCGGTGCACTGGCCTGCATGTTTGCGATCTCGGCGCACGCGGCGCTGGCGCAGGACAAGCCCCCGCTGAAGCTCGGCGGCATCCTCGACATGTCGAGCCTTTACGCCGACATCACCGGTTCCGGCAGTGAAACCGCCGCCAAGATGGCGGTGGAGGATTTCGGCGGCGAGGTGCTGGGCCGCAAGATCGAGGTCGTGGTCGGCGACCACCTCAACAAGGCCGATCTCGCCGCCAACATCGCCCGCGACATGCTCGACAACCAGGGCGTCGAGATGATCTTCGACGTCGCGGCCTCCGCCACCGCGCTTGCCGCCGGCGAGATCGCCAAGGCGCGCGGCAAGATCGTCATGTTCAACGGCCCGGGCTCGATCCGTCTCAGCAACGAGGCCTGCGGCCCCTTCACCGTGCACTACGTGTTCGACACTTTCGCGCAGGCCAACGTCACCGGCCTTGCCGCGGTGAAATCCGGCCTCGACACCTGGTTCTTCCTGACCGCGGACTACGCCTTCGGCCAGGACCTGGAAAAGGACACCTCCAATGTGGTGGTGAAGTCGGGCGGCAAGGTGCTCGGCAATGTGCGGCACCCGATCAACACCTCGGATTTTTCGTCGTTCCTGCTGCAGGCGCAGGCTTCGAAGGCCAAGGTGATCGGGCTCGCCAATGCCGGCGGCGACACCATCAACGCGATCAAGCAGGCGGCCGAATTCGGCCTCACCAAGGGCGGCCAAAAGCTGTCGCCGCTGCTCGCCTTCGTCACCGACATCGACAGCGTCGGGCTCGAGACCGCGCAGGGCCTGCTGCTGGCGGAAGCGTTCTACTGGGATCTCAACGACGACTCCCGCGCGTTCTCGAAGCGCTTCATGGAACGGGTCAAGCGGGTGCCGACCTCGGCGCAGGCCGGCGTCTATTCTTCCGTCACGCATTACCTGAAGGCGGTAAAGGCCGCCGGCACCACGGATTCTGCCGCGGTCATGAAGGTGATGAAGGAGACCCCGATCAACGACATGTTCGCCAAGAACGGCAGGATCCGCGAGGACGGCCGCATGGTGCACGACATGTACCTGTTCGAGGTCAAGAAGCCGTCGGAGTCGAAAGGCCGCTGGGACGACTACAAGCTGCTCGCGACCGTGCCGGGCGACCAGGCGTTCCAGTCGCTGGAAGCCTCGCGCTGCCCGCTGGTGAAGAAATGACGCAGTTCCCGCGTCGTCATTGCGAGGAGCGAAGCGACGAAGCAATCCATGCTTCCGCGAGTGGAGAGATGGATTGCTTCGCTTCGCTCGCAATGACGGTGCGGAGGCAGTCTTTGTGCGAACCAACAACAACGAAAGGCAAAACGCCATGAGCGATAACCAGATGGTTCTCCAATCCCTCGAGCAGGGCCTGCTCACCATCACGATGAACCGCCCCGACCGGCGCAACGCGCTCAATCCGGACATGACGCGCGGCCTCGTCGAGGCGGCGCGGCGCGCCGAGAGCGATCCCGATGTGCGCGCGGTGCTGATCCGCGGCGCCGGCGGCACCTTCTGTGTCGGCGGCGACGTCAAGTCGATGGCGGAAGGCCGCGCGCCGCTGCCGTTCGAGACCAAGATGGCGAACCTGCGCCGCGGCATGGAGGTCTCGCGCACCCTGCACCAGATGCCGAAGCCGGTGGTGGCGCAGCTCGACGGCGCCGCGGCCGGCGCGGGCTTGTCGATCGCGCTGTCCTGCGACCTGCGCGTCGCCAGCGCGTCCTGCAAGATCACCACTGCCTTTGCAAAGGTCGGCTTCTCCGGCGACTACGGCGGCACCTATTTTCTGACCAAGATGCTGGGCAGCGCCAAGGCGCGCGAGCTCTATCTGATGTCGCCTGTGCTGTCGGCGCAGGAGGCCTACAATCTCGGCATGGTCTCCAAGGTGGTGCCTGATGCCGATATCGAAGCCGAGGCGCTGGAGCTGGCGCGCTCGCTGGCGCAGGGGCCGTCGGTGGCGCTCGGCTACATCAAGCGCAACATCAACAATGCCGAGACTATGACGCTGGAAGCTTGCTTCGACGGCGAGTCGATCCACCACACCCGCGCCGGCGAGACCGCCGACCACAAGGAAGCGGCGAAGGCGTTCGTCGAGAAGCGCAAGCCGACCTTCCAGGGGCAGTGAGCCATGGCCGATCGTTTGGCCGATTACATCCGGCTGCGGCAGATCTGCCTGGTGGCGCCGCAGCTCGCGCCCGTGATCGCTGACATCTCCGCGATCATGGGCCTCGACGTCTGCTACCGCGACGGCAACGTTGCCAAATACGGGCTCGAGAACGCGCTGCTGCCGGTCGATACTATTCTGCTCGAAGTGGTCGCGCCGTTCGAGCCGGGGCCGGGCACCGCGGCGGGCCGCTTCATCGAGAAGACCGGCGGCCGCGGCGGCTACATGGCGATCTTCTGCTGTGAGGATCCCGACGCGCGCGGCGCGAAAGCCAATGCGATCGGCGTGCGTACCGCCAACGTGATCACGCACGCGCCGTATCACGGCGTGCAGCTGCACCCGCGCGACTGCCGCGCCGCCTTCATCGAGTTCAACCACACCGACGGCAGCGACGACGTGCTCGGTCCCTATCCGCCGGCCGGCCCCGACTGGCAGAAATCGATCCGCAAGGACACGACCGTGGCGCTGACCGAGGTCGAGATGCAGAGCCCGGCGCCCGAGGGGTTGGCGGAACACTGGGGCCGGATTCTTGGCGTGCCAGCAGATGGCGCCACCGTGAAGCTGCCGAACAGCACCTTCCGCTTCGTCAAGGGCGAGGCCGAGATCATGAGCGGCTTGACGTTCAGGGTCGTCGACAAAGCCAAGGTGCTGGATGCAGCGAAAGCGCGCGGTTGCGCGGTGTCGGGCGACGAATTCTTCCTCTGCGGCGTCACGTTCCGCCTGACGGCGTGAGTTCGTAGCCCGGATGCAGCCAACGGGTCGCGCGAACGCGCGCCCGATGACAGGCTCCGCGAAATCCGGGGCCGCGCTTTCCGCGGATGGACCGCCCCGGATTACGCTGCGCTCCATCCGAGCTACGGATCTTGCGCTTCTATCACCGTCATCCTGAGGAGCGCGCTCTTGCGCGCGTCTCGAAGGATGAATCGGCCCGGCTGGTGGCCGTGCATCCTTCGAGGCTCGCAAGAGCTCGCACCTCAGGATGACGGGAAACGTTCAGCAGGGATGACGGGTCGAGACATTGAGCGCGCGGCCGCGATCCAATATCGTCGTACCCAATAACAACAATGGAACATCCCCCATGCCGCATCCGCTCGATTCCTTCTTCGCACCCGCAAGCATTGCGCTGATCGGCGCCTCGCGCGATCACGAGAAGATTCCCGGGCGGCTGCTCGCGATGCTGCGCAAGAACGGCTATCCCGGAAAACTTTATCCGATCAATCCGAACTATGCCGAGATCGACGGCCTGCCATGCTTCAGACAGGTCGCCGAGGTCGACGCGCCGATCGATCTCGCGATCATCGTGATTCCCGCCCGCGCGGTGCTGCCGGCGCTGCAGCAGTGCGCTGCGGCCGGCGTCAGGAACGCCGTCATCATCTCGTCCGGCTTTGCCGAGGAGGGCGGCGACAGCGCGGCGATGCAGGATGCGATCGTGGCGCTGGCGAAGCGCACCGGGATGCGGATCAGTGGCCCGAATGCCGAAGGCTTCTACAGCGAGGTGCAGAAGGTCGCGGCGACCTTCAGCCCGACCGTCGACGTCAAGCCGGACCATGTCCCGCTGGTCGCGACCACGCGGCGGGTCGGCATCGTCGCGCAATCCGGCGGCATCGGCTTTGCCATCAAGCATCGCGCCAAGGCGCTCGGCGTCGCCATCAGCTACGTCGTCAGCGCCGGCAATGAGAGCGATCTCGGCGCCGGCGAGTTCCTCGACTACATGGTGCAGGATGCCTCGACCGACGTGATCATGCTGTTCATCGAAGGCATCCGCGACATCGACAAGTTTCTCGTCGCGGCGAAGCGCGCTGCCGAGCTGCGAAAGCCCGTGATCGTGACCAAGGTCGGCCGCTCCGGCGCCGGCGAGCGTGCCGCCGCCTCGCACACGGCGAGCATGGCGGGCTGGTCGGCGGCCTATGACGCGGTGTTCGCGAAATACGGTTTCATCGTTTCCAACGATCTCGACGAGGCGGTGACGATCGCCGCGGTGCTGGCCAGCAATCCGCTGCCCAAGGGCGACCGCGTCGCCGTGCTCACGGTGTCCGGCGGCGCCGGCATCTGGGGCGCCGACACTGTGTCGCTGCAGGGCCTGCGCGTGCCGGAGCTGTCGGCCGCGGCACAGGAGCAGATCAAGCAGTGGATGCCGTCCTACGGCGCCGCCGGCAATCCGGTCGACGTCACCGCACAAGGCGTCGCCTCGGGCGGCCTGCAGAAGAGCATCGAGCTGTTCGATGCATCGGACGAAGTCGACGCCACGCTGGTGGTGCTGTCGCTGTCGAGCGAAGTGCGGATGCCGTTCAAGGAGGCCGAGCTCAAGCCGGTGATCGCGGCGCAGAACAAGCCCGTGGTGTTTTATTCCTACACGCTACCGTCGCAATTCGCACGGCAGGAGCTCGCCAAGTCGGGCGTCGTCGTGCTCTCGGGGCTCACCCATGTCGGCGTCGCGATGCGGCGGCTGGCGGATTATGCCAGGTTCAAACCGGCGCCCGATGTGATGACGCCGGCCGGCGGTGGGCGCGACCTCTCCGCGCATCTGACGTCGAAGACGCTGTCCGAAGCCGACAGCAAGGCGCTGCTGCGCGCCGCCGGCATCGCGCTGCCGGACGAGGTGCTGGTCACCGAACGCGACGGCCTCGACGCCGCGATCGCGCGCGTCGGCTTCCCGCTGGTGATGAAGATCCAGTCGCGCGACATCCCGCACAAGAGCGAGGTCGGCGGCGTCCGCGTCAACATCACGGCCAAGGGCGAGGCGTTCACCGCCTATCGCGACATGCTGGAGAGCGTGCAGCAGCACCGGCCGCAGGCTGCGATCCAGGGCGTGCTGGTCGGGCCGATGGCGAAGAAGGGCGTCGAGATCATCGTCGGCACGATGACCGACAGAACCTTCGGACCGATGGTGATGGTCGGCCTCGGCGGCATCACCACCGAGCTGTTCAAGGACGTGGTCTATCGCCCGGCGCCGGTCAGCGCGGCGGAAGCGACCACGATGCTGCAGACGTTGAAGGCCGCGCCATTGCTGCAGGGCTTTCGCGGCGCGCCGAAAGCCGACGTCGCGGCGCTGGCGCGGCTGATCTCGGAGATATCAGTGTTGGCGTCGGCTCACGCGCGCGAAATCGCGGAGATCGAGGTCAACCCAGTGCTGGTGCACCCGGAGGGGCAGGGCGTCACCATCGTCGACGCGCTGGTGGTGCCGAAGAGTTAGCGCGCTCCCTCCCCACCGTCGTCCCGGCGCAGGCCCTAGGGCATGCATACATCTGGTGCGAGGGCTTACAGGTCAGGAAGGCACCACCGGATGGGTTCCCTCCCCCCTTGCGGGGTCCGAGGCGAGCGGAGCTCGCTCTCGAGGTTAGGGAGAGGGGTAAGCCGCGCGGGCGGTGTTTGTGGCTTACCCCTCTCTCCAACTCTCCCCCGCAAGGGGGGAGAGAGCCCTCCCACCTCCCGTGTAGCCTTAAGCAAAGACCGGCTGGGTGATGAGTGAAATGTGTGCATGCCCTAGGGCCTTCGCAGGGACGACCGTGTTGAGGGGCCGGCGCCTGCGGCTTACCGCCCCTTGAAATTCGCGACGCGGCGTTCGGCGGTGGCTTTGACGCCTTCCTTGAAATCCTCCGTCGCGCGCAGCTTGGTCTGCTCGACCAGCTCGTGGTTGGTGGCGGCGAGCACGCGGTCGGCGAGGCCGGCGCGCATGGTGGCGCGGGTCGAGACCAGGCCGAGCGGCGAGCATTCGGCGATCTCCTGCGCGAGCTTCATCGCCTCTGCGCGCACCTGGTCCTGCGGCACCAGCACGTTGGCGAGGCCCCAGCGATAGGCCTCTTCGCCGGTGACGCGGCGGCTGGTGTAGAACATCAGCTCGGCATTGTTCTTGCCGATCAGTTCGGGCAGCGTCGCCGTGAGGCCGAAGCCCGGATGGAAGCCGAGTTTTGTAAAGTTTGCCGAGAAGCGCGCCTCGGGGCAGGCGACGCGAAAATCCGCCGAGACGGCAAGGCCGAGGCCGCCGCCGATCGCGGCGCCATGGATCGCCGCGACGATCGGCTTCTTGTTGCGGAAGATGCGCACCGCCTGGACGTAGAGATGATTGATCGGCAGGTTGGAAGCCGGATCGGTCTTGGCGCGCTCCTCCTGCTCCTGGCGGGCGGGATCGCCAAAGTTGGCGCCGGCGCAGAACGCCTTGCCTTGCGCGGCGAGCACGGAGGCGCGGATCTCGATATTGTTGTCGAACTCCTCCAGCGCGTCGGCGATCTGGTTGATCAGCGCGACGTCGAAGAAATTCAGCGGCGGCTTGCGAATCTCGATCAGGCCGACATGGCCGTGGGTCTCGACGCCGATATCCGTGTATTTGGTCATCTGTTGTCTCCGTAAGGCTTCAATCTCTCGGCGCTCTTCACCTCTCCCAAAGGGAGAGGTCGATTTGCGCTAGCAAATCGGGTGAGGGGTTGTGCTCTCTCGTGGGACCGTAATCCCTCACCCGGCGCTGCGCGCCGACCTCTCCCTCCGGGAGAGGTGTGAGTGATCGCGGTGAGATCGTCGGTCCCATCGGGTGTCAGCGCAAGCCCAAACCGCGGGCGATGATGCCGCGCAGCACCTCGGTGGTGCCGCCCTGGATCGTCAGCTTGGGCGCGGTCTTGATGGCGAAATCGAGCTGCTTCTCCAGCGTCTCGCGGTTGGTCGCGGTCTCCTCGACGAACGCGGCGAGGTCGCGCACCCGGTGCGGCAGCTGCTGTTCCCACACCGTGCCGATGTCTTTCACGATCGAGGCTTCCACCACCGGCTCCTTGCCGGCCTGCAGCATGCCGGCGACCGACACCGACATGCGGCGCATGGTGTGTACCTGCGCCACCAGCCGGCCGATGCCTTCGGCCGAGCGGGTGTCCGGATTCTTGCCGACCGCGCGCACCAGTTCGGTCAGCACGTAGTAAGTCTCGAGGAAACGCTCGGGTCCGCTGCGCTCATAGGCGAGCTCGCTGGTCGCCTGCTTCCAGGCGCCGTCGACCTCGCCGAGCACGTGATCGTCGGGCACGAAGTAGTCGGTGAACACCACCTCGTTGAACTCGAACTGGCCGGTGATCTGGCCGATCGGATTCACCTTGATGCCCGGCTGCTTCATCTTGACCAGAAACTGAGTCAGGCCGTGGCGGCGGTTTTCCTTGGTCGGTTGCGAGGTGCGGAAGATCGCGATCATGTAGTCGGCGATATGTGCCGACGAGGTCCAGATCTTGGTGCCGTTGATCAGGTAGCCGCCGTCGGTCTTGGTCGCGCGCGTCTTGGCCGCGAACAGGTCGGAGCCGGAGTTCGGCTCGCTCATGCCGATCGCAAAGCAGACTTCGCCGCGGCAGATCCGCGGCAGGATGTCCATCTTGATGTGCTCGGGCGCGTATTTCAAAAGCACCGGCCCGCTCTGGCGGTCGGCGACGAAGAAGCGCCGGGTCGGCGCATTCGCCACCCGCATCTCCTCGGTCACCACGTAGCGCTCCAGGAACGAGCGCTCCTGGCCGCCGTACTTTTTCGGCCAGGTCATGCCGAGCCAGCCCTTGGCGCCGACGCGACGCGAAAACTCCGGCGCGTCATTATCCTCGCGGTTCGGCGCATGGGGATCGAAGGTGCCGGCGGCGATTTCCTCGGCGAGGAAGGCGCGCACCTCTTTACGAAGCTGCTCGCATTTTTCCGGCAGGCGGATCGGATCGAAACGAAGGGCTGCAGTCATGATGTCCAGTCCTGATCTTTCTGCCTGGTCTCAGCGCGAAGCCACCAGCGGCCACAATTCGTCGGCGCCGCGGTTCGCCACCAGTTTGCCGAGCTCGACGGCCCAATAGCTTTCCGAGCCGAAATCGTCGCGCCAGGCCAGCGCGCGCAGCGAATAGCGGTGCAGGATGTGCTCGCTGGTGAAGCCGATCGCGCCGTGCACCTGGTGCGCGATGCCGCCGCCCTTCTCGGCCGCTTCCGAGCAGCGGATCTTTGCCGACGCCGCCTCGAGGAACACCGCGTCATCGTCGAGCGATTTGGCGTTGACGATGGTGTCGGCCGCCGAGGTCGCGGCGGCGAGAGCAGCGGCGGACTCGCCGGCGAGGCGGGCGAGGTTGTGCTGCACCGCCTGGAATTTCGAGATCTTCTTCTCGAAGGCGACGCGCTCGTTGGAATAGCGCACGGAGATGTCGAGCATCGATTCCAGGGAGCCTGCGATCTGCAGGCTGCGCACCACGCCGCCCATCAGCATTAGCGTGGTCTGGTCAAAACCTTTTGGCGCGGGCTTGATCGCGGCCGGCTGCACCTTGTCGAGCGTGACAGTATCGCTGTGATCGCCGCCGAGCCCGATGCCGGATTCGATCCAGCACTTCGCGGCATCGACCAGCGCGATCGAGACGCCGTCCTTGCTATCGGCCAGCACCGCGAAATGCTTTGCCTCCTTGGCGAACGGCACGCCGCGGGTGCGGCCGGAGAGCGAGCCGTCGGCGGCCAGCGTGATGCGGTCCTTCGGGCTCGCCGGCAGCACGGTCATCTCGCCTGCGGGAGAGGCGATTTGCGCTTGCGTCAGCAGCCAGCCGGCCAGCATGGTTTCGGCCAGCGGAACAGCGATGGCGTGGCGGCCGGCGACATTGAGAACGGCAAAACCATCGGCGAGGCTGGCGCCGGAACCGCCAAGTTCGTCGGGCACCCAGGAGAGCGGCAGGCCGGCTTCGGTCAGCGCCTGCCACAGCGGCGCCTTCCATGCGCCCTGCTTGTCGTGATTGATGGTCTGGGCATCCGCGAGATCGGCGAAAATCTTGTCCGCGGTCTCGGCGACGATGTTCTCACTCTCCGCCACAGCGTTCCTCATGTTGATTGGCGCAAGGCGCCGTGCGGCGGGCCCTGCTTGCGCTATTTGTCTTGCGCTCAATGATGCGGAAAAGCCATAGCCGTGACAAGCATTGCCCGCAGGGCCACTTGCGCGGATGGCATGCGATCAGCCATGCAATGAATTAATTCCGCAGTGCGGATTTCGCAGTTTCGCGGGCCAGATTTTTCAGGGATCCGGCTGCGCGATATGGTATGCCACCGCAATTCATCTGGCTCACAACAACAAGGAAACGCAGATGTCGAAGGAAGGTTTGTGCGCGATCGTGACGGGGTCGGCATCGGGGCTTGGTGCCGCCACCGCGCAGATCCTCGCCACCGAGGGCGCGCGCATCATCGTCAACTATTCCAACAGCAAGGCGGACGCCGAGGCGACCGCGGAAGCCTGCCGCAAGCAGGGCGCCGAGGTGCTGGTGGTGCAGGGCGACGTCTCGCGTGATGAGGACTGCAAGAAGATCGCGGCCGCCGCGCAGGGCTGGGGCCGCCTCGACGTGCTCGTCAACAATGCCGGCACCACCAAGCATGTGCCGCATCACGATATGGATGGCCTCACGGCGGAAGATTTTCAGCGCATCTATGCCGTCAACACCATCGGCCCGTTCCAGATGGTCCGCGCCGCAAGGGCGCTACTCGAGGCCGGCGCGAAGGCATCGGGCCGGCCGTCGGCGGTGGTCAACGTCTCCTCGGTCGCCGGCATTTCCGGCGGCGGCTCGTCGGTCGCCTATGCCGCGAGCAAGGGCGCGCTCAACACCATGACGCAGTCGCTGGCGCGCGCGCTGGCGCCGCTGATTCGCGTCAACACCGTCTGCCCGGGCTATATCGACACGCCCTGGTTCACCAAGGGCCGCGGCGAGGCGGGCGCCAAGCAGGTGCGCGATGCCGTGGTGGCGCGGGTGCCGCTGAAGGTGGCGTCGACGGCCGAGGATATCGCCAACCTGGTCTGCTTCCTGGCGAGCCCGGCGTCGAGCAACATGACCGGCGAATTCGTCCGCATGGACGCCGGCATGCATTTGATTCAGTGAGTTGAAAGGAACGTCATTCCGGGGCTCGCGAAGCGAGAACCCGGAATCTCGAGAGAATGTGAGGCTATATCCTCATCCACTGCTGTCATCGCCCGGCTCGACCGGGCGATCCAGTACGCCGCGGCCTCTCGGTTCAAGCACTACGGTCTCTGGAATACTGGATCACCCGCATGCACGGGTGATGACACTGAGCAAGTCACCGCCGCGACCAGCCGGTTGAGGCGCGGCGCTCAACGCCTCGTCCGTCATTGCGAGCGTTAGCGAAGCAATCCATCCATCCGCGCGCGCGGAGAGATGGATTGCTTCGCTTCGCTCGCAATGACGGGACGTGACGGCCTACGCCGTCACTTGTTACCCGGATCCGAAATCACCCGCGCGGCGACCAGCCGGTTGAGGCGCTGCGCTCAATGCCTTCTCCGTCATTGCGAGCGTCAGCGAAGCAATCCATTTGTCCGCGCAGGTGGAGGGATGGATTGCTTCGCTTTGCTCGCAATGACGGGACGTGACGGCCTACGCCGTCGCTTGTTGTCCGGGTCCGAAATCACCGGCGCGGCGACCAGCCGATTGAAGCGCGGCGCTCAACGCCTCCTCCGTCGTTGCGAGCGTTAGCGAAGCAATCCATCTGTCCGCGCAGGCGGTGAGATGGATTGCTTCGCTTCGCTCGCAATGACGGGACGTGACGGCTCCGCCGTCACTTGTTACCCGGATCCGAAATCACCCGCGCGGCGACCAGCCGGTTCCAGATGAACAGCACCACCAGCGCGCCGATCGTGGCGGTGATGAAGCCGGCACCCTGCTCGGGACCGTAATGGCCGATCGCTTGTCCGACCCAGGTCGCGAGGAACGCGCCGGCGATGCCGAGCACGGTGGTGAGGATGAACCCGGTCGGATTGTTCGGCCCCGGCGACAGGAATCGCGCGATGATCCCGGCGATGAAGCCGACGATGATGATCCAGATGATGCCGCCCATGTTGATCGCCCTCCGGTGAATTCCGTCACAGCCTGCCGTGCAGCTCGTCGCCGCTCGGCAGCCGGCCGTCCGGCGTCAGATGATTGATCGCGTCGGGCAGATACTGGCTGAGGCCCTGCAGCAATTCATCGCGCGACAATCCGCTCTGCGACGCCAGCGAGTTGATCTGGTCGGCGCCGAGCGCGTTGGCGAGATCGCCGGGTTCGATCGACTTGTTGGGACCGTTGCTGACCCACGAACTGGCGGTATCGCCATGACCCTTGTCCTGCAGCTGCTTGAGCAGGTCGTTGAGCCCGCCGCTCAGCACGGTGCCGGCCGCGCCGCCTGCGAGCAGGCCGCCCAGTCCGCCCTTCAGGAGATCGGACAGCCCGCCGCCACCGGCTCCGCCGGGCAAGCCTGCGGTGACGTTGCCGGGCAGCGGTGGCGCCTGTGCCGGCTTCGGCGTCGGGGCCGCTTCACCCGGCTGGCCGCTGCCGCCGAAATGCTTGACCGCCTTCCAGGCCAGCAGTGCCAGGATGGCCATCGTGATCGGCGACATTCCGCCACTGGAGCTATCGGATTGTGAGCTTGGCGCGCTCGGGCCGCGGGGGCCGTTCTGCATGCCGTTGAGTACGTCGAGCAAACCCATGTCGTTTCCTCCTGCCGCAACCGTGCCCCGCCGCGGAAACATAGCTTCGGCCCATGACGGTTACAAGGCGACGGTTGCAAGGCGACGGTTACAAGGCGAACGCCTGGCCCGGCGGCGCGTTGAAATAGGCAGCCACACTGTGGTCTGCTATCGCCTTGATGAACGGATGTTGGGTCAGATGAACGAGAACCGGCCGATCGGCATTGCAGGCGCCGGCAGCATCGGATGCTTCGTCGGCGGTATGTTGGCTGCGGCCGGACGCCGCGTTGCGCTGCTGGCGCGGCCGCGGGTGGTGGAAGAAATTACCACCAATGGGCTCCGCGTCACCAATTACGACGGTGCCGAGCAAAAGCTAGCCGCTGACCGGCTGATCCTGGCGGACGATCCGTCGATCTTCGCCGATGCGCAGATGGTGCTGGTGACGGTGAAGAGCGCCGACACCGGCGAGATGGCCGAGCTGATCGCTCGCCATGCCGCGCCCGATACCGTGGTGGTCAGCCTGCAGAACGGCGTCGGCAATGTGCCGGTGCTGCGCGAGCGCCTCGCCGGCCGCAGCGTGCTCGGCGGCATGGTGCCGTTCAATGTGGTGGCGCTCGGCGACGGCCGCTTTCATCGCTCGACCTCGGGCGACATCGTGATCGCCAACGACGACGCCGGCACCGCGGCGCGCCTCTCGGTCCCGGGCCTTGCCATCCGCGCGACCCGCAACATCGACGGCGTGCAGTGGGGCAAGCTGATCGTCAACCTGAACAACGCGCTCAATGCGCTCTCAGACATTCCGCTGCGCCAGCAGCTCGCGCAGCGCAATTGGCGCCGCCTGTTCGCCGACCAGATGGCGGAGGGGCTGGCCGCGGTCCGCGCCGAGGGGATCGCGCCGGTGTCGCCGACGCCGCTGCCGTCGAGCTGGATGCCGCCGCTGCTGCGGCTGCCGGACGCGGTCTTCGAGATGCTGCTCGGCCGCACCATGAAGATCGATCCCGAGGCGCGCTCCTCGATGTGGGAGGACCTGCAGCGCGGCCGCCGCACCGAGATCGACTATCTGCAAGGTGTCATCACCGCGATCGCCGATCGCCGCGGCCTCGACGCGCCGCTGTCGCGCCGCGTCATCGCACTGGTCCGGCAGGCCGAAGCCAACGGCAAGGGCTCGCCCGGGCTGACGCCGGAGCAGATCCGCGCGGGCAGAGCATGATCCGGAAAAGTGCGAAGCGGTTTTCCGAATCGATCACGCTCCAACAAAGGGTGCGTTGGATTGCGTTCGGAAGGAGAGTGGCATGAAAGCGATTGTCGTGATGTTGGTGACGATTGCAGGACTCAGCTCAACCGTTGCGCACGCCGCGCCGCCGACCGTGGTGCCGTCACCAGGCTACGACGCGCGGCTGCAGGAGCAGCGCGCCGCGAGGTCGGCGCGATCGGGCGAACAGATAGCCCCGCTCGCGCGGCCAACGAAGCACCACCACAGGAAGCGGACACGCCACTAGGCGGACCGGCGCCGGGTCACCGCTCCCCGCGAGGGGCGGTTTCAGATTTCGGAATATTGGAAGAATATCGTTGAGTTGCCCGACGTGTCAAGTGCCGAACGCCGGCCGCCGCAGGCTACTTTGCATGGGGTTGTTTTTCGGCATTTTTGGCACGTGCCCCCTGCGGCGATGCCGGCTGCTGTTCGTTCGCGGATGAATCCTCTATAGATGCCCCTCGCATCCCGCGCCTTGCAAATGTCGCATGGCGGACAAGGCACCGACAACCCACCGCATCACCCCAGGCAATGATCAGACGATTTGAAATGAGATCCGCCGTCCTCGCGCTCGGTCTCGTGGTTGGCTTCGCCACGACCGCCGGCGCCGGCGACTATGCTGGCGCCATCAGCAGCTATCGGCGCGCGCACCGCATGCCTGCGGTGAGGCTCGATGCCAGGCTGAATGCAGTGGCGCTGAAGCAGGCGCAGGCGATGTCGGCGACCGGATCGGTCAGCCATTCCGCCGGCGGCAGCTTCTTCACCCGCATCAAGCCGCTGAAGAAGCAGCGCGCCGCGGAAAACATCGGCGCCGGCTTCATCGCCTTTGCCGAGATGCTGAAGCAGTGGGAGAATTCGGCGGGGCATCGCGAGAACCTGCTGATGCCGGGCGCGAAGCGCGTCGGCGTCGCCTTCGTCGACAATGCGAAATCGCGGTACCGCAGGTTCTGGGCGATGGTGATCAGCGACTGAGCCTGCATTGTCATTCCGGGGCGGCGCGAAGCGACGAACCCGGAATCTCGAGGGCGCTTGCAGCGGATTCCGGGTTCTCGCTGCGCGAGCCCCGGAATGACGAACTGAAAGTCAGCCGCGCTTCGCGGTCCGGTTCGGCGTCGCCGGCGGTGCGGGCTGCGGCGTGAAGATCTTCTTGAGATCATCGAGACTCTGCGACAGCCGCGGCCATTCGCACGAGAACGCGTTCTTGGCGCATTGCGCCGCGCGGATCCGCGCCGCCTGCTTGACCGGGCTCGCGACCGGCACCGGCACCTTCTCGGTCGGGCTGCGCAGCGATGCCTGCTGAAGCTGCGGCGGATGTTGCTGCGGTTGCGGCGGCGGCTCGGGCGCCTTCTCCTGCTCCTGCAGTTGTTTGGCGTTGAACGCCGCGACGATGCTCGAGCGGCGCTGCTTCTCGAGATAGGCGGTGTATTCGAGGTCGATCCGCTTCTGCTCTTCCGGCGTCGGATTGGGACCGGCGATGTCGTAGCTGCGGTCCTGCATGAAGTCGTAATAGGTGTAGCCGCCGCCCGGCTTGCGGCGCCCGGCGAATTTGGAATTGCACTCGGCGAGTTGCGCGGTCTTGTCTTGCTTGGTCTTCGCCTTCTCGGCGAGATCGGCGCAATCCTCAAAATCTTTCGGCGAGCTGCGCCACCATTGCGCGCGCGCCTCCGCAGACGCCAGCATCAAGCCGGCGGTACAAACGGCAACAGCCAACGTCGATGATCGTGACGGCATCACGGACATTGAAACCAAACCTTGGGAACACAGATTTAACCGATTGTCGCCATTTTGGTGACGCTTGTCACCCCCGGAACCCGATGATTTCGGTGCGCTGCGGAACGGCAATTTCGTCGCTGTGTCTGATGGAACACAGCCTTTCGCATCTCCGCCACATTTGAAGGCGTCTTAAGCGCGCTGGCGTGCAGAACTCCCGAACAATTCGTGTCGAATCCTTCACTTCACCTTGTGCAGCAGCGCCACCAGTTCCGCCTGCCGGTGCGTGCCGGTTTTCTGGAAGATCGCCTTCAACTGATTGCGCGCGGTGGCGAGCGCAACGCCGGCCTGCACGGCCGCATCCTCGACCGAATCGCCGCGCGCAAGCCGCGTCGCGAGGCGCGCCTGCGCCGGCGTCAGTTCGAAGGTCGCGGCGAGCAGCGCCTGGTCGAATGCGGGATTGCCTTCGAGGTCGCGGATCAAGAGGATCGCGCGGGCGCCTAGGAACGGCGAGCGCGCTGCCGGCAGCACCGGCTGCATCTGGATCACGATCGGCCGCTTGTCGATCCTGCGCACCACGATCGGCGATGACGGCATTGGCTGCAGGTCCGAGCTGTGGGCCAGCTGATCGATCAGCCGCGTCAGGTCGGCATTGGCCTGGCGGTCGCGCAGCGTCAGGCGATTGTTGCGGATCGCAAGCTCGGGGCCGAGGCAGGCCTCGGCCTGGCTGTTCATGCCGATGATGGCGCCGAAGCGGCCGACGGCAATCGCCGCGACCTGAATCAGGTCGAGCGCGCTGGTGACGCCCGACAATGCGGCGCGGCCGGCGATGGTGGACAGCGTCGCGGCTTCGGTGAGCCGTCCCGATATTCTCGCCAGCGCCTTGATCTCGTCGGCCTCGAACATGCCTTCCTTCGGCGAGCGCTGGATGGTCAGCGCCCACAGCGCCGGGCCGGCGTGGAAGCCGACGCCGGCAAACCATTTCAGCCCGAACTCGCCGAGCGTGGCGTAGAGCGGATCGCGCAGCATCTCGGCTTCCGACTCGAACAGATCGCCGTCGGTGATCACGGTGGTGCCGGCGATCATCAGCGGCACCCCGCGGGCGGCGCGGATGTCGGTGCGATGCAGGTTGGTGGGGAAGTAGATCCTGGTGAAATAGTCGGTGATCGAATCGGTGCGCGGAATGTCCTCGGTGCGGACATCGCTCTGCAGCATCGCCGCGCCGGTGGCGCCGACGGCGGCGCAGACCTGGTCCATGAAGGAGGGCCATCCAGCGGGATCGAGCACCACGTCGCCGAGGCCAGCAGTCACATCGTCCAGTCTGCGCAGGTCGATCAAGGCTCAGCTCCGCCCGATGCAAGAAGCCCTTTACTTCGCGAGACGAAACCCGCTGCACTCGCTTACGCCCGCTACCGTGCTTAGGAAAGCCGGTGCCGCCCAACTTGCAAGTTAAATTACCGCCACGGATATGAGCTGCTTCACCAGGCCCGGACTTTTCGGCGCGAAATCGCCCGATTTGGGCTGTTTTGCGCCGTGGTTTCCTGCGACGGAACGCTAGCCCCGGTGGCGATCGGCCTCAGCCAGCGCTACGCGGCAGAAGCTGCCCGCGGTCGCGACCACCTCCTCGAGCGGCTGCGGATACGCCTTCGACACCCAGCGCAGCGCGATCGAGATCACCGCGCCGACCATGCCGATCGAGAGCAGCGCGGCCGCTGACGCCTTGTCGCCGCGTTTCGGATCGATCGCCGGCGGCACCAGGATGTTGCTGAAGGTGCACAGTGCATCGAGCTTGACCGCATCGACCGCGGGACTGATGCCGGAAATTTCCAAGAGGAACACCCGCGCCGGCTTCGGATGCTGCTTCAGCCGCGTGAAATACAGCGTCAGCGCCGCGTGCAGCCGCGCCTCGGGATCGTTGCCCGCGCTTGCCGCGGCCGCCGCCATTTCCTCATGCAGATGGCCGACGACATGGCTGTAGGCGGCGATCAGCAGCGCCTCGCTGTTGGCGAAGGATTCGTAGAAATAGCGCTCGGTCAATTCGGCGGCTTCGCAAATCGCCTTCACGGTGGCGCCGCGATAGCCGACCTCGCCATAGACCTCGACCGCCGCATCGATCAGCTTGAGCCGCCGCTCGGCGCGGCGTTCCTCGGCGTCCATGCCGCCATAGAGGCGGGCTTTGCGGCTGCTTCCCATGAAAAAGTATTGACACGCGGCATTGTCAGATGTCAAGTTATCTGACAAGATAGATTGTCAAAACGGGAGGTGCGGGCGTGTCCAGTCATTTCGACGTGCTGATCGTAGGCGCGGGCCTCTCCGGCATCGGCGCCGGCTATCATCTGCAAAAGAACTGCCCGGACCACAGCTACGCCATTCTCGAGGGCCGCGATTGCATCGGCGGCACCTGGGACCTGTTCCGCTATCCCGGCATCCGCTCCGACTCCGACATGTACACGCTCGGCTATTCGTTCCGGCCGTGGACCGAGCCGAAGGCGATCGCCGACGGCCCGTCGATCCTGAATTACGTGCGCGAGACCGCGCGGATGTACGGCATCGACCAAAAGATCCGCTTCAACCACCGCGTCGTCAGCGCCGACTGGTCCTCAGCGGACGCGCGATGGACGGTCGAGGTCGAGCGCGGGCCTGAGAAGGCGATCGAGCGCCTGACCTGCAGCTTCCTGTTCATGTGCAGCGGCTACTACAAATACGAACAGGGCTACACGCCCGACTTCCCCGGCATCGCCGATTTCGCCGGCCGCGTCGTGCATCCGCAGAAATGGACCGACGACATCGACTATGCCGGCAAGAAGGTGGTGGTGATCGGCTCCGGCGCCACCGCGGTGACCCTGGTGCCGGAAATGGCCAAGACCGCCGCGCATGTCACCATGCTGCAGCGCTCGCCGACCTATGTCGTGGCGCGTCCGGACAAGGACAGGGTCGCCGACTGGCTGCGCGCCCGGCTGCCGGCAAAGCTCGCCTACGGCCTCACCCGCTGGAAGAACGTGCTGTTCGGGATGTATTTCTACCGGCTCTGCAAGCGCGACCCCGAGCGGGTCAAGAAGCTGATCCTCGGTGGCGTGCGCCACGCGCTGGGGCCCGACTACGACGTCGCCACCCATTTCACGCCGCGCTACAATCCGTGGGACCAGCGGCTCTGTCTGGTGCCGAACGGCGACCTGTTTGAATCGCTGCGCAGCGGCACATCGTCCGTTATCACGGACCAGATCGAGACGTTTACGCCCGAGGGCATCAAGCTGAAGTCAGGCAAGGCGCTCGACGCCGACATCGTGGTGACGGCGACCGGCCTCGATCTGCAGGTGCTCGGCGGGCTCGCGCTCAGCGTCGACGGCGCCGGCGTCGATCTCTCCAAGACCATGAACTACAAGGGGCTGATGTATTCGGGCGTGCCCAACCTCGCCGCGGCCTTCGGCTACACCAACGCGTCCTGGACGCTGAAATGCGACCTGTCTTGCGAATATGTCTGCCGCACGCTCAACTACATGAAGGCCAAGGGCTACGCGCAGGTGACGCCGCGGCGCAACGATCCTGGTGTCACCGAGCTGCCCTGGGTCGATTTCTCCTCCGGCTACATCCAGCGCGCCGCCGCCAAATTCCCCAAGCAGGGCTCGCGCCGGCCGTGGCGGCTGTACCAGAACTACGCCCTCGACATCATGACATTGCGCTTCGGCGCGCTCGCGGACGAGGCGCTCGAGTTCCTGCCGGCGCGAAGCGCTGCTGCGGCCAACGCGGCCGCCAGCCAGGCCCGGCAGGTCGCGTAGAGCGGCGGACACGCGCATACCGCGCAACTTCATGCGCGCCGAACGTCTGCGCAGGCTGGCGATCAGGCGCCACCTCTGCTATGGGATGCACGCCCGCATGCTTCGCCGGGTTCGCGGTCCCGTAGCTCAGCCGGATAGAGCGACGGTTTCCTAAACCGTAGGTCGGAAGTTCGAGTCTTCCCGGGATCGCCAACACCTTCTGCATGCCAAGCTGGCGGGTATCCAAGCGTTGTCGGTCTATTCGGCCGCATCCAGTTCCTTGGCGATCGCCTTGAGCCGCTCGCGCAGCCAGAGATGGCCGGGGTCGGTGGTGTGGCGCGGATGCCAGAACATCGCCTCGTGGATGTCGGGCACATCAAAGGGTGATTCCACGAGCCGAATGCTGCTCGTTGGAATCAGGCGCTTGGCGGCGCGTTCGAGGACGTGAGTGACCAGTTGGGTGCCCTGAATCAGGAAGGGCGCCAGCAGAAAGCTTTCAACCGTGACGTCGATCTGGCGCTGGATGCCGAGCTGCGCCAGATACTGGTCCGCGAGGTTGAGCTGTCGATCGCGTCCGATGCCGTAGACCAGATGCGGCAGCCGCAGAAACTGCTCCTGCGTGATCTCGCCCTCCCGCACCGCCGGATTGTCGGCATCCAATGCGCAGAGCCAGCGATCGCTCATCAGCGCGGCAGAGAGAAACTCGCTGTCGCCGAACAGCTCGCTCGGCTCGATGACAAGGTCGGCCTGGTTCGCCTGAAGGATGCGGGCGGGATCCCGCGAGCGAGGCAGCAGGTGAATCGTCACGTTCGGCGCTTCGGCGGCGACCGCGCGGACCAGAGGCGCCAGCAGCACCAGACCCGCATAGTCGGACGCGCTGATGGAAAATGTCCGGACGTCCGCTCCAGGATCGAAGTGTGGCTTCTGCAGCAGCTTGGTTTCGATCCGGTCGAGCGTCTCGCGCAGCGGGACGATCAGCTCTTCAGCGTTGCGCGTCAGTGCCAGATCCCGGCCGACGCGAACCAGCAGCGGATCGTGAAACATGTCCCGCAGCCGCGCCAGCGCAGCGCTCACCGCGGACTGACTGAGGCCGATGCGTTCGCCGGCGCGGCTGACGTTGCGCTCGTTCAGCAGCGCATCGAGCACGACGAGCAGGTTCAGATCAACGTTCCGCAGGTTCAAAACAGGCTCCCGTCGATGGAGCGGATCGCAGCATTCAAATCGAACTGACTGCCGGCGGCAGCGATACATCGGCATTGAGTCGGTTGAGATTCTGCAATGCGGCAGAGCTCAATGCTAGCAAGTTCAATACCATCAACGTTCACAGGCGACAATCTAGCGGGACGCGAAGCCCCGCCAAACGGATGCCCTAGCCGCGAATGCCGACGAAAGCCGCAGCCCTCGCGATGCGGCAGAAGGCCGTATCCACGCGGCCAATAGTTCGAATCTCAAATATCGATTGGACCCTCCCTCTACCCTGCGCCTACCGTTGGATCGTCGATGCAACGGACGCGATCAGTCGCGGCACGCAAACAAGAGCGAGCAAGTCGCAAGCGTGGCGCAGGCGCGGGATGCCGGACGGCGGGAGGATATATGGCCGAGTGTGAGGCACGATATGCGCTGCCGAGCGAACGCAGCGGCGACGTCGGGCAGGCGTCGTGGGAGCTGGAAGGCGGCTCCGACGCCGATGTGTTCCGGGCGGCGATGCGGCGCATGGTCGGCGGCGTCACCGTCATCGCCACGCGTCACGAAGGCCGGCCGTGGGGAATGACCGTGAGTGCATTCACTCCGGTCTGCATGGATCCGCCGACGCTGCTGGTCTGCGTCAACAGCCGCACCGTGACGGCGTCGGACATTTTGCGCGACGGCCGCTTCGCCGTGAACCTGCTGAGCCAGGCGCAGCTCCACGTGTCCCAGCTCTGCTCCAGCGCCGGTTCGGACAAGTATGTCGACGATCACGTCGTCCCGGCCGCGTTGCTCCCTGGCCGGGTCGTGATGCCGATCCTTCGGGATTCCATCGTCAGCTTCGATTGCAAGGTCGCGGAAGCCCGCCCGGTCGGCAGCCACAACGTCGTCATCGCGACCATCGAGTCGATCCTCGCACCGACGTCGCGCCGCCCGCTGCTTTACGGCGAAGGCAAGTATCTGCGCGGCGTCGGGATCGACGACTTTGCTGCTCTCGAAGGAGCGTAACCATGACGCTGACCGGACTGCCCGGGCTTCTGTACCGAGCCTACAACGATCACGACGCTGACGCGGTCGCCAGACTGTACGCGTCCGATGCGACCCACGAGGATGTCGCGCAGGGCAAGCCCAAGCGCGGCCCCACCGAGATCGCAAACGGGCTGAGTAAATTCTTCAGCTGGTTTCCCGATGCGCATTGGGCTGCGCAGGCCCAGATCACCGATCCCTCCGGATCGGTCGCGATCACCTATCTCATGACCGCAACGCTGCGCGGGCAGATGGGACCGATCCTGCCGCGCGGTCAGCGAGTGTCACTGCAGGGCGTTCACGTCCTTCATACGGGAGAGGGCGTGATCCTCTCCAGCAGAGACTACTGGGATGCAGCCACGTTCCAGCGCCAACTCAACACCCCCAAAACTGGAGATTAGAGCATGAGGTCCGGCAAAGAGTATCTTGCGTCGCTGCGTGACGGCCGAAAGGTCTACGTCGGCGGCGAGCTGATCGAAGACATCACGACCCACCCGGCCACCAAGGGCTACGCGCACGCGATCGCCGGGTATTACGACCTTCACCTCGATCCGAAGAACCAGGATATCGCGACCTTCGTCGACACCAATGGCAAGCGGCAGTCGATGCACTGGTTCCTGCCGCGATCGAAGGAAGACGTGGTGCGGCGCCGGAAGTACTGCGACTTCCTCTGCCGGCACTTCAAGGGCGGCATCTTCACGCGGCCGCCGGCCGGCATGAACGTCGTCATGTTCACCCAGGTCGACGACCAGAAGCCGTGGGCGGAGAATTCGCGCTTCAAGAACGGCAAGCGCGATCTCTCCAAGAACATCCAGCGCCAATGGGAAGAGGTGACGTCGAAGGACCTCGCGATCTCCCCGATGTTCCTCGACGTGCAGTTCGATCGCGGACGCGACAACGCGATGGCCGAGACCCCGATGCTCAAGATCATCGAGGAGCGCGACGACGGCATTCTCGTTCGCGGCTGGAAGGCGATCGGCACGTCGGTGCCGTTCGTGAACCATCTTCTGATCGGCAATTTGTGGCGCCCCGGGCAGACGTCCGAGCAGACCGTCTACGCTTTGGTGCCGATCGCGACCAAGGGCATCTCGGTGGTCGCGCGCAAGTCGAATGCCGAGCCCGACGCCGATCCCTATGATCGTCCGCTGGCCACCATCGGCGACGAGCTCGATGCGATGGTGTATTTCGACGACGTGCTGATCCCGTGGGCTCAAGTGCAGCACATCGGCAATCCCGACCACGCCAAATGGTATCCGCAGCGGCAATTCGACTGGGTGCATCTGGAAACCCAGATTCGTCATTGCGTTCATGCCGAGCTGATGGTCGGGCTTGCGCTGCTGCTCACGCAGTCGCTGGGCACGACGGCAAATCCGGTCGTCCAGGCGCAGCTTGCGGAATTGATCCGCTTCCGCGAGACCTGCCGCGCCTTCATGATCGCCGCCGAGGAAACCGGCTTCGCCACCCCCGGCGGGCTGTACAAGCCCAACAATATCTACATCGACTTCGGCCGCGCCTACTATCTCGAGCACCAGCACAAGATGGTCAACACGCTGATCGATTTCTGCGGCCGGGGCGTGGTCATTCAGCCCTCCAAGCGCGAGCTGGAGGATCCCTACATCGGGCCCAAGCTGGCGGAAGCGCTGCGCGGCGCCGAGATCAGCGCGCATGACCGGATCAAGATCTTCCGGCAGATCAGCGAGCGCTTCCTCACCGAGTGGGGCAGCCGGCATGAGATGTTCGAGAAGTTCAACGGAACGCCGCTGTATCTCATCAACCTGCTGACGATGCAACGCACGGAGTACCAGGTCGACGGCCCGCTCACCGAACTGGCGCGCCAGGTGCTCGGCTTCGGCGACACCGCGGAATTAGGCAAGCGCGCGCAGGAGGCCGAAAAGGCCTCGCACTACGCCAGCGTCCGCTTCCAGCCCGATTACGCCAAGGCCCAGGACGTGCACGACGGCTACATTGGCCGCGACGGCGAGAAGAAGCCGGCTGCGGCTGCCGCGAACTGACATCTGCGCCCCGGGACGGTTCGCCGTCCCGGGGCGCGAGACGGAAAATCCGTCCCGCGATACTGCAATGAACCTCTCCGGGGATCCCTCCATGACTCGGTTTGATGATCGCCTGCTGACCAAGCGGGTCGTCGAGAGCTTTTCGCAGACACCGAATGCGCGGCAGAGATCGTTGCTGGTCGAGCTCGTGACCACGTTGCACGATTTCGTGCGCAGGACCGACCTGACGTTCGAGGAATGGAACTCGGCGATCGACTTTCTGACGCGCACAGGTCAGAAATGTACGCCGACACGTCAGGAGTTCATCCTGTTGTCCGATGTGCTCGGCGTGTCGATGCTGGTCGATGCGGTGAATCACCGGGAAAGGGAGGGCGCCACCGAGACCACCGTGCTTGGGCCCTTCTATGTCGGCGAGCACAAGGACGTGCCTGATGGCAGCGACATATCTGCCGGACTGAACGGCAAGCCGATGTTCGTGACTGCGCGCGTCACCGCTCCCAACGGCGTGCCAGTCGCGAACGCGATCGTCGACGTGTGGCACGCCGACGATGAGGGATTTTACGACACGCAGAGGCCGACGCACGCTACGGGCGACGGTTCGTTGCGCGCGCGCTTCAGAACCGATGCAGCCGGCCTGTTCTCGTTCCGCACCATCCTGCCATGCAGCTATCCGATCCCGACCGATGGGCCGGTTGGCGAACTGATCCGCGCCTCAAACCGCCACGCCATGCGGCCGGCTCACGTTCATTTCCTGGTCAACGCATCGGGCTTCGAGCCGCTGGTGACGCACGTGTTCATGGATGGCGATGATTATCTCGACTCGGACGTCGTGTTCGGCGTCAAGGAAGAGCTGGTGTGCCGGGCCGAGCGGCATGATGGCGCGGTGATGCCTGACGGAAGCAAGGCATCCGGCCCCTGGTACACGATGACCTACGACTTTCACGTTCGGCCTGGCACCGGCCACCTGCCGCAGCCCCTCACCGCGGGCGCCGGTTAAGCTCGAAGCTCGGCAAATCATGTCGCGAGATGCCAAGCTACATCCCCATTCACACTGTCGTCGCCCGGCTTGACCGGGCGACCCAGTACGCCGAGGCTTCTCGGCTTACCCACTGCTGTCTCTGGAATACTGGATCACCCGCTTTCGCGGGTGATGACACCGAGACTGGATGCCGCGTTGTGCGCCTTTGTCGACGCCCCGCCATGGCATGAAATCACCCGGAGTTTGGCAGGATATCACCTTGCCGGACGCGATCCGGATTCTGATGCTCCGAGCCTGGAGAGGAGACACCCCGAGCCCTGAATCTCCGCGGCGCAACGCACGCGGATCGGCACGGCGATCAGCAAATGTCTCCGAGGGAGGAATCGGATGCTGCACCTGTCGCCGGACCGCACGCGAAAAATCCTTGCCGACGCCGCGTTCAGGGAGCTCGTCTCGGGACGCGCGCGGCTGCGATGGGGTCTGTCCATCCTGACGCTGGTCATGTTCTTCGGCTTCATCGCGCTGATCTCGACCGCGAAAGCCGCGCTTGGCGCAAGTTTCGCCGGCAGCGCGATGCCGCTCGGCTTCGCGCTCGCGCTTCTCATGGTCGCGGCGATCATCGCCTTCACGGGCTTCTACGTTCAGCGCTCGAACGCGCGCTTCGACGAACTGGCGCGCAGCGTCAAGCGGGAGCTCGGCCGATGATCGCCAGATCGCTGTTGATCGCGCTTTGCGTGGCGTTTCCATTCGCGGCCATGGCGCAGGGGGCGCCCGCGGCGGGGGCCCGCGGGCCCGACTGGATCGCGATCGCGATGTTCCTCGCGATCGTGGCCGTCACGCTCGTCATCACCTGGCGCTCGGCCGGCAGCACGCGATCGAAGGCCGGCTTCTACACCGCCGGACACGCGATCACGCCGCTGCAGAACGGGCTGGCGACCGCCGGCGATTTCCTGTCGGCGGCCGCCTTCCTCGGCATCTCCGCGCTGGTTTACGCCAACGGCTTCGACGGCTTCATCTACGCGCTTGGGTTTCTCACGGGATGGCCGATCGTGCTGTTCCTGATGTCGGAGCGCATGCGCAACCTCGGCAGCTATACCTTCGCGGATGCGGCGGCGTTTCGCCTGCAGCGGACGCCGGTCCGCCTCGTTGCCGCGACCGGAAGCCTCGTCGTCGTGCTGTTCTACCTGATCGCGCAGCTGATCGGCGCCGGCAAGGTGATCCAGCTCTTGTTCGGCATCAACTACATCTTCGCCGTGCTCGGCGTCGGCGTGCTGATGATCCTTTACGTCATCGTCGGTGGCATGCAGGCCACCACCTGGGTGCAGATCACCAAGGCCGTGCTGCTGCTGTGCGGCGGAACGCTGCTCGCGCTGGCTGCGCTGTGGCATTTCGACTTCAGCCTCGGGCGGCTGCTTGCGGCCGCGAGCAGCATCCATCCCAAGGGAGCCGCCATTCTCGTCCCCGGCGGACTGTTTGCCGAGCCGGTGTCGGCGACCTCGCTCGGCCTCGCTTTGGTGTTCGGCACTGCCGGCCTGCCGCATATCCTGATGCGGTTCTTCACGGTGAGGGATGCCGCGGCCGCCCGCAAATCCGTGTTCTATGCGACGGCCTGCATCGCCTATTTCTGCTGGATCATTCCGGTGCTGGGCTTTGCCGCCGCGGCGATCCTGATGGCCGATCCCAGCTATTTCAATGTCGCGGCATCCGGGCAGTTTAACAAGATCGCCGATCTGATCGGCGGGCCGAACATGGCGTCGATCCATCTCGCCCACGCGATGGGCGGTCCGCTGCTGCTCGGATTCATCTCCGCAGTGGCATTCGCGACCATCCTGGCCGTCGTCGCCGGCCTGACGCTCGCCGGCGCCTCCGCCGTCAGTCATGACATCTACGGCCAGGTGCTGGCTGGCGGCAAGGCATCCGAAGCGCGCGAGCTGCTGGTCTCGAAGATCTCGGCGATGGCGATCGGCGTCGTTGCGGTTCTGCTGGCCTACGCCTTCGAGAACCAGAACGTGGCGTTCATGGCGGGACTTGCGTTGTCGGTGGCCGCGAGCTGCAACTTCCCGGTGCTGGCGATGGCGATGTTCTGGCGCGGCACCACGACGCGCGGCGCCGTCGCGGGCGGCCTCGCTGGCCTCGTCGCATCGGTCGTGCTGGTCGTGCTGAGCAAGACGGTCTGGGTCGCCGTCCTCGGCTTCCCGACTGCGCTGTTCCCTTACGACAATCCGGCGCTGGTCTCGATGCCGCTCGCCTTCCTGTTCGTCTGGCTGTTCTCGGTGACGGACCGCAGCGAGCGCGCGGCGCGCGAGCGCGAGGCGTTTGCGGCGCAGTTCATCCAATCCGAGATCGGAACGGTTTTGGCCAGCGAACGCCCGGCTCTCGCCGCCGCGGCCTCGTGACAATGGATGGCACGGATCGAGGAACCTGGAAGACGGCATGACCAACGCGATTCAACTCGACGAGACCCACGACCCGGCACGGCGGAGCTTTGTCGAGACGGCAAACGGCGGCGCGACCGACTTCCCGATCCAGAATCTGCCGCTCGGCATCTTCGGCACCACGGCCGATCCGCAGCCGCGGATCGGTACGGCCATCGGAGATTTCGTCTTCGACCTGAAGCGGGTGCTCGGTTCGGATGAGCGCCTCGCGGCGCCGATCCGCCAGGCGCTGCAGCAAGGCACGCTCAATGCGCTGTTCGCGCTCGGACCTGTGGCGATGCGGGAGCTGCGTCGCCGCGCCGCCGATCTGCTTGGCCAGGGCAGCGCGGCCAACGACACCAGGCGCCGCGCCTCCGAACTGCTGACGCCGCTCGCCGACGCAACGCTGCATCTGCCCACACGCGTCTCGAACTACACGGACTTCTACGCCGGCATCTATCATGCGCAGGCGGCGGGCGCGCTGCTGACGCCGGAAAATCCGCTGCCCGCGAACTACAAATGGGTGCCGATCGCCTATCACGGCCGGGCCTCGTCGGTGCAGGTCGGGCGCGGAATCGTGCGGCGGCCGCTCGGGCAGCGTCCGCCGACGGTGGCGGGCGCCGCGCCGGGCTTCGGCCCGTGCGAACGGCTGGATTTCGAGCTCGAGATGGGCTTCTACCTCGCTGCAGGCAACAGGCTCGGCAATCCCGTCCCGATCGCCGAGGCATCGCAGCAGATCGTCGGCTATTCGCTGCTGAACGACTGGTCGGCGCGCGACATCCAGCGCTGGGAGATGTTTCCGCTCGGGCCGTTCCTCAGCAAGAGCTTTGCCACCTCGGTGTCGCCGTGGGTCGTCACGTCGGATGCGCTGGCGCCGTTCCGCGTCGCGGCGCTGGCGCGCCCGGACGGCGATCCGCGTCCGCTCGATTATCTGTTCGACACGGCCGATCAATCGCACGGCGGATTGGATGTTCATCTCGAGGTCCTGCTCTCGACCGCGCAGATGCGCGCCGCAAACCAGCCCGCCGCGGCGATTCTCAGCTCCAATGCCAAATACCTGTATTGGACGCCGGCGCAGATGGTCGCGCACCACAGCATCAACGGCTGCAATCTGCAGCCGGGCGACCTGATCGGCACCGGCACCATTTCGGGGCCGAGTCCGGCGCAGCTTTCGAGCATGCTCGAGTTCACCGCGGCCGGATCGCGGCCGGCCGTGCTTCCGAACGGCGAGCGCCGCGGCTTTCTCGAGGACGGCGACGAGGTCACCTTCCGCGGCCGCTGCAGCCGGGAAGGTTTTGCGAGCATCGGGTTCGGCTCATGCGTAGGCAGGATCGGGCCCGCCGACGCCGTGATTGCCGGAAGCAACCATGCCTGACAGCGGGAGGCTGATATGGAATGCCAATCTCTGCTCATCCACGCACACCTTCAGAACGCGGCCGTCGACCCGGACGATGTCCGCTTCGGACAGCTCCTGACCTTGGCGGTCGGGCTGTCGCTGCTGTTGGTCACGCGTCTGGCGATGCTGCTGCCCGCTGCGCTGTAGGGTGACGGAAGTCCGACGGCGAGCGGTTGGTCCACTTCTTGAACGCCTTGCGGAAGCTGGTGGCGTCGGCGAAGCCGACCCGCTCGGCGACCTGGTCGATGGCCAGATGGGTGTTCTCGAGCAGCTCCGTCGCAATCGACCGCCGCATCCCGTCGACGATCGACTGGAACGACTGCCCGTCCTCCGCCAGCCTGCGGTGGAAGGTTCGTAGCGATAGCCCGAGCTGCGATGCGATCTCCGGCGCGCCGGCAAATCGGTTCGGACTGTTGAGACAGGCGGCTCTGATCCGCCTGACCAGCTCGGATTCGCCGGGCCGCTCGGTCATGACGACGTCGCAGAGCTGCTGGCAGATCTTCGCGGTGATCGGGTTGGCGTTGGGGCAGGGCAGATCGAGCACCTTGGCGTCGAAATGCCATTCCATGCGATCGGCGCCGAAGTCGATCGGGCAGTTGAACATCCGCTCATAATTGCGCCAGTGCACGGGCGCGGGAAAAGGAAAGATCATCCGCTTGCTCGGGAACGGCGACTCGAGGATGCGGCTGAACACCGCGGTCATCGAGCTGCGCCAGAATTCCGCGGCGAACGGCAGCAGGTCGCCGAGCGGGTCGAGCCCATGGCTGCGCAGGATCGCGGTCGTCCCTTGCTCGATCCGGAAGCTGATCTGCCGCACCGCCGGGCCGGCCATGGTGATGTGATCGAGCGAAAACATCAGCGCTTCGCCGAACGTCCGGCTGGAGACCAGCGCATAGCCGTAGATGCCGTAGTCGCTGATGCGCTGCCGGGCGCCGGCGAGCAGTCCGATGTCGGATCGCTTCGCCAGCCGCATCGCGTTGCGGTAGATCGCCAGCCGCTGGCGGTGCGAGATGCGGGCATGGGGATCCTCGAGCTGGGAAGCGTCGAGGCCGGTCCGTGCAAACAGCTCGCGCACCGACACGCCTTCCGCCGCCAGCTCGGCGGCCAGCGCGCCGAGGCCGAGCAGGCTCTGCGTCGGCGCATCGGGATCGCTCGAGATCGGCATCACGATCTTGATCGGCTTCATGGCACGTCCTCCACCTCCGTCTGGCACAGATTGACAGGCCGACGAGCGGCTCTTCCGGCCGCTTGGCAATTTTCGACATCATAATTGGCAGAGCTTGACGTTGTCACGCTTGTTATGACGGGCGACATTCAAATCATCAGAACAGCGGGACGCGAGCAAGGCAGCCTGCAACGAGGAGACGTCCGCCCGCCGCGTCGAGAGCGCGGCTGGCCGGCTTTTGCATCGAGCGGAGGGAACCCGATGGCGACAGTACTTCACGAGATGGACGGCAAGGTCGGCGTGGTCACGCTGGCGAAGCCGCCGCATAATTTGCTCGACGACCAGCTCATCAGGGATCTGGTCGGCGCCTACCACGCGGTGGTCGCGGCCGGTTGCCGCGCCATCCTGCTGCGCAGCGCGATGCGGCACTTCTGCGCCGGCGCGGAGATGGCCTCGTGGGGAACCGGCACCAAGCTGCACACCGACCAGGCCGGGCTCGAAGCGATCTGGCGCAGTCTCGAGGATGTGCCGGTCCCGACGGTCGCGGCCGTCAATGGCGGTGTGCTCGGCGGCGGGCTCGAGCTCGCCTTGACCTGCGACATGATCATAGCGGCGAATACCGCGTTCCTCGGCCAGGTCGAGGTCGCAGTCGGATTGCTGCCGTTGCTCGGCGGCACGCAGCGCATCGCGCAACGCGCCGGCATCGCCCGCGCCAAGGAGATCGCGATGCTCGGCCGCCGTCACACGCCCGAGGCGTTCGAACGCTGGGGCATCATCAATCTCGTCGTGCCGGAAGCGGAATTGGGCGCGTCATCGATGACCATGGCGCGGCAGCTCGCCGCCGGCCCGACCAAGGTCATCGCCGGCGTCAAGATGCAGGCGAACCTGCAGGCGCGCGGCGGCGTCGCCGCCGCCGACGCGCGACAGGTCGAGATCAACGACATGATCTGGAAGACCAAGGATCGCCAGCGCGGCGCCGATGCCTTTTTCGCCTCCGGCCCGGCAACCGCCGTCTTCGAGGGAGACTGACGATGTCGGCTGCGCCTCTTCAGGGATTGCGGGTGGTCGATTTCACCCGCGTATTGGCTGGTCCGCATTGCACCAAGGCGCTGCGCGATCTCGGCGCCGACGTCACCAAGATCGAGCCGCCGTCCGGCGACATCGGCCGCGCCGGACTGCCGTTCGTCAGCGGCATGGGTCTCTATTTCGTGCAGCAGAACGCCGGCAAGCGGAATCTCAGCATCGACCTCAACTACGCGGAGGCGCGCGAAATCGTCACCCGCCTGTGCAGGGATGCCGACGTCATCGTCGAGAACTTTCGTCCCGGCACCTTGGCGCGGTTCGGCTTCAGCTACGACGACGTCCGCGCCTTCAATCCCGGCATCATCTATGTCTCGCTCAGCGGCTACGGGCAGTCGACCTCCTGGCGCAATCGTCCGGCCTTTGCGCCGACGGTGCAGGCCGAGACCGGGCTGACCTCGATCGTGCAGGATCATTTCGGCGCGGCGCTGTCCGAGCCGCGCGGCGATTCCTGTAGCCATGCCGATGTCTATACCGGGCTGCAGGGCGTCATCGCCGTGCTCGCCGCGCTTCAGCATCGCAACCGCACCGGCGAGGGACAGCACATCGATGTGTCGATGGCCGCGACGATGCTGTCGGTCAATGAGCGCGCCGGCGCGATGATGTCGGGCATCGACACCGACGGCGAGCCGATCGCGCTGTCCGCCAATGAGTCGCACATATTTGAGATGTCCGACGGCACCCGCCTGACGATCGCCGCCAGCCCGATCTATTCGCCGATGTTCACGCGCTATTGCGCGATGATGCGGCGAAGCGATCTGCTCGCCGATCCGCGCTATGCCACCGCGAGCCTGCGCCGGCAGAACCTCGCGCCGCTGCTCGCTGACATCCGCGCCTGGATCACCACGTTCGAGAATCTCGAGCAGTTGCAGGCGCAGGTCAGCGAAGCCGGGCTCGCGGTCGGGCGCGTGCGCACCGTCAATGAGTTCGTGGAGACCGACTGGGCGAAAGAGTGGAACGCCGTGGTCGAGGTCGATGACCGCGCCGGCGGGCTGGTCCGCATGCCCGGCAATCCCTGGATCTTCAGCCGCTCCGAACTGCCGTCCCCCGGCGTGCCGGCCTATCAGGGCGAGCACAATGAAGACATCCTCGGCCAGCTCGACGTCGCGCCGGAGCGGATCAGGGATCTGCAGCAGCGCAACATCCTGCTCAGCAAGCGATAGGAGGACGTTTCCGGGGCAGCACTTCGAAGCGCCCCATCACGCGACTGTTGCTGGACGTCGTCGTCCGGGCGATGCTAACCGCCGAAACGACGATTCCATCACGAGCCGCATGCCAAAACCTCCGCCGCCGCCGACTGCTCATCGCGGTCAAACTCCGTCCCCCGCCCTGCAACGCGCCGCGCTGGCGCTGCAGATGGGGCAGTTCGCCGAGGCCGAGCGGATTGCCGGCGAACTCCTGAAGGCGAGCCGGACCGATGCCGGCGCCGCCACCATCCTGGCCCGGGCGCTGCTGGCGCAGAACCGCGGCGCGGAGGCGATCGCGCCGCTGGAGCGGATCGCGCGGCGCCTCGAGGATGCCGGTGTCGAGACCCTGCTTGGCGCGGCGCTGGGCGGGGCCGGACGCGGCCGCGAGGCGATCGAGCTGTTACGCAAGACCACCGCGCGCCGGCCGCCGTTCTTTCCCGCGTTTCAGGAACTAGCCGGTCAGCTGTCCGCGGCCGGACGCCTCGACGAGGCGATTGGTGTCATCGAGGACGCGCTTGGCCTCGCGTCCGGCGCCGTCGAGCTGCAACTATCGCTGGCGCGGCTGGTTCTTCAGCGCAACGAGCGCGGCCGGGCGCGCGACCTGCTCGAAAAGGCGCGCGCCGCCGCGCCGGGGCACCCCGAAATCCTCACCACGCTGGCGCGGGTGCTGCTGCTCGACGGCAACTATGCCGGCGCCGCCGATCTCTATCGCCAGGTGCTGGCGCTGCGGCCCGACGATGCGATGACGCGCGCCGATTTTTCCGCCTGTCTGCTCGAGATGGGCGACCGCGCCGGCGGCGAAGCCAATCTGCGCCTGGCGCTGCGCGGCCGCCCGCACATGATCGGCCGCACCACCCACGCGCTCGCCAAGTCCTCGCACGGCCGCTTCTTCTTCCGCCCCAGCGCATTCACGAAGTTTTTGAGCGAGCCGGGCTAGGCCGTAGCGCCGGCGGCTCTACCGTCGCGAGAATGTAAAACGGCGTCCCCCACCCAAAACTGTCGTCGCCCGGCCTGTGCGCAATTGCGCACATAGACCGGGCGATCCAGTACGCCGCGGCCTATCTGCTCAAGCACTGCTGTCTCTGGAATACTGGATCACCCGCCTTCGCGGGTGATGACACCGAGCCAGCTGTTCGACAGTTGAATCAAACCAACACCATCCCCGTCATCCTGAGGTGCGAGCCTCTTTTGGCGAGCCTCGAAGGATGCACGGCCCGGCTGGTGGCCGTCGATCCTTCGAGGCTCGCCGAAGAGGCTCGCACCTCAGGATGACGGAACCGCCAGCGGTGCGTGCTGAGCGTGAACAACCGCTACGTCCGGAATTGCCGGCGGTACAACCCGGGCTCGCGGCTGATCTGCTTGGTCAGATCCTGCACCCGCAGCGTCTCGTCCGGTGTCATTGCCGCGGTCTGCGCGGACCAGTTGTCGCGCTTGACCGGGATGCATTGCGCGACCGGCGTGCCCTTCGGCAGCACGCCGTTGAAGCTGGTGTCGTGCCAGCGCGCCGGGAAATGAATCCAGCTGTCGTGATAGAGGTCGCAATCGACCAGGCCGCTCAGCGTGGTGAACGGCAAATCGAAGCGATTGAGCGGATGGGTGAAGAACAGCGAGTAGCCCTCCGGCGCCTCGATGGTCCACAGATTGTGAAACTTGATCACGAAGCGGTCCGGCTCGAACAGCGGCGTGCCGGTCACCTGGCTCTCGTCATGAAAACCGATCGGCGCGCGCGGGAAGTCGAGCACGCCGGTGGGGAGGTCGTTGTCCCAGGTGATCTCGCCGTTCTCGACCCTGAGGTCGCAGATCAGCGGCAGCAGGAAGCCCGTGGTCATGGCGTCGACGAACGGCGGGCAGCGCTTGACGGTATCCTCGTCGCGCATGTTGACCGCGTTGAAGGCCTGCGTCGGCATCGCCTTGAGCCAGCCGGGAAGGCCCAGCGTCGCCGGCACCGGCGGCGGGATCTTGCCCTCGAGCTCCGCCGGGCAGCGGAAGGTGATGGTCAAGCTGTCATGAGCGTTGGACACGATTTCGAATTCTGCCTCGTTGTCGGTGTGGAGCTGTTAGTCGATCCGGGCCACGCCGCAATGTCACAAAGCCGTGGTTGGCTGGCAAGACATGTTTGGAAACAACAGGCTATCTCAAGTTCCGCGGGCAGCGTCAGCCTCGTTCCGTGCCCGTGCTCATGACTGCATCACTGCTTCGGTATCTCGCAACCGCGAACATCGCGACGTCCAGGTGCGGCGCCGGGCTTTCACCAGCAATCCACGCAAAACGTCGCAACCGCGGCGGAGACGCCATTGGCTTTGTTCCGGGGCCGGGGGCATCATGCGCGTGGGGAATGCGGCTGCGATCTCAACGCGCCATGTTGAAACGATGCCGCGACATCAGAGGTAACGGAGGTACCGATGGCCGAATCGAAGGTTGAGACCGCCACCACCGCAGTCGCCGCGGCGCCATCGGGCGAGAGCTCCGGCCCCAGCGAACTTGCGGTCGCGACCGTCCGCACCGTGCCGATCGGGCAGGCGCAGTCGCGCACCGAGCACGATCTGCTCGGCGAGGACGAGGTCCCGGCCAACGCGCTGTGGGGCATTCACACCAAGCGCGCGGTGGTGAACTTTCCGATCACCGGCGTGCCGGTCGGCCATTTTCCGGAATTCGTCCGTGCGCTGGCGCTGGTGAAGCAGGCGGCGGCGCGCGCCAACAAGCGGCTCGGCTATCTCAGCCCCGAGAAGGCCAATGCGATCGAGGCGGCCTGCGTCGAGGTGGCGACCAACAAGGTCTATGCCGAATCCTTCGTGGTCGACGCGATCCAGGGCGGCGCCGGCACCTCGACCAACATGAACGCCAATGAAGTGATCGCCAACGTTGCGCTGCGGCTGATGGGCCGCAAGCCGGGCGACTATCACGCGCTGCATCCGAACGACGACGTCAACATGGCGCAGTCGACCAACGACGCCTATCCGACCGCGCTGCGGCTCGCAGTGATCTTCGCCACCCAGCCGCTGGTGCGCGCGCTGGACGATCTCGCCTACGCGTTCAAGGGCAAGGCAGTGGAGTTCGCCGACGTCCTGAAGATGGGCCGCACCCAGCTGCAGGACGCGGTGCCGATGACGCTCGGCCAGGAGTTCGACGCCTTCCACGTCACGGTGAAGGAGGACGTCGCGCGGCTCAACGAGATCTCGAGCCTGTTCCGCGAGGTCAATCTCGGCGCCACCGCGATCGGCACCGGCATCAATGCCGATCCGCGCTATGCCGCGCTTGCGGTGGAGGAATTGGCGCGGTTGTCGGGCCAGCCGATGGTGCTCGCCTCCAACCTGATCGAGGCGACCTCCGACCTCGGCGCCTTCGTGCTGTTCTCCGGTGTGCTCAAGCGCGTTGCGGTCAAGGTCTCGAAGATCTGCAACGATCTGCGGCTGTTGTCGTCGGGGCCGCGCACCGGCATCGGCGAGATCCGGCTGCCGGCGGTGCAGGCCGGCTCCTCGATCATGCCCGGCAAGGTCAATCCGGTGATCCCCGAGGTGGTCAACCAGGTCGCCTTCCTGGTGATCGGGCACGATCTCACGGTGACGATGTGCGCCGAGGGCGGGCAATTGCAGCTCAACGCGTTCGAGCCGACCATCGGCTATTGCGTGCTGAGCTCGCTGCGGATGCTGACCGCGGCGGTCGACACGCTGACAAAGCGCTGCGTCGAGGGCATCGAGGCCGACCGCGAGCGCTGCCGCAGCCTGGTGCAGGGCTCGATCGGCCTGATCACCGCGCTGGCGCCCAGTCTCGGCTATGAGGCGAGTTCGCGCGTCGCCCGCCGCGCGCTGCAGGAGAACCGCTCGGTCGCCGACATCGTGCTGGAGGAGAAGCTGTTGACCGAGGAGCAGCTCAACCAGCTGCTCGAGTTGGAAGCCATGACGCGTCCGGCGCGCCGCCAGGGCGCGCCGGGGCCAAAGACGTGAGCGGATTCGAGTAAGTCCGCCCCGCGAACTCGATTCACCTCTCCCGCTTGCGGGGGAGGTCGGATTGCATCCTCGGATGCAATCCGGGTGGGGGCTCTCTCCACGACACGACTCGCGGAGACACCCCCACCCCAGCCCTCCCCCGCAAGCGGGAGAGGGGGCGCAGTCCCTTCGCGGCTGGACCGCCGGCTACAGCGTCTTGATGAACTCGATCAGCGCGCGGCGCTCGTCCTCCTTCAGCTCCGGCCCGATCACGCCGCGCCGCTTCTCGTTGGAGAATTCGTGACCGGAATTGGAGTTGCCGCGCTTCGACGTGTCGAGCTGGAAGCCGTTCTTGATGCTGTCCTTCCACACGTAGCCGAGATCCTTGGGGTCATATTCCCGGCTGCCGAGCCAGAACGTCGCCGGCCGGTCCTTCACCGGCGACAGCAGCGCGTAGATGGTCGGCACCGACCCGTTGTGCAGATAGGGCGGCGTCGCCCAGATACCGTTGAGCGGCCGCACCTTGTAGGCCAGCGGCGCCTGAATCTTGTTCGGCATGTAGCCGTCGATCCGCTTGCGGTCCTCGGGCGGGGTCTTGTTCTGGTCGTACCAATAATTGACCGTCTTCTCGACCAGCTCGCCGAGCGCCGGTCCGAAGGCCGTGTCCTTGAGCTTCAGATTGTCCGGCGTCTCGACGACGCGGGTCGCGAGGCCCTCGGCCTGGGCGCTGTCGGTGCCGATATGGCTGATCGGAACGAGTTCGACATCGAGCAGCGGCTGGCCGGCCTCGTTCTTGATCCAGCGCTTGGTGTCCTTGAACAGCGCGAAGGCTTCGCTCGGCGGCAGCGCCTTGCTGTCGATCGCCGGGCCATGGCACTCTTGGCAATGCGCCTTGTAGAGCTCGCCGCCCTTCTTCGCGAGATCCATGTTGATCGGCGGCAAAATGTTCTCCGGCCATTTCGGCGACGCCAGCCCGCCAAAACCCTTGTCCGCGCTCGGCGGCTCGCCGGCGATCATCCGCTCCATCTCGTACAGCACCTCGACCCGCGCGCTCGACTTGTACAGGCCCTTGGCCTCGTCGAGCAGATTGAGCTCGGCGCTGACGCCGAGCGCCTCGCCGGCATTGCGCACCATCGGCTGCATGATCGAGCCGTCATACTGCACCCAGCTGAACCACGGCGCATTCCAGATCCGCGGGAAATGCACCGGCGCCGAATGCGAGGCGTAGTTGTTCGGATTGTTCAGATTGATCGAGAACACCTGGTTGCCGATCCGGTTCAGCGCGTCGAGCCGGGCGTAGCCCTCTTCGACGCTGTTGGCGGCGACCTTGGTCTCCAGCGTATTGATGTTGGCGTACTGCTTCAGCACCAGATCGAGTTGGCCGCGCAGCGCCATGCGCTCGTCGAGGCTGGCATCCTTGCCGAGAATCTCCTCGGCAAAGCGGGCGAAGCGGCCGGGCCAGAACCGCGTCAGCAGCAGCGACAGGCCGACGCTCTTCTGGAACTCGAACAGATTGGTGTTGGCCGGGCCGCCGTCGATCACGATTGCCGTGCCGCGATAGTTGAAGCTGCCGGTATGGCAGGCCGCGCAGGTCAGCCCGATGCCGTTCATGTCGGCCTTGGTGTGCGGATTGCGAAACGGCGCGCCATTGGCGTCCAGCATCGGGCCGCCCGGCGCGAAGCCGATCGGCAGCGGATCAGCCTTGCCCGGAATCACGGTATCCGGAATGAAGCCGAAGCGGCCGAGATAGTCGGTCTCGGAAAGCCGCGGCGCCGCGCCGATCAGCGGCCAGACCGTCGGCTGCTCCAGCACCATGAACCATTCCTTGGGAATGCCGAAGGTCCTTGTGCCCTGGTCGGCATGGTAGAACCAGCGCAGCCGCTCGGCGCTGACATTCTGGTCGAGCCACACGGTCTTGGCCGGCGCCTGATAATCGACGGCCTTGACGTGGAAGCCGCTCGTGACCGTCTCGATGTCGTCCTTGAAGTAGAGCAGGCCGGCGACAATCAACAGCCCGATGATAACGATCGTCTTGCGAGGCATGCCCCGTCCCCCAGATTCGCGGTCACCGCGCGTGATATGGATGAGATGTTAAGAATCGCCGAAAACGGATTCTCGTCCTGCGTGTATCGTGCTGTGCATCATCCTACAGTAGCGTCGCTTGATCTACCAACGGAAATGTTCGGTGGCTGTGAACCAGTTCACGTTTCGCGGCAACGTCCGGGCGGCATTTGCGCGCATCGCGGCGGGAAGCTACAACTGCAATGCAATTTTTTCCGAGGCATCGCTTGAACGCGGCCGGCGCAGAGCAGCTCACTATCGCAGTCTCGGACAACAGCAATGTGTCCGCGCTGCTGCTGCGCCCGGCTGAGCCGCGCGCGGCCTATGTGTTTGCCCACGGTGCCGGCGCCGGCATGGCGCATCCGTCGATGCAGACGATCGCGGCCGGCCTCGCCGAGCGGGGCATCGCGACCTTGCGCTATCAGTTTCCCTACATGGAGAAGGGCAGCGGCCGGCCCGATCCGCCTGCGGTGGCGCAAGCGGCCGTGCGCGCCGCGGTGGCGGAGGCGGCGCGCCGTTGCGGCGATCTGCCGCTGTTCGCCGGCGGCAAGTCGTTCGGCGGGCGCATGACCTCGCAGGCCCAGGCGAAGGCGCCGCTGGCCGGCGTGCGCGCGCTGGTGTTCCTCGGCTTTCCCCTGCATGCCGCCGGCAAGCCGTCGAGCGACCGCGCCGCGCATCTCGCCGAGGTCAAGATTCCGATGCTGTTTCTGCAGGGCACCCGCGATGCGCTGGCCGAGCTCGACCTGCTGCAGCCTGTCGTGAAGGGGCTGGGTGCGCGGGCGACATTGCAGCTGGTGAAGGAGGCCGATCACTCCTTCCACGTGCTGAAGCGCTCCGGCCGCAACGACGGCGAGGTGATGGCCGAGGTGCTGGATGCGTTCGCGGCGTGGGTGGCGAAGATCTCGTAGCTAAGCTCTTGTAGCCCGGATGAAGCGAAGCGAAATCCGGGAGTCTTTCCGGCTGCGGCACTGTCCCGGATTACGCTTCGCTCCATCCGGGTTACGATCTACGCTTGGTCGCGAAAGGGATGCTAACTTCCAACCATGACAAAGATCCTGATCGTCAATCCCAACACCACCGCATCGATGACCGCGACCATCGCCACCGCCGCGCGGGCGGTGGCCGCGCCGGGCACCGAGATCGTGGCCGTCACCTCCGCGATGGGCCCGGCCTCGATCGAGGGCTTTTATGACGAGGCGTTCGCCGTCCCCGGGCTGATCGAGGCATTGCGCAACGCGCCCGACGCCGATGCCGGCATCATCGCCTGCTTCGACGACACCGGGCTCGATGCCGCGCGCTCAGTGGCGCGCTTCCCGGTGGTCGGGATCTGCGAGGCGGCGCTGGTCACCGCCGGGCAGGTTGCAAAACGCATCGGCATCGTCACCACGCTGCCGCGCTCGATCGTGCCGCTGGAGGAGCTGGTGCGCCGCTACGGCTTTGCCGAACGCGCCGCGGTCACCGCCTGCGACGTCGCGGTGCTGGATATCGAGAAGCCCGGCTCGGGCGCCAAGGCGAAGCTGCAGGCGGAGATCGCGCGGGCGCTGGACAAGGGCGCGGACGCCATCGTGCTCGGCTGCGCCGGCATGGCCGATCTCGCGCATGAGCTGTCGGTGCAATTCGGCGTGCCCGTGGTCGATGGCGTCGCCGCCGCCGTGAAGCAGGCGGAGGCGCTCGCGGGCCTCAAGCTGACGACATCACGCCGCGGCGCCTACGCCTCGCCGGCGGCGAAGCAATACACGGGATTGCTGGAAAGGTTTGCGCCGAAGGAGTGATGGCGTCATTGCGAGCGAAGCTGCGTAGCCCGGATGAAGCGCAGCGCAATCCGGGACAGATTATCCGCGGTTACGGTGGCCCCGGATTACGCTTCGCTGCATCCGGGCTACACTCAGCTACATCCGGGCTACGCTGGTCACACCACCCCGCCATAGATCTTGTCGCGCAGGCGGCGCATGCCGGACAGCCAGCGGTCGCGATTGGCGGCCTTGCGCTGCATGTACTCCTGCACTTGCGGATGCGACAGGATGAGGAAGCGTTCCTCCGCCATCGCCTCGATCACCATCCGCGCCACCTCAGCTGGCTGCAGCACGCCGTCGACCCGCGCGGCGCTCGGGCCCGGCGTCGTCATGCCTGTCTGTACCGACTGCGGGCAGAGCACGGAGACGCGGATGCCGCGGTCGCCATACTGAATCGCGAGATGCTCGGCGAGCGCGACCGCGGCGCTCTTCGTCACGCCATAGGCCATCGAGTTCAGCGACGCCAGCAGCCCCGCCGCCGACGCGGTG
Organism: Bradyrhizobium sp. CCBAU 51753; assembly: GCF_015291565.1. Classification (NCBI taxonomy): domain Bacteria; kingdom Pseudomonadati; phylum Pseudomonadota; class Alphaproteobacteria; order Hyphomicrobiales; family Nitrobacteraceae; genus Bradyrhizobium; species Bradyrhizobium sp. CCBAU 51753. The sequence continues at coordinate 8,841,330 of NZ_CP030037.1, read as the reverse complement.
TTGAGCAGATAACCGGAACCGCGCACGAGCATGCCGGGCACCAGCGCCCGCGCCGCGAACACATGGCTCATCACATGCACTCGCCAGCTCACGTCCCAGTCGGCATCCGAGGCGGACTCCTGTCCCTTGCGCGACAATCCGGCATTGGAGAAGAACACGTCGACCGGTCCGTATTTGTCCTCGGCGGCGGCGATCAGCGCCTTGACGTCCTCTTCCAGCCCGACATCGGCAGTCACCGCGAGCCCATCGATGTCGCCGGCGACGCTGGCGAGCCGGTCGCGCGACGTCTTCAGGTCGGCGACCACGACGCCGCGCGCGCCGGCCGCTGCATAGGCCCGCGCCACCGCTTCGCCGATCCCGCTCGCGCCGCCGGTGACGACGCAGACCTTGTCCTTGAGTTGCATGCCTGCCCTTCCGGGTTCCGAGAGTGATCGCGACCATTGTCATGGTCCGGTCACCGGCAGGCAACTGCTTTCAAACGGACGGAACTCGCCCCGGCGCGGCTTGACTCGTCGTGAGTTTGGATTTCATATATGCAATCAAAGAAGCATATATAAAATAATGGGGAACCCATGGGACGTCTTTCTGATGCGGCGGTCGCGCATTACCAGGAGCACGGCTATTACGCGCCGATCCCCGCATTGTCCGGCGACGAGGCCGCGGCCGTCCGCCGAAAACTGGAAGCCCACGAGGCCGCGCACGGCGTGCTGAAGGGCTCGATGCGCCACAAGAGCCATCTGCTGTTCACCTGGCTCGACGAATTGATCCGCCATCCGGCGATCCTCGATGCCGTCGAGGGCGTGATCGGCCCGAACATCCTGTGCTGGAGCAGCACGTTCTTCATCAAGGAAGCGCGCGATCCCGGCTTCGTGTCCTGGCATCAGGATTCCACCTATTGGGGTCTGGATCCCGCCGATATCGTCACGGGCTGGGTAGCGCTTTCGGAGAGCACGGCGGAGAACGGCGCCATGCGCGTCATTCCCGACACGCAGAAGCTCGAGCAGATCGCGCATCGCGACACCTTTGCCGCCGACAATCTCTTGACTCGCGGACAGGAGATCGAGGTCGACGTCGACGAGAGTCAGGCCGTGATGCTGCAATTGCAGCCGGGCGAGATGTCGCTGCACCACGTCCGGCTGATCCACGGCTCCGACCCGAATCCGTCCGGCAAGCGCCGGATCGGCTTTGCGATCCGTTATCTGCCGACCCACGTCCGCCAGATCGTCGGCACGCGCGATAGCGCAACCTTGGTCCGCGGCGTTGACCAGTTCGGCAACTTCGAGCCGGAATACCGGCCCGAGCGCGACCTGTCGGAAGCTGCCGTCGCCTTCCACGCCCACGTCATGGGCGATCAGCAGCAGGTGCTGATGAAGAACGCGCAAACCGCCGTGATGCGGTGAGCAATGAACAGAGAAGAGCCTGATGTCCGACATTGATGACCCGACGCGCCGCATGTTCGGCGACTATCGATTGAAGCCGAACAGCGGCGTGAACCCGCCCTATTCGCCGGCCTATCCCGTGGAGTGGGGCTGCACCCTGCGCACTGTCGAGATCATGACGCGGGTCGCGCCCGGCAAGGTCGCGCGGCTGCTCGCCGACACGCCGTTCGAGATCGCGAGCGACCGCGTCGCCTTCCGCTTCATGGTATCGCCCGGACACTCGCTTGCGGTGCATGCGGGGCAGATGTTCGACCTGATGATCACGGTGCCGGTCCGCTACAAGGGGCTGTTCACCGAAACGCATATCTTCATGTATTGCAGCGATCCGATGGGGATCTGCGCCGGGCGCGAGGTGTTCGGCTACACCAAGAAGGACACGCATTACGCGTTCGACGAGCGGCCGGACGGCTCGATCTCGGGTTGGGTCAGGCGCCGCGGAATTCCGCTGGCCGATTTCAGCTTCACGCCGGATGCCACCGCCCCGGTGATCCGCGTCGTCGATGGCGCCGAGCAGCCCGGCGGTGAAATCCACGTCCGCCGCGTGCCGCACCCTGCGCGGCTCGAGACCGCCTATGCCGACATCGCCTATCGCCGCACGCCGCTGAAGTATTCCGCGCCGGTGCCCGGCCGCGCCGCCATGACGCTGCACCGCTCGGAATACGATCCGATTGCCGATCTCGAGCCCGAGATCATCGGCGCGCAGTTCATGGTCTCGGAGGTTTATGGCGGCGGCTTCGAGGTCGAGGACAGGCGGCTGATCGAGCGTCTCATTCCCTAGCAGGAACGACCCCGCACGCGGGAACATCAACAACCGCACCGGCTGGAAAAAAAGCCGGGCGACAATTAGGAGGAGCGTCGATGGGAAGGTCTTTTGCAATCAGCCGCCGGCGCTTGCTGGCCGGCGCCGCCGGACTGGCGGTCGGGATGGGCAGTCTGGCAGCGCGGGCCGACGACAACATCCCGCTGCGGCTCGGCGTGCTCACGGATATGTCGAGCCTCTATGCCGACGTGACCGGTCCAGGCTCCGTCATCGCCGCCAAGATGGCCGTCGAGGATTTTCAGGCGGCGACGCCGAAAATGAAGCGGCCGATCGAGGTTCTGACCGGCGACCACATGAACAAGGCTGATCTAGGCGCCAACATCGCGCGCGAATGGATCGACCGCAGCGGTGTCGATGCCGTGATCGACGTGCCGAATTCGGCGGTCGCGCTCGCTGTACGCAACGTCGTGCAGCAGAACAACAAGGCGCTGATCGTGTCCGGCGCCTCGTCGTCCGATCTCACCGGCAAGGCCTGCTCGCCCAATCTGGTGCACTGGAGCTACGATACCTACGCGCTGTCGTCGGGCACCGCGCGGGCGGTCGTCGCGGCCGGCGGCAAGACCTGGTTCACGCTGACCGCCGACTATGCCTTCGGTCACGCCATGGAGGCAGAGGTCAAGAACGTGGTCTCCAAGCTTGGCGGTTCGGTGGTCGGCGGCGTTCGCACGCCGATCAACACGCAGGACTTCTCGTCCTTCCTGCTCCAGGCGCAATCGTCGAAAGCCCAGATCATCGGCCTGATCAACGCGGGCGGCGACACCATCAATTCGATCAAGCAGTCCGTCGAGTTCGGCATCCCGCAAGGCGGCCAGCGCGTGGTCGCCACCGTGCTGTATCTGAGCGACGTGCATGCGCTCGGTCTCAAGGTCGCGCAGGGCCTGCAATTCACCGAAGCCTTCTACTGGGACATAAATGACGAGACGCGGGCCTGGGCCAAGCGCTTCGCACCGCGCAACAACGGCCGCTATCCGACCGCGATGCAGGCAGGCGTCTATGCGGCGACGCTGCATTATCTCAAGGCCGCCGACGCTCTCAGCAGCACCTCGGACGGCAAGGCCGTCGTGCAGGAGATGAAGAAGCTGCCGACCGACGATCCGCTGTTCGGCAAGGGCAGCATTCGCGCCGACGGGCGCAAGCTGCACAACATGTATCTGTTCGAGGTCAAGAAGCCCGACGAGTCGAAATACCCGTGGGATTACTACAGATTGATCAAGACCATACCGCCTGGTGAAGCCTTCAGGCCGCTGGAAGAGGGCGGCTGTGATTTCCTGAAGTCATGATGGCATAGACGGCGAAATCGGCCGCGCGACCGTCTTCTAACGGTCGCCTTGCTACGGGCGAACGGTGCCGCCGATCTTCTCCGACACGGTCCGCGCCGCGCTGCGCAGCTCGCCCGCAATGCTGGCCGCCTCGGCGGTCGCGATCTTGTCCTCGCGAACGAGCGGCACCGTCAGCGCCGCAACGGCGCGCCCGGATGCCTCGATGATCGGGCAGCTATAGGCGAGGATACGGGTATAGCCGTCATCGTTGGAGAAGTTTCCGCCTTCGGCCGAGACCCGGTCGAGCGCGGCCACGGCTTTCTTCAGGCTGACGTGGTCGTGCGCAGCGATGACGTCGGCCAGCTCGTTGCGCCGCGCTTCGAGCTGGAAGGCGGCGAGCACCTTGGCGGACGCGTATTGCTGCGTCAGCGGAAACACCGCGCCGACCTTCACCGACCAGCCCATCAGCCACTCCGGCTCGATGCGCGCGATCACCAGGAACTGCTCGCCATGCAGCACCGTGAGATGACACGATAGCCGGACACGCGCGGCCAGCTGCTCCATGATGGGAAGCGCTGCCTGCAACAACCGCTCGGTCGGCGGGAATTGCGACGCGATCCGGAACAGCTTCAGCGTCAGCGTATATTCGCCGGTCGCGAGGTCGCGGGTGACGTAGCCGCGCTGCTCCAGCGCCACCAGCATGCGGAAGATCTCGCCGACGGAGCGGCCGACCCTTTCTGCGAGCTGCTTCTGGTTCAAGCCGCGCGATTCCGCGGCCAGTGCCTCCAGCAGGTCGAGCCCCTTCTCGAGCGCCGGGGCTCCCGGCTGAACGGTCTTCTTCGCTTTCTTCATCCAGCTTTCCTGCGCGACATCCGGGCGGCTGTGCTGGATGTACTCGATATCATCGGATGCGGAAAGTTGCCCTGTGACCGGTGGCGCTCAGCCCGAATACAGCCCCCTGTCACGCGCCTTCTGGATCGCGAGCGCGGCCATCAGGTCGAGCATCGGGGTGGCAAGGCCGGCAGTGCGCGCAAACGCGGCCGGGGCGCGGACCAGCACGTCGATCTCCATGGCGCGGCCGAGCTCGAAATCCTGCAGGATCGACGGCTTGTGATCCGGCGCCGGGCCTGAGCGGGTGACACGCTTGACCGCGGGGATGTAGCGCGTTGCGATCGCATTGGCCTCGTCGAGCAGGCGCGGGATCACCTCCTGCATCGCCGGATCGTCGCGGACGCCGCGCGCGGTCAGCCCGGTCAACAGGCAGAGCACCGACATCGACATGTTGGTGAGCAGCTTTGACCAGATCGTCTCGCGGATTTCCTTGACCTCGGGCGATTCGATCGAGGCCCCATTGAGCGCGGCGCGCAGCTGCGCGATGCGCTCGCTCGGCCGGTCGTCGCATTCGCCGATCAACAGGCGGTTGCGGTCCGGCGACAGGTTCGCGACCACGCCGGGCGCGATCACCTCGTTGGAGGAGAAGATCACGCCGCCGATGATCCGCTGTTTCGGCACGGCGCTGCGCAAGCGCCCGCCGGGATCGAGGAAGCCGAGATCGGGAATCGCCGGATGCTGCGGCGCCAGGCCGAGATCGTACCACCAGGGAATGCCGTTCTGCGCGAACACGATCGCGGTCCCATCGTGCAGCAGCGGCGCCAGTCCGTCCGCGAGCGCGTCGATGCCGGTCGCCTTCAGCGTGCTGATGACGACGTCCTGCGGCCCGAGATCGGCGGGATCGGCCGATGCCTTCACCCTTGCGGTGACGGCGGTGTCGCCGACCTTGAGCGTCAGGCCATCAGCCTTGACCGCGTCGAGGTGCGCGCCGCGCATCACGCAGGAAACCTCGTGCCCGGCGCGCGCCAGCCGGACCGCAAAATGGCTGCCGACGGCGCCCGCGCCGAAAATGCAAATCCGCATGGGTGGAACAGTCCTCGAATGGTGTCGCCCCAGTTTCCACAGACGCACAGCATCGCGCAACCGGTCATGCGTGGGGCGCGGCCCGGCGCGCTCGAAAGTGATGGATCAGGCCATGTGCTCTCGGCCATAGTGCCGCCAGACAGACAATGAGGGAGACACGTCCATGTCCGCCAGCCCGGTCCTGTGGAGCCTCGACGCGCGCGGGGTCGCGACCGTCACGCTGAACCGCCCGGAGGTGAACAATGCCTATGACGGGGCGCTGATCGAGGGCGTGCTGGCGGCGATCGACGATCTCTCCGCCAAGCCGGTCCGCGTCGTGGTGCTGAAAGGCAATGGCAAACACTTTCAGGCCGGCGCCGATCTGAAATGGATCAACAGCGTGCGGCCGAAATCGTCAGAGGAGAACGAAGCGGCTTCGCGCGCCACCTTCGAGGCGGTGCAGCGACTCAACACGCTGCCGGTGCCGACGGTGGCGCTGGTGCAGGGCGGCTGCTTCGGCGGTGGCACCGGCGTGATCGCGGCCTGCGACGTGGTGATCGCGGCCGACAACGCGCTGTTCTCGATCACCGAGGTGCGCTGGGGCCTGACCGCGGCGATCATCATCCCGCAGCTCTGCGACGCCATCGGCGTGCGCCAGGTGCGCCGCTATGCGCTGACCGGCGAGCGCTTCGGCGCCGAGGACGCGCGCCGCATCGGCCTGGTGCACGATGTGGTGCCGCTGGCCGATCTCGACGGCGCCGGCGCCAAGGTCGTCGAGCAGCTGCTGGCGAACGCACCGAACGCGCTGGCCGAGACCAAGAAGCTGGCGCTGGAAAGCTCGTTCGGCGGCATGGCCGTCGACGACGCCGCCTACAAGCGCCTGGTGCATCTGCACTCCGCAAAGCGGCAGACCGAGGAGGCGGCGGAAGGGCTGGCGTCGTTTGCGGAGAAGCGCGCGGGCCGCTGGGGCGGTGGCGCGGCTTAGGCACGCCGCTCAGCAGCCGTTGCAGATGCCGCCGATGCTGCGATAGACCTCGGCGTCATCGCGGCGCATCTGCTGCAGCGATTGCACCGTCTTTGCTTCCGCTGACGGCCCGGCCACCGGCGCAGGCTCCGGCTTGCGCCGCGCCGCAAGCTCCTGCTCCTGACGGTGATAGCAGGCCTCGCGTTCGGCCTTGTCCTGGATGAAACGGCAGGTCTCCAGCGCCGCCGCGGGCGTGGCGCAGACGATGAGACCGAGCAAAGCTGAGACCAGGCGTTTCAAGACGGGCAATCCTTTCGCGCTGTTGTCTCAGGTTCGCATGCAGGGGGCAAGGCGCCTCACAGCGGCTGCGCCAGCGATGTCTTCAGCGTCGTGAGCAGCGCCTGCACCGCGGCGGCATCGATGCGGCGCTCGGGAACGGCGGCCTTCACCCACAATTCGGGGATCGGAAACTCCGGCAGCACCGGCTGCAAGCTGCGGTCGCGCAGGGCGTCCGCGACCAGGTAGTGCGACAGCAGCGCGATGCCGTTGCCGGCGATCGCGCTCTGCTCCAGCACGCGGCCCTCGTTCGAGGACAGATACGGCCGCACCTGGATGTTGATGCGGCCGCGCGGCCCCTCGAACGGCCATTCCGGGCCGGTCGGCAGGAAGCTGAGGCAGCGATGATCGACCAGGTCGCGCGGATGTTTTGGCGTACCGTGCTTGCGCAAATACGCGGGCGAGGCGCAGAGCAGCCGCGGCAGCAGGCACAGCGGCTCATCGACGACGCCGCCGAAGGAATGCGGGAAGGCGCCGATCGCGATGTCGAATCCCTCCGTGACCGGATCGACCGGGCGGTCGATCATCACGATCTCGAGCTTGACGCTCGGGTTCTGTTTTTGAAACGCGGTGAAGGCGTCGGCGAGCCGCGCCACCGTCAGCGAGGTCGGCGCCTTGACCCGCAGATGATCGGTGAGGTCGCGCCGCTTCTCTCCCATCCGCGACAAGAGATCGCCGACATCGGCGACGACGCCGCGCGCGCGATGCACATATTGCTGGCCGGCCTCGGTCAGCCGCAATTGCCGGGTCGAGCGATGGAACAGCGCGGTGCCGATCCGCTCCTCGAGCTGAGTGACGCGCTTGGCCACCACCGACGTCGCGACGTTGAGCTTGCGCGCGGCGGCCGAGAAGCCGCCGGCGTCGGCGGTGGCGAGGAAGGCTTCGAGGTTGACCAGCGTGTCCATCTGCCTTTCTCGATTCGAGAAAGCTGATTACATTATTTGGTGGATTGTACTTCAATTCGCATCAATTCATAGTCGGCATCAATCAAATTGATCAGGGCGGAAATGATGCGGTCGAACACGATCGAAGAGCCGGCGCGGCAAATCCCGGTCTACGGCGAATATGACGTGGTCGTGCTCGGCGGCGGACCGGCCGGAATCGCGGCGGCGGTGGCCGCGGCGCGGGCCGGGCGGCGGACACTGCTGATCGAACGCTACGGCTTCCTCGGCGGCATGGGCACCGCGGCGGGCGTCACGAATTTCTGCGGCCTGCATGCCAATGTGTTCGGCGAGATGCACCGCGTGGTGCGGGGCATTGCTTCCGACCTGCTGGCGCGGATCGATCGACTCGGCGGGCTTAACGCGCCGCATCTGATCCTCGGCAAGATTTTGGCGCAGGCCTACGACACCGCGGCCTACAAGATCGCCGCCGACGATCTGCTCGCACATCACAAGGTCGACATCCTGTTCCATGCCCTCGGTGCCGGCGTCGTGATGGACGGGTCGCACATCCGTGCGCTGATGGTGGAGACCAAGGCCGGCCGCCAGGCGGTGCTGGCCAGCATTTTCATCGATTGCTCCGGCGACGGCGATCTTGCGGTGTGGGCCGGCGCGCCGTTCGAGGTCGGCGACAATGCCGGCAACATGCTCTACCCCTCGATGATGTTCCGCCTCAACGGCATCGATCCGGTTAGGGCCGGCGATGCCTGGCGGACCATTCCGGCGCTGATGGCCGAGGCGGAGGCGAGCGGCACGCACACGTTTCCGCGCAAGTCCGCCATCGTGCGGCCGCAGAAATCGCAGATCGAGTGGCGGGTGAATTTCACCCAGCTTGCGCGCGAGGACGGCAGTGCGGTGTCCGGCATCGACCCCGACGACATGACCCGCGGCGAGATCGAGGGCCGCCGCCAGGCGGTCGAGGCCTTTGCCTTCCTGCGCACGGTGCCGGGTTTTGAAAACAGCTACATCGTCGATCTGCCGCCGCAGCTCGGCATCCGCGAGACGCGGCGGGTGATCGGCGGCTACATGCTGTCGGGCGAGGACGTGCTCGGCTGTGCCTCGTTTGCGGATTCGATCGGCGTCAATGGCTGGCCAAAGGAATCCCATGTCCCGGGCGACGTGATCTTCGAGTTTCCGCCGATCCCTGACAGCCGCGGCTACAATGAATTGCCGTACCGGATGCTGGTGCCCGAAGGCGTTGACAATCTGTTGATCGCCGGCCGTTGCGCGTCGATGACCCATGAGGGTCAATCGGCGGCGCGTGTCTCCGGTGCCTGTTTCGTGATGGGCGAGGCGGCCGGAACCGCGGCGGCGTTGGCGCTGTCGGGCAACACGATTCCGCGCGACATTCCCGTCGAAAAGTTGCAACAACAGCTCACGACGCAGGGCGCATTCATCGGCCGCGATCAGGCCGTGCCCAAGGGGTTATAGGGCGATTATAGGCGGAGGACGGCGATGAAGGGTTGGGCGCGGCTCGTGCTTGCGGGTCTCGTGATGTGGGCAGCGAGCGGCGTCGCGCAGGCCGATGATCTCTTGAAGGCGAAGATCGGCGTGCTGCGGCTGTCGTCCTCGGCGCCGGTGTTCATCGCGCAGGACATGGGCTACTTTCGCGACGCCGGCCTCGAGGTCGAGCTGAAATTCTTCGACGCGGCGCAGCCGATCGCGGTCGCGACCACATCGGGCGACGTCGATTTCGGCATCACCGCGTTCACCGCCGGGCTCTACAATCTCGCCGGCAAGGGCACGCTGAAGGTGATCGGCGGCATGAGCCGCGAGAAGGCCGGCTATCCGCTGATCGGCTATTTCGCCAGCAACAACGCCTATGCGGCCGGCCTCAGGACGCCGAAGGATCTCGCCGGCAAGCGCGTCGCGGTAACTCAGGTCGGCTCCAGCTTCCATTACTCGCTCGGCCTGCTCGCCGACAAATACGGCTTCAAGCTGTCGGACGTGAAGGTGGTGCCGCTGCAGTCGCTGTCGAACGCCGCCGCGGCGCTGAAGGGCGAGACGGTCGACGCCGCGCTGCTACCGGCTTCGACCGCGCGCTCGCTGATCGATTCGGGCGGCGCAAAATTGTTGGGCTGGGTCGGCGACGAGACGCCCTGGCAACTGGGCGCGATCTTCGCCTCGCCGAAGATGCTGGCCAACGCACAGCTGGTGAAAAAACTGCTCACCGCGCTGGTGCGCGCCGATCGCGAATATCACGACGTGATCCTGGCCACCATCAAGGACGGCGTGGTGCCGATCACCGAAAGCACAAAACCGCTGCTCGAGATCATCGCCAAATACACCAACCTGCCGGTCGAGCAGGTGGTCGGCAACTGCGCCTATATCGATCCCGACGGCAAGCTCGACGTGAAGAACGTCGACAACCAGATCAAATGGCTGCAGGAGCAGGGCTTTGTCGACAAGGGTTTTGATGCGAATGCGATCATCGCAAAGGACTATGTGAAGGCGGATTGATTGATGGCAGGCCGCACACATCACATTCATCCCGTCACCCTGAGAAGGTGTGAAGCTTTGTCCTCATCCACCGCTGTCATCGCCCGGCATGACCGGGCGATCCAGTACGCCGCGGCCCCTCGGTTCATTCACTACCGCCTCTGGAATACTGGATCACCCGCCTGCGCGGGTGATGACACCGAGCAAGTTGAGCAAACCAACGCCGTCACCCTTCGAGGCTCGCCCAGCAGCGCAACTGCCCTGCAAGGCTCGCACCTCCAGCGACAAAGGCGAAGCCTTTGCGCAGGGGTGACGGGTCTATCAGCGTCATTGCGAGCGAAGCGAAGCAATCCATCGCGCGGCGCACGCGGAAGCATGGATTGCTTCGCTTCGCGCGCAATGACGGCTTGCGAGTGGGACGCGCCATGGACCTGATCGCCGACCATATCAGCCATCGCTTCGGCGCGCTCGACGTGCTCGACGATGTCTCGTTCCAGGTTGCCGGCGGCGAGGTGGTCGCGATCGTCGGGCCGTCGGGCTGCGGCAAGAGCACGCTGCTGTCGATCCTCGGTGGCCTGCTGCTGCCGAGCGAGGGCGCGGCACGATTGCGCGGCGCGCCGCCGGCCGGCAGCCTCAATCCGCTGACCTTCGTGTTTCAGGATTTTGCGCTGCTGCCGTGGAATACGGTGGAGGAGAACGTCGCGTTCCCGTTGCTGCACACGGCCCTGAGCACCGCCGAACGCAGTGCGGTGATCGACGATGCGCTGCGTCGCACTGGCCTTGCGGATTTTCGCGCCGCCTATCCAAAGCAGCTCTCAGGCGGCATGCGGCAGCGCGTCGGCATCGCGCGGGCGCTGGCGGTGCGGCCGGCGATCCTGTTGATGGACGAGCCGCTGTCGGCGCTGGATTCGCAGACCCGCGAGCTGCTGATGGAGGACTTTGTCGGGCTGCTCGCCGACGGCGCGATGGGCGCGGTGTATGTCACGCATAACCTCGAGGAGGCGGTGCGGCTCGCCGACCGCGTCGTGGTGCTGTCGCGCCGCCCGGGCCGCATTCGCGAGATCGTGAGCATCCCGTTGACCCGCGCCGAGCGCGGCGCGGTGGATGCGCGCGGCAAGATGGCCGCGCTGCAGGCCGACCTGTGGTCGCTGATCCGCAAGGAAGCGATCGATGCCGAGCGCGAGGTCCAGCATGCTTGATCGCGCGCCGCAGGCGAAGGACCAGGCGACGGACGCCGAGCGCCCGGTCGAATTTCGCGGCGCCGGATTTGCACCGGGCGGTAGCCGCTATTCGGGCTGGATCGCGCTCGCGCTTGTCATCGCGGTCTGGCAGCTCGCCGGCAGCGCCGGCTGGGTCAATGCGCTGTTCCTGCCGGCGCCGTCGGCCATTGCTGTAGCGATCTACAAGCTCGCGACATCGGGCGCGCTGTGGCATCACCTCTCGTGGTCGCTGCTGCGTATCGGCACCGGCTGGATCATCGGCACGGTCGCCGGCGTCATTGTCGGCTTTGCGATCGGGCTGTCCGGCATGGCGCGTGGCGTCGGCATCACCTTCATCTCGGCGTTGTTCCCGATCCCGAAGATCGCGCTGCTGCCGCTCTTGATCCTGTGGCTCGGGATCGGCGAGGAGCCGAAGATCGCGACCATTGCGCTCGGGGTGTTCTTCTCGACCGCGATCTCGGTCTACAGCGGCGTCGATGCGGTGCCGCGCAATTTGATCCGGATGGCGCAAAGTTTTAACGTGCCGTTCCACGCCATCGTGCGCCGGGTGATCTGGCCCGGCGCGCTGCCCTCGATCCTCGCCGGCTTCCGCATCACCGCCTCGGTCGCGCTGCTGCTCGTGGTCAGCGCCGAGATGATCGGCGCCGAATACGGCATCGGCGCCTTCGTGCTGCAGGCCGGCAATCTGATGCAGACCGACCAGCTGCTCGCCGGCGTCGTCATCCTGTCGCTGTTCGGACTGGCGGTGGGCAGGCTGATCAACTTGCTCGAGGCGCGGCTGCTGCATTGGCGGTGAGGGCACGCCGTCATTGCGAGGCGCCAACGGGTCGCGCGAATGCGTGCCCGATGACAGGCTCCGCGACGAAGCAATCCATCTCCCCGCGAATGCGGAAAGTTGGATTGCTTCGCTTCGCTCGCAATGACGGTAGGAGGCGCCTTTGCCTCCCTAGCCAGTTACGCGTTCCCGCGATCCTCGCGGAACAGGTCGAGCTTCTGCTGCACCGGGCGGTCGGAGAACGAGAACAGCACCGAGTCGGTATCGGCCTCGTGCGTCACCCAGTGCCAGCTCGGCACCACGAACAGGTCGCGCGGGCCCCATTCAAAAGTCTGGTCGCCGATCCTGGTGCGGCCCTTGCCTTCGATCGCGGCGAACACGGTGGCGTCGGTCGAGCGATAGCGCGCGGTCTTGAAACCCTTCGGCAGGAGCTGGATGAAGGTGCCGATGGTCGGCATCGCAAAATCGCCGGTCTCGGGGTTGGAGAAGCGCAGCTTCAGGCCGTGGCAGGCGTCCCACTCGTCGCTGGCTTTGGCCTTCTCCAGCGCCTCGCGGGTGTACTCATAGGGATAGTTGAAGATCGGCGAGGTCTTTGACGTCCGCCGCTGGTCGACCGGCAACAGGTTGTGGCCGTAGCGCCCAAAACTGGCGCCTGACGGTTTCGAGATCTGCTGTTGGTCCTCCTTGGCGCCTTCGGCGAACGAGCAGTCGAAGAACTGCACCATTGGGATGTCGAGCCCGTCGAGCCAGAACATCGGCTCACTGGTTTCGTTGGAATGATCGTGCCAGGTCATCGACGGCGTGATGACGAAATCGCCCGGCGCCATCGCGGTGCGCTCGCCGTCGACGGCGGTGAAGGCGCCCTTGCCCTCGAGCACGAAGCGCAGCGCCGACTGGGCGTGGCGATGGGCGGGGGCGATATCGCCCGGCACCACCATCTGCACGCCGGCGAACAGCGAGGTCGTGATCTTGGACTGGCCGCGCAGGCCGGGATTTTCCAGCACCAGCACGCGGCGCTCGGCCTCCTTGGCCGTGATCAGCTTGCCGGCCTCGTTCATGTAGTCGCGGATCTGGTCGAACTTCCACAGATGCGGGCGGCAGGCGCTCTTCGGCTCCGGCGTGATCAGGTCGTTCATCACGTTCCACAGCGCCGAGAGGTTTTGGCCGTCGATCTTCTTGTAGAACGCCTCGCGCTCCGGGGTCTTCTGCACGGCTTCCATGGCAAGCCTCCCATCGTTCTTGTCGGTTCAATTTATTTGACAGTATACTGACAATGTGGCTAGCGTCAATTCAACGAAATGCAAGGGAGGTTCCGATGAAGCTGCATGGCTATTTCCGCAGCAGCGCGTCCTATAGGGTCCGGATCGCCCTCAATCTGAAGGGACTTTCGCCCGAGCACTTGCCGCATCATTTGCGCAAGGGCGAGCAATGCGCACCGGCCTATCTTGCGATCAACCCGCAGGGCCTGGTGCCGACGCTGGAGAATGACGCCGGCGCCATTCTGACCCAGTCGCTCGCCATCATCGAATGGCTGGACGAGACCCATCCCAATCCGCCGCTGCTGCCGCAGGACCCGCTGCGCCGCGCCAAGGTGCGCGCCTTTGCGCAAGTGCTCGCCTGCGACACCCACCCGGTGCAGAACCTGAAAGTGCTGGCGCGGCTGCGCCAGCTCGCCCTGCCTGAAGAGAAGGTGACGGAGTGGGCGGCCTGGGCCAACCGCGAGGGCTTGTCGGCCTGCGAGATCCTGATCGCGGGGGAAAGTGGGCCGTTCTGTTTCGGCGATGCGCCGACGCTGGCTGATCTCTGCCTGGTGCCGCAGCTCGCCAATGCGCGGCGCTTCGGCGTCGACGTCTCGGCGTTTCCGCGCCTGCTGAAGGCTGAAGCCGCGGCCAGGCAGGTCAAGGCATTCGCCGACGCCGCTCCGGACCAGCAGCCCGATGCCGAATAGCAAGCCCGTCACCATGGACGCGGTCTACACCGCGCCCGGCTATCTGTTCCGCCGAATGCAGCAGATCGCGGTCGCGCTGTTCATCGAGGAGTGCAAGGCGTTCGACCTGACGCCGGTGCAATACGCCGCGCTGATCGCGATCTCGACCCATCCGGGTATCGACGCGACGCGGCTCTCCGCGGTGATCGCGTTCGACCGCTCCACGCTCGGCAACGTGATCGAGCGGCTGCAGGCCAAGGCGTTCATCGTGCGCAAGCCGGCGCCGGAGGACAAGCGCGTCAAGCTGCTGTATCTTACCAAGGCGGGCGCCGCGGTGCTTGATCAGATCATGCCCTCGGTCGACAAGGCGCAGGCGCGAATGCTGCAGCCGCTGAAGCCGGCCGACCGCAAGACGCTGCTGGCGCTGCTGACCCAGTTGGTCGATCTCAACAACGAGGCCTCGCGCGTGCCGCTGCGCGCCGAAGATGCCCTCGAGCATTTGGGAAGGTCCACCTGATGGCAGGGGCAAATCCGGTTCTGATCGCGGGCGGCGGCATCGGCGGGCTCGCCGTGGCGCTGGGGCTGGCGCAGAAGGGCATTCGTTCGATCCTCCTGGAAAAGGCCGCCGCGCTCGGCGAGATCGGCGCCGGCATCCAGCTCGGCCCGAACGCCTTCCACGCCTTCGACTATCTCGGCGTCGGCGAGGCCGCGCGCAACATGGCGGTCTATATCGACAAGCTCCGGCTGATGGACGCGCTGACCGCCGACGAGATCACCCATATCGATCTTGGCGATGCCTTTCGCGCGCGGTTCGGCAATCCCTATGCGGTGGTGCATCGCGGCGATCTGCACGGCGTGTTCCTGCGCGCCTGCGAGAATCATGAGTTGATCGAGCTGCGCGTCTCGAGCGAGGTGACCGGCTACGAGCAAGACGGTTCGTCGGTGACTGCAACAATCGCCAATGGCGAGCGCGTCACCGGACGCCTGCTGATCGGCGCCGACGGGCTGTGGTCGAACATCCGCAAGCAGGTGGTCGGCGATGGCCCGCCGCGCGTCTCCGGTCACACCACCTATCGCTCGGTGATCCCGACCGAGCAGATGCCGGAGGATCTGCGCTGGAACGCAGCGACGCTGTGGGCCGGACCAAAGTGCCACATCGTGCATTACCCGCTGTCGGGCTGGAAGGTGTTCAACCTCGTCGTCACCTATCACAACGACGCCCCGGAGCCGGTCGCCGGCAAGCCGGTCTCGGAAGCCGAGGTGATGAAGGGTTTTGTCCACGTCCATGAGCGCGCGCAAAACATCATCCGCCACGGCACCAACTGGAAGCTTTGGGTGCTGTGCGACCGCGACCCCGCCGAGCGCTGGATCGACGGCCGCGCCGTGCTGCTCGGCGACGCCGCGCATCCGATGCTGCAATATTTCGCGCAAGGCGCCTGCCAGGCGATGGAGGACGCGGTCTGCCTGTCGCACATGCTGGCCAACCACGACGACCAGGCGGCGCTGGAGGCCTATCGCGCGCAACGCTTCCCGCGCACCGCACGCGTGCAACTGATGTCGCGCGCGATCGGCGAGCACATCTATCACCCCGCCGGCGACCACGCCCGCATCCGCAACGCCATCATGAGCGCGAAGTCGCAGGATCAGTGGTGCGATGACATCGCGTGGCTGTATGGCGGGACGGGGTTGGCGGCCTAACTCTTACATGTTCACTGAGAGAGCGCGCCGTGTGACACCCCTCTCCCCAACCCTCCCCCGCAAGGGGGGAGGGAGCCCTTCCGCCGGTGTGCTCCTTACATCCGCGTTGAGTCAGCATTGATCGCCACGAACCAATCTCCCGAGAGGACGCATGCGTGTGAGGTGAGCACGCTGGTCAGGCTCCCTCCCCCCTTGCGGGCAGGGCTATCGCATATGAGTAAAGAGTTCGAAGAAGAAGTCTTTGCTCCACATGGCGCGGCGCATTTTGCTGCTGATGGATGCTTTGGAGGGATGCATTCGCAAGATGTTCTGAGCAAGGCGGCGGATCACAGCAAGGTTTTCCGGTCCATGATCCTTGCGAGTGCGCGCGGCATCCTCGTCGAATACGACGTCGAGAATCCAATGCAACTGGTTCTCGATGCTCCAATGTGCACGCACGACTTGGGCCAGTGTTTCCGGCGGGAGCTTGCGCGAGAGCGCAATATAGCGCGTGGCGGTTTCGCGCTTGCCGCTGGCCAGCGTGCGTTCCGCTTCGATGCGACCAAACGCCTTGAGGCCAGGCAGCAAGGCGCGGGCTGCGGCCGGAGCTGGCACCACGCTCGCACGGCGCCGCTCGATCCGGCCGTGAGCCTTCTCCTCGGTGGCCAGCGCAGGAACGGCCTCGCCCGCCTTCGCGAAGGCGCGCCCGGCCTCCGCGTAAAGCGGACCGTTGTTGGCCTTGAGACCGAGAGCATAATCGGCCTTGGCGTCCAATACCGCCTGTGCCATCGCCGGGTGGCAATGCAGTGCATCCGCCGTCACGGTGCAGCCCTTGAGGACAAGGCTGCCCAGCAATTGCAGGGTTGCGGCCACCTCGTTTCCGCCGGGCGCACGCGCTTGGGCCATGGCCACTCGTGTCTGGGTGTCCCAGATGCTCACCATCAATGGCGGCAGGTAGGCCCGCCCCTTCTCGTAGCCGCGCCGTAGGCTTTTGCCGTCGATTGCCACAACCCCCGGTGCCGGCCCTAACCCGAGCTCCGCCCGCAGCGCCGTCATAAAGGCCGTAAACGCCTTCGCCAGTTCGTCCGGATCGAGCAGGCGGAGCAGGCGACTGAAAGTATCGTGGCTCGGTGCCCCATGCGGCAGATCGACGATCGCGGAAAGCTCTTCCACACGAGCTTCCACGAAGTCGGCCACTTCGGCGCTGCTCTTGGCTCCGCACAGCGTCGCCGCCAAAGTCAGAAAAAGTATAGTTCCGATCGGGTGACGGGCATTGATGTCGCGAGGATCGTGCACTTCTCGCAATATCGAGATGTAAGACTGCATCGGGCCTTCTCCACAAAGAGAAAGCCACAACAGAATCTCTCAAACGGCGATCCGCAAGCCGCGTTTTACTCATATGCGATTCCCCTGCCCTTGCGGGGGAGGGTGGGGAGAGGGGTGGCCCCGGGCGAGGACGTTCGCGCCGGCTCACACTACATCCGCATCACCGCCTGCCGGTCGATCTTGCCCGTTCCGGTCTTCGGCAGCTCGTCGACGAACGTCACCTCGCGCGGGTATTTGTACGGCAGCAGCTTTGCCTTGACGTAATCCTGCAGCCGCCGCGTCGCCTCGGTTGCTTCGAAGCCGCCGCGGTTCATCACCACCACGGCCTTCAGCGTCATGCGGCGGTCCGGCAGTTCGGCGGCGTAGACGGCGCATTCGCGGACGTCGGGGTGATCGGCGAGGCAGAGCTCGACCTCGAGCGGATAGATCCACTGGCCGGAGATCTTGACCAGGTCGTCCGCGCGGCCGCGGAAGAAATGAAAGCCGTCGCTGTCGCGCACAAAGCGGTCGCCGGTGTAGATCCAGCCATCCTCGCGCACGGTCTCGGCATTCTTGTCCGGCCGATTCCAGTACAGCGGCGTCGCGGAATCGCCCCGCACCCACAAAATGCCTTCCTCGTCGTCGCCGACCTCACGGCCGTTGCTGTCGCGCAACATGATCTCGTAACCCGGTACGCGCATGCCGGCGGCGCCGAGCTTTTTTGTCTCGGCGCGATTGCAGAGATAAATGTGCAAGACCTCGGTCGAGCCGAGACCCTCGATGATCTCGAGCCCGGTCAGCCGCTTCCAGCCATTGAAGACTTCGGCCGACAGCACCTCGGCGGCGGAAACCGCCATGCGCAGCGAGGAGAAGTCGGCAGCATCCGCGCCCTCCGCCTTGGTCAGGGTCACGTAGAGCGTCGGCAGGCCGAAGAACACCGTCGGGCGGTATTGCTCGATCGCGGCGAAGATCGCCGCCGGCTTCGGCTGCCCTGGCAGCAGCAGCGTCGCCGCGCCGACCGAGAAGGGGAAGGTGATCGAATTGCCAAAACCGTAGGCGAAGAAGATCTTTGGCACCGAGAAGCAGATGTCGCCGGGTGAAAGCTTCAGCACGCTGCGGGCAAAGGCCTGCTCGCTGTAGGCCATGTCGTGCTGCAGATGCACGATGCCCTTGGGGCGACCGGTCGAGCCCGACGAATACATCCAGAACGCCATGTCGTTGCGATGCGTGTCGGCCGCGTCGAGCTCGCTTGCGAAATCCGGCAGCCATTCGCCTGCATTGCGCGCCTCCGCGACGGCGTGCTCGCCTACCGTGCCGTTGACCACGATCAACGTGCGCAGCGGCGTGTCCTTGCAGGCCTCAGCGCTGAAGCGCGCGCAAAACTCGGCGTCGGTCACCGCGACCTGCGCGTCGGCGTCGGACAAATAGAATTGCAGCAGCTCCGGCGTCGTCAGCGTGTTGATCAGGAGCGGCACAAAACCCGCGCGCACCGCGCCGAAGAATGCCGCCGGATAGGCCGGGGTATCGTCGAGGAACAGCAGGATGCGGTCGCCGCGCGTAAGTCCCAGCGACTGGAAGGCGTGGCCCCAGCGTGCAGCCTCGGCGCAGAGCTCGCGATAGGTCCGCGTGCCGGCCGGGCCGGTCAGCGCGAGGCGCTCGGCATTGCCGTTGCCGAGATTGTCGAACAGGATGCGGCTCGCATTGTAGCGCTCGGGAAGCGCAAAGCCGATCTCGCGCGCGCCGGGATTGTCCTGCGGGACCTGGTCGGCGATCTCGGTCATGGCGTGCCTCTCGAAGACTTGCCCTTTGCGGCCTCGTAACGGGCCATGAACGCCGGCGACATCGCGCGCAGCCGCGCATCGTCGATCCGCCCGGAGCGGATGATGTAGCTGTAGGCGAAGTCCATCAGGCCGAGCTTCATGTGCTCGGGGAAATGCTCGTACCAGTCGGCGCTAGTGCGCGCCGCGGTGACGAGTTTTTTCACGATCGGCTTGCGCTCGCTCTCGTAGCGCGCCAGCGCCGCCGCAACGCCGCTTTCCGCCTCCAGCGCCTTGGTCAGCGCGATCGCGTCCTCGATCGCGAGCCGTGTGCCCGAGCCGATCGAGAAATGCGCCGAATGCAGCGCGTCGCCGATCAGCACCATGTTGCCGTGCGACCAGCGCTCGTTCCAGATCCACGGGAAATTGCGCCACACCGATTTGTTCGAGATCAGCCGGTGGCCGTCCAGCGTCGCCGCGAACACGTCCTCGCAGATCGCCTGCGACTCTTCGATGCTCTTGCTGGCGAAGCCGTAGGAGTCCCAGGTCGCCGCGTCGCATTCGACCAGGAAGGTGCTCATGTCCGTCGCGTAGCGATAGTGATGGGCGTTGAAGCTGCCGCGATCGGTGGCGACAAAGGTCTGCGACAGCGTCGCGAAGGGCTTTGTGGTGCCATACCAGGCGAACTTGTTGGTGGATTGCGACACCGAGGCGCCGAACGCGCTCTCAAAGCTGCGGCGGACCATCGAATTCAGCCCGTCGGCGGCGACGATCAGATCGTAGCCTTGGAGCTGGTCGACAGATTGCACTGTGGTGTCGAAGCGCGGTGCGATGCCGACGCTGCGCACGCGTTGCTGCAGGATCTGCAGCAGCGCCAGCCGCCCGATCGAGGAGAAGCCGACACCGTCGATCTCGACACTCTCGCCGCGCAGGTTCAGCGTGATGTTCTTCCAGCTCTCCATCTGTGGGGTGATGGCGTCGACCGTCTCGGGGTCGTCGGCACGCAGAAACTCCAGCGCCTGCTCGGAGAACACCACGCCAAAGCCCCAGGTGGCGCCGGCGGCGTTCTGTTCGAACAGGTCGATCTCGGCGTCGGGGTGACGCTTCTTCCAGAGATAGGCGAAGTAAAGCCCGCCGGGCCCTCCGCCGATCACGGCGATCCGCAACGTCTGCCTCCCAGATTGACAGTGTACTTACAATTTGGGTCCAGACTAATCGCCCTCCGGCGGGAACGCCAGAGGGAAAATGCGGGTAATTGGCCCGATCAGTGGTGTGCCACGATGAAGTCGGGTGGACGCGGTGTCGCGGCAGGCGCACTGCACCTCTCCCGCTTGCGGGGGAGGTCGCATCGCATCGATAGATGCGGTGCGGGTGGGGGCTCTCTCCGCACAATGAACAGCATCGTCCGCCGTGATACCCCCACCCCAGCCCTCCCCCGCAAGCGGGAGAGGGGGCGTAGTTCCTTCGCGGCGCTACCTCATTTCATCAGATGCGCTCAATAGCAGCGGCGGACCTTGACGCCGCCGACCCACACCCAGCGGCAGCCGGCAGCGACGGGCTTGCGGACCACGACGGCGCCGCGCGGGCCGGCGCATCCGGCACGATAGGGGCCGCGTCCGCAGACGGCGGCACTGGCCTCGGAGGATTCAAAAATCATGACGGCGGCAAAGGACAACAGGGCCGCGGCGATCAGCAAAAATGCGCGCATGGTAATCCCTCTCCCGGGGAGATCTGGTTGGGCCTGTGGTTGATCAGCAAGGTGCTACGGATCCGTGCCGGGCGTTCCGCCGGGCACACGTCGGATCATCGTGTCCGCAGCGGCTACTTCTTTTCCGCCGCCGCCAGCACCTTCTTGCAGGCGGGTGTCAGTTTGTCGCTCTCCTTGGCGAGGCAGGCGATGATGCGGCCGCCGCCGGGCGTCACGCTTTTGCAAAATTTCTCGTAGTCGCCCATGCAGGCGTCGCGCTGCGCGGCAGTCAGCTCCTGGGCGAAGGCGCCGCCCGCGGCAGTGAGCAGCACGGCAGTCAGGACGATACGCAACATCTGTCGCTTCCTTTTCCGGTCGGGTTGCAGGAGCAAACGGGATCAGCGCGCCGCGAACGGCGCCAGCACGTCGCGGCAGGCCGGCGAAAGCGAGCCGGCATTGTCTCCAAGGCACTTCACGATCCGGCCGCCGCCGGGTTGGACGCCGCCGCAGACCGAGCGGACGTCGGCGCCGCAGGCCGAGCGCAGCACGAACAGCTCTTCGCGCGGGCGCAGCGGCCGCAGCACGATCACGGTCGCCGCGGGGGCTGCCGCCGGTGCCGCGGCGGGCGCAGCCGTCGAGGTTGCGCCGCCGGCGGCCGGCGCCGCGCCACCGGCGCTGGCGGCGGCCACCGCCTTTTCGCAGCCCGGCGAGAGCTTCGCCTTGTTCTTCTCCAGGCACTGCAGCGCCGGGGCGCCGCCGGGCGGCACGCCGGCGCAGACCTTGGGATAATCGGACTGGCAGGCGCTGCGGATCGCCGAGACCTGCGCGCTCGACGGCTTACCCGCCGCCGCTGCGGCCGGCTTGGCGGCGGTCGCAGCCGGCGCGGCTTCGGTCTTTGCGGGTGCGGCGTCCGTCTTCGGCGCAGCCGCCGCGGCCGGCGCCTCCACCGCGCGCACCGCGCTCGCGCAAGCCGAACCGAGGCTCGCCATGTTCTTCTGCAGGCATTGCAGCGACGCTTCGCCGCCGGGCGGAACGCTGGAGCAGTGCGCGATGTAGTCGTTGCGGCATTGCGACTTGATGGCGTCGCGCTGCGCCTGGGTCGGCGCTTGCGACAAAGCGGGTGCAGCGCTCACCAATGTCACGGCCGCAAGCCATGCGGACAGCTTCGCTGCTCGTGTCAGCACGTTCATCATTTGACAAAATCCCTTGTTGTCGCCGGAGGCCGCCGCTCCGACCGAACTGAGTTTTGAAAAAAGTCTTCTTGTCGCAATCTCAACGAGCGATATCATTTTCGCTTTCGAGTTCCACTGCAAGCAGATTGTTGCTATGCATTGGATCAGGCTGGTTTTCACTCGATACGACGACTTGACGAAAGCTTTTTGAATCGAGGCTCGGAAATGAGGCTTGCGCCCACACCGCCGCATTTCGTGCAAAGCAACAGCAATATTGTGCGACTGCGAACCGCGCCCTTGCTGCGCATCGCCTTCGCCGGATTCGCATTCGTCAATTTAAGTGCCTGCGATCAAAACAGTTTTGTCCCGCCTCCGCCGCCGAAGGTCGAGGTCGCGCCGCCGGTGCAGCGCGCCATCACCCGCTATCTGGACGCAACCGGAAACACCGCGCCGATCCAGACCGTCGATCTGGTCGCGCGTGTCCAGGGATTCTTGCAGTCGATCGATTACAAGGACGGTGCCTTCGTGAAGAAGGGCACCACCCTGTTCACCATCGAGCCGGAAACCTACAAGCTGAAGCTCGAGCAGGCGCAGGCCGCCGAGGTCGGCGCGCAGGCGACGGTGAAGCAGGCCGAAGCCGACTACAAGCGGCAGGTCGAGCTGGTGCAGCGGCAGGCGGTCTCGCAGTCCACGCTGGATACCTCGACCTCGACCCGCGACAACGCGACCTCCAATCTGACGCAGGCCCAGGTCAACACCAAGATCGCCGCGGTCAATTACGGCTACACCAATGTGGCCGCGCCGTTCGACGGCATCGTCAGCAACCACCTGGTCTCGGTCGGCGAACTGGTCGGCGTGGCGTCGCCGACGCAGCTCGCCACCATCGTGCAGCTCGACCCGATCTACGTGAACTTCAACGTCAGCGAACAGGACGTGCAGCGGGTCCGCGACGAGGCGCGGCGGCGCGGCATCCCGATCGACGAGATCAGGCAATTGCCGGTCGAGGTCGGCCTGCAGACCGAGACCGGTTATCCGCACAAGGGCAAGCTCGATTACGTGGGGCCGACGGTCAACCAGTCGACCGGCACGCTTCCGGTGCGCGGCCTGATTCCCAATCCGGATCGCGCGCTGCTGCCGGGATTCTACGTCCGGGTTCGCGTCCCCTTCGACAAGCAGGACAATGCGCTGCTGGTGCCCGATACCGCGATCGGCAGCGACCAGGCCGGCCGCTACGTGCTGGTCGTCAACGCCGACAATGTGGTCGAGCAGCGCAAGGTCACGACAGGGCCGCTCGACGAGGGCCTGCGCGTGATCGAGAGCGGGCTGAAGGCCGACGATCGCATCGTCACCGCCGGACTGTTGCGCGCGATCCCCGGGCAGAAGGTCGATCCGCAGCTGCAAAAAGCCGAAGCCGCGGCGGCGCCTGGCAAGGAAGCAGCGCCGGCTCCGGCGAAGTAGGGGGCGCGCCATGATCTCGAAATTCTTCATCGAGCGCCCGGTTCTTTCCAACGTCATCGCGATCCTGATGATCCTGCTCGGCGGCGTGGCGCTGTACAACCTCGCGGTCGCGCAATATCCCGACGTGGTGCCGCCAACCGTGCAGGTGACGACGCGCTACCCGGGCGCCTCGGCCAAGACGGTGGCCGACACCGTGGCGCTGCCGATCGAGCAGCAGGTCAACGGCGTCGAGGACATGCTGTACATGCAGTCCTACAGCGGTGCCGACGGCACCTATACGCTGACCGTGACCTTCAAGATCGGTACCGATCTCAACTTCGCGCAGGTGCTGGTGCAGAACCGGGTCTCCAGCGCGCTGTCGCAGCTGCCGTCGGCGGTGCAGAACCAGGGCGTCACGGTGCAGAAGCGCTCGACCGCGATCCTGCTGTTCGTGACGCTGACCTCGCCGAACAAGACCTATGACAGCCTGTTCCTGTCGAACTACGCCACCATCAGCATCCGTGACGAGCTGTCGCGGCTGCCCGGCGTCGGCAACGTCACGGTGTTCGGCGCCGGACAATATTCGATGCGGGTCTGGCTCGATCCCAACAAGCTGCAGGTGCGCGGGCTGGTGCCGCAGGACGTGATCCAGGCGATCCAGCAGCAGAGCCAGCAGGTCACCGCCGGCCAGGTCGGCGCGCCGCCGGCGCCGCCCGGGCAGGCGTTCCAGTACACGCTGAACGTCAACGGCCGGCTCGACGACAAGAGCCAGTTCGAGGACATCATCGTCAAGAGCGGCAACGTCGGCGACGTCACCCGGGTCCGCGACGTCGGCTGGGTCGAGCTCGGAGCGCAGACCTACAGCCAGATCTTCTCGCTGAACCAGAAGCCCGCCACCGGCATCGGCGTGTTCCAGTCGCCGGGCGCCAACGCGCTGGAGGTCGAGAAGGCGGTCGAGAAGAAGATGGCGGAACTGGCCAAGCAGTTCCCGCAGGACATCAGATACGACACGCCGTTCGACACCACCAAGTTCGTCAACGCCTCGATCGAGGAGGTTTACAAGACCCTGATCGAGGCCGGCCTGCTGGTGCTGGTCGTGATCCTGGTGTTCCTGCAGGACTGGCGCGCGATGCTGGTGCCGGCGACCACCGTCCCGGTCACCATCATCGGCGCCTTCGCGGCGATGGCCGCGCTCGGCTTCACCATCAATTTGTCGACGCTGTTTGCGATCGTGCTCGCGATCGGCATCGTGGTCGACGACGCCATCGTCGTGGTCGAGGGCGCGGCGCACAACATCGAGCGCGGCATGTCCGGCCACGATGCCGCGATCAAGGCGATGGACGAATTGTTCGCGCCGATCGTCGGCATCACGCTGGTGCTGATCTCGGTGTTTTTGCCGGCCGCCTTCCTGCCGGGGCTGACCGGGCGGATGTACGCGCAGTTCGCGCTTGTCATCGCCGCCACCGCGCTGCTCAGCGCGGTCAACGCCGCGACCTTGAAGCCGACGCAGTGCGCGCTGTGGCTGCGCCCGCCAGCGCCGCCGGAACAGCGCAACTTCTTCTATCGCGGCTTCAACGCGGTCTACGACCGGCTGGAGCGTTTCTATGCCCGCATGGTCGGCGGCATCGCCGGGCACGCCAAGATTTCGGTCGCCATCGCGCTGATCATCATCGGCGCTGCCGGCTACGGCCTGTCGCGGGTGCCGACCGGGTTCATTCCGATCGAGGACCAGGGCTATCTGCTCGCCGCCGTGCAATTGCCCGACGGCGCCGCGCTCGGCCGCACCCAGCACGTGCTCGACAAGGTCACCGAGATCGCCAGCAAGACGCCGGGCGTCGACCAGGTGGTCTCGATCGCCGGCATCTCCGCGCTCGACAACTCGTCGAGCCTCGCCAATGCCGGCGTCGCCTATCTGATCCTGAAGGACTGGAGTGCGCGCGGCCCGGGCGAAGACCTGCGCTCGCTGGTCTTTGGCCTCAACGACAAGCTCGCGGTGATCCCGGAGGCGCGCATCCTGGTGATCCCGCCGCCGCCGATCCAGGGCATCGGCAACGCCGCCGGCTTTGCCATGCAAGTCGAGCTGCGCGACGGCAACGCCGATTACGGCAAGCTGCAGGCGGTCACCGGCGCGATCGTGGCCAACGCGCAGAGCCAGAGCGCGCTGCAGCGCGTGCAGTCCTCGTTCCGCTCGATGGTGCCGCAGTTCGACGTCGAGGTCGACCGCATCAAGACCCAGACCCTGCACGTCACTCCCGACCAGATCTTCTCGGCGCTGTCGACCTATCTCGGCGCGAGCTACGTCAACCAGTTCACCAAGTTCGGCCGCACCTTCCAAGTCTACACCCAGGCCGACGCGCAGAACCGCCTCAGCCTGCGCGACATCCAGAACATGATGGTGCGCAACAGCAATGGCGACATGATCCCGCTCGGCACCGTGGCGAAGATCACGCCGTCGGTCGGGCCCTCGCTGATCAGCCTGTATAACCTCTATCCGTCGGCATCGATCATCGGCCTGCCGGCGCAGGGCTATTCGTCCGGCCAGGCGATGGCGCTGATGGAGGAGATCGCCGCCAAGACGCTGCCGCCGGGCACGGGCTATGAATGGACGGCGATGTCGTACCAGGAGAAGGCGGTCGGCGGTCAGATCTACTACACGTTCGCGCTGGCGCTGCTGCTGGTCTATCTCGTGCTCGCCGGGCAGTATGAGAGCTGGTACGCGCCGATCTCGGTGATCCTGGCGGTGCCGCTGTCGCTGCTCGGCCCGATGCTGGTGCTGGTGGGCCTGCGGATCGACAACAACCTCTACACCCAGATCGGCATCATCCTGTTGATCGCGCTGTCGGCCAAGAACGCGATCCTGATCGTCGAGGTCGCGCTGGAGCGCCATCTGCGCGACGGCCACACCGTCCTGCAATCCGCGATCGACGCGGCGCGCGCCAGATTCCGGCCGATCCTGATGACGTCGTTCGCCTTCATCCTCGGCGTGCTGCCGCTGGTGCTCGCCACCGGCGCCGGCGCCAACGCCCGCAAGTCGATCGGCATCACCGTGTTCTCGGGCATGATTGCCTCGACCTGCCTCGCCGTGCTGTTCGTGCCGGCGTTCTTCGTCGTGGTGCAGAGTTTCGAGAACTGGCGCAAGGCGAAGAAGGGGAAGGCGGCGGGGCCGCAGCCGACGCAACAGACGCCGGCGCCGGGCGCAATCCGGTAATTCAGCGTCAATCGCTGCGTCATATTTCATTTTTCTTCAAATGCCTGTGACGGGCGGGCTCGCGGCGAGCGGGCGCCGACCGCCGACGAGAAGGCGCTGGATTCGCATCGGCGCCGACAGGCCAAGTCCTTCGACAAGCTGACAAAAAGGCCTCTTGCGCTGGCGGCCGGCGGCGCCGTGCGCAATCGCACCTCATGCCGAGCCCAGGCGGATAACGCTGATATGACGCACGCCTGCGAGGTTGAGCCGATCAAAACGGGGACGTGCAAACAGTGTGAGGTCGGTCATGTATATCGAGCGCTTCACGGCAACTGCGCGGCAATTGGTCGACGACGTCGCGAGCGAGCCCAGCGTCCAGTACCCCATCCGGAGATGGGGCGCGATCATTGCCGTCGATGTCGTCGAGTATTCGCGGCTCACGATCGTCGACGAGGAGCAGACCTATCACCAGTACAAGTCGCATCGCCGCGAGCTGATAGACCCCAAGATTGCGGAGTTCGGCGCCCGATTCCTCAAATCGACCGGCGACGGCATCATGGCGGAATTCGAGACCGCACTGGACGCCGCCCGCTGCGCCGTCCACGTGCAGCAGGGAATGGTCGGCAGATCAAGCGGTGAGGATGCCGACACACAGATTGTCTTCCGTATTGGCGTCAGTTGCGGCAGGATCATCGCCGATCCGGAAGACATCTACGGCCATGACGTCAACGTTGCCGCGCGGCTGCAGACACTGGCTCCGCCCGGCGGCATCGCGATGACCGAGGAGGTCGCCGATCGTGTCCGCGATGCCGTGGGCCTGCCGCTGGAAGATCTGGGCCTTCATTACTTCAAGAATATGTGCCGCCCGGTGCGGGTCTTTCAGTACCGGTTTGCAGCTGAAGCGAACTGATAAATTTCAATAGAATCAGTAAGTTGATAAATTTGACGATGGATTGACGCAGCCGCTGCATCATCGACAGGTCGCAAACCAGGGGAGATGCGCCCGTGCACGGAATTAGCCTCTCGACCATTCCTGAACTCGTCGACGGCGTGACAAGGCTCGCCGTCGACGCTGACCTCAGCGGTACGCAGAATTTGCTCGCGTTGACCGACGATTCGATGTTCGGCGCCGGCAAGGAGCCCGCGGAATTGCGAAAACTGATGCGCAGGCTGGCGGCGCGCATCAGCCGCGAGACGCTTCGTTCGGATCGCCCGGGCCGCAGCGAGGACAACCCCAACATCCCGTCCGGATACACCTACCTGCTGCAGTTCATTGCCCACGACATGGTCAACACGTCGATCTCCCTGGCGGCGACCGCGGGGCGGCGGTTCGGTTTTCAGAACGCAAGGCAGCAGCCGCTGACGCTCGACACGATCTATGGCGGCGGCCCGGATGTGAGCCCTCAGGTATACGAGTACAGCGCGCAGTGCGTGCACTCGCGCGGGCTGATGCCGCGAACCAAGATGCGCTGCGGCCGCGCGCAGGACCGTGTCCATCCGGACGAAAAGATGCCGTTTGCCGATATCGGACGCGCGATGCCGGTCGAGGTCCAGGACAGCGGCCTCGACTCCAGCCCCGGCAATCCGGAGTGTCTGCGCACCGAGGCCCTCGTCGCCGATGCTCGCAACGACGATCACGCGCTGATCGCGCAAGTGACGCTGCTGTTCCATCGCATGCACAACTTCATTCTCGATCAGCTGAACAGCGCCACGCCGGCAAAAACCGCATCGGACGCCTATCGCAATTTGATCTGCGCCCGCTTCATTCTGACGCTTCTGTACCGGCGGATCATCGTCAAGGACGTGATGTACCGGCTGCTGGATCCCTCGGTGTATCGCTATTACTTCCTGCCGGATATCAACAGCGGCAAGCTGGTCTGCGACCCGGATGCGGGCGTCCCTGTCGAATTCTCGCATGGTGCCTTCCGCTGCGGCCACGCCATGACGCGCAACAGCTATCGCGTTCGCGACGACACGCCGATCCCGGCCACGCGCGCCATGCAGTTCAGCTCACGGCGCGCGCCGCAGTTCGTGCCGCTGAGCAAGGAGTGGATCGTCAGATGGGAGCAGTTCTTCGAAATCAACGGCAAGAAACCCGCCAATTTGAGCCGCCGGCTGCGCCCCGACTTCTCCTCGCTTGCACGCAGCGAATTCTACTTTCCGCCGCTGCTGCTTTCGAGCGATGGGCCCGGATTGCCAAATCGTGACCTGGTCAGTGCCGTCTACGCGCGAATATGGTCCGCTCCCAAGCTGATCGACGCCTTGCGGTCAAAGAACCCCGAGCTCGCCAATTTCCTTCCGACCTATCAGCGGGAATACGCTGCAAAACTGACCGCCTGGTTGAACGAAACCGCGGATCCGAAGGGGGTCTCCGAACAATTCGAGGCGGGCGACATCGCGGCCATCGTCGACGATCCGCCGCTTCCGTTCTTCGTTCTGTTCGAAGCGGACATCAAGCACGACGGCCAGCGGCTCGGTCCGCTCGGCTCGATCATCATCGCCGAGGCGATCATCGGCGCGATGGTGAAGTCGCCGCTCGGCAAAGGCCCGTTTGTCCTGGACCCGATGCGGCTACTGAAAGACCAGACGGGAGAATTCCGGAAGCTCGGCGTCGATGAAAAGGCGTTTTCCGTCATATCGGAAATGCAGAGTTTTGAAGACCTCCTGGTGTTCATGAACGCGCATGGGCTCTTGCATCAGGGGTAGTGAGCCGACCTGCGACTTAAAGGGATTTGCAGCAAAGGAGTATGGATATGGGCACGACCTTGAAAATCAGCGATGACGTCCGTTGGGGCAAGTTGGTGAAGTCCTGGGCCACCGGGCGGAACTACTTCGATGCGGCCGGGCAGCCGATCCCGATTCCGCGGACCCTCGACGAACTGGTAAGGACGGCGAGCGGCGTCGGCGTCGACATCGTTTTTCCCGACGGCATGGTCGGCCTGGCGGTCATTCAGTACAGCCCCCAGACGGCCGTGGTGAAGCTGCCGCCCAAGGCGATGGTGGAGGAGACGGAAGCCCAGTTGCGTCAGCCGGGCGCGGTCTATCCAATGCCGCCATTCTATGAACAGTTCTTCGAATCCCCGCTGCCCGCAATGTCCACCGAGGATCTCTTCAATCTCCATGCCGCGCGCATCGGCGACTACTCGATCAGAAACTGCGGATGAAATCTTGCGGTCCGTCCTGCGCGCCATGTGCTCGCCGGACCGGACGCGTAACGACCGCAATCGAGATGGAGGAGATCATGGGTACTAGTCTGGAGATCAGCGACGACGTCCTGTGGGGCAAGCTGGTCAAATCATGGGCGACCGGCAATAACTACATTGCACCGACCAGGCCGGCTCCGCCGATACCGCGGACGCGCGACGAGTTGCTGGCGCAAGCCGCCGAGATCGGGCTTACCATCACGTTTCCGGACGGAATGGTCGGCCTGGAAATCATCCAGTACAGCGGAGAGACGGCGGTCATCAAGCTTCCGCCCAAATCGATGATCGAAGAGACCGAGGCGCTATTGCGCGGCGCGGATGCGCTCTATCCGATGCCGCAATTCTACGAGGACTTCTTCGCCGCGCCGCTTCCCGCGATGGACGAGGCTCGGCGCTTGGAGCTGCATGCGGCCCGGATCGGCGACTATTCGGTGCGAAACTGCGGCTAGGATCGTCGCGGGCTACCACCCGTGATGGCTGAGACCATCGACCGGCGCGCCGGCGCCGGCGATGCCGTCGCGCAGGCGGGCCCAGCTTTCTGCGCTTGCGATCGGGAACAGATAGAGAAGCCAGCGGGTCATGGTGGCGGGGGTCGCGGGCTCCGCGGACGACCAACGCTCGCGAACGACGTTGAAGAAGTGATCGAGTTCGGCGCGCGCCTCGTCGTGGCGTCCGAGGTGATATAGCGCGGCCGCCTTGAAGCCTGGCACGTTTGCATTGAGATCGCCGGCGAAATCCGCGGCTGAGACACAGCCTTCGTAGTCCTTGATCATGAACCGCACCGCGGTGTGATACGCCCATTGCAAGGCACTGGGCGCGACGGTCGCCATTCGCTTCAACATCGAATCGACGATGTCGCGGGCTTCGGCGTCGCGGCCGCAGAACGCATAGCAATTGGCGGCGGATACCAGGGTCCACGGGTCGTTGTGGTTGAGCTCATGCGCCAGCGGAATGTAGATCATCGCCTGCTCGTAGTGCCGTGCCATCGCGTGCGACCAGCCGAGGCACAGCTGGCTGCGCGAATCGAGCGGATCCAGCCGCGCCGCTTCCTGCGCATAGGCGAGGGCCTGCAAGGTCCGGTTGGCGTCGCGCGGCGTGCCGGGCTTGACGATGTGATAGGAGTTGTTGAGTTGCGCGAGGCTCGAAAAGGCCGGCGCAAAATCCGGCATCAGCTGCACGACCTGCCGGAACAGTTCCGCCGCCCTGTCCCATCGCTTGACATCGAAGCCGAGCAGGGTCGCCTGTCCGAACAGCCAGATGTCATAAGCTTTCAGGTCGACGAGTTGCCGGCTCATGACGCGGTTCAAGCGCTCCGCCGAAACGTGAACGTTGAGCGTCGATGCGATGCGGCGCACCAGGTTTTGCTGGGACTGGTGCCAGTTCTCCAGCGTCAGCGAGAGACTCTCGCTCCAGAGATAGGTCCCGTTGATGCCGTCACGCAGGGTCAGCACCAGGTGAACCGCCTTGCGGCTCTCGAATCCACTGGCGTCGAGCACGAACTCGTCCGCTTGAGTACTGGGCGTGGGACTCGCCGGGGCGCCCGCCCAATCCCTGATATGCCATTCGCGAAATCGCACGAGGCAGGCGATCAGTTCGCGTCGAAAGCCCTGGGCCAGGTAGTCGCGCTTCAGCTCGCTGCCCGACAGGGTGAACGATCCGACTGAAAGAATCAGCCGGGCGTCGCGCGCGGCCAATTGCTGGTCCACGCTCAGTCCCGCGGGCGGGCTGGGTGGCGGGCTCGCGATGATGCGCGTCGCGGGCAATGGCGCGGGACCGCCGGGAGCTTCGAGACCGGACGGCGCTCCGCTGAACGGCAGCGCTGCCTTGACCTCAGCGATCAGGTCTTGCGTCTGCTGCGTCGGCTCGACGTCGTACTCGGCCTCGAGCAGGTCCCAGAGATTCTTGTAGACCTTGAGCGCGCTGCCGATCGCGCCGTCTGCAACATGCCCGCGAATCAGATAACGGCAGGCTTCCTCGTGGGTCTGATCCAGATTGATGATCGCGGCGGCGATATCGCGGCCTTTCGCAGTAATGGTGATCTCATCGCGCAGCGCGGTCTCCAGATGGCGAATGAGTTGATCGCGAATGGTTTGCCGCTTGGCCGATACCCAGGTCTGAAATGCGGGGTCGCTGCTCTCGACCTCGCCGAAGATGTCGTCGACCAGGTTCTGCTGCGTCAGCAACTGCGGGTGCGGAGTTCCGGCCAGCGCATCCCTCAGCGCGTCGACCAGATCCACCTTGATCCGGGTGCGGTCGAGCGCGACAACGAGCTTGTCCGCGTGCAGTCCCTCGAAGCGGGACGGCGCGAGCGCGTTTCTGATCTCGTGCAGCGCCTGCCGCAGCGAGGCGCGCGCACGCTCCTCGGGGGATTCGCTCCAAAACAGACCGATCAGTCGTTCGCGGCTCTCTTCTCGCGACTCGGTGAGTGCCAGGTACCCAAGCAGCGCTTTGGTCTTGCGGCTGAGGGATTCGATCTCGTGTTCGCCAACGGACAGCGTCAGCTTGCCGAGCAAATTGATTGAGAGCGGGGGATCTTTCATCCCGCCACCTATTCCGCTCGCGCTAATCACAACTGGCGGCTCCACAAAATTGCCGCGATATGACAACGAATTGTCGGCTAGATATCATACTACCGAATTGCCTTCCATCGATTCAGCTCAGCCTATCAGTGCAAGCCCTCCCGTGTAGCGATCGCCTCCTCCGTAGTCGTCGCAGGCACGTTTGAGACGTTCTGTCACATTTGACGAAGGCAGAAGTTGGAGCGCCGGGGCGATTGCCCGCACGACCGGAATGCCGAACCGGGGACGCGTCATGTCGATCAGGATCGTCTCGATTCCGGACACGCTCATCGCCTGCGCCAGGACGTGGAATGGTTTGTCGCCTGCCGTCCGATCCTGTGTCGTCGATAGGCCGCGCGGATGCAGGAGGTCGCATTGGCCGGCATCGATGGCCGCGTCCCGTTCGAGATGGGCAAGTTCGGATGCTGCGAGCGAGTCCTGGCCGGCTTCGGCGCGCTTCAGCTCCGCGAGCTGTATGGCGAGCTCGGTCTGGCAAAGCTCGAGGATTGCGGCGCGAGCCGCCTCTTCCAGGGTCAGTCGAGCCGCCAGACCATAAGCGAGCTGCCGGCCACGGCGGTTGCACGAAAGCGCGGCAATCACGGGAATTTCGAGGTCGGTCGTGATGTCGAGCAGCCATGAAACGCGAGCTTGGGTTTGCTGCCGGAGGAATTCCAGGAGGCGGACCGCTTCGCGCATTGCTGCGCCGTCGAGCGGCAGGGATCTGCCGGGCCGGCCGCCGATCCACCACAGGCTCGCCGCATCGCGCTCGATGAGTTCCAGAGCGGCGCGTGTGGCCGCCCATTCGAAGCTCGGGCCGGCGGCGACACCGACGCTGAGCTCGCTGCGTGGTCGCAGCCGTTGCTCGACGGCGGCGCGTCGCACCGTCCAGTCCGCCGGGACCAGCACGTCATCAGTCCGCTCCCCGGCAGCGCCGAGGCGGCGGCCGCGCATCCATGCAAGTTCGGTTGTCTGAGGAAGCCCCTGATCGGCCAAATCATCCGAGACGGCCATCGCCAAGGCGGGCGGCACCCGGGGCGCGAGCTCCGCCAGCGTTCCGACGCAATGAATATCGTCGGGACGTGCAATTTGTGCCAGCCGATCGATGCCTTCTCCGACACAGGCGACGAACGCATCTTCCAGCCGCTCTCCGGATCCGCTGAGGCTGTACACGACCGGCGGCACACCATCGCCGATGTCCTCGGCGGTGGTTTCCGCTCCCATGAAGCGAAGTGCGGGCGCCCAAGGAGATCGGAGCATGAACATCCGCCGAGCGAGGGATGCGGCGCGCGTCATGTCCGGTCCAAACCGATTGGTGACGGTGCCTTGAAGGGCCAGCCCCTGCGGCGAGGCGAGGTCGACTTCCATGAATGCCGGACGAACTGACTGCTCTGTCATAGCTGCACCGGTCCCGATTGGCCTCTCGAGACGAGCAGCCGACCACGGAGCCGAGGAGCCATCTCGAATGAGTCCTCAGCGTTGGCCCGTCCAGCCATGCAGTCAAGCCGACCGCATCACCGGCTGCAATGCGCCAAAACGCCCGGCTGGGCCGCGGCGGGCGCTACACCTTCACCATCCGCTTGCCGCGGTTCTCGCCGGCGAGCAGCCCGATCAGCGCCTGCGGCGTGTTTTCGATGCCGTCGATCACGTCTTCCTGCACCTTGAGCTTGCCGGAGGCGACCCAGCCTTGCAGCTCGGCCAGCGCCGCGTCGCGCTGGTCCATGTAGTCCATCACGATGAAGCCCTGCATCACCAGCCGCTTCACCACGATTAGGCCGGGCACACCGCGCGGGCCGTGCGCGGAGGGGACGCCGTCATATTGCGAGATCGCGCCGCAGCAGGCGATGCGGCCGCGGTTGTTCATCTGCGCCAGGCAGGCTTCGAGGATGTCGCCGCCGACATTGTCGAAATAGACGTCGATGCCCTTGGGCGCCGCCGCGCGCAGCGCCTTGTAGGTGGCGCCGTCCTTGTAGTCGACCGCGGCATCGAAGCCGAGCTCGCTGGTCAGCCAATCGCACTTGTCCTTGCCGCCGGCAATGCCGACCACGCGGCAGCCCTTGAGCTTGGCGATCTGGCCGACGATCGAGCCGACCGAGCCGGCAGCCGCCGACACCACCACGGTCTCGCCCTCTTTCGGCTTGCCGACATGGAGCAGGCCGAAATAGGCGGTCAGCCCGGCGATGCCGAACACGCTGAGCAGATGCGTCATCGGCTCCAGCTTCGGCACCTTGGCAAGGTGCCGGGCCGGCACCGCGGCATAGTCCTGCCAGCCGGTGTCGCCGAACACCAGGTCACCCGGCTTCAGCGCGGGATCCTTCGACGTCACCACCTCGGCGATGCCGCCGCCGGCCATCACGGTGTTGGCTTCGACCGCGGCGCGATAGGTCGCGCCGTGCATCCAGGCGCGGTTGGCGGCGTCGAGCGAGATCAGGCGGGTGCGCACCAGCGCCTCGCCGTCCTTCGGCTCGGGGATCGCGCCGCTCACCAGGCGGAAATGCTCGGGCCCAAGCTTGCCGGTCGGCTTTTCAACTAGCAGGATCTGGCGATTGACGGTGTCGTTCATGGCGAATGTCTCCCCTCGCGTTTGATCGTTCTGAGCGCAATTGACTGCGTGGTACGCAGCTCGCTGCACAGATTGTGCGCTGCATGAACGCTAGTCCGCGCGCTGGCATTCCACAACGGAAACGTTCCGGCAAAGTCCCGTCCCGGCGCGAAGCGTGTTGCGTAGCTGCGTAAATCTGCCACACTTATCCTTTGCCGGGAACTTACGGGGGTAAGAAATGTCCAGCAGGTTTACGCAGTACATCCTGATTGCGATGGCGCTAGGCATCGTGATGGGGACGATCGTCTTCAACTACTTTCCCGACAGCCGTGCCACGATCGCAGCCGACGTCAACCTGATCGCGATGTTGTTTCTGCGCCTGATCAAGATGATCATCGCGCCGCTGGTGTTCGCGACCCTGGTCGGCGGCATCGCCCATATGGGCAGCGGCTCCAAGCTCGGGCGCGTCTTCGCCAAGACCATGGGCTGGTTCGTTTCCGCCTCCTTCGTCTCGCTGCTGCTCGGCCTCGTGATGGTCAACCTGCTGCAGCCCGGCGCCAACTTCCCCGGCACGCTGCCCGAACAGGGCCAGGCTACCGGCCTGCCGGTGTCGGCATTCTCGATCGAAAAATTCCTGACCCATCTGATCCCGACCTCGATCGCGGATGCGATGGCGCAGAACGAGATCCTGCAGATCGTGGTGTTCGCGGTGTTCTTCGCGGTGGCGCTCGGCGCCATGCCGGAACGCGCGAAGCCGATCATGGGCCTGATCGACGATCTCGCCCACATCATGCTCAAGGTCACCGGCTACGTGATGCTGTTCGCCCCGCTCGCGGTGTGGGCGGCGATCATGGCCACCGTCTCCAAGAACGGCCTCGGCGTGCTCTGGAAGCTCGTCGTGTTCATGGGCGGCTTCTACCTGTCGCTGCTGATCCTGTGGGCGATCCTGGTCGTGGTCGGCTTCGTCGTGATCGGGCCGCGCTACAGCCATCTGTTGCGGCTGATCCGCGAGCCGCTGATGATCGCGTTCTCGACCGCCTCGTCGGAGGCGGCCTATCCGAAGACGCTGGAGGGGCTGAACCGGTTCGGCGCCTCGTCGCGGATCTCGGCCTTCGTGCTGCCGCTCGGTTATTCCTTCAACCTCGACGGCACCATGATGTACTGCACCTTCGCGAGCGTCTTCATCGCGCAGACCTACCATATCGAGATGTCGCTCGGCACCCAGCTCGCGATGCTGGCGACCCTGATGATCACCTCGAAGGGCGTCGCGGGCGTGCCGCGTGCCTCGCTGGTGGTGATCGCCTCGACATTGGCGCAGTTCGGCATCCCCGAGGCGGGCCTGTTGATGATCATGGGCATCGACACCTTCCTCGACATGGGCCGCAGCGCCACCAACGTGATCGGCAACTCGCTGGCGACCGCGGTGGTCGCCAAGTGGGAGGGCGAGCTGAAGGCCGAGCATGAGCTCGGCCCCGACGACGCCGTGCCTTCCGACGCCGTGGCCGGCGACGCTGTGCCGGCGCACTGATGGGAGGGATGCATGCATCTCGTCCGCTGGAGGCCGATACGGGCTGAATGCCGGATTCTGTCAGCATGCCTGCTGCTTGCAGGCGTGCTGGCGGCCCCGGCGTCGGCGCAAACCGCGGGCGAGGGGCTCAGCCCCACGCTCGCCAACATCAAGGCCACGCACACGGTGCGGATCGGCTATCGCGAGAGTTCGCCGCCGTTCTCGTTCCTCGATCATTCCAACCGGCCGATCGGCTACAGCCTCGAGCTGTGCGATGCGATCGTCGAGGAGATCGGGACCGAGGTCGACGACGCCAACCTCAAGGTCGATTACGTCAAGGTCACCTCCGACGACCGGATTCCGGCCGTCGTGCAGAACAAGATCGACCTCGAATGCGGATCGACCACGGCGAATTCCGAGCGCGCCAAGCAGGTGGCGTTCTCGCCGCTGATATTCGTGGCCGGCACCAAGCTGATGGTGCCGAAGGCCTCGGGCGTCACGCAGATCGCCGACCTGAAGGGCAAGACCGTGGTGGTGACCAAGGGCACCACCAACGAGCAGGCGATCAACAACGTCAACGCCAAGCAGTCGCTCGGGCTGAACGTCGTCACCTCGCCCGACCACGAGCAGTCCTACCAGATGCTGGTTGACGGCAAGGCGGACGCGTTCGCGACCGACGACATCCTGCTCTACGGCCTGATCGCGCGGCACAAGTCGCAGGACAAGTTCCGCGTCACTGGCGACTATTTGTCCTACGATCCCTACGGCATCATGTACCGCAAGGGCGAGAAGCAGATGAAGGATGTGGTGGAGCGCGCCTTCCGCCGCCTTGCCTCCAACCGCGACATCGTCCCGCTCTACAACAAGTGGTTCATCGCCCGCCTACCGACCGGCGAAAAGCTCAACGTCGCCATCTCGCCGCAGCTCGAGGAAGCGTTCAAGGTGCTCGACGAGACCCAGTAGCCTCCGGTCGCGCGGCAAACACCACCGTCGTCCCGGCTTTCGCCGGGACGACACCATGTCTGTTGCACACCCCACCCCGTCATCCCCGCGCAAACGCTCCGCGTTTGTCGCTAGAGGTGCGAGCCCTTCGGCGAGCCTCGAAGGATGAATCGGCCCCGCTGGTGGCCGTCGATCCTTCGAGGCTCGCAAGAGCTCGCACCTCCAGCGACAAAGGCGAAGCCTTTGCGCAGGGATGACGGTGTTGTTTGCTCAGCTTGCTCGGTGTCATCACCCGGCTTGACCGGGTGATCCAGTATTCCAGAGACGCCGGTGATAGAAGCGAGAGGCCGCGGCGTACTGGATCGCCCGGTCCATGTGCGCAATTGCGCACAGGCCGGGCGATGACACCGGTGGGTGAGGAGAAAGCTTCACACCCTCTCAGGATGACGGGTTGATAGCTTCGCCGGGACGACGACGTTGGGAAGCGCTCTGCCTACGGCTCTTCGGCGAACACCGCGTCCAGCGCCGCCGCA
Source organism: Bradyrhizobium sp. CCBAU 51753 (assembly GCF_015291565.1). NCBI lineage: Bacteria > Pseudomonadati > Pseudomonadota > Alphaproteobacteria > Hyphomicrobiales > Nitrobacteraceae > Bradyrhizobium > Bradyrhizobium sp. CCBAU 51753. The sequence continues at coordinate 8,803,813 of NZ_CP030037.1, read as the reverse complement.
TACGCTGCCTCGACCAGCTCCGGATGCTGCTTCCCGAGCGCTTCCATCTTCACCCCCGAGTTCACCTCGAGGATCTTCCAGGCGCTATCGACACGCACGACATCGATCGAGGCGAAGCGGATGCCGACCGCCCGGGCGGCTTCGACCGCGAGCGCGGCGCAGGCGTCGTGCGTCTCGCCACCGCTCAGCAGCACCGGCGCCGCGCCGGCATCGAGGTTGTGCCGCCAGTTGATCATGCATCGCTCTGCTGCCGCCGGGATTGCGTCGAGCTCGGCCGCGGAAAAATCCTCGGCCATGGTCTTGAGCTGCTGCGCCGTTGCCGCCTGCTGCGCCAGCTCGCGCAGCGAATGCACGCCGTCGCCGATGACGGATGGGCGCGTCTTGCCGTAGACGATTAGCGCGCGTTCATCGAGCAGCACCACGCGGACCTCGTCCTCGATCGCGACATAGGGTGAGATCGCCAGCGCGCGGTACTCGGCAAAGATGCGCGCGACCGCCGTCTCCAGCTGCGGCCGCGTGGTGACGCGGGTCACCAGCTCGCCGGAGGTGCCCTCGTTGGGCTTGACCACGAGGCCGCGCGGATGCGCGTCGAGCAGCTGCGCCATCGCGTCGATCGAGCCCGATCCCGGAATGTGCACGCTGTGCTTGGCGCCGAGAAACAGCGTGTGCGGGATCGCGTCGATACCGGCCGAGGCCAGCACCTCGGCGCAGGCCGCCTTGTCGCTTGCCACCTGATGCGCCACCGCGCTGTTGAGCCCGACGTCATAGCCGATCGCGAGCCGCCGCTCGGTGCCCCGCCGCATGATCACCAGCCAGCCGCCGGACCGCATCTCGACCGCGATCTCGCGCGCGAGACAATATTTTTTGATGGTTTCCAGGAAGATTCGCTGGCTGATCAGGACCACTGAATGATTTTCCCTTCGCCGCGCCTCGCGTAGCAATTATTTGCCGGATTGGCGGCGATCCCAGCAAGTATATTACGCCCGTCACGACACGTTAACGATGTCGTGGGTTGAACCTCTCTGCGGATTCGAACGACTGCCATTCTGAGATCGCAATTGCACGCCAGTCGATCTTGACTATCTCATGCATCGGCGCGATGGACACGCGAGATCTTCAGTGATTTCGGGCACTTCTGCGCCGTCCGAGGCAGCCTAAAAATCAAACCATTCTAAGTCTGGTCAATCGAGAAAACGAAAACACATGAGCGCGTTCTATCGAGAGAAGGTTCTTTCCGTTCAGCACTGGACCGATACGCTTTTCAGCTTCCGGGCTACCCGCGATTCCGGTTTCCGCTTCCAGAACGGCCAGTTTGCCATGATCGGCCTCGAGGTTGACGGCCGGCCGCTGCTGCGCGCCTATTCGATGGCGAGCGCCAATCACGAGGAAGAGCTCGAGTTCTTCTCGATCAAGGTGCAGGACGGCCCGCTGACCTCGAAGCTGCAGAAGATCCGCGAGGGCGACACCATCCTGGTCGGCCGCAAGGCGACCGGCACGCTGATCACCGACAACCTCATTCCCGGCAAGCGGCTGATGCTGCTGTCGACCGGCACCGGGCTCGCGCCGTTCGCCAGCCTGATCAAGGACCCCGAGGTCTATGATCGCTACGACCAGATCGTGCTGGTGCATGGCTGCCGCCAGGTCTCCGAGCTCGCCTATGGCGAGGAGCTGGTGGCGAAGCTGCGCGACGACGAGCTGTTCGGGCCGATGCTGTCCGAGAAGCTCTCGTATTATCCGACGGTGACGCGCGAGCCGTTCCGCAATCGCGGCCGCATCACCGACCTCATCACCTCCAACCAGCTGTTCTCGGACCTGCATCAGGGCCCGCTCGACATCGAGACCGACCGCATCATGATGTGCGGCAGCCCGGCGATGCTGGAAGAGCTGAAGCAGCTGTTCGAGACCCGCGGCTTCAAGGAAGGCAGCGGCAACACGCCCGGCCACTTCGTGATCGAGAAGGCGTTCGTCGAGCGCTGAGTAACGATAATAAGTTATCGTCCCGGCCTAGTGCGCAATTGCGCACGGGGCCGGGGACCCATAACCACCGCTCTCTGTTTTGCGAAGGCTGGGCCACATCAGGCTCCAGCCTTTTGCATTTGTGAGAAGCCATTCGCGGCGAGCTCCGTTCGCCTCTCCCGCTTGCGGGGGAGGCCGACACGCGTAGCGTGGCGGGTGGGGGTTTTCTCCATGAAGGGAGTCTCGCTGGTGGCGAGACCCCCACCCCAGCCCTCCCGCAAGCGGGAGAGGGAGCGCAGTCCCGTTGCGGCTGGCGGTTCATTTCCACTTGTGTGGCGCGTACCATTCCCGCTGCTATAAATCCGCGGCGGCTGGGAGCAAGCAACTTGTCCATCACCGAACCCGATCCACCGAAGACCGCCTTTGTGTTCGCCGGCGGCGGCAGTTTTGGCGCGGTGCAGGTCGGTATGCTGCAGGCGTTGGCCGCGCATGGCATCGCCGCGGATTTCGTGGTCGGCTCCAGCGTCGGCGCGCTGAACGGCGCCTTCTATGCCAGCGACCCCACGGTTGCAGGCGTGGCGCGGCTGGCAAAAATCTGGCGCGGCCTGAACCGGCATGACGTGTTTCCGGTGACCTGGCGAACGCTGGCAAGCTTTCTGTGGCGGCGCGATTTCCTGATCCCGCATGACGGCATCCGCAAGCTGATCGACGACCACATCCCGTTCCGCAATCTCGAGGACGCCCGCATCCCGGTGCACATCGTCACCACCGACATCATCACCGGCGACAGTGTGGTGCTGTCGGAAGGCTCCACCGCCGAAGCGATCGTCGCGTCGACCGCGATCCCCGGCGCCTTCACGCCGGTGCGCTACCGCGATCATTTCCTGGCCGACGGCGCGATCTCCAGCAACACGCCGGTCCGCGTCGCCGTCAAGCACGGTGCAAAACGCCTGATCGTGCTGCCGACCGGACATGCCTGCGCCAACCAGGAGCCGCCGGTCGGCGCGCTCGCCAACGCGCTGCATGCGCTGACGCTCTTGATCGCGCGGCAGCTCGTCAACGAGCTCGAGAATCTCGGCGACGGCGTCGAGTATTTCGTGGTGCCGCCGCTCTGTCCGCTGGTCGGCTCGCCCTATGATTTCTCCCGGACCTCGGACCATATCGCCCGCGCGCTCGCCACCACCAATGCCTGGATCGAGAGCGATGCGCTGAAAGCGGGCCACATCCCGCACGAACTGCAGCCGCACGATCATTGAGGCCGAAATGCTTTGCCGAGGCGCGCTTCGCTTCGCCTCTCCCCGCCTGCGGGGAGAGGCCGGATCGCATGCCAATGCGATCCGGGTGAGGGGGAGCCTCCGCGATCCATCTGCCAGAGTTACTGCGGAGGCGGCCCCTCACCCCAACCCTCTCCCCGTAAGAACGGGGAGAGGGAGTTACAGCGCGCGCCGCGGCTCCCTTCGTTGCACCGCAAAAGCACCTCCCGCCAGCCGGTCCGCCGACTACGACCGCGGCACCCGCCCATTCGGGCGGTTGTCACATCCGTGACTGCCGGGCGGATATAACGTGTGGCGCTGGCTCGCTAAGTTGGATTAGGCTCACGGCCAAACAAACGGCCATGCCAATTGGTTGAGGGACTTATGGAAACGATGCTGCTTCCGTTTTCGCCGCGCTTCATCGTGCTGACGATCTGCGCCGTCATCACCGCGCTCCTGCTGCTGGTTGGAATTTTCGATCCGAAAGTCTTCAAGATCGTCCTGATCCCGCTTGTCATCTTCGGCGCCCTGACGCTGCTCGGCATCCGCGACCTCACGCAAAAGGGCCACGCGGTGTTGCGCAACTACCCGATCTCGGCGCATGTCCGCTTCCTGCTCGAGGAAATCCGCCCGGAGATGCGGCAGTATTTCTTCGAGAGCGAGAAGGACGGCATGCCGTTCTCGCGCGACACTCGCGCGGTGGTCTATCAGCGCGCCAAGATGGTGCTCGACAAGCGGCCGTTCGGCACCCAGGAGGATGTCTACCGCGAGGGCTACGAGTGGATGCACCATTCGGTGGCGCCCAAGCCGCATGCCGACGAGAAATTCCGCATCACCATCGGCGGCCCGGACTGCACCAAGCCGTATTCGGCCTCGGTGTTCAACATCTCGGCGATGAGCTTTGGCGCGCTCAGCCCGAACGCGGTGCGGGCGCTGAACGCCGGCGCCAAGAAGGGCGGCTTTGCCCATGACACCGGCGAGGGCGGCGTCAGCCCCTATCACCGCGAGATGGGCGGCGACATCATCTGGGAGGTCGGCTCCGGCTATTTCGGCTGCCGCAACCGCGACGGCAGCTTCAACCCCGACGAGTTCGCGCGCATCGCCGGCGAGGACCAGATCAAGATGGTCGAGCTCAAGATCAGCCAGGGCGCCAAGCCCGGCCATGGCGGCGTGCTGCCGGCGGCCAAGGTCTCCGAGGAGATCTCCAAGATCCGCGGCGTGCCGATGGGCGAGGACTGCATCTCGCCGGCCTATCACAAGGCGTTCTCGACCCCGCTGCAGATGATGGCGTTCGTCGCCAACATGCGAAAGCTGTCCGGCGGAAAGCCGGCCGGCTTCAAGATGTGCATCGGCCATCCCTGGGAGTTTCTGGCGATCTGCAAGGCGATGAAGGAGAGCGGGCTCTATCCCGACTTCATCGTGGTCGACGGCAATGAGGGCGGCACCGGCGCCGCGCCGCTCGAGTTCATGGATCATTTGGGCATGCCGATGCGCGAGGGCGTCAATTTCGTCCACAACGCGCTGGTCGGCATCGGCGCGCGCGACCGCATCAAGATCGGCGCCTCCGGCAAGATCGCGACCGCCTTCGACATGGCGCGCGCGATGGCGATCGGCGCCGACTGGTGCAATTCGGCGCGCGGCTTCATGTTCTCGCTCGGCTGCATCCAGTCGCTCAGCTGCCACACCGACCGCTGCCCGACCGGCGTCACCACCCAGGATCCGTCGCGCAACCGCGCGCTCTATGTGCCGGACAAGATCGAGCGCGTGTACAACTACCACCACTCGACCCTGCACGCGCTGACCGAGCTGCTCGCCGCCGCCGGCCTCGAGCACACCCGGGATTTGCGGCCGATCCACTTCTCGCAGCGCACCTCGACCACCGACGTCCGCTCCTTCGCGCAGCTCTATCCGGCGCTGCGGCCGGGCGAACTGCTCGAAGGCACGCAAGACCCGCGCTACCGCGACGCCTGGGCCATGGCGCGCGCGGATTCGTTCCAGCCGGCGGGATAGGGGGCGCTCGTATCCGCACCGTCATTGCGAGGAGCGAAGCGACGAAGCAATCCATTGCTTCCGCGTATGCGGAACGATGGATTGCTTCGCTTCGCTCGCAATGACGGCGAAAAGCATGTAGCCCGGATGAAGCGCAGCGAAATCCGGGGACAGTCTCTCCGTGGATCGTTCTGCCCTGGATCACGCTTCGCGCCATCCGGGCTACGCTTACCGTCAAAGTCGCGGCGCGCCGAACCATTGGGTCAGCGCCTCGGTCAGTCCCGCCTGTGTCTGCTCGCCCACCCACGCTACATGGCCGTCCGGTCGAACCAGCACGGCGCTGGGCGCCGCGACCGCGCCGACGACCGGAAGCTCCCAGGCGCCGCGATAGCGGGCATCGATCACTTGAATGCGGTCGCTCCATCCCGCGATGTCGATGCTGCAACGTTCGGCAAAATTGATCAGCACCGGCCGCGCCTCCTGCAGCAAGGCGAACACCCGCACCTCCCCATCGGCAAGCACCAGGTCGAGATCGGGCATGCGGCGTCCGAGCAGCGGATGTCCCTCGCCGAAATCGTAACGAACGTCGAGCCCGGACGTTGCCGCGACGACGCGCTGGCGCGGCTCATCCATGCTGACGAGTTCGGACACGAACTCGTTCAGCGCCTTGCTGCGGTCGTCGGTACGGCGCAGCGCGACCTGCGCCATCGTGTGACGCAACACCCGCATGCCGACCGGATGGCGCTCGGCATGGTAGCTGTCGAGCAGGCCGTCCGGCGAAATGCCCTTGACCACCTGGGCCAGCTTCCAGCCGAGATTGACCGCGTCCTGCACGCCGATATTGAGGCCCTGCCCACCCATGGGAGGATGCACATGCGCGGCATCGCCGGCCAGCAGGACACGGCGTTCGCGATAGCTCGCGGCCTGGCGGGTCATGTCAGTGAACCGCGAGATCCAGGCGGGACTGTTGATCCCGTAGTCGGTGCCGTAGATCGCGATCAGCGTTTCGCTCAGGTCGCTCAAGCCGGGCTCGCCGGATCCGAGCTGCGGCTCGGTCAACACCAGCCGCACGCCGCGCCCGTCCTCCATCTTGCCGATGCCGTGGATGCCGATCGCGTCGTAGCGGAATCCCAATGCCGGCTCCTCGGACATCTGGGCTTCCGCGATCAGCCAGCTCGTGGTCGGATCGAAGCCGGGGAAATCGATGCCGGCCGCCTTGCGCACCAGGCTGCGGCCGCCGTCGCAGCCGACGAGATACTGCGCCCGCAGCACCGCGCCGTCCGACAGCGCGACATCGACGCCGCCCTCGTCCTGGGTGAAGCTGGTCACGTCGCGCGCGCGATAGATCGGCACGTTCAGCTCGCCGACCCACTCGGCTAAAATGCGCTCGATATGGTTCTGCCACAGCGCGAGCGTGTAATTGTGCCGGGTCGGAAGGCCGCTGAAATCCAGTGGCACCGGGTGGACGTGGACGACCGGATGGCGCGTTCCCTGCGCGACGAACCGCTCGGCGATGCCGCGCTGGTCGAGCACCTCGATGGTGCGCGCATGCAGCCCGCCCGCGCGCGAACCAACCAGTTCCTGGCTGGCGCGCCGCTCGACGATCGCAACGTCGATATCAGCCAGCGCCAGTTCGCCCGCCAGCATCAGCCCGGTCGGACCGCCGCCGGCAATCACCACTGCATGTTCCCGCATCCCGCACTCCTCCGTCCGATTGGGCGCGCGTTCTACGGGATCACGCCGGGCTTGCGGCAAGCCCGGGGGGTCTACATATATCTAAGTGGGGAGAGGGGCTTTTCTGCCCGATCCCGTTCCAGCCGTCATTGTGAGAAGCGAAGCGCAAGCAATCCATTGCTTCGGCGTGTGCGGAGCCATGGATTGCTTCGCTGCGCTCGCAATGACCGTGTGTGATGCGCGTCCGGAACGACGCGGGAGAGAGCCCGCCTAAAACTCCCCGTGCACGCGGCCCGAGAAAATGTGCACCGGGCCGCGATCGGCGTTGTAGGCGGGGTTGGTGATGAACTGATAGTCCGCGGTCAGCGTCAGGTTCTTGTTCACCTGATAGGCGTAGTAGGTCTCAAAGATCCGCTCCGGGCTGTAGTTCAGCGCGCCGTCGCCGATCAGAAGGCCAAGGCCGCCGGCGGCGAGGAAGTCGCGATGCGCGGCGGATAGGCCGTTGACCGCGCCGCCGATGCCGATGGTGTCGTTCGGCCGTCCCCAGCGGCCGCCCTTGATCGACAGGCCGCCCGAGACGCTGCGGTCGACGTCGGTGAACGACAGGATCTCGTTCTGGCCGTCGTTCCAGGAGAGCCGGCCGAACAGGCCGACGTCCTGCACGATCTGCTGCTCGCCGTTCAAATAGAAGCCGTATTTCGGATTGTCCTTGCGGATGCCGGCCATCACGTCGTTGATGTCGAGCCCCGGATTGGCGTCCTCGATTGCGAGCGCCTGGCGATAACTGCCGGAGTTGCCGCGATTGCCGAAGATGCCGACGCGCAATTTGCCGGGCTGCTCGAAGATCGAATAGCGGCCTTCGAATTCCACCACGGCGCCGCCGGTGTTGTAGACCAGAACGTCGCTGTTTGGCGCGTTCGGCACCTGGAACAGGCCGGCGCGCACCGCCCAGTCCTTGCGGTTGAGCTCGACCACGGCGCCGCGGGTGTAGCCGGGCAGGTCGGCCGGGAAGTCGTAGGCGGCCGACGCCCACATCGCCCAGTTCATGAAGTCGGCGCGCGGATCCTTGGCGTAGGAATTGCCGTCGAAGAAGTCGCCGACCGCGAAGCGGCCGACCACCACCGTGATGCGATCGATGTCGCGCTTGCCGGCGATCTGGTTGGGGCCGTCGGCCACCTCTTCCTGCTCGCCGCCGAGGCCGAAGGTCTGCTTGAAGTAGTAGCGCTGCGGCCGGATTTTTGGGTACGGCGCGCCCGCCTTCTGCGCCTCGCCGTTCGAGAAGCCGGCGAGGCCGAGCGTGCCGTTGAGGCCAAAGCCCTGCGCCGTCTCCGGATTGAAGTAGAACTCGCCGCCGTCCCAGAGCCGCACGCCGAGGAATGCGGTCGTGGTCCAGGTCATCTGCGTCTGCCCCGGACCGGGAAGGCTGTTGGTGCCGGTGTAGGGCGCACGGAATGATGGATAGGTCTGCGGCAGCAGCGTCGTCTGCGCATGCACGCTCCAGTTATCGGACTCCGGCACCGCAGTCCGCGCCGGTGCCGCCGACCACGGCGAGTCCCCGAGCTGGTAGTTGAGGCCGAATTTCAAAAGATGCAGCCGCGGCTCGATCGCGACGCCGGGCATGCCGAACTCGGCAAGGCCGAGCGTCTTGCGCGGCAGGTCGACATACTCGTATTCGACCTTGGCGGTCCAATTGCCGCTCAGCGCGAACTCGGCGCCGGCGCCGGCGGTCCAGCCCGTGTGGTACTGGCCCGGCTCGGAGATCACCGCGCCGTCGGCGTCGTTGACCTTGACGTGGCTGTGGCCCCAGGCGAAGCCGCCGGTCAGATACGGCATCCAGTTGCCGAAGCTGTAGCCGACGCGGCCGCGCAGCGTTCCGGCGTAATCGATCGTCGAGTTGAACGGAGCGAGCACGCGCCGCGGGATATCGGTGGGGCTGGTGAAGGTCGCATCTGCCTCGACGCCGAGCACGAAGCGGTTGGCGAATTCCTTGTTGTATCCGACCTGGAAACCGCCGATGCCGCCGGTGACCGTCGGTGGAAACAGGAAACCCTGTTCGGGCAGCGGATTAGTGCCGGGGCCGAGGCTGCCGTCGCCATAGCCGACATGGGCGCCGACGTAGAAGCCGGTCCAGCTGTAGACGGTGCGGGCGGCGGGCGACTTGAGGGCCATGTCGGCCGCGGCCGCCGGCGTGCCGAAGGCGGCCGCGCCGAGCGCGGCGCCGGCGGCGATCTGGACCCGGAACAGGCGGATGCAGGTCATGACGCGGCGTCTTTCCGCGAACGGTTGGCAGTTTCGCCTGCCATCACTGCAGATTTGGCGGCCCCTCGCCACCCAAGATTTGAACTCATCGCCCGCCGTCCCCGGTCCGATCCGCGCCTGTCCCCGCAGGGCCAGGCCAGCACCCATCATCCTCAGGTTCTTATTGCAAGTAATTCGCAATAGCAACTGAGCGCAGCCGGTTACCCATCGGATTTGCACGCCACTATGACAGCGATGCAACAGCGCGCGATGGCCGGCCCTTGCCGCTGCCATTGGCCAGGCCGCCGCGGCCTCGATCGATGTCGCCATGGTCTTCATCCCTGTCCTGATGGCCGGCGGTCTCGATTTCTTCCCCGGCATGGTCACGCCTCCACCGTGGCGAGCTGGACGATGCGCAGCAGCACGAGGCCGGCGGCGACGGCGAGATAACCACGCAGCACGATCATCCAGATCCGGCTCAGCGGGCTGAGGCGGGTCGGCGGCAGCCGGTCAAGGGGCGGCATCCGCCAGCTATCGCGATCGAGTTTTGGTTGAGACGGCGTGAAGCGGCGCGGCGCATTGCGCCGTGACGATACTTCGAAAAGTTTCGCCGCCGCGGTCACCGCGAGCGCCAGCACGCTGCCGCCAATGAGGATGCCGATGATCCAGGCCTCGCCGAGATCGGGATACAGCACCGCAGCGGTCAGGATCACCGACAGCATCACCAGCGCCGCGACCACCGCGCCGGTGAACAGGTTCAGCCGGGGTCGAATTCACCCAAGGCCCGAGGATGTGGCGGTCGTTGCAGAGCAAGAGCAGGAACACGGTCGCGCTCGGCAGCAGCACGCCGGCCAGCGTCTGCACCGCGTTGGTGAGCAGCCCGAGCGGCGTGCCCGGCGTCAGCACCAGCACCGCGGCGAGCACGATCAGGCCGCAATAGACGCCATAAAAACCCTTCGCATCGGATGGCTTGCGGTGCAGCGAGTGCTTGACCGCGAACACGTCGCCGATCGCATACGCCGTCGCCAGCGAGACCGCCGCCGCGCCGATGATGCAGGCATCGAGCAGCGCCAGCGCAAACAGCACCGCCGGCAATTTGCCGGCATATTTCTCCAGCCCCACCGCGGTGCCCAGCGCGTCGGTGTAGTTGCCGAACTCGGGCCGTCCGGCGAACGCCTGGGCGCAGAACGCGATCATCGCGACCGCGCCGATCACCACGAGGGCGATGCCGACGCACAGATCGATCCGCTCATAGCGGATGAAGCGTGGCGTGATCCGCTTGTCGACGATGTAGCTCTGCTGGAAGAACAGCTGCCACGGCGCCACCGTGGTGCCGACGATCGCGACGATCAGCAGCATCACGTCGCTCAGTCTCGCGTCCTGCGGCATCTTCGGCACGAGGAAATCAGCCGCGATCTGCCCGACCGGCGGATGGACCAGCAGGATCACAGGTACCAGCAGCAGGCTGCCGGCGACCAGCACAATGCCGAACCGCTCGAAGCGGCGGAAGTCGCCGGTCGAGACCGCGAGCATCACGATCGCCGCCGAGGCCAGCACGCCCCAGAACCGCGAGACGCCGAGATAAGATAGCGCCAGCGTGATGCCGATGAACTCGGTGACGATGGTCAGCGCGTTGAGCAGCAGCAGGTCGATGACGCTGAACGCGCCCCAGAACTTTCCGAACCGGGCGAAGATCAGCCGGGCATGGCCGACGCCGGTGACGGCCCCTAACCGCACCACCATCTCCTGGTTGACGTAGAGCACGGGGATCAAGAGCAGCAGCGTCCACAGCAGCGTGGTGCCGTAATTCTGTCCGGCCTGGGTGTAGGTGCCGAACGCGCCGGCGTCATTGTCGCCGACCATCACGATCAGGCCGGGGCCGACGATGGCGAGCAGGGTCTTCAGCCGCGCCAGCCACGTCGCGCGCGGCGCGGTGTCGTCGCGGGCAATGCTGCCGAGCGCGCCACGAATGTCCCCGGTATGTGCGGTGTCGAGAACGGCCGTGCGGGTGGTGCAGGTTTCGGTCATATCGCGTCTCCTCGCCGCTTGGCACGGCGAGGGGACGCGGAGCGGGTCTATGCGCGCGCGCCTCCGCTGCCGTGAGCAGCGGCACTTCCAGATGTCATGCGTTGCGGGAATCCCGTTGCCGCGCCTGAGTGGCGCGCAACGGGACGACTAGGTCCTTCGTCCATGTCGGCCTCCTCAGGCGCTGGCTGCGATCTTTGGAGCGCGCGGGTCAAGACGCCGGCCCGCGCGTCGCTGCTGCGGAAGATCACCGCTGCTGTCGTCGACGGTCCACCGGCATTCAAGATGGCCGCCGATCAGGAGCCAATGACAGGTCAGCGCCGGGGCTGGACGCCGGCGCCGCGCCGGATGGCGAACGCCCGGCAGGTTGTCATTGCAATGGGTGGCCGCCCGCGGCACACGCCGCGGCTCGAACGGCCGGAATTTTGCGAGCTTTTCGAACATCGCTCACCTCCACTTCCGCTGGTCGCGGCAGGCCGGTGAGGAGCGGGCGGTCAGAAGAGGGGCGACCACCTGTCCACGCAGCGGGAGCCTGCGCGATCAGTCTTGCTGTGTTGCGGCGGCAGTGCTCCCATCGGGATACTGTCGCCAGAGTTGCTACTGCCCATGTGCCTTCTGTGCTGGCTCGTGGTCTGGTTCGTGTCCGGGGATACAATCCCGGTGCGGAACGAAGTTTCCGTCAATCGCGCACTACGCCTCACGATATAGGCTGTCAAGCCGAATCTGCTATCCTCCGGGGAGGATCAGGATCATCCTCCGGGGAGGATAGGAGAGCCATATGCCCGACGACGACCACCCGCATACAGCGATCGCCCGGCGCCTGAAGCGCGCCGGCGGTCATCTCGAGACCATTGTCGAGATGATTGAAAAGGGCCGGCCCTGCGCCCAGATCGCGCAGCAATTGCAGGCGGTGGAGAGCGCGATCGAGAGCGCCAAGAAGGCGCTGATCCACGATCACATCGGCCACAGCCTGGAGGAGACGCTGAAGGCCTCAGGCCCGAAGGGCCGCGCCGTGCTGCGCGACTTCAGGCTGGTCGCAAAATATCTCTGAGCGTCACGCGGTCCAAAAAATGACCCGCCCGGGGGGATCGCCGGGCGGGTCGGGGTACGACATGGGCTGGATGAGGACCCATGCCGAACGCCGGATCCGCAAACCGAAGATACCGTATCGATCAGTAGTAGCAGGTGCGCACGCGGCCGATGTAGTTGCCGTAGACGTCGTATTGGCGCACGAAGCCGCAGTGGCGATAGCCGTTGTAGTAGTAGCCGTCGTTGCTGGCGGCGATCGCGCTGCCGACGATGGCGGCGCCGACCAGGCCCGCGCCGACGCCATAGCCCCAGCCGAGCGGCTTGGCATTGGCCTGCGAGGTGGTGGTCGCGATGGTGCCGGTCACGGCAAGCGCAGTGAGGGCGAGGGCGGCGAATTTGGTCTTGATCGACATCGGATACTCCATCCTGTTTGAGCGCGGCGCCGGTGTGGCCCGCATGCCCGTTGGACGGAGCTGTTCCGGTTCCGGTTCGAGGAGTGAGGCGGAAATATGGTTTCGTGAAATGTTTCGTCGCGGCGTTTACAACGAAACAAGGCCGCTTTATCGACCGCGGAGCGTGGCTTCGACGTCGAATTTGTCGACATCGTCGAGCAGCTCGCAGAACGCGCGCGCGCCGTGCTCGAGCAGCTTCTCACCTTTCTCCGCCGTAGCCTTGGTGGCGTCACCGATCGCGCCGCTCGGGTGCAGGTCCTGCGCCTGCCAGGCGAATGGCGCCGGCCGCTGCGTCGACAGATGGCGGTGCTGCTTTTCGATTTCGATGCTCGCCGGCGTGAAGTTCGCGATCGCATCGGTGCGCACGTGCTGCGGATAGCGCGCCAGCATGATCGACGTCTCGACCGCGCCGCCGTGAATGCCGTGGCGCAATTCCTCAGTGTCGAACAGCCCGTCGGGCGTGCCGAACCGCGACCAGTTCGTGGTCACCACCAGCATGCCGTGCTGCGCGCGCAGATCCTGCGCCACCAGCGACATCGCGGCGGAGTTGCCGCCATGGCTCGTCACCATCACGAGCTTCTTGACGCCGGCGCGCGCCACGCTGGCGCCGAGCGCCATCCAGCTGGTCAGCGCCGCCTTGGTCGGCAAGGTCAGCGTGCCCGGAAAATCGATGTGCTCGGTCGAGATGCCGACCGGCTGGAGCGGCAGGAACGTCGCCGGGATCGCCGCCGGCAACAATTCTCGCACCCGCGAAAGATAGGCCTCGCCGATCATGACGTCGGTTCCAAGCGGCAGATGCGGCCCGTGCTGCTCGGTCGCGGCCAGCGGCAGCACCGCAATCCAGCGCGAAGCGGCGGCTGCGGCCATCTCGGGCCAGCGGATGGCGGTCCAGTCACGGGGCAGAAGCGAAGAAGTCATCGAGCCAGACGTTTACAAGCGTTTCATTGGATGGATTTGCAGGGTAGTTTGTTGAGCCATCACGGGGGCGTTCCGCGCCCTTGGGCGCGGTCCACGTCCTCTGCCTTCCATCATGGGCCATAATGATCGACGGAGTCCAACCATGATGTCGGCCTTTTTGCCGCGAGCGTTAACCACAGCCCTGCTGGCCGCCGCGATTTCCGCTTCAGGTGCCCTACTGGCGGCGCATGCGCAGACCCTGGACAAGGTCTCGTTCGGCACCAACTGGGTGGCCGAGGGCGAGCATGGCGGCTTCTTCCAGGCGGTCGCCGACGGCACCTACCAGAAATACGGCCTCGACGTCACCATCGTGCCGGGCGGTCCCAACGCCAACAACCGCACGCTGCTGATCGCGGGCAAGCTCGATTTCTTCATGAGCGCGAACTCGCTGCAGACCTTTGACGCCGTCACCAACAACGTGCCGCTGGTCGCCGTCGCCGCCATGTTCCAGAAGGACCCGCAGGTGTTCTTGACCCATCCCGAGGTCAAGGTCACCAAGATCGAGGACCTGAAGCCGCTGACGCTGCTGATCTCCAAGGAGGGCATCACCAGCTACTTCCAATGGCTGAAATCCGAATACGGTTTCAGCGAAAGCAAGGTGAAGCCCTACACCTTCAACCCGCAGCCCTTCATCGTCGACAAGCAGACCGCGATGCAGGGCTATGTCACCTCCGAGCCCTATGCGGTGGAGAAGGCCGCCGGCTTCAAGCCGAACGTGCTGCTGCTCGCCGATTACGGCTTCAACTCCTACTCGACGCTGATCGAGACCCGCCGCGACCTCGTCGACAAGAAGCCGGACCTCGTGCAGCGCTTCGTCGATGCCTCGATCGTCGGCTGGTACCATTACGTCTACGGCGACAATTCCGCCGGCAACGCCATGATCAAGAAGCTCAACCCCGACATGAACGACGAGCTCTTGGCCTACTGTGTCGCCAAGATGCGCGAGCACGGCATCGTCGATTCCGGCGATTCCATCAAGAACGGCATCGGCGCCATGACCGACGAGCGGATGGCTGGTTTCTTCGACAAGATGGTGCGTGCAGGCGTGGTCAAGAGCACCATCGACTATCGCCAGGGCTACACGCTGCGCTTCGTCAACAAGGCGGTCGGCGTCGAGCTGCGGCCGAAGAACTGAGCATGGTCCGATCTGCCTCGGCACCGGCAGTCCACCTCTCCCCCTGTGGGAGAGGTCGGATTGCATCGCCAGATGCAATCCGGGTGAGGGGTTCCGCTCCCTCGTGGGACCTGCGCCCCCTCACCCGCGCCTTCGGCGCGACCTCTCCCCGATGGGGAGAGGTGCAACTCGCGGCGCGGCTGCGCTCAACAACATCCGGTCGGCAATGGTAGCAGGCACCATGTCGGCGATCGACGCCACCAGTCCAGCCGTGCGGCTGCGCGGGGTGACAAAGATCTATGAAAGCGGCGTCGCGGCGCTCGGGCCGCTCGATCTCGACGTCGTCAGCGGCGAGTTCGTCGCGCTGCTCGGGCCGTCCGGCTGCGGCAAATCCACCGCGCTGCGGCTGATCGCGGGGCTCGCTGCGCCCAGCGCGGGAACGGTCGAGGTCTCGCACCACGGCGCGCAGCGGCGCGGCGGCCACAGCATCGGCTTCGTGTTCCAGGAGCCGACCTTGATGCCGTGGGCCACGGTGCGCGACAATGTCCGCCTGCCGCTGAAGCTCGCGCGCGCAACCGGCGGCGATGCCGAGACGCGGATCGACGCCGCGCTCGACCAGGTCGGGCTCGCCGAGTTCGCGAGGGCCTATCCGCGCGAATTGTCCGGCGGCATGAAGATGCGGGTGTCGCTGGCGCGCGCGCTGGTCACCGATCCGGATATCCTCTTGATGGACGAGCCGTTCGCCGCGCTCGATGAGATCACGCGCTTCCGCCTCAACAACGACCTGCTGGTACTGTGGCGCAACCTGCACAAGACCGTCATCTTCGTGACACACTCGGTGTTCGAGTCGGTCTATCTCGCGCAGCGCGTGATCGTGATGACGGCGCGGCCCGGCCGGATCGGCGCCGAGTT
The DNA here is from genome assembly GCF_015291565.1 of Bradyrhizobium sp. CCBAU 51753. Lineage (NCBI taxonomy): Bacteria > Pseudomonadati > Pseudomonadota > Alphaproteobacteria > Hyphomicrobiales > Nitrobacteraceae > Bradyrhizobium > Bradyrhizobium sp. CCBAU 51753. The sequence goes on along the minus strand of NZ_CP030037.1, from coordinate 8,788,214 downwards.
TCGCATCACCTCGCCGGAGCCGCGCGGCGAGGCGTTCCGCACCTCGGCCGAATATGCCGCGTTCTGCCGCGAGGTCTCCAATGCGCTGGCGCCGTCCTACGCAGGGCAGGCCGGCGCATGAAATCTCCGCAGCATCTCGTCCGCCTCATCGCTCCGGTCGTGGTGCTCGCCGCCGGCCTCATGCTCTGGGAAGCGATCGTCCGCGCCTATGACATCCAGCCCTATGTGCTGCCGAGCCCGCTTCTGGTGCTGAAAACCCTGGTCAGCGACTGGGGCGTGCTGTCGCAATCGCTCGGCGTCACGCTGCTCACTACGCTGGAAGGGTTCATCGCGGCCGCGATCGGCGGCGTCGTGCTCGCCTTGCTGTTCAACCAGTCGAAATGGCTGGAATATTCGCTGTTCCCCTATGCGGTGATCCTGCAGGTCACCCCTGTCATTGCGATCGCGCCACTGCTCTTGATCTATCTGGAGCAGCAGACCGCGGTGATCGTGTGCGCCTGGATCGTCGCGTTCTTTCCGGTGCTGTCCAACACCACGCTCGGCCTCAACTCGGTCGATCGCAACCTCGCCGGATTGTTTCAGCTTTATGGCGCCTCAAAGCTGCAAACGCTGTTGTTCCTGAAACTGCCCGCCGCGCTGCCCTATATCCTCGGCGGCCTGCGCATCGCCGGCGGGCTATCGCTGATCGGCGCCGTGGTCGCGGAGATCGCCGCCGGCAGCGCCGGCGCCGGCTCGGGGCTCGCCTTCCGCATCGCTGAATCCGGCTACCGGCTGAATATTCCCCGCATGTTCGCCGCACTTCTGCTGTTGTCGCTGGCCGGGATTGTCATCTATGGGTTGCTGGCGCTAGTTTCCCACCTGCTGTTGCGGCGCTGGCACGAGAGTGCGCTAGGAAAGGAAAGCTGATGGCCTCGATTTCTTCCGACAAGATCGATCTCCTGATTTACGGACCGATCCGGCCAATCCTCGAAAACGGCTTTTCCGATCAGTACGTGCTGCACAAGGCCGAAAGCCGCGGTGACCTCGAGCGCCTGACGCCGGATACCCTTGCAAAAATCCGCGGCATCGCCGTCACCTATCACACCATGGCGACCGACAAGACCGCGCTGGCGATGTTTCCGAAGCTGGAGATCGTCGGCAGCTTTGGCGTCGGCTACGACCACATCGATTCCCACTACGCGCGCGATCACAACATCGTGGTGACCAACACGCCCGACGTGCTGACCGAGGAGGTCGCCGACGTCGCGATGGGCCTGTTGATCGCGACCTTGCGCGAGTTCGTCAAGGCCGACCGCTACGTGCGCTCCGGCCTGTGGCAGACGCAAAACTATCCGCTCAGCGTCGGCTCGCTGCGCGACCGCAAGATCGGCATCGTCGGCATGGGCCGGATCGGCCAGGCGATCGGCCGCCGGCTGGAAGCCTCACTGGTGCCGGTGTCGTACCATTCGCGCAATCCGGCCAAGGATGTCAGCTACAAGCACTACCCTGATCTGATCGAGATGGCGAAGGCGGTCGATACCTTGATCGTGATCGTGCCGGGCGGCGCCTCGACCGCGAAGATGATCAATGCCGAGGTGTTCAAGGCGCTCGGCCCGCGCGGCGTCGTCATCAACGTCGCACGCGGCTCGGTGGTCGACGAGCCGGCGCTGGTCGCCGCGCTGAAGTCCGGCACCATCCTCGCGGCCGGCCTCGACGTGTTCGCGGCCGAGCCGAACGTGCCGGATGAATTGAAGGCGATGCAGAACGTCGTGCTGCTGCCGCATATCGGCTCGGCGTCTGTGGTGACGCGCAACGCGATGGATCAGCTCGTGGTCGACAACATCAAGAACTGGTTCGCCGGCAAGCCGCCGCTGACGCCGGTTGCCGAAACTCCGGTGAAGGACCGCTGATGCCGTTGTCCCGCTTCAGCGCCGCACTCGTCGTGCTGCTGGCCGCCTGCAGCGGCGCTGCCGCGCAGGATGCCTCGACGCTGAAGAAGGACATGATCGGGCAGTGGGAGCTCGCCACCACCGAGCGCAGCAAGACCTGCGTCGTGACGCTGAAGGGCGATGCGGCGCCGCAGGGCTTCAAGCTCGAGCTCGAGCCGGCCTGCGCCGCCGCGCTGCCCTTCACCAAGGGCATCACCGGCTGGAGCATCAAGGGCCTCGGCGACATCGTGCGGCTGCAAAATGCCGCCGGCGAGGCTGTGATCGACTTCACCGAGGTCGAGACCGGCATTTTTGAGGGCCTGCGCACCAACGAGGGCGTCTACATCCTGCAAAACCTCGCCGCCGCGCGCTCGCTGGCCAAATCGATGGACCAGATGATCGGCGACTGGTCGATGGTCCGCGGCAACGGCCAGGCGATCTGCACGTTGGTGCTGACCAACACCGACGCCGGCAACGACAACTTTCAGGTGTTCGTGAAAGGCAAGTGCGATCCCGCGATCACCGCCTTCAACCCGACCCTGTGGCGGCTCGATCACGGCCAGATGCTGTTGATGTCGGCCAAGGGCGAGACCTGGCAGTTCGAGGCCGACGACAACGCCCAATGGCGCCGCGTCCCCGACACCGCCGCGCCATTGATCATGCTGCGGGAGCAGTAACGGACTCGTTGGCTCCCTCCGGGCTACAGTGTCCTAACCTCCCCTTGAAAGGGGAGGTCGCTTTGCTCGCCAGAGCAAAGCGGGTGGGGATCCGCTCCCTCCGCATACAGCGTCGCCCGCGGCTGACCCCCATCCCGACCTTCCCCCTTTCAGGGGGAAGGAGAAGCGCTCCACCGGTTGCGTGGCTGCTGCTTCGGGCTACGGTATCCTAACCTCCCCTTGAAAAGGGGAGGTCGCTTTGCTCGTCAGAGCAAAGCGGGTGGGGATCTGCTCTCTCCCCATGCAGCGGCGCCCGCGATTGACCCATCCCGACCTTCCCCCTTTCAGCGGGAAGGATAAGCGCTCCACCGGTTGCTCGGCTGCCGCTTCGCGCGCCCCAAAAAAATAATTCCCACCCCCTGTCGATCCGGCTGGCTCCGGATCGTCGTTCCCTGTAGCGAGCCGGTCTTGCGGCGATCATCGCCGCGCCTCGCCCAACAGGAGTTCTCCGATGCGCTTCATGTATATCGTCACCTCCTCGCAACCGCCGCGGCCGCCGACGCCGGCCCTGATGGAGGCGATGGGCAAGCTCGCCGAGCGGGAAATCAAGGCGGGCCGCATGATCGATACCGGCGGGTTGCTGCCGGTCGCGATGGGCGCCCAGGTGCGGATTACGGACGGCAAGCTCAATGTCATCGACGGACCCTTCGTCGAGACCAAGGAGATGATCGGCGGCTACGCGATCTTCGAGCTCCGCAACAAGGAAGAGGCGGTGGCGGCTGCCGTGGAGTTCATGCAGTTGCACAAGGAGCATATGCCCGGCTGGGACGGGACCTGTGAGGTTCGCCCCTTCGCGGCCATGGGTGCCGACGGCGGCTGTCAAGTCGACGTCTCCGCTTGCGCCTGATGCGCAGCGCGGCGATCTCAAGTCGGCGGCGATGACGGCCGCCGACGTCCAGGCCACCATCCTCGGCGTGTGGCGCATCGAGCAGCCGCGGCTGATCACCAGCCTGTCGCGGATGCTGCGCGACGTGCCGCTTGCCGAGGATTTGACCCAGGAAACGCTGGTCGCCGCGCTCGAGCACTGGCCGGTCAGCGGCGTGCCGGAGAAGCCGGGCGCCTGGCTGATGGCGACCGCGAAACGGCGCGCGCTCGATCATCTGCGCCATGCCAGCATGCGCACCCAGAAGCACGGCATGCTGGCGCATGATCTGGCGCGGGAGCAGGAGACCATGCCCGATTTCGATTCCGCGCTCGACGACGACATCGGCGACGAGCTGCTGCGGCTGATCTTCACCGCCTGCCATCCGCGGCTGTCGCGCGAGGCCCGCGCGGCGCTGGCGCTGCGCATGATCTGCGGCCTCACCACGGAAGAAATCGCGCGCGCCTTCCTGCAGGCGGAGGCGGCGATCGCGCAGCGCATCGTGCGCGCCAAGCGCACGTTGTCCGAGTCCGGTCTCGCCTATGAGACGCCGTGCCGCGAGGAATTATCGGAGCGGCTCGCCTCGGTGCTCGAGGTGGTCTATCTGATCTTCAACGAGGGTTATACCGCGGCGCGCGGCGACGAATGGCTGCGGCCGCAGCTCTGCAACGAGGCGCTGCGGATGGGCCGCGTGCTCAGTTCGATCGCGCCGACCGAGCCCGAAGTGCACGGGCTCGTCGCCCTGATGGAGCTCAACGCCTCGCGGATGGCGGCGCGGATCGATGCGGCCGGCGAGCCGATCCTGCTGATGGAGCAGAACCGCGCGCTGTGGGACCGCCTGCAGATCCGCCGCGGGCAGCTGGCGCTGGCGCGCGCCCGCGAGCTCGGCGGCGCCGGCGGCTTCTACGCGCTGCAGGCCGCGATCGTCGCCTGCCACGCCGAGGCCGCCACGTCAGATGCGACCGACTGGCGCCGCATCGCCGCGCTGTACGGCGACCTCGCCGCGCTGGTGCAGTCGCCGGTGATCGAGCTCAACCGCGCCGTCGCGATCGGCATGGCGGAAGGTCCGGCAGCAGCGCTCGCGATCGTCGACGCCCTCGCGCACGAGCCGGCGCTGAAGTCCTATCATCTGCTGCCGAGCGTGCGCGGCGACCTCTTGCAGAAGCTCGGCCGCTTCGACGAAGCCCGCGCCGCCTTCGAGACCGCCGCCGATCTCGCCGGCAACGCCCGCGAACGCGAGTTGCTGCTGCGCCGCGCAGCGACGGCGGCACGCGCCGCACGCGACGCGTAAGCTGAGCACACCTCTCAGGCTCCCTCTCCCCTTGCGGGAGAGGGTGGGGAGAGGGGTAAGCCCCGGGCGAGATGATCGATTGAAGCGTGGCGTTTGCAATCTCGCACGACGCAGTCAAAACGCAACGGAGAGGCACGTCGTGTGGCACCCCTCTCCCTAACCCTCCCCGCAAGGGGGAGGGAACCCTGCCGCTGGTGCGTCCCTTACGGTTGCGTAGCCCGCATGAGCGTAAGCGATATGCGGGACTCATCGCGACGCCCCCGGATTTCGCTCCGCTGCATCCGGGCTACGAGGTCGTGCGCGCCAACGACGATTTGGTGTGAATGACGGATTAACCGCGATCCCCGCGCATCTTGCTTAACGGTTTGCTGAAGCCGTCAGAGGCTGCGCGGCATGGTGCGGCGTCGCGCGTCGCCGGGATTGAACATCGCAAATGTTTCCCTAACGCGCGCCGCAGGCGTCGCGTTGGCAACCGGTGCAGAAGCCGTGTCAGGCGTCGGGCGGAATTCGTTCGGTCCCGGCCAGCGCCGCGCAACGACGTCGTTTGCCGCAGGCGGCGCGAGAATGCCGTCGCTGTGGCAGGCATCGTAAACGTACAAGGCCGCAAGCGATGCGGCTGCGACAGTAAGAACAATCCGGAAAATGGACATTGCAATAACGCCTGCTTGATTGCGGCGAACAATGCCCGGCGACCGTGAACCGCGCGTTGAAGCGACGGATCGATCGGTCGCTACGGTTCCCGGCTGATGAACGGGATGCGTAAATTGCTCGCTTACCAAGGCTCTCAACGGTGCGGCAACCAGCTTTCCTCACAGGCCGGCAAGGAGTCTCTGGCATTGAGGGACAAAGGCAAAAACAGGAGGCACCATGTTCGTCGCCGTCAGGATCATGATTTTGATCGCCAGCGCCTACGCCGGCTCGGCCGTCGCAGAGATGCAGTTCGCGCCGCTGCCGAGCGTCGCGGTCTCGGCCCAGCCGTAAGACGACGGCGAGTTTGTTGCGCTAAAATCCATCCCCGTCATCCTGAGGTGCTCGCCTCTTCGGCGAGCCTCGAAGGATGAATCGGCCCGGCTGGTGGCCGTCGATCCTTCGAGGCTCGCAAGGGCTCGCGCCTCAGGATGACGGGGTCCAATAGTCGTCGCGCGCAGAACAGCCGCCCGCGGCACCGCCCCCTCACATCAGCCGCATCCCCTTCAGGCTGGCATGGCCGTTCTTGCCGACGATGATGTGATCATGCACTGCGATCCCGAGCGGTTTTGCAATTTCGACGATCGCTTTCGTCATCTGGATGTCGGCCTGTGACGGCGTCGGGTCGCCGCTCGGATGATTGTGCACCAGGATCAGCGCGGTTGCCGATAATTCCAGCGCGCGCTTGATCACCTCGCGCGGGTAGACCGGGGTGTGATCGACGGTGCCGGTCTGCTGCACCTCGTCGGCGATCAGCTGGTTGCGCTTGTCGAGGAATAGCAGGCGGAACTGCTCCTTGTCGGCGAACGCCATGCTGGAGCGGCAATAGTCGATCACCTCGTTCCATGATGACAGCGCGACGCTGCGCTTGATCTCGCCTTTGGCGATCCGGTCGGCGGCGGCGGCGATCAGCTTGAGCTGGTTGATCGCGGCGTCCTTGACGCCGTCGACCTCGCGCAGCCGCGCCACCGGGGCGTGCACGACCTCGGCGAACGAGCCGAATTTCTTCAGCAGCGCCTTGGCCAGCGGCTTGGTGTCGCGGCGCGGGATCGCGGCGAACAGCGCCATCTCCAGCAGCTCGTAGTCGGTCAATGCCGCGGGCCCGGCCGCATAGAAGCGCTCGCGCAGCCGCTCGCGATGGCCGTGATAATGCGGCGTCTCGTCGGCGTCGTCCGGGCTGTCACTCTTGGCGGGCATCGGCCACAACCATGCCGTGCCGGCTGCGATTTGCAAGCGCCGCTTTGCCTTGACCGGAGCGCTGAACTACCGTTCGGCTGCTGTCCGAAGGCATAAGGTGTCTGCATGACGTCGTTCAAGGTGATCCGCGCCCGCGCCGAGAAGCGCAAGGGCGGGCCGAAGGCGCTGGAGAAGCTGCTGCATCCGCCGGCCGGCGCCAAGGCGCTGGCAAAGCTCGGCGATGACCGCGTGCTCGCCGAGATGACCCGGCGGGTGTTCTGCGCCGGCTTTGCCTGGAGCGTGATCGACGCCAAATGGGATGGCTTCGAGGCGGCCTTCCTCGGCTTTGCGCCGGCCAAGCTCGCCTTCAAACCCGACGAGTTCTGGGAGAAGCTCACGAGCGACGCGCGGATCGTGCGCAACGGCGCCAAGATCATGTCGGTGCGCGACAATGGCCGCTTCGTGCAGGAGATCGCGCGCGAGCACGGCAGCTTCGGCAAATTCCTCGCGGCCTGGCCGTCGTCGGACGAGATCGGGCTATTGGATCTCTTGGCCAAGCGCGGCAGCCGGCTCGGCGGCAACACCGGGCAGATGCTGCTGCGCTTCCTTGGCTGGGACGGCTTTGTCACCTCGCGCGACGTCGTCGCCTGCCTGCGCGATGCCGGGCTCGACATCGCCGAGGAGGTCAAGTCGAAGCGCGATCTCGCCAAGGTGCAGGCGCAGTTCAACGCCTGGGCCGAGGAGACCGGTCTGCCCTATCTGCATCTGTCGCGCATCTGCGCGATGTCGATCGGAGAGAATTATTCACCGCAGCAGATCGAAGACCGCACCCGCAGCGACTACTGACCGCGCCGCGGTTACACCGTAACCCACGGCTTCTCGCCGTGGCGCTCGGACAGCGTAAAAATCTCGACGCCGTCGGCGGTGACGCCGACCGAGTGCTCGAACTGCGCCGACAGCGAACGGTCGCGGGTCACCGCGGTCCAGCCGTCGGACAGGATCTTCACATGCGGCTTGCCGAGATTGATCATCGGCTCGATGGTGAAGAACATGCCGGGCTTCAGCGGCACGCCCTCGCCGGGGCGGCCGATATGGATGATGTTCGGCTCGTCGTGGAACAGGCGGCCGAGGCCATGGCCGCAGAAGTCGCGTACCACGCTCATGCCCTGCGGCTCGACGAAGCTCTGGATGGCATGGCCGATGTCGCCGGTGGTGGCGCCGGGCTTCACCGCGGCAATGCCGCGCATCATCGCCTCATAGGTCACCTCGATCAGCCGCTCGGCCTTCCGCGCGATCGGGCCGATGGCGTACATCCGGCTGGAATCGCCGTACCAGCCGTCGACGATGAAGGTGACGTCGATGTTGACGATGTCGCCCTCCTTCAGCGGGCGGTCGCCCGGCATGCCGTGGCAGACCACGTGATTGATCGAGGTGCAGGTCGAATAGCGATAGCCGCGATACATCAAGGTCGCCGGATAGGCGCCGTGGTCGAAGGCGAACTTGCGGACGAACTCGTCGATGACGGAGGTGGGGACACCCGGCTTGACGATATCGGTGAGCGCGTCGAGGCACTTCGACACCAGCGCGCCCGCCTTGCGCATGCCGGCAAAGCCGCTCTGCCCGTGCAGCTTGATCTGGCCGGTCTTGCGAAGCGAGGTGTCGGTGGCGTCGATATAGCTCATGGGCGGGGCGTTTTCCGGGGCAAAGGGCTGGATTCAGAGCCTAATCTAATGATCGGGGCGGCCGGTGCAAGCCAAGGTTGGGCATGGGAGGATGCCCAAACGGGCTGATTCTGGAGCATGGTCCGGACAAGTGGGCACCGGTTTTCCCTCGCGACAAGCCCGGAACGGGCTTGCGCGGAGATCATGCTCAAAACCTAGGAGGAAACCTCGACAACGCTCTCCACGGGCAGGGCGCCGCCGCGGACCCGGAGTTCCCGCACCGGGTAGGGAACGCGGATGCCGTTGGCCTTGAAGGCGTCCCACAGCGACAACATGACGTCGCTCTTCACATTGTCCATGCCGTCGGGGTCGGCGATCCAGAAGGTCAAAGAGAACTTCATGCCGGCCTCGGCGAATTCGGTCAGGATGCAGTTCGGCGTCTTGCCCTTGGTGGCGCGCGGATGGGCGCCCGCGGTCTCGATCGCGAGCTTGCAGACCTGGCGCGGATCGGCGTCGTAGTTGGTCGAGAAGGCGATCTTCACCAGCGTGTTCTTGTCGGTGTAGGTCCAGTTGGTGACCTTCTGGGTCACCAAATCCTCGTTCGGGATCAGGAACTCGCGGCCGTCGCCGGCGGCGACCGAGATGTAGCGGGTCTTCATCGCGCTGATCTTGCCGGAATTGTCGCCGATGGTGACGAGGTCGCCGGGCTTCACCGACTTGTCGACCAGCAGGATCAGCCCGCTGATGAAGTTGGCGACGATCTTCTGCAGGCCGAGACCGATGCCGACGCCGGCCGCGCCGGTGAACACCGCAAGCGCCGCGAGGTTGATGCCGACCGCGCCGAGCGCGATCACGATCGCCATCACCATCAGCCCGATGCGGATGATCTTGACCAGCAGCACCTGGATCGACGGCGTCAAATCGGTGGCGCGGTTGATGCGGCTCTCGGCGAAATTGCTCGCCATGTTGGTCGCCCACAGCGTCACAATCAGCAGCGCGCCGGCCTTGATCAGCAGCAGCGGCGTCAGTCGCAGTCCGCCGACGTCGATCGCAAACGAGTCCAGCGTCTCGGCGGCCCAGTCGAGCTGGCCGATGATGCTGAGCGCCGCGACCAGCCAGGCTGTGATCGAGACCAGCTTGACGATGAAGGCGTTGTCGATCACCGAGGTGACGAGGCGGATCACCAGCCAGGCCAGCGCCAGCTTGGCGGAGACCGCGATCAAGTAGCTGCGGCTCGGCCAGGTCGCATGGTACATCACGATCCGCGAGACGATCATCAGCACCGCGAACACGGCGGTGGAGGCGCTCTTCACCATCACCCGTGCGAAGTGCCGCAGCGGCAGCGGCCAGCGCATCCCCAGCGACGACAGCTCGACGCGGGCGTGGATTGCGGTATCGGCCGCATAGGCGATGCCGGCGGCGGCAAGGATGATGCCGAACTGCAGGTAGAACCAGGGCGAGGCGATCTCGGCGCCGACCTGGCGCGCCGCCATTTGGATCGATTCCAGCAGGTCCTTCAGGCCCATGTCCATCGGCAAAATCTCAACTTGAAGCGCGGGTCAGGCAAATGTGATTCGAGGCCCCGTGGAGAATCCCACAAAGGCGCAGCTGCGACCATCGATACAACACAGTGTCGCGGCGACGTCGAGGCGGCGCATGGGCGATCTCGGCCCGGCAAAACCGGACCAATTGCCGCTGATGTTCAGAAATGGGGTTGGCGTCCAAGTGTGGCGACGATAAGGATGCAAATACAAGCATTTGATCCCCTCTGAGGCGCATGGCATCCCTCGATTCGGTCAGTCTGGCGATCCTGCTCGGCGCGGTTCTGGTGATGGCCGGAATCCTGTCGAGCCTGTTGGCGCTGCGGTTCGGCGCACCCTTGCTGCTGGTGTTCTTGCTGGTCGGCATGCTGGCCGGGGATTCCGGGCCGGGCCGGCTGCAGTTCGACGACGTCCGCACCACCTATCTGGTCGGCTCGGTAGCGCTGGCGCTGATCCTGTTCGACGGCGGACTGAAGACGCGCTTCGCCAGCATCCGCACCGTGCTGGCGCCATCGATGGTGCTGGCGACCGCCGGCGTGCTGCTGACCGCGCTGATCACCGCACCGGTCGCAAGATATGTGCTCGACCTCAACTGGACCGAGTCGCTGCTGGTCGGCGCCGTCGTCGCCTCGACCGATGCGGCGGCGGTGTTTCTCCTGGTGCACACCCAGGGCCTGCGCCTGCGTCCGCGCGTCGGTGCGACGCTGGAGGCTGAATCCGGCACCAACGATCCGTTCGCGATCTTCCTCACCTTGATGCTGGTCGAGTTCATCTCGATCGGCCAGAGCTCGGCCTCGCACATCGCGATGGAGTTCATCCAGGAAGCGGTGCTGGGAGCCATCATCGGGGTGATCGGCGGCCGGCTGGTGGTGCTGGCGCTGAACTATGTGGCGCTGCCGCAGGGCCTGCATGCGCCGTTCGTCACGACGGCGGCGCTGGTGATCTTCGGCGGCTCGCAGATGGTGCATGCCTCGGGATTCCTCGCCGTCTATCTCGCCGGTATCATCATCGGCAACCGGCCGACCCGCGCGCATAATTCGGTGGTGACGTTCCTCGACGCCGCCACCTGGCTGGCGCAGATCGTGATGTTCGTGCTGCTCGGCCTCTTGGTATCGCCGCATCGCCTGGTCTCCAGCATCAGCGGCTCGGTGCTGGTGGCGCTGGCGCTGATGCTGATCGCCCGTCCCTTGGCGGTTGCGATTTGCCTCGCGCCGTTCAAGTTCAACTGGCGGGAGAAGGTCTTCATCGCCTGGACCGGCCTGCGCGGCGCGGTCGCGATCTTTCTCGCCTCGATCCCGATGCTGGTCGGTCTGTCGAAGGCCTATCTCTATTTCGACGTCGCCTTCGTCGTCGTCATCATCTCGCTGTTGCTGCAGGGCTGGACGCTGGGGCCGGCGGCGCGGCGGCTGCATGTCGCGCTGCCGCGCGCCGAGCGCGGGCCGCGGCGTGTCGAGCTGGATCTGCCCGGCCAGCTCGAGCAGCAGCTGGTCGGCTATCCGGTGCGGCCGAAGAGCCTGTATTTCCGCCGCGGCCTGATCCCGTCCTGGTCGAAGCCGACGCTGGTGATCCGCGACGAGCGGATCCTGACGCCTGTCGAGGCCGATCCGGTCGCGCCCGGCGACTACATCTATCTGCTGGCGCCGCCGGAGCGCGCCGAGGCGCTCGACCGCTTCTTCGTCGACATGCCGCCGTCGGCCGAGCCCGATCCGCATCTGCTCGGCGACTTCATGGTCTCGGGCGAGCATACGCTCAGCGAGCTCGCCGAGATCTACGGCGTCAAGGTCGACGAGCATCAGGCCCAGCTGACGCTGGCGGACTATTTCGACATCTATCTCGACCGCGCGCCGAAGCAGGGCGCCGAGCTCGGGCTCGACACCATCGTGCTGGTGGCGCGCAACATCAGCGGCGGCCGCGTCAATGTCGTCGGCCTGCGTCTGCCGGAGGAAGAGGAGGCGGCGCCGCCGCTGACGCGCATGCAGATCGTGAAGCGCAAGCTCGCCGATATCTGGGGGTCGGTCGCGGGGGTCTGAACCTCAGCGCGTCACTGCTTGCGCAGGAAGCTGGAATCCGGCGCGAACTTCTTGATCATGTCGGAGAGGCCATCGTCGCCGGGCGCCGCCGCGTCCTTCGCCGCATCCGTCTTGGCGGAGCCGTGGGCTTTCTCGCCCGAGATCTCTGCGAGCGCGGCAAGCAGCGCCTGGTCGAGGTCGTCGGAAGGCGCCTTGGGCTTGGGCTCCTTCGGCGGCTCGTTCGCCGACTCCTCGGGCGGGACCGCGCGGATGTCGGGCTCGCTCTTGGCCGCTACGGGCGGAGGTGCGGGCGGCTTCGCCGGCTCGGCGCGCTTGGCGGAGGCCTGCGTGACGGCGGCGATCAGCGATGCCTCGAGGTCGGCGGGCGTGCTGGCCGGCATCGGCGGCGGCGAGGGCGGCCTGGACTCCCGGGCCGCGCTGCCGAACAGCGGGCTGCGCCGGGTCGCGGGCGCGGTTTCGGTCGCCTTGGCGGGCTTGGGCGGCTCGGCGCGTCCGGTGGCGGCCTTGGCGGCGGATGCCTCCTCGACGGCGGCGATCAGGGAGGCCTCGAGCGCGTCGGCCGGGTTGGCCGGCGCCGGTGGAGGTGGGGGCGCACCTGGTCGTTCGATGGGCAGGATCACCAAATGCGGCGCGACCCGCGGCGCCGGCGGCGGCCGCGGCGCCTCGGGTGGGGCAGGGGGCTGGGCTGGCTGGCCACCGCGGGCGCGGGCGATGATGCCGTCAACGATCGCGCCGAGGCGGTTCTTGTCCGGGGCGGCCAGATAGCTGGTGGCGAGCTCGTCGACATATTGCGGGCCGTAGTCGGCCAGCACCTTGGCGAGCCCGGCGAGATCGGGGTCGCTTTCGACCAGCCGGCGCCACGCCTCCCGGTCATAGGGCGCGCCGCTGCGCTTGTCGGACCGGCGCGACTGCTGCGATGACGCGGTGTCCTGGGAGGCGTCTTGGGAAGCGTCCTGGGCGAGGGTCGGCGGCTGCAGCCCGGCGGCGACCAGCGGAGCAGTGAACTCGGCACCCCCGGCGCCGGCGCCGGCGACTTCTGCCCGGAGCCGGCGGCGTTCGGCCACCTGCAGCGCGATCAGGCCGACGCCCATCAGCAGAAAGCCGAGCGCCGCCCAGGCGATGGTTGCGCACAGCAGCCCGCCGATCAGCAGCAATATCCAGCCAGTCAGTCGCACAGCCTGCCTTTCCCCTGCCGCCGATCCGGCGCCCGATTCGTAACCTGATGGACAAGCTGGACTATCTTATGCCGATTTTCGCGGGAAACAGCCAGCTAGAGCATGATCCGGAAAAGTGTGAAGCGGTTTTCCGAAAGATCATGCTCAAATAAGAAGCTAAAGCGCGATGACGATCCGACCCAATCTCATCGCGCTTTAGGAGCCGCCGGTCAGCACCCTGACACCGCCGAATGCGGTGACCCGTCCGCCGCGCAGCATCACGATCTGGGTGGCGAGCTGGCGCAGCTCGGCCGCGTCATGGCTGACGTAGACCATGGGGATGCCGGCCTCGTCGCGCAGCCGCACCAGATAGGGCAGGATCTCCAGCTTGCGGCCCTCGTCGAGCGCGCCCAGCGGCTCGTCCAGCAACAGCAGCCGCGGCTTCGACAACAGCGCCCGGCCGAGCGCGACGCGCTGGCGCTCGCCGCCGGAGAGTTTTCCGGGGCGGCGGTCGAGCAGGGCGCCGATGTCGAGCAGGTCGACGACGCGCCGGCGCTGCGCGGGATCGTCGGCAAGGCCGTTCATGCGGCGGCCGTAGTCGAGATTCTGCCGGACATCGAGATGCGGAAACAGCCGCGCGTCCTGGAAGACGTAGCCGATTCGGCGGCGCCAGGTCGGCACGTGGATGCCGGCCGCGGTGTCGTCGACGGTGTCGCCATCGATCACGATGGTGCCGCGGTCGGGCCGCAGCAGCCCCGCGATGATGTTGACCAGCGAGGTCTTGCCGGAGCCGGAGGCGCCGAACAGGCCGGTGACGCGGCCCTCGCTGGCGAACGACGCCGCCAGCGTGAACTCGCCGAGCTGTTTTGCAACATCGACGCGCAGCATCGCTATTGTCCGTGCAGGCGCGCGGTGGCGCGGCGCGCGAACACTTCTGCCGCGATCAGCGCGCCGACCGCCAGCACGATCGAAATGATCACCAGCCGCGCCGCGGCGGGGTCGCCGTCCGGCGTCTGGATCAGCGAATAGATCGCCGACGAGATGGTCTGGGTCTCGCCGGGGATGTTGGAGACGAAGGTGATGGTGGCGCCGAATTCGCCGATCGCCTTGGCAAAGCCGAGCACCATGCCGGCGAGCACGCCGGGCAGCGCCAGCGGCAGCGTCACGGTCGCGAACACCCGCCAGGGCGCGGCGCCGAGCGTCTCGGCAGCCTGCTCGAGCCGGCGGTCGATCGCCTCGATCGACAGCCGGATCGGCCGCACCAGCAGCGGAAACGACATCACGCCGCAGGCCAGCGCCGCGCCGGTCCAGCGGAACGCGAACACGATGCCGAGATGCTCGGCCAGCCAGCCGCCGACCAGGCCTTTCTTGCCGAGGGTCAAGAGCAGCAGATAGCCGGTGACCACAGGTGGCAGCACCAGCGGCAGATGCACGGCGGCATCGAGCAGGGACTTGCCCCAGAAATCGCGCCGCGCCAATAGCCAGGCGAGCGCGATGCCGAACGGGGTCGCTACCAGCGTTGCGATGATGGCGACCCGCAGCGACAGCAGGATCGCCGTCCATTCGGTCGGCGAGATCTCGAACACTAGTGTCTGTTCCCGAAGTTCGTATGCAAGTGCGGCTCCTCTGTTACGAACTTCGCGAACAGACACTAGCAAGAGTCAATATGCCAGTGCCGCTGATCGATTTGACGTTCCTCACCGTATGCGCGGCAGTCACTGGAGGAACGTCAAATCGGCGGCGCTGGTCTCAAGTCGTCGGGCTGATCAGGAACTTGAAGCCGTACTTCTCGAGAATCGTCTTCGCCGCGGACGAGCGCAGGAAGGCGAGATACTGGGCGGTCTCCGGCTTCGCGGTGGTGGTCGCCGCCACCGGATAGATGATCGCGGGATGGCTGTCGGCCGGGAAGGTGCCGACGATCTTGACGCCGGGCTCGACCTTGGCGTCGGTCGAGTAGACGATGCCGAGCACCGCCTCGCCGCGCGCCACCAAGGTCAGCGCCGCGCGCACGCTCTCGGCCATCGCGAATTTCGGCTCGGCGGCCTGCCAGGCGCCGAGCTTCTCCAGCGCCGCCTTGGCGTATTTGCCGACCGGCACCGCCCTGACGTCGCCGGTCGCGATCTTGCCGTCGCCGGCGAGCTTGGCGAGGTCGAAGCCGGAGGCGATGGTGACGTTGTCGATCTTGAAATCCTTCGGCGCGATCAGCACGATCGCATTGCCGAGCAGGTTCACCCGGGTCGCTTCATTGATGTTCTTCTGCTTGATGGCGTAGTCCATCCAGTCGGTGTCGGCGGAGACGAACACGTCGGCCGGCGCGCCCTGCTCGATCTGCCTGGCCAGCGCCGAGCTCGCGGCATAGCTGGCAGTGATCTTGACGCCGGTCTTGGCGGTGTAGGCCGCGTCGATGTCGTCGAGCGCGTTCTTCATCGAGGCCGCGGCAAAGACGGTGAGCGTCTTGTCCTCGGCCGCGGCAGGCGAATGCAGCGCGCCGAGCAGGATGACGATGGCAGTGAACAGTCCGGCAAGTCGTGACATGGAAGCGCTCCGTGCGAGCTCGCGCGCGAACGAGCGCGCGCAAATCAGGCGTTGGTGGGTACTGGGCTGCGACGGACGGAAGCGCTGTTCCGCGGGTCTCCGACGGACTTACGGTCCTCGGGGATATCGCACTGCAAACATAGCAGGCTGAGGCTTACGGTAAAGGCGACCGTTTGTCTAACCGATCGACGTCTCGAGCGGGATGAAGTTCGGTTGAATCGATTTTGCCTCGGGTTCGGTACACCTCTCCCCGACGGGGAGAGGTCGATTTGCGCAGCAAATCGGGTGAGGGGCTGCAGCTCTAATGAGGGACCGCAACCCCTCACCCGGCGCTACGCGCCGACCTCTCCCAAGGGAGAGGTCAACCTCCGATGCCGCTCTAACTTGACCCAACCTCACCATTCTCTAACCGGTCGGCCTTATTCAGCCGCCGGCTGGATCACGACCGAGAGCGCGTTCTCCCTGGCGCCGCTGACCTGCAGCACGAAGGGGCTGGCGGCGAGCTCGAATTTCACGGTCTTGCGGATACCGTCGCAATCGGTGGCGCCGGAAAACGCCTTCGGCTTGAGGACATGCCCGTCCTGCACCACGTCGATCCAGGCCCCGGCCGAGAGGCTGATGGTGTAGAGCCCGGCCTTCGGCGCGGTCTTGAAACTGGTGAAGCCGGCGAAGGTGCCCTCCTTCGGCGCGCGCTCCGGCGGCGTCGGCAGTTTGGCATCGGCCGGCGTCACCAGCGCCAGCGTGATGGCGGTCGACGGCAGCGCCGCCTGTTCGCTGCCCGATGCGAGCCTCGTGCGGTCCGGCGCGGTGAGCGCGGCGCGCGCGTGGTCGATCGGCCATTTGAACTTGTCACAGCCGCTCGGCTCCTCCGCTGCGAAAGCGGGTGCGGAGACGATCAACAGCAATGCGGTGAGGAGGGGTTTGTGCATGGCTAATCCACTCAATCATGACGGATGAACAGATCAGCGGCCCCGATCCTTCGCTCGAACGCGCTTGCGGCGCGCCGATAGGTGTTTTTAGCCCATCTCGGAGGCAATTGAAAACCTGCCCGCGCGGGGCCGCGACTAGAGCATGATCCGGAAAAGTGTGAAGCGGTTTTCCGAAAAGATCATGCTCAAACAAAGAGCTAAAGCGCGATGATGATTCAACCTGATCTCATCGCGCTTTAGTGTCGCGTTATATCGCGCCGAAGCGCACGCTCACTCCGCTGCTTCGCCACGCAGCGCGGCCTTGGTGCCGTCGGTATTCGCGAACGCGACGGCCACCTTGTTGCCGTCGAATGTCAGGGACCAGGTTTGCATTTCACCATGTCCCAGGATGCGGCGTTCGACCAGGAAGGTACGTTCGTTGAGCCAGCGGCCGCGGACGGCATTGATGCCATAGCTCGCCGGCAGGCTGGTGCGGAACGTGCCGTCGAGTCCCATCGGTCCGGTGAATCGATCCTCGATACCATCCGGCTTGCCGGTCTCCGTGGTGATCAGCCACGAGGCATCCGGTTCGGAGAAGGTGAGGGTGAAAGTCCTGACGCGCAAATCGTTCTTGTCAAGCCGATAGGTTCGCCCCGAGATCGTCTTGGCGAGTTCGGAGGTGCCGCCCAGCGCGGACGGCCGTTCGGTCGCGGCTTGCTGGATCGCGGCGGCGAGCAGGGATTTTGCGATCGGGTCCGCCGGCAAGGCGGACTCCGATTTCACCGCGCTTGCAATGTCGTCGATCAGGCGCGAGGTGGAGAAAAATTCGTCGTCCCGCAACACGCCGGTCATCACCGCAACGATGTCCAGTTTTGGCAGCACCAGGATCAGTTGCGAATGGCGGCCGCGCGCCATGTAGGCGCCCTTCTCGGGTAGCGACCACCACAGATTTCCGTAGTGAAATCCGAAGGTGGCCTGCACCGGGCCGGCCTTCGCCCGTTCCACCCATGATCGCGGGATCAATTGCTTGCCGTCCCACATGCCGTCGTGGAGATAGAGATAGCCGATCCGCGCCATGTCGTGCGGCGCCAGATAGAGGCCGGCTTCGCCGTTGCTGTTGCCCTGCGCGTCGACGCGGCCCCACGCCGCGCTGGTGATGCCGAGCGGCGCGAACAGCTCCTTCCTGGCGAAGTCGAACGCGCTCTGCCCGGTCTTCCTGGTGATCAAAGCGGAGAGCAGATAGGGATTGCCGCCATTGTAGTAAAACTGGCTTCCCGGCGCGTCCGACATCGGCTGGTCGAGCACGAACGCGGCGCGGTTCGGGCTGCGGTACATCTGCATGATCGTCTCGTCCGGCGTGTAGGCCCGCTCGCGCCACTTGATGCCGGATGTCATGTCGAGCAGGTGCTGCACCGTGATCGCGCGCTTGAGGTCGTCATCGTTGGCCACGGGCTTGTCGGAGAAGAGATCAACGATGGCGTGATCGACGCTGTCCAGCTCGCCGCGCTGGGCCTCGATTCCGACCAGCGTTCCGACGACGCTCTTGGTCACTGACCTGAGGTCGTGGGCGATGCCGGCGACATAGGGCGCGTAATAGACATCGGCGACGATCCGTCCGTGCCGGATGATCGTCAAACTGTCTTGCTTGTAGCTGCCGACAGTTTCGATCAGCCGGGCAAGGCTCGCGGACTCCATTCCTTGCTCCTCGGGCGTCGAAACCGGCCACGCTTTGGTGGGCCAGGGAATCTCCGAAGATGAGACGCCTGGCGCTCCCTGGTCATCGGCGGCGTTGGCCGGTGTGCTCGAGCCGGCGAAACATTGCAGCGTCGCGATCAGCGCCGCCGTCATCGCAATCCTGAAGGGCATGTCGGCTCTCCTATTGCTTCGCGTCGGGGGCATTCAGCACGGTCTTGCAGGGCACCGGCAGCTGCGCCAGTGTCATCGGCGGCCGCGGCTTCGGCGGCTTCGGTGGCGGCTTGGGGTGCAGCACCGAATCCTTGAACCAGAAGGCGAGGTCGGAGGGCTTGCAGCCTTCGCCCTCGGATTGCGGCTTTTGTCCCTCGCATTGCGGGCTGCCGGGCGGGCATCGCATGCGGATGTGGAAGTGATAGTCGTGACCCCACCACGGCCGGATCTTCGACAGCCAGCTGCGGTCGCCCTTGGCCTCGCGGCACAGCGCCTTCTTGATCGCGGGGTTGACGAAGATGCGCTGCACCGCCGGCTCCTGCGCCGCGTCGCGCAGCACCAGCACATGGCCCGGCGTGAACACCCGCGGATCGATGTCGAGCCGGTCGTCGCGCACCATCATTACCGCGGAGGTTTCTTCACGCTCCTCGCGCGACAGCTTGCGATCCGGCATCGGCGTCAGCCAGATGTCGGCGTCGAGGCCGATCTGGTGGCTGGCGTGGCCGGACAGCGCGGGGCCGCCGCGCGGCTGGCCGATGTCGCCGACCAGAATGCCTGGCCAGCCGGCGTCCTTGTGTGCCTTGGCCGCCAGCCGCTTGAGCAGCGCGATCATGGCAGGATGGCCCCAGTAGCGGTTGCGCGACAGCCGCATCACCTGCCAGGTGTCGCCGTTCAGCGGCATCTGCGCGCCGCCGGCGAGGCAGCCCTTGGCGTAGCCGCCGATCGCCTGCGTCGGCAGCTCCGCCGGCAGCACCTTGCGCGCGAACAACTCCCTCGCCCCGAGCTTCGGATCGTTAGGGTTAGCGAGCGGCGGCAGCGGCTTCGGATTGACGGAGCCCTTGTCCTGCGCCCGTGCGGACAGGCTGCAGGCGATGACGGCACAGAACAGGAGCGGGATCAGACGCAGGCGGGGTGTCATTCGGATCACTCTGTCGGCGCAAGGTCAGAGCGTTTTCCAGCGAAGTGGATACCGGTTCGCGCGAAGAAAACGCGTCAAAGCAAGAATCTGGAGCTCCGTTCCGATTTCGATCGGAACGGAAATAGCTCTAGCATGGATTTGCCGCGCGCGAACCGCGCCTTCATCGCAATTGCTTGATCGCCCACAGGGCGGATTAAGATTACCGGCGGCTTCCCGCTCCGCGTGTGACGTGCAGCACTTTACAAATACCCGTTAAGGGCGACATCATGCGCCCAATAATTTCAGGTTAGGCGTTAGTATGACGAGCGTATTTGGCGTACGGCTGGCGTTCGCGGCCGCGATTGCTGTTTTGACGATGGCGTTCACGCCGGCAGAGGCCGGCGTCGTGGTTCACATCGACAAATCATCGCAGCGCATGGCCGTCAGCGTCGACGGCGCGATGCGCTACAACTGGCCGGTGTCGACCGGCCGCCACGGCTACGGCACGCCGAGCGGGGTGTTTCGTCCGCAGATGATGGTGCGGCGCTGGTACTCGCGCAAATACTATAACTCGCCGATGCCGCATTCGATCTTCTTCTATGGCGGCTTCGCCATTCACGGCACCTATGAGCTCGGGCGGCTCGGCGGTCCCGCCTCGCATGGCTGCGTGCGGCTGCACCCGTCACACGCCGCGACGCTCTACGCGCTGGTCGAGCGCAACGGCCGCGGCAGCACGCGGATCGAGATCACCAACTAGACTTTTGACTTGCAGGACGGCTCGATCGCGTCGCGGCTTAACCGCGCGATAACCCTGTTGCGCGTTGACGCATATTGATGCGCGCAAGGGCTGCTTCAGCGCATTGATTGTGCAATCCCGCCGCGATCTACCGAATAGTCACTTCTGCATGGCAGCTTTCGCCCGGCGAATCCGCTTGCAGCGCGCGGATCGCTCGCGCGCTGCGCGAAGCCGCCTGCAAAGCGAGCAGGCCGCGATGTCTCATCCGGCGCAGAGATATACCGAGAGATACCAATTTTTCAGATACTTATCGCAGAAGTGTCGTCGAACTGGACTACGCGTGGGGCGTGCGATGCCGATGATGCGGCCAAAGAAGATCAAGAAGCCAAAGCGGGCCAAGCTGCCGCGCCCGCCGGGCCGCCGGCCCAAGATGATGGCGAAACCCTCAGGTAATTCGCGCCGCGCTGCCGCCGAGATCGGTGAGTTGGTGCGCCAGCGCGCGCAAGCCGAGGCCGCGATCGCGGAGGCGCGCAAGTCCAACGCACGGCTGCGCGAGGCGATCGACATCCTGCCGCAGGGCATCGTGTTCCTGGACTCCGAAGGCCGCTACATTCTCTGGAACAGGAAATATTCGGAAATCTACCAGCGCAGCTCCGACCTGTTCGAGCACGGCGCGCGTCTCGAAGACACCATCCGCATCGGCGTCGCGCGCGGCGATTATCCCGAGGCCGCCGGCCGCGAGGAAGAGTGGATCGCCGAGCGGCTCGCGAAGATGTACCAGCCGGGCGAGCGGCATGAGCAAATGCTGGCCGACGGCCGCGTCGTGCTGATCGAGGAGCGGCTGACCTCGGATGGCGGCATCGTCGGGCTGCGCGTCGACATCACCGAGCTGAAGCAGCGCGAGGCCTCGTTCCGCCTGCTGTTCGACGGCAATCCGGTGCCGATGATCCTGTGCGCGCTCGATGGCGAGAAAATTCTCAGCGTCAACGATGCGGCGGTCGCCCATTACGGCTACGCCCGCGCCGAGTTCGAAAAACTCTCGATCCGGAGCCTGCAGGCGTTCGATCCCGAACTGCCCTGGGCGGCGGGGCGCAGCAGCGACGAGCAGGCGGCGCGGACCTGGAAGCATGTGCGCGCCGACGGCACGCTGATCGATCTTGCGATCTACTCGCGCCAGCTGATGCACGGCGACCAGCCGGCGATGCTGCTCGCGCTGATGGACATCACCGAGCGCAAGCGCGCCGAGGCGCGGCTGGCGTTCATGGCCCAGCACGACGCGCTGACCGGCCTGCCGAACCGCAATCTGCTGCGGCAGCGGATGGACGAGATGCTGCAGCACACCCGCCGCAGCACCGACAAGGTCGCGGTGCTGATGCTCGGGCTCGACAATTTCAAGGCGGTCAACGACACGCTCGGCCACGGCGTCGGCGACAAGCTGCTGCGCGGGGTGGCAAAGCGGCTGCGTTCGACGTTGCGCGAGGAGGACGCGCTGGCCCGGCTCAATTCGGACGAGTTCACGGTCGTGCAGGCCGGCGTGACGCGGCCGGAGGACGCGGTGCTGCTGGCGCGGCGCATTCTCGACGCGATCGGCGAGCCCTATCTGCTCGAGGGACATTCGGTGGTGATCGGCGCCAGCATCGGGATCGCGATGTCGCCCGGCGACGGCGAGGATTCCGAAAAGCTGCTGAAGAGCGCCGACATGGCGCTGTCGCGCGCCAAGAGCGAATTCCGCGGCACCTTCTCGTTCTTCGAGGCGGAGATGGACGCGCGCGCCCAGAGCCGCCGCAAGATCGAGATCGATCTGCGCGACGCGATCCAGAACGAGGGCCTGCGGCCGTATTACCAGCCGCTGGTCGATCTCGGCAGCGGCCGCATCACCGGCTTCGAGGCGCTGGTGCGCTGGCCGCATCCGGAGCGCGGCATGATCTCGCCCGCCGAGTTCATCCCGGTCGCCGAAGAAACCGGCCTGATCAACGCGCTCGGCGGGCTGATGCTGCATCGCGCCTGCATGGACGCGGCGCAGTGGCCGGACGACGTCCGCGTCGCGGTCAACCTGTCGCCGCTGCAATTCCGCACCGGCAATCTGCTGTCGGTTGTCACCGACGCGCTCAGGCAGTCCGGCCTGCCGGCGCGGCGGCTCGAGCTCGAGATCACCGAGACGCTGCTGCTGGAGAAGAGCAGCCAGGTGCTGGCGACGCTGCATGCGCTGCGCGCGCTCGGGGTGCGGATGTCGATGGACGATTTCGGCACCGGCTATTCGAGCCTCAGTTATCTGCGTAGCTTCCCGTTCGACAAGATCAAGATCGACCAGTCGTTCGTGCGCGACCTCGACGCCAACCGCGATGCCCAGGCGATCGTGCGCTCGATCGTCAGCCTCGGCGTCGGGCTCGGCGTCACCATCACGGCCGAGGGCGTCGAGACCGAGGCCGAGCTGAGCTGCCTGCGCGCCGAAGGCTGCCACGAGGGCCAGGGCTTCTTGTTCAGCCGCGCCCGGCCCAACGCCGAGGTCATCAGCCTGCTGCGGGCCCAGCGTGGGGCTGTGGCGAGCGCGGCGCTGGTGGCGTAGAGCAAGGAATCACCGCGACGTCATTGCGAGCCAACGGGTCGCGCGAACGCGCGCCCGATGACAGGCTCCGCGAAGCAATCCATCCCTCCGCGTATGCGGAACGATGGATTGCTTCGTCGCTTCGCGCCTCGCAATGACGGTGGATGGAATTGTAGCTCGTAGCCCGGATGAGCGCAGCGATATCCGGGGGCCGGCCTGCGGGCACAGCCCGGAGCCGCGAGCGCCGCGCTGGTGACGTAGGGGCGGACGGCTCTATCAACCACGTCATTGCGAGCAAAGCGAAGCAATCCATCTCTCCGCGTATGCGGAACGATGGATTGCTTCGCTGCGCTCGCAATGACGGTGGATACACTATGTCCCGCGGTCCGGCTTCCGCCGCAAATGATACGTCAGCGCCAGCGCCACGCAGTGGCGCAGCGCGGCCTCGGGCAGCTTGTTTTTGACGTCGAGCAGGATCGCGCGATTGCCGCTGTAGCTGAGCTCCGGATAGAGCTCGCGAAACGTCTCGACCAGGTTGGTCTGGCAATGAAAATACACCGCGACCTGGTTCGCGGCCGGCTTCACCTGATCGATTCGAACAGTGCTGCCGCTTCCGGTCTCCACCGTGAGATAGCTTGGCTGGCCCCACTTCAACGTCTCCTGCAGCGCGCCGACGCCCTCAGTCGTCTTCGCTGTGTCGAAGATCAGGCGGCGCAACGCCAACAGCTTTGCCTTGATCGGCGCGGGATAACCTCCGAACAGTGTCTGCGCGGGGCCTGCGGCGGTTGCTTGCGTGCGAGGCTTGCTGGTCGCTCGATTGGCCGGTTTGCGCATGGGCACTCCGCGACGGGGGTGCAGCAATCTACCACAGCGCCTTGAAGGTCATATAGAGCGCCATCAGCGAGACGAAGAAGATCATTGCGCTGCGCAGCGTCGTGCGGTCGATGCGGTTGGCGGCGCGGGCGCCGAGATCGGTGCCGGCGAGCAGGCCGATGATGACGCCGGTCAGCACCGGCCATGACGCGAGCGAACCTTCGCTCCAGTAGATCCAGGCCGAGGGGATCGTGGTCGGGATCAGCGACATCACGAGGCTCGCCATCTGGGCCTGATGTTGCGGGACGCCGAGCACGGCGCTCAATCCCACCACGGTCGCCAGCCCGCCGCCGATGCCGAGGAATCCCGATGACAAGCCGGCGAGCAGGCCGACGACGAGCAGGGCCGGCCATGATGCGTCACGCTTGGCGCCTGCGTCGTCATCCTCGGTCTTGTCGCGCCCACCGCGCAGGATCAGCATCGCATCGAGCGCGACGAGATAAGCCACATAGCTCCAGCGCAGCGCCGGGCCCGCGACGTGGTTTGCCGCGAGCGCGCCGGCCGCGCCGCCTGTGACAAAGCCGATCGTCAGCAGCGCGATCCAGCGCAGCGGCGTGCGGTTGCCGCTTTGCCAATAGCGCCGGATGCCGGCAAGACTGGTCGGCGGCACCTGCGCAACCAGCGAGATGCCCTGCGCGACATGCTGCCCGGCGCCGAGCAGCAGCACCGAGAACACGACGAGCCCGCCGCCGGGGCTGACGCCGAGCAGCCCGGCGGTCAGACCGCCGGCGAGGCCGGTGGCGATGCCGGCGAGGAGGTCGTGCATCGCGCTTCTCCGTTAGCGCCGTGCGGCAAGGCCGGCGAGGAAGATGTCGAAGGCCTGCATGGCCTCCGATGTCGAGACCGTCTCGCCCCACAGCCGCTGCAGCACGATGCCCTGGAACATGGCGACCATCGCCCGCGCGGCGGCGCGCGGCTGCACGCTGCGGTCGATCGCGCCGCTCTTCTGGCCGCGCCGCAACAGGTCGATGATCAGCGCGATCGGTTGGCGGATGCCGCCGACCACCTGGTCGCGCACCACGTCGTCGCGCAGCGCTTCCGCCCAGAGCTGCAGCGCGACTCGGCGGGCGCGCAAGCCGTCTTCCTTCTGCAAATCGCCGAGAAAGCCGCGGGCGATCGCGCGCAGGCTCTGCAGCGGATCGTCCGTGCCGGCCTTGACGGCGAGCAGGGCGCTGTCGCGCTCATGACGGCTCTCGCCGATCGCCTGGATCAATTCCTCCTTGCCGGTGAAATGCCCGTAGATGCAGCCCGCGCTGAGCCCCGACTGCTTGATCACGTCCTGGATCGTGGTCTGGTGAAAGCCCTGGCGCGCAAAGCAGATCTCCGCTGCGCGTAGAATCTCCTCGCGGCGGATCGCGAGCGTCTCGGGTTTCACCTTCGGCATGGTCGGTCCTTGTTGGGTCTCGCGCGTGGTCGTCCGGCGTTTGCAGCGGGCAGCGACCAGGCGACCGGCCGGGCCGCCATCTTGACGGTGGTTCGCATTCAGTATAAAGAACGAATATTCGTTTTGTAAAGAGAGAGAGTGACTCGCATGATCCGCCTGCCCGAGCGGCTCGACCGTTGGCTGCGGCTCGTCTTCGTGACGCCGAACATGCACAAGCTGCATCACTCGCGGCACCAGCCGGAGACCGACAGCAACTATTCGAACCTGCTCTCGATCTGGGACCGGCTCGGCGGCACCTACAATCGCGGCCCGCGCTTCGCCGAGCTGCGCTACGGCCTCGACGGCTTCGACGATGCCAAGAAGCAGTCGCTGCGCGGTTTGTCCAAGATGCCGTTCATGCGCGAGTGGGGAAAGTCGGCAGCGCCGGCGCACGACGAGGTGGAGCCGTCCGCCCCGCCGCCAATGCTGCCGTGGCCGTGATTACGTTCCAGGACTACTGCGCCATTGGCCGAGGCGTACGCCTCTCGCTCCGTCATCCTGAGGTGCGAGCTCTTGCGAGCTTCGAAGGATGCACGGCCCCGCCAGTGGCCGTCGACCCTTCGAGGGCCGCTGAAGAAGCGGCCACCTCAGGGTGACGGGTCATGGTGAATATCACGCGCCAGGACTACGCCGCGTTGCGCAGTCCGGCGAGGAAGGTGTCGACGCTGTGCGACAGCGCGGAGGCCTCTTCTCCGAGCTGGCTTGCGGCCTGCAGCACGTTGCCGGTGAGGGCGCGGGACTGGCCGGCGGCCGCGCTCGCGCCGGCGACGTTGGCGGAGACCTCGCCGGTGCCGGCCGATGCCTGCTGCACGCTGCGGGCGATCTCGCGCGTCGCCGAATCCTGCTGCTCGACGGCGGCCGCGATCGCGGTGGCGATGCCCGAGATCTCGCGGATGGTGCCGCTGATGTCGCCGATCGCGCTGACGCAGTTGCCGGTGGCCGACTGGATCGCGCTGACCTGGCCCGCGATCTCTTCGGTCGCCTTCGCGGTCTGGCTGGCCAGTCCCTTGACCTCGGCGGCGACCACCGCAAAGCCGCGGCCGGCCTCGCCGGCGCGCGCGGCCTCGATGGTGGCATTGAGCGCCAGCAGGTTGGTTTGGCTGGCGATCGCGCTGATCAGGCGCAGCACGTCGCCGATCTTCTCGGCGGATGCCGCGAGGCTGGTCACCATGTCGGTGGTTTCCCTGGCCTTCACCACGGCGTTGTCGGCAACGTGGGCGGAGTGGGTGACCTGACGGCCGATCTCGGTGATCGAGGACGCCAGCTCCTCGGTCGCGGCAGCCACCGCATTGACACTGGCCGAGGCCGCCTCGGAGGCGACAGCCGCCGCCGAGGTCCGTTCCGAGGCGCCGTTGACGCTGGTGGTGATCTCGCGGGCGACGCGCTGCATGTCGCAGGTCGCATGGGCGACCGCAGCGACCACGCCCTTGACGTCGGCTTCGAAGCGGTCGGCCATCTGCCGCTGCAGGGCGCGCTTCTCGGCCTCGCCCTTCGCCTTGTCGGCCTCCTGCGCCTCGCGCAGCGAGGAAGTCTCGATCATGCTGCGGCGGAACACGTCGACCGCCTTGGCCATGGTGCCGAGCTCGTCGCGGCGCTCGCTGCCGGGAATCGTGACGCTGGTGTCGCCGCTGGACAGCCGGTTCATCACCGCGGTGATCGCGGTGAGCGGCCGTGACAGGCCGCGGCCGAGCAGGAAGGCGAGCAGCACGGCGGCGGCCAGGATCGCGACCGTGCCGAGGATCAGGTTGCGCTGCGCGCTGGCGGCGGCGGCTTCATAGTCGCTGGTGTCCTTGACGATCTCGAGCACGGCGACCGGGTGGCCGGCATAGTTCTTGATCTGCCCGAGATAGAGCTCGACCGCATGGCCGTCGAGCGTCGCGTCGCGCAGCAGCGCGGCGCCGTTCATCACGCTTCTGAGCTCGTCCTGGGTCGCGACCACGGTGTCGCCGAAGGTCGAGGACAGCCGCTTAAAGCTCTGGCCGTCGAACGAATGCACGGCGAGGTCGATGCCGAAGCGCTTCTTGGCGCGGTCGACGAATTCCTTGCCGAAGGCGGCGCCGACGTCGACATTGGCCAGCGTCTTGCCGTCGCGCATGATCGGGGTCATGCCGAAGATCGAGAGCGCTTCGCGGCCGGGCTCGACGCCGACGATCGGCTTGCCGTCCCTGATCGATTCCACCACCGTGGTCCGCCGCGTCGAGGCGTCGTCGCCGAACACTTTTGGCGCGTGGACCCGGTAGAAGCTGGTCGCCGGGCCCTGCCAGAACGAGATCAGCGGGATGCCTTGCGCCTTGATCGCCGCACCGGGGTCGCCGAGCAGCCTGCCGAGGCCGTCGCGGTCGCCCTTGGCGATGGCATCGCCGACCGGCGGCAGCGCGGCGATCACCGCCGAGACCGCGAGCGCGGCGCGGCCCTCATAGTCGATCGCCGCAATCACGCTGTCATACTGCAGCTTGAGCTGCTGATCGAGCGCGAGCCGGGTCAGCGCCCGCTGCTGGCTGATGGAGAAGCCCCCGAGGATGGCGCAGGCCACCGCGACCGTGAGGGAAATCGCCAGGATCAGGCGGGCGGCAATCGATCGAAGCGTGAACATGGGACGGGCGGACTCCAGGCATTAGCGCCGGCCGCAATGTCTCAGAAAAAGCTTAACAACCGGATGTTGTTGCCGCCGATATTCGAGCCGCGACCCCTGCCGCCGGTGCTACCTTCGTACCGTGCAGCTAAAGCGCAATGAGCTCGAGTTGAATCAGTCGGGCCGCAGATCCGTTGCATGGGTGCCGCAGCGAGTCCGAGTCTGATAGCCTCCGATCACGGTATCCGCCTGCCTTCCTGCGCGATTGCGGTGTCTGCTTCCACGACGGGATCGTTAAAGGTCCAATAGGGAACCGTACGTATGCGATCGAGGTCGGCAAATACATTGGAATTGTCGGCGGGGCTGGACGGCTCGTCCCGCAGTGCAGCCTTAAACTCCGGGCCAAATCCTTGAAAGCCCTCGGGGGTCAACTCGCAAAGGTGGATTTGATTCCAGTCGATCGTCAGCGCAGGGTCGTGATAGAGCACCGCTGCCGTCTCCATCGCCCTGAACGTTCCGAACTTGCCGGTCCGCAGGAGCTTCTCTGCCGCAGGGCCACAATAATCGCGCATGACGTTCCGGTACTCGCCGAAAAATGCAGGCTCCACTCGGATGAACTCCAGTGACGCCAGCCGCTTCGACCGATCAGCCAGGCCTTGCCAATCGAGCGGCAGAAGAAACGACGACGGGGTTGTCAGGAGAATCTCTGCGCGCAGAAGGTTCGCGTCTGTCGGTTGTCGATTAACGACAAGGTCTTTGGTGACATCCCAAGGGACGAGGCCGCGAAAATAACTCAGTTCGACATGGCTCCACACGAGGGAGCCCGACGGGTTTTGAAAGAACGAGCGGTGCCGATAAAGCGCTTGACCGAGGCACGTCTTCCCCAAGCGCGCCCAATTCATTGCATTTTCCCTAAGAGCAACTTCCATCGCCGGTTCAGGTGCGTGCAGCGTCCTAGCGAGCACCACAAGGCGGTCGTCGAGCCCGACGCGGGTCAGATGTGGCTCTGGCGTTGGATGGATGTTTTGCATCAACGGCGGTCTCCCGGAGCTCGAAGATAATGTTCGGCGTTCGGACGGATCATACATGATTGACCCGTCCAACGGACACTCGGTTGATCACACGAAACCAGATGTCTTCGGATGACTCCGTGTCTCCCGACAGCCGCACTGGCCCTTCACGGACATGGCTGGACCTGTGGCTGATGTCGCCCTTTGACCCCTTGTGGACATTTGATTTGACGCGAGCGGATGCAGCCCCCGATGCTGCCTCGCTGGGGAGCGGCGTTCGATACAACTGGACCGGGAGACCGCAAATGGCGGCTTACGTGATTTTTGACGTCGATATTCGTGACCCAAAGCAATACCAGGAATTCATGTCGGGTGTGAAGCCCGCGCTGGAGATGGCCGGTGGCAAATATCTGGCTCGAGGCGGAGCTCACAAGGTCTACGAAGGAGATTGGGAACCTCGCAGGATTGTCTTGCTGGAATTCCCGTCAATCGCGGCATTTGAGGCCTTTTACAATGGCGCAACGTACCAAGGACTCAAAAGCATAAGAGACTCTTGCAGCTCAGCGCGTTTGGTCGGCGTGGAGGGCCTCGGCTGATGGCTCGCTGGGCCGCACGTTGGTGTCCGCTGTTGGCCCAAAACCGACATGCCGTGGCCACCCGGCAACGTCCGGATTAGGGGGTAGTGTCGACATGGTGGATTTATGAGCACACGCCCTGGTTTAATCTGACTTCTCGCGCCTTACCGCGCCGTCGGCGGAGCGCCGAGGTTGCCCGCCAGGATCGTCTTGCCGGCGTCCTCGAACTGGGTGTCGCGGGCATGGATCTGCTGCGCGATCGCGTGCACATCGCGAAACCGCCGCTCGATTCCGTGCGAACACCGTGGTCGCCCCCGACATGTGATGTGATAGGCGACGTCGACCACGGATGCGCACTGGTGGATGGTCCAGGTCGAGGCGATGCTCTCGGCGCAGGCGGCGCGCAAGCTGGCCTCGGTGCGGTTGTCGCGCCGAGAAGCCGCGTGGGGCCGAACGGCGCTCGTATCCGAACTCGGCCACGTGTCACGTAATGGGCAGGTCACTCCGGATTTCGAGGCGACTTTCCTCTTCGCCATGAACCGGGCGGTACGCCAACATATTTCTTGAAGGCGCGATTGAACGCAGCTTCGGACTCATACCCGACTTCCGCGCCCGCCTGTGCAACGCTGGTTCCCGGGACCGCCAGATGCTTGATCGCCAGTTGCATGCGCCAACGGACAAGATAGTGCATTGGTGAAACGCCGACATAGTGCGCGAACCGTTCGGCGAAGACTGATCGCGAAAGTCCGACTTGGCGGGCCAGTTCGGCCAAGGTCCATGGCTTCTCCGGCTGCCCATGGATGAGCCGCAATGCGTGTCCAACGTGTCGGTGCTTCAGTCCGGACAGCCAACCATTCGAATCATCCGGGAGGTGAGCGATATGCTGACGCACCACTTCGACGAACATCAACTCGGCAAGCCTCGCCAGCAAGCTCTCGCTTCCGGCGCTACCGCAGGCGGCCTCCTCCGCGGCAACACGGAGCATGCTGGAAAGCCAGCCTTGCGCTGCCGCCGACATCTGGCGGAGCAGCATGCGCGGCAGCGCTTCAAGCAGAGGATTGAACGGTCGTGCATCGCAGCCGAAATAGCCGCAAATCAGATGACAATAGTCGGCGCCGTCATTATGCAGACGGGTGACAATCGGCAGCGGCCGGCCTTGCGGCCGAGCGTATTCCTGTAGATCGGGAAGTCCTCGCATGCCCTGCGCTGAGCTCAAGACATTAGCGTCGCCCATCGGATAGATGACGATGTCGCCTGCAGAAAAACGCCGGTTCGACTCGGGACTGCCGGCCAGTCCAGCCCAGCAGGAGCCCGACAGGATGGCATGGAAGCTGATCACGTGCTGCGCATCGGGCATGACCATGGAAGCAATTGTGGCCGAGGGGGGCGACTCACCGACCCAAGGGGCATGGAGATGCCGCTCGAAGAAGATTGCGCCGGTCAGACGCACTGCTTTCAGCACATCCGAGAGAACATCCATCGTCGCGCAACTCTCTTACCGGACGATCGAGCAAGAAAAGCAGACAAGGGAGCATACCAGTACACTCAAACGCCCGCTACAAATGCCCCGCTATTGCATCGCCGAAACGACTAATTTCCGTTATCTGGCGACGTTTAAGGAGGCAACGCGATGGGATCGGTCGAGGCAGCAAACAGCCGGCCAGGTGTACCGGTCGGTGTAAACCACGTCGTGCTTAACGTCCGCAACATGGACGAGAGCCATCAATTCTGGACTGAGGTCGTCGGGTTATGCCTCGTTGGGGAGTTCCGGCAGCGACCCGGCGGCCCGCCTACCCCACGAATGCGGTTCTACAGCGGTATCGGGACCGCGGGCGTCCACCATCATGACCTTGCACTGGTCGAGAATCCAAACCTTCCACCGCCGCCCAGCGAATGGAAAATGTGGGACATGCCGATTGCGATCAACCACATCGCGATCACGTATCCGAGCCGCGAGGCATGGTTGAATCGGCTCGGATATCTTCAAAACAAAGGCTTGGAATTCGACCGTCGTATCGACCACGGTATGACACATAGTGTGTATATTCACGATCCCAACGGATATGGCGTCGAACTTGTCTACGATCTCCCGCGCGAAGTCTGGGAGAACGATATTGACGCCGCGTTGAATTTTGCCGAGCTTCGGCCGCACGAAGGCACAGCGGCGCTCGTTGATCGCACCGATGTCCCAAGATTTGGACCACCGAGCTGAAGCCGAAGTCAGGCTTTTATCTTCGTTTCGCAAATGTCAGCCGTTGGCCCTTAGTCGACTGACCAGGTGCGCCTCTTTGGTCCGCTCCCAAGGGTCATGCGGACGTTCGTCGCCAGGCCGATTTATGGGCACGCGCCCTACCGCGCCGTCGGCGGTGCGCCGAGATTCCCCGCCAGGATCGCCTTGCCGGCGTCCTCATACTGGGTGTCGCGGGCCTGGATCTGCTGCGCGATCGCGTGCATGTCGCGAAACCGCCGCTCGAACGGATTTTTTGCGAACACCGCGGTGGCCCCCGACATGTGATAGGCGATGTCGACCACGGACGCGCACTGGTGGATGGTCCAGGTCGAGGCGATGCGGATTGCGATGCGATGCGCCTCGGTGAGCGGCTCGCCGCGCACGAGGTCGCGCCAGACCTCATTGGCGGTGGTGTAGAGATAGGCGCGCGCGGCGCGCAGGCTGGCCTCGGTGCGGCCGATCTGGCCCTGCACCGCGTTGTTGTCGCGCATCGACTTCAGGCCCTGCGGAGTCTTGCTGCGCGCAAGCTCGGTCGCCGCATCCAGCATGGCGCGGGCGACGCCGAGCGAGGTCGCGGCAAAGCCCATGCTGAACACCATGTTGGTGGAGAGCTTGTAGAGCGGCCCGCTCTCGCGGCACGCCGCGGGATCGTCGCGCAGCGCGGCGAATTTCTCCGGGATGAAGAGGTTGTCGACCGAATAGGAATCGGTGCCGGTGCCCTTCAGCCCGATCACGTCCCAGACGTCGTACATCACAGCCTGCGACATCGGGAACAGGATGGTGCGGATCTCCGGCGAACCGTCAGCCTTCTTGCGCGGCGTGCCGTCGGCCTCGACGACGCGGACATGGGCGCCGAGCCAGCTCGCCTGCCGCGAGCCGGAGGCAAAGTCCCAGCGCGCGCTGGCGCGATAGCCGCCGGGCTCGGCGCGGACCTCGTGCGCGATCGCGCCCCAGGCGAGAATGCCGGGCGGGGTGTTGAAGATCTCGTGGGCCACGTCGGGCTCGAGATAGGCCGCCGTCATGGCGCAGACGCTGCACTGGCCGAGGCACCACGCCGTCGAGGCGTCGGCCTTGGCGATCTCCTCCTGCATCTGCATGAAGGCTTCCAGCGTCGCCTCGGCGCCGCCAAAACGCTTCGGCAGCAGCGCGCGATAGAGGCCGTTCTCGACCAGCGCCGCTGTGACGGCCGGCGTCAGCCGCCGCGTCCGCTCGATCTCGTCGGCGTCGGCTGAGATCAGCGGCGCCAGCGCGCGGGCCCGCGCGGCGAGATCGAATTCTTGCAGCTTGTTCATGCGTTCCTCTGCCCCGTTTTGGCGTTGTTGTTGGGCGGGCGCGCGATGGTGGCCCATCCGGCGGGAGAGGGCAAGGCGGGTCGGCGCGCGCGCAGATCAGCTATCCCGGCGGCGCCGCCGTGTGACGCCGCGACGAACGCGTCGCAGCTTACGCCGCGGCGCGGCCGAGATCGAGCGAAGCCCGGCGCTTCGATGGGAAGCTCAGCGCCACCGCGACCGCCGCAAGGCCGATGGCGAACGAACCGGCGTGCAGCCACGTATAGCCGTGGAACGTGTCGTACACGTAACCGCCGGCCCACGGCCCGAGCGCCATGCCGAGGCTGGCAAACGCCGACACCGCGCCGAACACGGTGCCCATGATGCGCGCGCCGAAGAATTCGCGCACCAGCACCGCATAGAGCGGCATCACCCCGCCATAGGCGAGGCCGAACACGACGGACAGCGCGTAGAATTCGCCGAGCCGCGCCACCGCGAGATAGGTCGCGATCGCGAACGCCTGCACCAGGAGGCCGCCGACCAGCACCGGCTTGGCGCCGAGCCGATCCGCCAGCACGCCGAGCAGCAGACGGCCGCCGAGCCCGGAGAAGCCGGCGAGGCTGTAGACGGTGACCGCGGTGAGCGGCGCGATGCCGCACACCATGGCGTAGGACACCATGTGGAAGATCGGCCCGGAATGCGCCGCGCAGCAGGCGAAATGCGCGCCGGCCAGCGCAAGGAATTGCGGCGTGCGCAGCGCCTGCGCCGCGGTCCATTCGGTGTCGGGTGCGCTCGCGGCCGCGTTGCTCGCAACCTCCGAGCCATGCGGCGCCGGGCGTATCAAAAACGACGCCGGGATCAGCAGCGCCCATGCGGCGATGCCGATCACGAGCATCGCGGTGCGCCAGTCATAGGCCGTGATCAGCCAGCTTGCGGTCGGCGCCACCGTCAGCGGCGACACGCCCATGCCGGCGGAGACCAACGCCACGGCAAGGCTGCGATGCTTGTCGATCCAGGCGCTCGCCAGCGCCATCATCGGCGCATAGAAGCTACCGGCCGCGATCCCGATCAGTACGCCGAAGCAAAGCTGGAATTGCCACAGGCTCTGCGCCTGGCTCGCCGTCACCAGCCCAAGCCCGAGCAGGAGGCTCCCGGCCAGCACCACAATGCGGGTGCCGAACCGGTCCGACAGCGTGCCCCAGGCAAAGGCGGCAAATCCCATGCAGAGGAAATCCAGCGTCGCCGCTGCCGAGATGCCGGCGAGCGACCAGCCCATCGCATCCGAGATCGGCTGCAGAAACACCGCGAGCGACAGCATGGTGCCGAAGCCGACGCAGGTCATCAGCGCACCCGCGCCGACGACGACCCAGCCATAGTCGAACCGAGCGGACTTGCTCATCGCGTTTCCTTGGCGTTTCCCCTGCCGTTTTTGTTGTGTTGTCGAGCGGGCAGGCGATGGTGGCCCATCCGGCCGATCGGGGCAAGCACCGGCGTATTGGCGCTGCGGACCCAAAGCGAACAAATTGCTGCGGTAGCAGAATGTTGCAATGGCAATCGAGGCGCTCATCGAGCGTCGCTTTTGAGCGGGACAGCGCCATGCTCAAGCTTCCTCCGCCGATCTGGACGTTGCTTTATCTCCTTCTCGCCGCGCTGCTGAGCTGGTGGCTCGGCTGGCCGACGCCGGCCGGCCTGCCGATTCCGTCGCTGGGAATCGTGCTGGTGGTGATTGCGTTCGTTCCGCCGGTGTGGGCGTTCATGTTGTTTCAGCGCGAGGGCACCGAGATCGAGCCGACATCGCCGACCAATCGCGCGCTGGTCACGCGCGGTCCCTACCGCTTCACCCGCAATCCGATGTATTCGGGCCTCGTGCTGCTTGTGCTCGGCATCGCGATCTGGGTCGGAGCGTGGCCGATGTTCATCGCGCCGATCGCCGTGTTCGCGACGACCAACTGGGTGCACATTCCGTTCGAGGAAGCCAAGATGCGCCGCCAGTTCGGCGCCGCCTATGACGACTATGTCGCGCGGGTGCGGCGCTGGGTGTGAGCGGTTGGCGCGAGCGGGATGAGATTACTAGCTAGAGCAGGATGGGATTAGGTTGAGCCGACGCGGCAGCGGAAGTTCACCTCTCCCTTGGGAGAGGTCGCGCCGAAGGCGCGGGTGAGCGGTTACGGTCTCTCGTTGGAGCTGCGGCCCCTCACCCGATTTGCTGCGCAAATCGACCTCTCCCCGACGGGGAGAGGTGGACCGAGCCCGCGGCCCAACCGATTCAACCTCACTTCATCACGCTCTGGCTTCTTGTTTGAGCATGATCTCTTCGGAAAACCGCTTCG
The DNA here is from genome assembly GCF_015291565.1 of Bradyrhizobium sp. CCBAU 51753. Classification (NCBI taxonomy): domain Bacteria; kingdom Pseudomonadati; phylum Pseudomonadota; class Alphaproteobacteria; order Hyphomicrobiales; family Nitrobacteraceae; genus Bradyrhizobium; species Bradyrhizobium sp. CCBAU 51753. Next base: position 8,753,381 of record NZ_CP030037.1, on the reverse strand, counting down.
CACTTTGCGCTAACGCGGCCCTCCGGGTCCGGATCATGCTCTACCCGCAATTCCAGGCGCGCCCGATCGGCGTCCAGGTCCAGCACGGACCAAAACTGCCGCCATTGTACCGGCCGCGATAGAATCCGGGCCGGCCGAAATAATGCCAGTCGCCGCCATAATAATACTGCGGCGACCAGTCCGGATAGCCGCGCGCGGCGCCGCGCGGACCGAACACCGGAATGGTCTCGTTCGGCGGCTGCCGGTAGCCGGGCAGGAAGCCATAGCCATGCCAGCGGGCAGACTGCCGCTTCTTCGATGAAGCGGCCGAGCTGGTATCGGGCTGCAGCAACAGGAGAGCGATGATCGAGATGGAGAGAATGCGCAACATCATCGCAGTTTAGTCGTCACGCAATGCGATGGCGATTCAAATGGTGGTGCGTTTTGTTGCTGGGACAACAATGGACATCATGCCGCGCCCTTAAGCGGCGCTTCAGCTGTCAACCTTCAGCGCGGCGACGAGGCATCCTGCCGGATGTCGACCTTGCCGAATGGGAATGCCGCCGCTGTTCCGCCCGACATGTCACATGTCTTTGGCGGTACTCAAGCACCGTGCCGGCTACTTTGCATGGGGTTGTTTTGCGCGATTCAGCTGGAAGCGGACCGGCGCCTCAGCTGTCCACCTTCAGCGCGGCAATAAAAGCTTCCTGCGGGATGTCGACCTTGCCGAACTGCCGCATCTTCTTCTTGCCTTCCTTCTGCTTCTCCAGAAGCTTGCGTTTGCGGGTGATGTCGCCGCCGTAGCATTTTGCGGTGACGTCCTTGCGCAGCGCGCGGACGGTTTCGCGCGCGATCACCTTGCCGCCGATCGCCGCCTGGATCGGGATCTGGAACATGTGCGGCGGGATCAGCTCCTTCATCTTCTCGACCATGGCGCGGCCGCGGCCTTCGGCGCGGGTGCGATGCACCAGCATCGACAGCGCGTCGACCGGCTCGGCGTTGACCAGGATCTGCATCTTGACCAGGTCAGCCGGCTTGTAGTCGGTGAGATGATAGTCGAACGAGGCGTAGCCCTTGGAGACCGACTTCAGCCGGTCATAGAAATCGAACACCACTTCGTTGAGCGGCAGATCGTACTTCACCATCGCGCGCGAGCCGACATAGGTCAGCTCCTTCTGCGCACCGCGGCGGTCCTGGCACAGCTTTAGGACGCTGCCGAGATACTCGTCGGGGGTGAGAATCGTCGCCTCGATCCACGGCTCGTCGATCTCGGCGATCTTGACCACGTCGGGCATGTCGACCGGGTTGTGGATCTCGAGCTCGGTGCCGTCGGTCAGCTTCATCTTGTAGATCACGCTCGGCGCGGTCGCGATCAGGTTGAGATCGAACTCGCGCGACAGCCGCTCCTGGATGATCTCCAGATGCAGCAGCCCGAGGAAGCCGCAGCGGAAGCCGAAGCCGAGCGCGGCCGACGTTTCCATCTCATAGGAGAAGCTCGCATCGTTGAGGCGGAGCTTGCCCATCGCCGCGCGCAGCGTCTCGAAATCGTTGGCGTCGACCGGGAACAGGCCGCAGAACACCACCGGGATCGCCGGCTTGAAGCCCGGCAGCATCTCGCTGATCGGCTTCCTGTCGTCGGTGATGGTATCGCCGACGCGGGTGTCGGCGACTTCCTTGATCGCAGCGGTGATGAAGCCGATCTCGCCGGGGCCGAGCTCCTCGACCTGCTCCATCTTCGGCGTGAAGAAGCCGACGCGCTCGATGTCATACGCCGCGCCGGTGCCCATCATGCGGATGCGGCTGCCCTTCTTCATCACGCCGTCGACGACGCGGATCAGCACCACGACGCCGAGATAGACGTCGTACCAGCTGTCGACCAGCAGCGCCTTGAGCGTCGCGTCGCGGTCGCCCTTCGGCGGCGGCAGGCGGGTGACGATCGCTTCCAGCACGTCGGGCACGCCGACGCCGGTCTTGGCCGAGATCATCACGGCATCGGAGGCGTCGATGCCGATCACGTCCTCGATCTGCTGCTTGACCTTCTCCGGCTCGGCGGCGGGCAGGTCGACCTTGTTCAGGACCGGCACGATCTCATGATTGTTGTCGAGCGCCTGGTAGACGTTGGCGAGCGTCTGCGCCTCGACGCCCTGGCTGGCGTCGACCACCAGCAGGGAACCCTCGCACGCCGCCAGCGACCGCGACACCTCGTAGGCGAAGTCGACGTGGCCGGGCGTGTCCATCAGGTTGAAGATGTAATCCTTGCCGTCCTTGGCGCGGTAGTTCAGCCGAACGGTCTGCGCCTTGATGGTGATGCCGCGCTCGCGCTCGATATCCATGGAATCGAGCACCTGCTCCTTGCCCGCCATTTCGCGATCCGACAGGCCGCCCGTCATCTGGATCAGGCGGTCGGCCAGGGTCGATTTGCCATGGTCGATATGGGCGACGATGGAGAAGTTGCGGATGTTGGAAATCGGGGCAGTTGTCATGGGCGCGGGATAGCATCCGCACCCCCGCGCGGGCAACCATAATGCAGTATTTTGCAGGGGTATGACGGCGAATCGTGGAGGCGTTCCGGCCGGCCGCCGTAATGATTTCCGGTCACGTTTCTGCTAGGCGTTCCCGACGCCGCCTTTTCCGAAAGATCAACCTCTGACAGACCGAAGGCGCTGGAGCCCTTCTCACGCCAAGCTGATTTCGCGGGCCCAAAAAACACGCTACCCAGAGACCATGTCGACTGCTTCCTATCTCCCCGCCGCGCGCCGCGCCAAGCGCAAGCTCTCGGTCCGCCGGATCGCCGCGTGGATTGCCGCGCGCGCCACCGATCCGAACACGGCCGTGTGGCTCGTGGTCGGTTTCGCGCTGGTCCACGCGCTGCTGTGGACGCTGATCCTGGTCAAGCTCAAGGCCGCGCAGGACGTCCATATGGACGTCGCGGAGGCCTACGCCTGGGGCCAGCGCTTCCTGCTCGGCTATGGCAAGCATCCGCCGCTGTCGGGCTGGATCGCCGGGGTCTGGTTCAGGATTTTCCCGGTCACCAACTGGTCGACCTACCTGCTCGCAATGACCACCGTGAGCTCCGCGCTGGTGGTCTGCTGGCTGATCGCGCGGCGCGTCGTCGACCATCGCCGCGCGTTCTTCATGATGGTGATGCTCGCGCTGTATCCGATCTTCAATTTCAAGGGCTTCAAGTACAACGCCGACCTGGCGCAACTGGTGCCGCTGCCGCTGCTGGTGCTGGCCTATCTGAATGCGTTCGAGAAGCGCACCGTGAAATCCGGCCTGTGGCTCGGCTTTGCCGGCGCGCTGGCGCTGATGACCAAATACTGGGTGGTGACGGTGATCGGCGCCATCGGGCTGGCCGCGCTGATTCATCCGCAGCGGCTCGCCTTCCTGCGCTCGCCGGCGCCATGGGTTGCGCTCGGCACGGTGGCGGTGGCGATGATCCCGCATCTGGTGTGGCTGGAGGAGGTGAACTTCCTGCCGTTCACCTATGCCGGCGACGTCTACGCGTTGCCGAGCCGCGCGCTCAATCTCCAGCACGTCACCGGCTATATCGGGCACAATCTGGCGCTGCTCGCCGCGCCGGCGGTGCTGGCCTTGATCGCGCTGCTCGCGGTGGCGCTGGCGCGCTGGCCGCGGGCGGGCGCGCCGGCATGGATCTGGTCGCGCGGGCCCAATCCGGCGGTCAATCTGCCGCAGGCACTCAACATCTGGCTGATCCAGCTGATCGTCGCCATCGGGCCGCCGCTCGGCGCGCTGGCGTTCTCGGTCTACATCAAGACCGACTGGGGCATTCCGCTGTTCTTCCTGGTGCCGCTGGCCCTGATCGCGATCCCGACGCTGCGGATGCCCCGCATGGCGCTGTTCGCGATCACCGCGATCTGGTTCGTGGTCACGATCGTCACCCTGATCGCCGCGCCGAGCATCGCCTCGCAAGAGGTGGCGTCGAACAGCACCGGCGCCTCGACCTATGCCGCGCGCTCGGAGCTGGCGCGCGAGCTGACCGAGACCTGGCAACGCAAATTCCATTCGCGCTGGGCGGTCGTGGTCGCGCGCTCCGACATCGCCGAGCCGATGACGTTCTACAGCCCCGATCATCCCGCGGCGATCATGCCGGGCGAAGCGTGGTCGTCGGGACTGACCTCGCTCGACGAGGCCAAGCGTCTCGGCTTCATCGGCATCTGCGATCCCAAGGAGCCGGAATACATCACGCCGTGCGAGACGTGGATGGCGGAGCATGCCAAGGGCGCCGAGCAACTGGTGATGACCACGCAGCGCTTCTTCGGCGGCCATCCCGGCCCGTCGACGGTCTGGAAGATCTATCTGGTCCCGCCGGCGAAGTAGCCCGCCTCTTACCTCTCCCCGCTTGCGGGGAGAGGTCGGATCGCATCGAATGATGCGATCCGGGTGAGGGGGTACAGGTCTCTCGATAAAGCACCGCGGTGGAGAGAGCCCCTCACCCCAACCCTCTCAGCGCGAGCTCTGCTCGTCGCGCCCCCGCAAGAACGGGGCGAGGGAGCAGACCGCCTTCGCGGCGCGCGCCGCCTACGTGCCTTCTTCGTTGAACTTGCTGGCGACCAGCTCGGCGATGGCGTCGAGCGCCTGCTGTGCTTCGGCGCCCTTGGCGGACACCACGACGGTGGTGCCGGGGCCGGCGGCGAGCATCATCAGTCCCATGATCGAGGTGCCGCCGACGGTCTCGCCGCCGCGGGTGACCCAGACCTCGGCGTCGAAGCGCTCGACCATCTGGACGAACTTGGCCGACGCCCGCGCATGCAGGCCGCGCTTGTTGACGATCAAGAGTTCACGGGAGATCGCATCCGCGGGCACGCCCGGGCCGACGTCGTTCGCGCCCGGGGCCTCGCCGCTCATTTGCCTGCGAGAACGCGGCTGGCGATGGTGACGTATTTGCGGCCGGCTTCCTGGGCCATCGCGATCGCGTCGGGCAGCGAGCGCTCCTCGCGGACCTTGGCAAGCTTGACCAGCATGGGAAGATTGATGCCCGCGAGCACTTCCACCTTCGGGCGGCTCATGCAGGAGATCGCAAGGTTCGACGGCGTGCCGCCGAACATGTCGGTGAGGATCGCGACACCATCGCCGCTGTCGACGCGATTCACCGCTTCGATGATATCGCTTCGACAGAGATCGGAGTCGTCCTCGGCTCCGATCGTAATTGCTTCAATTTGTTTCTGCGGACCCATCACGTGTTCGAGCGCCGCTCTGAACTCGTCGGCAAGGCGCCCATGGGTCACCAGCACTAGACCAATCATCGGAAACTCCTCGCGGGCGCTCTTTGGTGCACCGCACGAACGCGCCACTTTGACCATCCAGAGGCCCTGCGCAAGAGGGCATCTTGGCTAGTCTCCCTGATCCTGGCGGTAGAGAGGGGAGGCTGCGCCGACTAAATCCGGCGCGATAGTGGATGTGATATGGTTACCAATTCCCTTCCCACAATTGCCCGCAAGATTACGGGAACATGAACTTTCAGTTGTCGTCAGCGCTGCGACAACCAGCGGAAGGGGTTGGAAACCGGCGGAAACCGGGATTCTCGGTATCAAAACACCATTGAGGCTGATTTTGAGTGCCTCCGGCGGAGGCAGCCGCTCCGCATCGTCAGCGGCCAGATCGACGACGAGCCCGACCACGGCCTCCGCCACGAACGGGCAATGGCGGATTCCGAGGCCCCGGATCTCGATCAGACCGGCCAATTGCGGCGCCGGGCGGACCCACAATTGTTCGCCGGCTGTGTCGAGATGGACACGGTCGTCCCCCACCAAAATGGCCGGCGGAAGCTGTCCGGTGCGCCCGGCGAGAATCAGATCGAACGCCAGACGGGACTTGCCGGCCCCCGAGGGACCCCGGATCAGCACGGCGCGTTCGCCGACCAGGACGGCGGATGCGTGCACGCTTGAATTGTCGCTCATAGTGAAGGCAGCCGGACCACGAATCGCGCGCCGGCGATCGTGGGCTTGCCGTCCTCGTCCGCCGCGCCAAAGCGGTTCTCGGCCCAGATCCGTCCGCCATGCGCTTCGATGATCTGCTTGGAGATCGAAAGGCCGAGGCCCGAGTTCTGGCCAAAGCCCTGGTGCGGCCGGTCGGTGTAGAAGCGCTCGAAGATCCGCTCCAGCGCATCCTCGCCGATGCCGGGGCCGTCATCGTCGACCACGATCTCGACCTCGCCGCGGACGCGGCGGCAGACGATGCGCACCTTGTCGCCGGGCTTGGAGAACGACTGCGCATTCGACAGCAGGTTCGAGATCACCTGGCCGAGCCGTGAATCATGGCCGGGCACCGACAGCGTATCGGTCGGTCCGCGGCCCTCGAAGCGGGCCTCGACGGCGACGTCGTGGCCGAGCCGGGTCTCGTTGGCGACGCCGGTCAGCGTCGTCAACAGCCGGCGCAGATCGACCGGCGCCATGTCCTGGCGCTGCAACTCGGCATCGAGCCGGCTGGCGTCCGAGATGTCGGAGATCAGGCGGTCGAGCCGCTGGACGTCGTGCTCGATCACGGCGAGCAGCCGCGCGCGGCTGTTCTCGTTGCGCGCCAGCGGCAGCGTCTCGACCGCGGAGCGCAGCGAGGTCAGCGGGTTCTTCAGCTCGTGGGCGACGTCGGCGGCGAACATCTCGATCGCCTCGATACGGCTGTACAGCGCGTTGGTCATGTCGCGCAGCGCGCCGGATAGATGGCCGATCTCGTCGCGGCGCCCGGTGAAGTCGGGAATTTCGACCCGGGTCTGGATGCGGTGGCGGACGCGCTCGGCGCCGTAGGCGAGCCGCCGCACCGGGCCAGCGATCGTGCTCGCCAGGAGCAGCGACAGCATGATCATGACGGCGGAGGCGACGCCGCCGACCTTGAGGATGGCGAGACGCTCGGACAGCACCAGCTGGTCGATGTCGTCGCCCTGGGTGGTCAACATCAGCGCGCCGCGCACCGCGCGGAAATGCTGCACCGGCACTGCGACCGACACCACGACCGCGCCGCGCTCGGTGACGCGGACCATGCTGCTCTTCATGCCCTCGAGCGACTGGGCGACTTCGGGATAGCCCTTGCCGCCTTCGGGACCGAGCTCGCGATAGACCGGCAGGTCGCCGCGGTTGAACCAGGTCTTGATCGCGATCTTGGTCTTCTCGTACAGCGACGGCTTCTCCGACGGCGGCGGCAGCTCGAAGCGCAGCACGTCGCCGCGGGCAAACAGATTGCGGCTGTCGAGGATCAGCCCGCCGTCGCGGTCGAAGATGCGCGCCCGCGTCTTGGTCGGCGCGATCAGCCGGCGCAGCACCGGCGCGACGCGTTCCGGATTGATCGGGAAATCCGCCGATTCATCCGGCTGGCCAAAGCTCTCGCCGGGCTTCAGGTCGAGCAGGCGGTCGGGATCGATGGTGACGGTGTTGCCTTCGACGGTCGCCGAGGCTGCAATCGCCTCCGAGATGATCTCGGCATAGACCAGCAGGCTCTGGGTGCGGGCCTCGATCAGGCCCTGCCGGAATTGCGAGAGATAGAGGATGCTGGCGACCAGCGCGACGAGGCCGGCCAGATTGAGCGAGACGATGCGGCGCGTCAGGCTCGAGAATGACAATGCGAAGAAGAACTGGCCGGCGCGGCGCAGCCAGCTCAGCGGACGCCGCCAGCCTTTGTCCCGCGCCGCTGCATCGTCGGCGACGAGGTCCTGTTCGAGGAGCTGTGACGCGTCCCCGTGATTCAGTCCAGGCTCGGGCTGCGTTCGATCAAGCACTGGCAAGACTGCCGGTTGGATTGGAGGTTGCCCCGCGAAGCAGGCGTCCGCGAGAGCTTACCCAGCCGCGCGGACGCTGTCAGTTAACAAACCGCCCCATTAGCGCAGATCAGGCTTCCTTGAAGCGATAGCCGACGCCGTACAGCGTCTCGATCATCTCGAACTCGTCGTCCACGACCTTGAACTTCTTGCGCAGCCGCTTGATGTGGCTGTCGATGGTGCGGTCGTCGACATAGACCTGGTCGTCATAGGCGGCGTCCATCAGCGCGTTGCGGCTCTTCACCACGCCGGGCCGCGTCGCCAGCGCCTGCAGGATCAAGAACTCGGTCACGGTCAGCGTCACCGGCTCGTTCTTCCAGGTGCAGGTGTGGCGCTCCGGGTCCATCCGCAGCAGGCCGCGATCGAGCGCGCGGGCGTCCGGCTCCTTCGGCGGCGCGGTCGGATCCTTCGGCTGGCCGCGGCGGAGCACGGCCTTGACGCGTTCGACCAGCAGGCGCTGCGAGAACGGCTTGCGGATGAAATCGTCGGCGCCCATTTTCAGGCCGAACAGCTCGTCGATCTCTTCATCCTTGGAGGTCAGGAAAATCACCGGCAGGTCGGACTTCTGGCGCAGCCGCCGCAGCGTCTCCATGCCGTCCATCCGCGGCATCTTGATATCGAGGATCGCGAGGTCTGGCGGCGACGTTCGAAATCCATCCAGCGCCGATGCACCATCCGTGTAGGTCATGATGCGATAGCCTTCGGCTTCGAGCGCGATCGAGACGGAAGTGAGAATGTTGCGGTCGTCGTCGACCAAGGCGATTGTGGGCATGAGCTGCTTTCACAATGAGAGTGGCTTAAACGGCGGGCATTCCAAGCGACGCGCCGTCAAAATGGGCTTCGAACGTGGTCAACCGAGCAATGCAAGCTGGGCTGAAGTGTGACCGAGTTCCGCAAAAACTGCTTCTGCGTCCCATGCGATGGACCCCATATAGCACCCTGAGACCACGAGAAAAGGCCCTTTTTCATCGCAAAGCGGCGGGTTCCGCAATTAAACTGACCCAACAGGCCTCCCATGCAACCGACCGCCGATTTCGACCCCGCTCACCTCGCCCGCTCGCTGCTCCGCCGCAGCCGCCAGGGGGCGCTCGCCACACTAATGGCCGGCAGCGGCGATCCCTATTGTTCGTTGGTCAATCTGGCCAGCCATCCGGACGGCGCCCCGATTCTGTTGATTTCGCGGCTGGCGCTGCACACCCGGAACATCCTGGCCGACGGCCGGGTGTCGCTGATGCTGGACGAGCGCGCCGAGGGTGATCCGCTGGAGGGGGCCCGGATCATGCTGGCAGGGCGGGCGGAGGAGGTTGCGGAGGCCGAGCGGGAACTCGTTCGCCGGCGCTACCTCGCGGCCCATCCATCAGCGGAAGCCTTTGTCGAATTTAAGGATTTTTCGTTCTTCGTAATCCGGCCGAGCGGCGCCCACCTGGTCGCCGGGTTCGGCCGCATCGTCGACCTCAGCCCTGCGCAGTTCCTGACCGATCTGAGCGATGCCGCGTCGCTGCTGGAGGCTGAGGCGGGCGCGGTGGCGCATATGAACGAGGATCACCGCGAGGCGATGAACCTCTACGCCACGCGTCTGCTCGGCGCCGAGAGTGCGGACTGGATCACAACCGGCTGCGATCCTGACGGCATCGACCTGCAGGCCGGCCGCAAGACGCTGCGGCTGGATTTTCCCGAGCGCGTCACCGACGGCACCTCGCTGCGCAAGATGCTGGTCCGGCTCGCCGGTGAGGCGCGCGCCAAGACATAGCGCCAAGACGTAGCGATCAAGGATCGCGACAAATCTTCCAGGCCTTGAACGGACATTGCCGCTGCCGCGACTCATGGCAGCGCAGCGAGGCATCATGTCGCACGGCCATGGCTCCTGCGCGATCGGTGAAGCGGCGAGCGAGGCTCATGAAGTCAGGCATTCATCTGGTCGTCGCGGCGTGGCTCGCGCTTGCCGCAAGTACCGGCCTGAGTGCGCCGGCGTTCGCGGAAGGCGTCGCTGCGCTGAGCGCTAAAATCAACGCGCTCAGCCGCGCCGGCAAATATGCCGAAGCCGTGCCGTTGGCGCAGGGCCAGCTCGATAGTCTCGAGAAGAAATACGGCCCCGACAATCGCGACGTCGCGGCGGCGCTGAACAATCTCGCCCAGCTGTATGGCGAGCAGGGCCGCGACGCCGAGGCGGAGCCGCTGCTCAAGCGCGCCATCGCGATTCTCGACAAGGTGTCCGGCCTCAACTCCGCCGAGGCGGCGCCGGAGTTGAACAATCTCGCCGCGCTCTATCAGCGCCAGCAGCGCTATGCCGACGCCGAACCGCTGTTCAGGCGCGCGCTTGCGATCCGCGAGAAGGCGCTCGGGCCGAACCATCCCGATCTCGGCCAATCGATCAACAATCTCGCGACGCTCTACGAAAAGCTCGACCGCCATGAGGATTCCGAGCCGTTGTTCAAGCGGGCGCTGGCGATCTACGAGAAGGCCGCCGGCCGCGAGCATCCCGCGGTCGCGACGCTGCTCAACAATATCGGCCAGGTCGAGAAGGTGCAGGGCCGCTACGCGGAGGCCGAACCGCTGATCCGGCGTTCGCTTGCGATCCGCGAGAAGGTTTTGGGGCGTGAGCATCCCGACGTCGCGCGCTCGCTCAACAACCTTGCCGATCTCTACGAACGCCAGGGCCGCTATACGGACGCCGAGCCGCTCTATCAGCGCGCGGTCGCGATCCGTCAGGCCGCACTCGGCCCCGATCATCCCGATCTTGCGATATCGCTCAACAACCTCGCTTCGCTCTACCAGGCCGAAGGTCACACGAAAGATGCGCTGCCGATCGTGCAGGCCACGATCGCAAGCGGCCGCATGCAGCTGCGCGTGGCGCTGCCGGTGCTGCTGGCCGCGCAGCGCCAGCAACTGCTGCCGAGCGAGAAGGCGCTCGACGATGCGCTCAACGTGGTGCAGCGCGCCACGCAATCGTCGGCGGCCTCGGCCGTGAACAAGCTCGCGGTGCGGCTTGCCGCCGGCACCGATCGGCTCGCGCAACTGGTGCGCCGCGATCAGGATCTCACAAGCGAGGCCGAGGCGCTCGACAAGTCGCTGCTGTCGGCGGTGTCGAAGGATCGCGCCAAACGCGATGCCGCCGCCGAAGCGAAGAGCCGCGCGCGGCTCGCCGCCATCGCCGCCGAGCGCGCCGGCCTGCAAAAGACGTTCGCCAGCGAATTCCCCGACTATGCCGCGCTGTCGAATCCGCTGCCGATGACCGCAAAGGAGATCCAGTCGCTGCTTGCCGCCGACGAGGCCATGGTGCTGTTCGCGGTCGCCGAGAAGGAAAGCTTTGTGTTCGCGCTGACCCGCGATGGCGCCGATTGGACATCCGTTCCGCTCGGCGCCGGCGCGCTGTCGGAGAAGGTTGCCGCGTTTCGCCGCGGCCTCGACATCGGCAAGGCGCAGGACGCCACCGGCAAGGCCGGCCTGTTCGATCTTGGCCTCGCCAACGAGCTCTATGCGACGCTGCTCGGACCGGTGGAATCGCTCATCAAGGACAAGCGCAGTCTGCTGGTTGCGCCGGTCGGATCGCTGACAGCGCTACCATTTCATTTGCTGGTCACCGCGCCGCCGCCGGCTGCGATTCCCGAAACCTTTGCCGGTTATCGCGACGCCTCGTGGCTGCTGAAGCGGCAGTCTGTCTCGATCCTGCCGGCGGCCTCCAGCCTGAAGGCCTCGCGCGTGTTCGCGCGCAAGGAGCAGAGCACCAAGCCGCTGACCGGCTTCGGCGATCCCTTGTTCAATCCGTCGCTCGAAGGCGCCGGCGACAACCGCACGGCCGTCAAACAGGCCTCGCGTGCGCTGGTCACTTCGGCCTACACCGATTTCTGGCAGGGCGCCGGCGTCGATCGCGTGCGGCTTGCGGCGGCGCTGCCGCAACTGCCTGATACCGCCGACGAGTTGAATGCCGTGGCAAAGGATCTCGGCGCCGCCAGCACCGACATCCATCTCGGCGCCGACGCCAGCGAATCCACGGTCAAACGCGCGCAATTGGCCGATTACGGCATCGTCTATTTCGCGACGCACGGCCTTGTCGCCGGCGATGTGAAAGGTCTTGCGGAACCTTCTCTGGTCTTGAGCATTCCAAAACAGCCGTCCGCTTTCGACGACGGCCTGCTGACCGCAAGCGAGGTCGCGCAGCTCAAGCTCAACGCCGATTGGGTGGTGCTATCTGCGTGCAACACGATAGCCGGCGACAAGCCCGGTGCCGAAGCCCTCTCGGGGCTGGCGCGGTCGTTCTTCTATGCCGGCGCGCGGGCATTGCTGGTGTCGCACTGGTCGGTGGATTCGGAGGCCGCAACGCGGCTGACCACATCGACGTTCGATCGTTTGAAGGCCGATCCGAAGCTCGGTCGCGCCGAGGCGCTGCGCCAGGCCATGCTGGTCTATCTCAACGACACATCGTCGCCGCGAAATGCATACCCGGCATTCTGGGCGCCGTTCGCCCTGATCGGCGAGGGCGCGGCCCGCTGACTGGCACCGTTTGTGCATCGCAACGCCCTGTCGACAGGGAGAATGGTGGCAAAACGCCGCGCGACTCCTTTGAAAACAACAGGAAAACGAAAGCAGGGCGAAACGCTGCCGCGCTGCGGCATATGCACATGACGATGTGGCTGCCTTGGAATAAACCAAAAGCCAGTCGACTAGCTTGGCAAGCCCGGCGATCCCCACTATTAGGTCGCCGGACCGGAGCCGAGAGGCTATATTCCACAGACGGTCACCGCGGCGGGGCGCGTTTGGCGACATTCGCGCGAACAAGGATACGCGGGTTCGAGGAGGTTCTTCGTGCAAGAGACGGGCGTGCATAACGGTGCCTTTGGCGCCGACAAATTCGGCTTAAAAAATCTCAAGGGCGTGCATTGGAACTACGGCGCGCCCCAGCTCTACGAGCATTCGTTGCGCAATGGCGAAGCGGTGCTCTCGGCCGACGGCGCGCTTTGCGCGGACACCGGTGTGTTCACCGGCCGTAGTCCAAAGGACAAGTTCACGGTTCGCGACGGCCTGACCGACAAGAACATGTGGTGGGCTGGCAATCAGTCGATCACCTCGGAGCAGTTCGCGACGCTTCATGCCGACTTCCTCAAGCACGCCGAAGGCATGACGCTGTTCGCGCAGGATCTCTACGGCGGCGCCGATCCGAAGCATCGCATCAAGACGCGCGTCTTCACCGAACTCGCCTGGCATTCGCTGTTCATCCGCACGCTCCTGATCCGTCCCGAGACGTCGGAGCTCGCAAGCTTCGTTCCGGAGCTCACCATCATCGACCTGCCGAGCTTCCGCGCCGATCCGAAGCGTCACGGCGTGCGCTCGGAGAACGTCGTCGCGATCGATTTCGCGCGCAAGATCGTCCTGATCGGCGGCTCGCAATATGCCGGCGAGATGAAGAAGAGCGTGTTCACCACGCTGAACTATTACCTGCCCGAGAAGGGCGTGATGCCGATGCATTGCTCGGCCAATGTCGGGCCCGCCGGCGATACCGCGATCTTCTTCGGGCTATCAGGCACCGGCAAGACCACGCTGTCGGCCGATCCCAAGCGCACGCTGATCGGCGACGATGAGCACGGCTGGAGCGAGGACGGCGTCTTCAACTTCGAAGGCGGCTGCTACGCCAAGTGCATCAAGCTGTCCGGCGAAGCCGAGCCGGAAATCTACGCCGCCAGCAAGCGCTTCGGCGCGGTGCTGGAGAACGTCGTGCTCGGCGCGAACGACCGCGTGCCCGATTTCGACGACGGCTCGAAGACCGAGAACACCCGCTCGGCCTATCCGCTCGACTTCATTCCGAACGCCTCGCGCACCGGCTGCGCGCCGCATCCGAAGAACGTGGTGATGCTCGCCGCCGACGCCTTCGGCGTGATGCCGCCGATCGCCAAGCTGACGCCGGCGCAGGCGATGTATCACTTCCTGTCCGGCTACACCGCGAAGGTCGCCGGCACCGAGCGCGGCCTCGGCAACGAGCCGCAGCCGGAATTCTCCACCTGCTTCGGCTCGCCGTTCCTGCCGCGCGATCCCTCGGTCTACGGCAACATGCTGCGCGAGCTGATCGCCAAGCACGATGTCGATTGCTGGCTGGTCAACACCGGCTGGACCGGCGGCAAGTACGGCACCGGCCGCCGCATGCCGATCAAGGTGACCCGCGCGCTGCTCACCGCCGCGCTGGACGGTAGCCTGCGCAATGCGAGCTTCCGCACCGACAGGTATTTCGGCTTCGCGGTGCCGACCTCGCTGCCGGGCGTCGAGCCGCATCTGCTCGATCCGATCAAGACCTGGGCCGACAAGGCCGAGTTCGACAAGACCGCGCGTGCGCTGGTCGGCATGTTCGCCAAGAATTTCGCCAAGTTCGAAGCCCAGGTCGACGCCGAAGTCCGCGCCGCCGCGCCGGACGTCAAGGTGGCGGCCGAATAGGCCGCGTCCTGATTGCGTGATTGAAAAGGCGGCCCGTGTGGCCGCCTTTTTTGTTTTGTACAGACCCTGTCAAACCCGTCATCCTGAGGTGCGAGCCCTTGCGAGCCTCGAAGGATGAATCGGCCACCGGCCGGGCCGTGCATCCTTCGAGGCTCGCCGAAGAGGCTCGCACCTCCAGCGACAAAGGCGAAGCCTTTGCGCGGGGATGACGGGGATAGAGCGAGCGCGCTACTCCCCCATCTCCGGCAGCACGGCGTTGCTCGGTGTCTGCCTGTCCGTAATCTGCAAGCCGAACAGGCTGCCGATCAATTCGACCGCGACGCGCGCGGTGCGGCCGCGCTCGTCGAGGAACGGGTTGAGCTCGACGATGTCGAGCGAGCGCACCAATCCAGAGTCGTGCAGCAGCTCCATGATCAGATGGGCTTCCCGATAGGTCGCGCCGCCCGGCACCGTGGTGCCGACGCCGGGCGCCACCGCCGGATCGAGGAAGTCGACGTCGAACGAGACGTGCAGCACGCCGTTCTTGGCGCGCACGCGCTCGATCACGCGGCGGGTCAGCACGGCGACGCCGAACTCGTCGATCTGCCGCATGTCGGCGATCGAGACGTTGCGCTGGCGCAGCAGCTTGCGCTCCAGCGGATCGATCGAACGCGCGCCGATCACGTCGAGCTGGCTCGGCGGGATGCTGGCGCGCGGCAAGCCGCCGAGCAGATCGTCGAGCCCGGGCTCGCCGCACAGGAACGCGGCCGACATGCCGTGCATGTTGCCGGTGATGGTGGTGGCCGGCGTGTTGTAGTCGGTGTGGGCGTCGACCCACAGCGCGAACAGCGGCCGGCCCTGCTCCTGCCAGTAGCGCGCGACGCCGTTGATCGAGCCCATCGACAGCGAGTGATCGCCGCCCATGAAGATCGGGATCGCGCCGGACTGCGCCAGCCAGTAGGCGCGCTCGGACAGCGCGCGGGTCCAGGTCTTCACCTCGTCATAGAACTTTGTGTTTGCCGGCACCGGGCCGTCGTTGACGACCGCGGGGATCGCAAGGTTGCCGTGGTCGTCGACCTGAAAACCGAGCTGCTCGAGCAGCCGCGCGATCCCGGCGGTGCGCAGTGCGTCCGGTCCCATCAGCGGGCCGGCCTGCGCCGCGCCGATCTCGATGGGAACGCCAAGCAGCGCGATCCGCTGATGCTTTACAGTGTCGGCTTCGGACATGCGGCATGGCTCCCAAGGGTGTGGAACAGCAGCGACGCGCCAATGTTCCCTCAACCCTTGAAATAGGCAATCCGATCCTATCAGGCCATTGTGGATAGCCGGCTGCGCCTACGCCTTGAAATACGCGATCTGCGTCGTGGTCGCGAGCAGGCGGCCGGACGGCGACCACAATTCGCCGTGCTGGTCGCCATAGCTCTTGTGGAACGTCTTGGCGTCGGCGACCGCGACCAGGCGGGTGGTGTCCTCGGCCGCGAGGTCGGCCGCATCGGCATGGAAATAGGTCGTCAGCGACACCGTGCCGAACGGCACCAGCTCGTTGCGCGCGTGGAAGATGCGGCCGAAGAACGCGTCCGACATCGACATCAACGATAGCGCGTCCACCTTGCGCGGCACGCGGTCGGCCATCCAGAGCTTCGAGTACGGGCTCACCGGTTCTTTCAGCGCGGCGCCGCCGATATCCGGCCTGCCTTCGTCGAAGCGGAAGTCGTATTGGTTGGTCCAGGTCATCGCGAGCTTTGGATACGGGCGGAGTTCCTCGAACGCCTTGGCGCCGGGGAAGTCCGTCGGCTGATGCGACCATGACGGCCGCCGCTCGGCGAACACCGCGGTCGCGAGCGTCGCCACCTCGCCGCCGCCCTGCGTCATCTCGACCGACCAGTGCTGGCTCGAGCGGTTGGCCTTCACCAGCCGCACATCGAGATCGAACACGCCCTCGGCGACCGGCGCGCAATAATTCACGGTCAGCGCCAGCGGATCGCCGGCGCGCTGCGGATGCTGCATCAGAGCGCGCAGGATCGTCGCCGCGGTGCAGCCGCCGAACGGCCCGACGAACGCCCAGTAATCCGGGCTGGTGCGCCCCTGCCAGCGGCTGTCGCCGGCGGTGACGGCGGTGGCTTCATCGAAAAGGTGTGGCGTCTTGGTGAGCATCAAAGCCTCGAATGAAAGTCGTGTCTCCGTCATTGCGAGGAATGGAGCTGCGCTCGCAATGACGCTCGACATGCAATATCGCGAGCGAGCGCGCCGAATTCAATGACGTCGGACGTAATCGATTTCCGCGTCCCGGGATTAAGCTGCTATGGGCGATCCAAAGGGGTGCAGAAGCCGTTGATGACCTCGACTGCGGCTTCGGGGTGGGTCGCCAGCAGCATATGCGAGGCATCGAGCCAATGGACCTGGCAGCGCGGCTGCGCAGCGACGATCTCGGTGACCTGTCGCTTGCCGGTCAGGCGATCGTCACGCCCGTAAAGACACAGCATCGGGCAGCTGATCCTGCGCAGCCGATCGCGCTTGTCGACGCCGAGCGCCTCGCGGGCGCGGTCTTGAAGGATCTTGCGCGGCAAGATCGCGAGCACGTCATGAAGACGGGCCGAGAGTTCAGGTCTCGCTGTCGCTCCCATCAGCGCCGCTGTCACGAGACGCTTCGGGAGCCATCTGACGTCCAGGGCCCGAACGAATGCGGCGAGCTGCGCCGGCAACGGATGCCGCGCAAAGCTCGACGCCAGGACAAGGCCCGCGACGCGCTGATCCGTGGCGGCCAGCTCGATCGCGATCGGTCCGGAGAACGATTCGCCGAGGATGACAAACGGCGCGTCCGGCGCGCGTTCGACGACATAGGCGGTCAGCTCGGCATAGCCCAGCGATCGATCGCGCGGGTAGCTGAGCAGTTGCACCGGCCGATGCGTGGCCAGTCTCTCCGCGAGACCCTTCAGCAACTCGCCGGTGCCATCCATGCCCGGCAGCAGGACGACCGGGATGGCTCCGGGCCGGCTCATCTGGACGTCGCAGCGCGTCGCAGCCCAGCAGGAGCCCAGCCCGATCGCATTGACATCTACCCCTTCGCCTCGCGCCGCGTGCCGATCAGCGGCGGCGCGCTCGGGTGCACCGGCACGTGCCAGATGTCCTCGGCATATTCGCGGATGGTGCGGTCGGAGGAGAACCAGGCCATCCGCGCGACGTTGAGGATGCTGGCGCGGGTCCAGGCCGGGATCACCTGCCAGCGCGCGTCGATGCCGCGCTGCGCCTCGTAGTAGGAATCGAAATCGGCCGAGACCATGTAGTGGTCGAGATAGCGCAGCGCGTGGCCGATCGAGGCGAAGCGGGCGGGATCGCCGGGCGAGAACTCGCCGCTCTCGATGGCGCGAATCGCGCGCTCCAGCCGCGGCGATTTGCGGATGATGTCGCTGGCGTCCAGCCCCTGCTTGCGGCGGACCATGACGTCGCCGGCTTCCAAGCCGAAGATCGCGATGTTCTCCGCGCCGACGGCGTCGCGGATCTCGATATTGGCGCCGTCGAGCGTGCCGATGGTCAGCGCGCCGTTCAGCGCGAGCTTCATGTTGCCGGTGCCGGAGGCCTCCATGCCGGCGGTCGAGATCTGCTCGGAGAGATCGGCGGCCGGGATGATCACCTCGGCGAGGCTGACATTGTAGTCGGCCAGGAACGCGACCTTCAGTCTGCCGCCCAGCGAAGCATCATTGTTGACGACCTCGGCGACGTCGCTGATCAGCTTGATGATCAGCTTCGCGTAGCGATAGCTCGCCGCCGCCTTGCCGGAGAAGATTTTTACCCGCGGCACCCAATTGGCCTGCGGGTTGTCCTTCATTGCGTGGTAGAGCGCGATCGTCTCCAGGATGTTGAGCAGCTGCCGCTTGTATTCGTGGATGCGCTTGATCTGCACGTCGAACAGCGCCGACGGATCGAGCTTGATGTGGTTGCGCTCGCCGATCAGCCGGGCCAGCGCCAGCTTGTTGTGGTGCTTGACGTCGCGAAAACGCTTCTGGAATTCGAGGTCGCTGGAGTGGGTCTCGAGTCGCTCCAGCAGCGAGAAATCGTCGAGCACGGCCTCGCCGCAGGTCTCGCGCAGCAGCGCGGTCAGGCGCGGGTTGGCCAGCATCAGCCAGCGGCGGAAGGTGATGCCGTTGGTCTTGTTGGTGATGCGCCCGGGATAGAGGTGGTGCAGATCGTGGAACACGGTCTCCTTCATCAAATCGGAATGCATCGCGGAGACGCCGTTGATGCGGTGCGAGCCGACGAAGGCGAGCTGGCCCATCCGCACCCGGCGGCCGCTCTTCTCGTCAATCAGCGACACCGAGGCGCGATATTCGATGTCGCCGGGGCAGCGCTCCTCGGCGAGCGCGAGGTGCTGCACGTTGATGCGGTAGATGATCTCGAGATGCCGCGGCAGCAGCCGCTCGAACAGTTCGACCGGCCAGGTCTCCAGCGCCTCCGGCAGCAGCGTGTGGTTGGTGTAGGAGAACGTCGCGACCGTGATCTTCCAGGCCTCGTCCCAGCGGTAGGAGTGCAGGTCGACCAGGATGCGCATCAGCTCGGTGACCGCAAGGCTCGGATGGGTGTCGTTGAGCTGCACCGCGGCCTTTTGCGCGAGGTTGCGCAGGCCGCCGTCGGAGGAGAGGTGGCGGTGCACCAGGTCCTGCAGCGAGGCCGAGACGAAGAAATATTCCTGGCGCAGCCGCAACTCGCGGCCTGCTGCGCTCTCGTCGTTCGGATACAGGAATTTGCAGATCGCCTCGGCGCGCGCCTGTTCGGCGCTGGCCGAGACGTAGTCGCCGGTGTTGAAGACGTCGAGCCTGAGCGGATCGGGCGCATGCGCCGACCACAGGCGGAGCGCGTTGACGTGCTGGCCGCGCCAGCCGACGATCGGCGTGTCGTAGGCCATCGCCTCGATGGTTTCCGCGGGATGCCAGGTGGCGCGGTCGCGGCCGCGGTCGTTGACGTGCTCGACATGGCCGCCGAAATGGACGTTGTAGACCACTTCCGGCCGCTGGAATTCCCAGGGGTTGCCGTAGGCCAGCCACTCGTCGGGATATTCCTGCTGCCAGCCCTGGTTCATGATCTGGCGGAACAGGCCGAAATCATAGCGGATGCCGTAGCCGATCGCGGGGATCGCCAGCGTCGCCATGCTCTCCATGAAGCACGCCGCAAGCCGTCCGAGGCCGCCATTGCCGAGCGCGGCATCCGGCTCGCATTTGCGCAGGTCCGACAGATCGACGCCGAGATCGCCGAGCGCGGCCTCGAACACCGGCAGCAGCCCCATATTGTTCAACGCGTCGGTGAACAGGCGGCCGATCAGGAACTCGAGCGAGAGATAATAGACGCGCTTGGCGCCGGCATCGTAGCTCTCCTTCTCGGTGCTCAGCCAGTGGTGCACGATGCGGTCGCGCAGCGCCAGCGCCGCCGCCTTGTACCAGTCGCGCCGCGTCGCCATGCCGGCGTCCTTGCCGATCGCGAGCCTGAGCTTGGCGAGGATCGCGCTCTTGATCTCGCCCAGCGCCAGTTCATCGATCGGCTGATTTAGTAGTGGGTAGTTTGTTTGTTCCTGCAACGCGCCCAATCCCTGCCATTCAGACTTCGGGATCATGATGCGAATCCCCGCAGCATGATCCCATCCCTTCGCTGGAGCATGGAACTTTTCGGAAAACCGGTGCCCACCCTTTTCCGACCATGCCCTGGCGCAATGATACGCGCGTTGCATGGCAATCGAAACCATCCGAAATGCGGCCATGCACGGCGTTGCCGCAAATTTATGCAAAGACCGGGCCGATTTGAGCGCTTCGGAACCGTCATCGCCGGTGCTACGATCAGCGCGAAGCCGGGACTTTGCGACAGCAGAGGAGGCGTGATGAGACTGTTGATCGAGATCGCAGCCGCAACGTTGCTCGTGGTCTGCATCACCGCAACCAGCGCCGCCTATGCGGCGGGCAAGACCGGCCGCAGCGCCGACGGCCTCACCTGCGGTTTCAGCGTCGCACAGAACGCCACCCCCGCCGCGCGCTGCGCCGCCATCAAGCGGCAATGCGGCGGCAAGTTCTATGCGAACGCCTGCGGCGACAAACTGCTGTCGGCCGCAAAC
Organism: Bradyrhizobium sp. CCBAU 51753; assembly: GCF_015291565.1. NCBI lineage: Bacteria > Pseudomonadati > Pseudomonadota > Alphaproteobacteria > Hyphomicrobiales > Nitrobacteraceae > Bradyrhizobium > Bradyrhizobium sp. CCBAU 51753. The sequence continues at coordinate 8,733,141 of NZ_CP030037.1, read as the reverse complement.
TGACGCACGCAAATCGGCTGACGTCAGATAGGGCACAGGCGCTGTTCCGCGTGAGCGGTGGGCTTGGTTCGCTCGTTGCCTGATTCACCGGAAACACCGTGGTGATACGGATTTCCAGAGTTTAACGAGTTGTTTACAGATGTGCCTGCCGGCGCGGGGCAGGCACATTTCATCTCGAAGACATTATTTCAAGCGGGCCGCTGACATCACTCAGCGGCCCTTATTGCTTTGGGGGATGCAATCGTCGTCCTGGCGAAAGCCAGGACCCATTACCCCGCCTGTCAAATGAGGCCCGACCGGTCATTCCAATCAGGATTGTCCGCTTCGATCAGTTTGATCTTCCAATCGCGCTTCCAGAACTTCAGCTGCTTCTCTCGCGCGATGGCTTCCTGCGCTGTGGCAAATTCCTCCAAGCGAACGAGGCGGAAGACCCTGTATTTGTGGACGAACTTGGAGCCTCGCCCGGAGCGGTGCAGTTCGAGCCGAGCCCGAATATCATTTGTGACGCCGATATAGATCGTTCCGTGATGGCGGCTTGCGAGAATGTAGACGTAGTAGCTGCCTGCTGTGCTCATGTGCCAGAGCTCGCAAAACAATGGGCCGTCGGGGTAATGGGTCCTGGCTTTCGCCAGGACGACGGCTAGGGACGACGGATCATAAACCATCCAGAACGAATTAAGAACACTTTAGCAAGCCTTTGATATATCATTGTGATTCGGCGCATTCGCCGACACAATATCTATGGCCTCTCAGTCTCCGCGAGGACTACATGTCCACCATCGCCTTTGATCAGTTCGCTCTCACCCGGATTGCCGATTTCGCGCGCTCGCTGACCCGGCTGCACCAGGTGTCGCGGCGCCAGCCGATCGACGACGATCAGCTCGACCGCGAGTTCAACGCGGTCTGCATGTCGATCTGGGGCTACACCACGGATGATTTCAGCGACGATCTGTTCTCGCTGGAGGATCACGCCTGGCTCGATTCGCTCGACGAGGCGCATGCGCGCATCTTCGCCGCCGAGCAGGGCTACGATCTGGTCGACGATCACGGCATGCTGACGGATTGGTGGGGCTATTGCTGGATGATCCTCGCCGAGAAGCGCGGCATCCTCAATCCGGAGAACCGCGCCGCCGCGCGCGCCGCGATCGAGGACAAGTACCTGGCGGCGCCGAACGTGATCGGCGTGATCGTCGGGCGCTGATCGTTGATGACACGAATGGCCGCTTCGTGGCTGTCATCGCCCGGCCTGTGCGCAATTGCGCACATGGACCGGGCGATCCAGTACGCCGCGGCCTCTCGGTTCAATAACGACGGCCTCTGGAATACTGGATCACCCGCTTTCGCGGGTGATGACACCGCGTTGGCATTTGGATCAATGCACCTCGGCGCGCTTCGCGGGCTTCGCCACTGACGTCTTCGGCACCACCGAGGCCGGCGGTGACGGCGCCACATCCCTCCGGGTTTCCGGCAGCGGCGCGTCGCCGGCGATCTCCGCGGTGACCGGGGCGACCTTCATTTCGCCGAGGCGGGCGCGGATCTCGGAGGTCAGGCCGGGATAGGATGCGATCGGCGTGAAGTCGAAGGCCTGCTCATTGCCTACGCGGATGCCGGTGTAGGCGACCAGGCCGTCGGTCGTCGCGATCACATCGCCGGCGCGCAGCGAGGTATCGAGCGCCAGATCGACCGGTGCGAGCCCCGCCGGATCGCGGCCGTTGCAGGTACAGTCGGCGCGCAGTTCCTTGCGATAGGCATAGGCGTTCTCGCTGTCGGCGTAGCGGCCGCCGGTGTTCGACGAGGCGCTGTCGATGCTGCTGCCGTAATAGACCTTGGTCGCGCTGGCCGGGCAGAACGCCTGGCACATCTGCACCGGCGTGGCGTTGCCGCGCATGGTCAGCGGAAAATACTTGCCGTCGCAGGTGCGCACGCAGAACGCCGGCCCGGAGCCTGCGACGCGCGCCACCGGCGCGGCCGGCCGTTCCGGCTGCTGGGTGTTGCCGAACGGATCGGCGAAGAAATTTGCCTGCGGCGGGGCTTGGCGACTCTGCTGCTTCTGCGCGCCGCCGAAGAAGAAATCGAACAGCCCTTCGGCCGAGACGGGCGCGGGCACGACCATGACGGAGCCCGCAAGCATTGCGGCAGCCAGCATCACGCAGCGCCGCACGCGCCGATCACTCAACTCTGTACGCAACGCCAACTCCACCCGACGCGCCACGCCGCGGCGACAGCTGCCGCAGCGGCTTCACCATAGTGCGGGATGGTAAACGAGCGATTGATTGGGCGGATGAGGAAGAAGACGCGGGGGAATTCCTTCGCCTCTCCCCGCCTGCGGGGAGAGGCCGGATCGCATCGCAAGATGCGATCCGGGTGAGGGGGACTCTCCGCGAGTCTGGTGCGCGGAGAGAAGCCCCTCACCCCGACCCTCTCAGCGCGAGCTCTGCTCGTCGCGACCCCGCATCCGCCTTCGCCCGAAGGCGGGCTTCGGCGGACAAGAGAGCGGGGCGAGGGAGCAGAGGGACCGTCAGCCCTTCAAAAATTCGCCGGCCTTGTACAACGCGCGGAACGGCAACCCGGCCTCCGCAAACGTCTCGGTGGCGCCTTCCTCGCGGTCGACCATGGTGAACACCAGCGCGATCTCGCCGCCGGCCTCGCGCACCGCTTCCACCGCCTTCAGCGCCGAGCCGCCTGTGGTGGTAACGTCCTCGACGATCACGATGCGCTTGCCCGCGAGCGACTCGCCCTTGGCGAGCCCTTCCACTGCGAGCCGCGCGCCGTGCTCCTTCGGCTTCTTGCGCACGAAGAAGGCCGCGATCGGGTGGCCCTTCAGCCAGGAGAGCTGCGCGATCGCGCCGGCCAGCGGCACCGCACCCATTTCCAGCCCGCCGACGAAATCGAGATTGTCGTCCTTCAGCGCCTCGTAGGTCAGTTCGGCGAGCAGCGCGGCGCCCTCGGGATCGAGCATGGTCGGCTTCAGGTTGAAATAGAAGTCGCTCTTGCGGCCCGACGCCAACGTGATCTCGCCGCGGCCGAACGAGCGCTTGCGGATGATCTCGGCGAGGCGGGCACGGGAGGCTGATTTGGACAAGGCTTGTTCCCTTGAAAGCTTGCTCGGCGGTTCGAAACGGGCGGCAATCTATCGATGGTAGCCGGGACATTCCAGCGCGGAAATTGGCCCGTCAACAGCGCCCATGCCGCGATTTTTGAAGGGCGCGCTTGCGATCCGCGCGGGTTGTGCCGCCCCCGGCTTCCCCGTAAGCAAGCGGCAAATATCTGGAAGGGAAGCGGAAATGACCATCGAGCTGCACACCTGGAACACGCCCAATGGCCGCAAGATCTCGGTGGCGCTGGAGGAGATGGGGCTGCCCTACAAGGTGATCCCGGTGAACATCAGTAAGGGCGAGCAGATGGCGCCCGCTTTCCTCGCCATCAGCCCGAACAACAAGATCCCGGCGATCGTCGATTCCGACGGGCCGGGCGGCAAGCCGGTCAGCATCTTCGAATCCGGCGCGATCCTGCTCTATCTCGGCGAGAAGACCGGCAAGTTCCTGCCGAAGCCGCTGGCCGAGCGGATCCCGGTCTACGAGTGGCTGATGTGGCAGATGGGCGGTTTCGGCCCGATGCCGGGCCAGGTGCATCATTTCATCGCGCTGGAGAACGAGCAGGACCGCGCCTACGGCCTGAAGCGCTACAAGGCCGAGACGCGCCGGCTCTACGGCGTATTGGACCGCCGGCTGGACGGACGCGAGTTCGTCGCCGGCGACCTCTCGGTCGCCGATTTCGCCATCCTCGGCTGGGCCTGGCGCCACCCGCGCCACAAGGTGGAGCTATCAGACTTCCCCAACGTCAAGCGCTGGTACGAGGCGCTGATGGCGCGGCCCGGCACGAAACGCGGCATGGAAGCAAAGCTGGATTGAGAGGCCTTCTTCCCTTCTCCCCTTGTGGGAGAAGGTGGCGCGGACGCAGTCCGTGACGGATGAGGGGTTGTCTCTGCTTGCGAGGCTTTGCCGTGTGGAGAGATACCCCTCACCCGGCTTCATCTCGCTCCGCTCGATTGCGCCACCCTCTCTCACAAGGGGAGAGGGTATTCACTGGGCGCTTGCTCTTCCCTTCTCCCCTTGTGGGAGAAGGTGGCGCGGACGCAGTCCGCGACGGATGAGGGGTTGCCTCCGCTTGCGAGGCTTTGCCGCGTGGAGAGATACCCCTCACCCGGCTTCATCTCGCTCCGCTCGATTGCGCCACCTCTCCCACAAGGGGGAGAGGGTATTCACTGGGCGTTTGCTCTTCCCTTCTCCCCTTGTGGGAGAAGGTGGCGCGGACGTAGTCCGCGACGGATGAGGGGTTGCCTCCGTTTGCGAGGCTTTGCCGCGTGGAGAGATACCCCTCACCCGGCTCCATCTCGCGCCGCTCGATTGCGCCACCCTCTCCCACAGGGGGAGAGGGTATTCACTGGGTGCTGCTCTTCCCTTCTCCCCTTGTGGGAGAAGGTGGCGCGGACGTAGTCCGCGACGGATGAGGGGTTGTCTCCGCTTGCGAGGCTTTGCCGTGTGGAAAGATACCCCTCACCCGGCTTCATCTCGCTCTGCTCGATTGCGCCACCCTCTCCCACAGGGGGAGAGGGTACTCGGGTCCTAACCGGCTACATAGGTAACAGAATAGACCGGCGACATAGGTAACAGGTCAACTGATCGGCAAGGAGGAGCTTGCCGATGGGGTGGATGGAGACCTGTGCTGTGGATGAGCGGATGCGTTTTGTGGTGGCGGCGCAAAGGCACGATGAATCATTTGCGGCGGTGTGCCGGCGGTTCGGCGTGAGCCGTCGGGTGGGCTACAAATGGCTTGCACGGTTCGAGGAAGAAGGTGCGGCCGGACTGTTCGATCGTTCGCGAGCTCCGCTGCATCGTCCGCACAGCATTGCCGAGAAGATTGCCGAGCGTTGCCTTGAGGTGCGTCGGGCGCATCCGACCTGGGGGCCGATCAAGGTGCTGGCCTTTCTCGAACGGAAGTCCCCTCGGACGGCCTGGCCTGCCGCAAGCACGATAGGCGAGCTGTTCGACCGAGAGGGCCTGACCGTGAAGCGCAAGCTGCGCCGGCGCGGCCCGCCTTCGAGCGCGCCCTTTGCCGGTTGCGAGGCGGCCAACGACGTGTGGTGCATCGACTTCAAGGGCTGGTTCCTGACCGGGGACGGCATGCGCTGCGAACCGCTGACGATCACCGATGCCTACAGCCGCTATCTGCTGCGCTGCCAGGCTCTGGCACGCACCGATACCAATCATGTCTGGCCGGTGCTGGACGCGGCGTTCCGGGAGTTTGGATTGCCGCACGCCATGCGCTCGGACAACGGCTCGCCGTTTGCTTCGCGCGGCGCCGGAGGATTGTCGCGGCTGTCGGTCAAGCTGATCAAAGCCGGCGTGACGCCGGAGCGCATTGCGCCGGGCAAACCTCAGCAGAACGGGCGCCATGAGCGCATGCATCTGACCCTGCTGCAAGACGTTGCCAATCCGCCGGCCCGCACCATGCGCGAGCAGCTCAAGCGTCTGCACAGCTTCCAGCACCTCTACAACGAGGAGCGGCCGCACCAGTCGCTCGACAATGCTACGCCTGCCGACCGTTACCAGGCCTCCCCACGCCGCTTCGACGGCGTCTTGCGCCAACCGGAATACCACGACCAGGACGTCCGTTCCGTCCGGCACAACGGAGAGATCAAGTGGCTGGGCAACACGATCTACATCAGCGAAGCGTTGATCGGCGAACCCGTTGGGTTGGCCGAGAACCAGGACGGCTGGACCGTCAGCTATGGTCCGATCGTGCTCGGCACGATCGCCCACCGGGGCGACCTGCTCCGCAGACCCAAACGAAAGACAAAAGGCTGTGGACTTGAGGACAACGCTGCGCGTTGCCCTCAGGGTCCACAGCCTCAACAACAACAGACCTGAACGAAACGAGAATTGTGTTACCTATGTCGTCGGTCTGAACTGTTACCCATGTCCCCGGTTGCTCACTCGTCAGGCCCTCCGCGCCTCCAGCGCCATCTTCATCGCGAGACCCGCCAGCACCGTGCCCATCAACCAGCGCTGTACCAGCAGCCAGCTCGGGCGGGTGCCGAGGAACACCGCGATCGAGCCCGCGGCGAGCGCGATCATCGCGTTGACGCTGACGCTGATCGCGATCTGAATCGAGCCGAGCGCAAGCGACTGCGTCAGCACGCTGCCGGCGGGATCGATGAACTGCGGCAGCAGCGCGAGATAGAGCATCGCGATCTTCGGATTAAGGAGATTGGTGACAAGGCCCATCGCGAACAGCTTGCGCGGGCCGTCGACCTGAAGCTGCTTGACCTGGAACGGCGAACGGCCGCCGGGCTTCAGCGCCTGCCACGCCAGCCACAGCAGATAAGCCGCGCCGGCAAAGCGCAGCGCATCATAGGCGTAAGGGATCGCAAACAGCAGCGCGGTGATGCCGAACGCCGCGCACAGCAGATAGAACACGAAGCCGAGCGCCACGCCGCCGAGCGAGACGATGCCGGCCGCCGGTCCCTGCGTGATCGAGCGCGAGATCAGATAGATCATGTTCGGCCCCGGCGTCAGCACCATGCCGAGCGACACGAGGGCAAAGCCGAGCAAAGCGGATGTGTGGGGCATGACGGGTCTCGCGAGGGGATGCACGCAGTTCTAGCGTGCGAGCCGGCGCGCGGCCATGCTGGAATTGTTCTCGGAGCAATGTAGCGGCGATGGCGGTGGTGCGAGAGCTTCGGCCGGAACGGCAGATCGTACACAGTAAGGTGAGCACATCGGTCAGGCTCCCTCTCCCCTTGCGGGAGAGGGTGGGGAGAGGGGTGGCCCCGGGTGAGATGATGAATGGACACGCGGCTCGTGCAACATCGAACCGCGCGTCATCGAAGCTCACGTTGAGAGAGCACGTCGTGTGGCACCCCTCTCCCCCACCCTCCCCCGCAAGGGGGGAGGGAGCCCGGCAACCGTGCTCACCTTACCTAATGCGCCTCGTCCCAATTGTTTGCCGCGCGCGCGTCGACCTGTAGCGGCTGATCGCACACGGCAAGTAAGGTGAGCACACTGTCAGGCTCCCTCTCCCCTTGCGGGAGAGGGTGGGGAGAGGGGTAGCCCCGGGCGAGATGATGAATGGACGCGCGGCTCGTGCAATATCGAACCGCGCGTCATCGAAGCTCACGTTGAGAGAGCACGTCGTGTGGCACCCCTCTCCCCAACCCTCCCCCGCAAGGGGGGAGGGAGCCCGGCAACCGTGCTCACCTTACTTAGTGCGCCTCGTCCCAATTGTTCGCGGCGCGGGCGTCGACCTGCAGCGGCAGCGATAGCAGCACGGCCGGGAACGGCGCGTCCTGCATCACCTTCTGCACCACGGGCAGCGTCGCCGCGACCTCGTCGTCGGGCACCTCGAAGATCAGCTCGTCGTGCACCTGCAGCAGCATCTGCGCCGAGAGCTTCTTTTCGGTGAGCGCGTCCTCGACGCGGATCATGGCGCGGCGGATGATGTCGGCGGCGGTGCCCTGCAGGCGGGCGTTGATCGAGGCGCGTTCGTTGAAGGCGCGCACCGAGGCGTTGGAGGCCTTGATGTCGGGATAGTACATCTTTCGGCCGAACAACGTGGTGACGTAGCCGTTCCTGCGGCAGGAATCCTTGGTCTCGTCCATGTAGGCGCGAATGCCCGGGAAGCGCTCAAAATATTTCTTGATGTAGGCCGAGGCTTCCTCGCGGGCGATGCCGAGCTGGTTGGCCAGGCCGAACGCCGAGATGCCGTAGATGATGCCGAAGTTGATCGCTTTCGCCCGGCGGCGCACCTCGCTCGGCATGTCCTTGATCGGCACGCCGAACATTTCCGAGGCCGTCATCGCGTGGATGTCGAGCCCGTCGCGGAACGCCTGGCGCAGCACCGGCACGTCGGCGATCTCGGCGAGCAGCCGCAGCTCGATCTGCGAATAGTCCGCCGACACCAGCTTGTGGCCCGGCGTCGCGATGAAGGCGCGGCGGATTTTCCGGCCGTCTTCGGTGCGCACCGGGATGTTCTGCAAATTCGGCTCGTTCGACGACAGCCGCCCCGTCGTGGTCGCGGCCAGCGCGTAAGTCGTGTGGACGCGGTGGGTCTGCGGGTTGACGTAAGTCGGCAGCGCGTCGGTGTAGGTCGATTTCAGCTTCGAGACCTGGCGCCACTCCAAAATCTTCTTCGGGAATTCGTGGCCCTGCTCGGCGAGCTCGTCGAGCACCTGCGCGGTGGTCGACCACGCGCCGGTCTTGGTCTTGCTGCCGCCGGGCAATCCCATCTTGCCGAAGATGATGTCGCCGATCTGCTTCGGGCTCCCGACATTGACCGGCTCGCCGGCGATCTCCTGGATCTCGGCCTCGACCCGCGCCGCGGTCTGGGCGAAATCGCCCGACAGCCGGGACAGCACCTGGCGGTCGATCGAGATGCCGCGCCGCTCCATCCGCGCCAGCACCGCGACCAGCGGCCGCTCCAGGGTCTCGTAGACCGTCAACATCCGCTCGGCGGTCAGGCGCGGCTTCAGCACCCGCCATAGCCGCAGGATCACGTCGGCGCTCTCGGCGGCGTATTCGGTGGCCTTGTCGATCGTGACCTGATCGAAGGTCAGCTTGCCCTTGCCGCTGCCGACGAGACCGCCGTAGTTGACCACGGCATGGCCGAACCAGCGCTCGGCCAGCGCCTCCAGCGCGTGCGAGCCGCGGCCGGCATCGAGCGCGTAGGACATCAGCTGGGCGTCGTCATGGTTGGCGAGCGAGATGCCGTGCTGCGCCAGCAGCACCGCGGTGAACTTGGTGTTGAAGCCGACCTTCTGGATGCCCGCCGCCTCCAGCAGCGGTTTCAGCGCGGCGAGCGCGTCGGCGGATTTCATCTGTCCGGGCGCGAGGCCGGCGTCGAACAGGCCGGCGCCGCCGCCGGGCTGCTTGTGGCCGAGCGGAACGTAGCAGGCGTCGTTCGGCGCGACCGCCAGCGCCAGCCCGGACAGCTCGGCCTGCATCGGGTCGATCGATTCCGACATCGCCTCGATCGCGACATAGCCGGTGTCGCGCACGCGGCCGATGAACGCCTTGAGCTGATCGAGACTCGCAATCGCCTGGTAGGCCTTGCGGTCGAAGCCGGCCTTCTTGATCGCCTCGCCGCGGATCTCCGCCAATGCGGCCGGCGTCCCCTTCAGGCTGGAATTCTTGTCGTCGCGCGCGCCGGTCGGCTTGGCGCGCTCCTTCGCCGGCGCAGGCGCGGGCGCAGCAGCCGTCGGTGCGTCGCCGGGTGCCGGCGTCACGTCGGACGGCGGCAGCGGCGAGAACACGCTGGCGCCGCTCTTGTTGCCGGGATCGGCGTCGACATTGGCGGGATCGATCTGCGAATATTCGGCGACGCGGCGGGTGAGGGTGGAAAACTCCATCGCCTTGAGGAAGGCGATCAGCCGCCTCGGGTCGGGTTCGTGCACCGCGAGGTCGTCGAGCGGCACTTCGAGATCGACCTTGTCGTCGAGCAACACCAGCTGGCGCGAAATCCGCGCCTTCTCGGCATTTTCCAGCAGCGCCTCGCGCCGCTTCGGCTGCTTGATCTCGGTGGCGCGGAACAAGAGCTGCTCGAGATCGCCGTATTCGATGATGAGCTGCGCCGCGGTCTTCACGCCAATGCCGGGCACGCCGGGCACGTTGTCGGTGGAGTCGCCGGCCAGCGCCTGCACCTCGACCACCTTCTCCGGCGGCACGCCGAATTTCTCGATCACCTCGTCGCGGCCGATGCGGCGGTCCTTCATGGTGTCGAACATCACCACCTTGTCGGTGACGAGCTGCATCAGATCCTTGTCGGAGGAGACGATGGTCGTGGTGGCGCCGCGCTCGCTGGCCTGCCGCGCATAGGTCGCGATCAGATCGTCGGCCTCGAACCCGATCTGCTCGAGGCAGGGCAGGTCGAAGGCGCGCACCGCTTCGCGGATCAGCGCGAATTGCGGGATCAGATCGTCGGGCGCCGGCGGGCGGTGCGCCTTGTAGTCGGGATAGAGCTTGTTGCGGAACGTGATCTCGGACTTGTCGAACACGATGGCGAGGTGGGTCGGCTTGTTGTCATCAGGCATCTCGCGCAGCAGCTTCCACAGCATGTTGCAGAAGCCGAGCACCGCATTGACCTGCAGCCCGTCGGACTTGCGGTTCAGCGGCGGCAGCGCGTGATAGGCGCGGAAGATGTAGGAGGAGCCATCGACCAGGAAGACATGGTCGCCCTTCGCCGTCGCCTTGGCGGCAACGGGTTTTGGCGCGGTCTTCGGAGCTGGCTTGGCGGGGTCTTTGGAGGCTGTCTTCGGCATGGCGGAAACTTAGGGATTTTTGCGCGAATTGACAGCCTTGATGCTGTGGATTCCGGGCGCGCCGCACAGTGATTTCGCTGAATTTAGCCCCGTCATCCCCGCGCAAAGGCTTCGCCTTTGTCGCTGGAGGTGCGAGCTCTTGCGAGCCTCGAAGGATGAATCGGCCACCAGCCGGGCCGTACATCCTTCGAGGCTCGCAAGAGCTCGCGCCTCAGGATGACGGGTCAGCAGCGGAACGCCTACGCCTTATCCCCGGTCGGCGAGAACAAATAGCCGCCGCCGCGGATGGTGCGGATCACCGACGGCTTTGTGGGATCGAACTCGATCTTGCGGCGGATGCGCATGATGCGGAGGTCGACGGCGCGGTCGAAGGCTTCGGCGTCGCGGGCGTTGGCGAGTTCCAAGAGCCGCTCGCGCGACAGGACCCGCTTGGGGTTGGCCGCGAACACCTTGAGCAGGCCGAATTCGGAGGCGGTCAGCGGGTGCTCATTGCCCTCGTCGTCGCGCAGCGCCTGGGCCTCGAGATCGAGCCATTTGGTGCCGAACCGGACCAACTGCTCTTTTTCGGCCTTGGCGGCCGCCGGCTCCGGCGCCGCGGCCTTGGCGGGGCCGGCCCGTCGCAGCACCGAGCGGATGCGGGCCATCAGCTCGCGCAACTCGCAGGGTTTTGCCACGTAGTCGTCGGCGCCGAGCTCCAGGCCCACGACCCGGTCGATCGGGCTGGCAGTGGCTGTCAGCATGATGACGGGGACGTTGATCTTGCTCTTGAGGTCGCGAATGATCGACAGCCCGTCTTCCTCGGGCATGTTGAGGTCGAGCACCACGAGATCGGGCACGCTGCTCTCGATTTCCTTGCGCAGGCTCTTGCCGCCGTCGCACAGCGTCACGCCAAAGCCGTGCATCTTGAGGTAATCGCCGACCATTTCGCGGGCCGGCGCCTCGTCGTCGACGATGAAGATGTGCGGTGTCTGGCTCATGCTGTCTCTGTCGCGGGCAGTGTAACCGTAAAGGTCGAGCCCTGTCCGGGGCCGGGGCTCTGCGCGGTCACATGGCCGCCATGCATGTCGATGATGCGCTTGACAATCGACAAGCCGAGGCCGGTCGAGCTTTCGCCGGCGGTGGGCTTGGCCGACAGCCGCTGGAACCGGCCGAACAGCCGCCCGAGGTCCTCCGGGCTCAGACCCGGGCCCTGGTCGACGATCCGGATCACGGTGTTGTCACCCTCATGGCTGACGGTGACGTTGATCTTGCCGCCGATTGGCGAATATTTGATGGCGTTGCTGACCAGATTGTCGATCGCCTCGCGGATCCGGTCGGAATCGCACATCGTGACGAAGTGCTGCGGCCCCGACACCGAGATGCTCTGCTGCTTGTTGATGGCCGAGGGCAGATTGGCCTCGGTGACCTCGTTGACCAGCGCCGCGACGTCGACCGGCTCGCGGCGGATGGTGATGTCGAAGGCATCGGCCATCGCATCCGAGATCAGATGGTCGACCATCGAGGTCAGCCGCTTGGTGGCGTCCCTGATGTGCTCGACCTGCGCGGTGACGTTTTCCTTCGGCGAGCCGGCGCCGATCAATTCGGTCAGCATCTCGGTGCGGCCGAGGATGACGCCGAGCGGATTCTTCAGATCGTGGGCGACGGTGCCCAGAATCTCGTTCTTGAAGCCGTTGGCGCGCTGCAGCCGCAGCCACTGCGCCGACAGCCGCCGGTTGGCCTGCATCAGCGCGCGGGTGCGCTGCGCGACGCGGTCTTCCAGCTGGGTGTTGGCCTCGTGCAGCTGCTGGTAGAGGATCACGTTGTCGAAGGCGATCGACAGCCGGCTGGAGAAGATCTCGACCAGCGCGCGGTCGGTGTCGGAGAGCTGGCGCTCGGCCTGCAGCAGCACCACGACCTCGCGGCCAGATCCGGTGCGCGAATAGAGCACGCTGCGATGGTCGGCGAATTCGTTCTTGCGGCGCTGGAACGCGGCTTCCACCATGTGCCGCAGGTCGGGATCGAGCGCCTTCGACGAGGTGGTGCCGATGAAGCGGCTGTAGCAGCCGGAGCAGGCCAGCACCGAGAAATCGGCCGCGGTCGCGTTGCCGTTGTCGCGCAGCACCAGGATGCCGGCGCAGTCGACGTTGAGCAGCGAGGCGAGCTGGGTCAGCACGCCCTCGGCCAGCCGCTGCATCGACTTGAAGTCGTACAGCGTCGAGGCGGCATCGATGATGATCTCGAGCCCGCGCCGGGTCTGCACCATGCGCTCGAGCTGCTGGTAGCTGCGCAGCGCCGCGGTCAGCGAGGTGAACAGCTTGTCGGCGGTGAGCTCGGTCTTCGCCTTGTAGTCGTTGATGTCGTATTGCACGATGACGCGCCGCTCCGGCGCCTGGCCGGGCTGGCCGGTGCGCAGGATGATGCGGACGGTCTCGTTCTTGATCTCGTTGCGGATGTATTCGACGAGCTCGAGCCCGGCGATGTCGGTCTCCATGATGACGTCGAGCAGCACGGCGGCGATATCAGGATTGTCCCGCATCAGCGTGCGGCCTTCGGCCGCGGAATAGGCCGAGAGAATCTCCAGCGTCGCGCCGTTCAGATTGTAGTCGCTGAGCGCAAAGCGGGTTCCTTCATGCACCGCATGATCGTCGTCGATGACGGCGATCTTCCATTTGCGGGCCGACGAGTCCTCCGGGGGGCTCTCGGTATCGTCGATCAGTTGGAGGACATCGTCCTGTTCGGCCATTGACTGGTTCCGTCGGCTGCTGCGTCAGTGATCGTGGGCTGTCCCTTGGCGATCCTGGGCATGATAATGCGAAAAGTGGTGCCTTGTCCTACCCTTGACTCCAGCATCATGCGTCCGCCGAGCTGCTGGGTGACCAGGTTATAGACGATATGGAGGCCGAGGCCCGTACCACCTTCGTTGCGGCGCGTCGTGAAAAATGGGTCGAATGCCTGCCGCTGCACGTCCGGCGTCATGCCGGCCCCGTCATCGGCGAAGATGATCTCGACATCGTCGGCGTCGCGCCCGCGCGCCGAGATCGAGATCATGCCGGAGCGACCGTCAGCAAAAGCATGATTGACTGCGTTGAGGAAAAGATTGGTTAAGATCTGCCCATAGGCGCCGGGGTAGCCGTCGATCAAGAGGCCCTCGGGCACGTCGACCGACAGCGTGATGGCGGCCTTCTTCAGCACCGGCCGCAGGCTCGCCACGATCTGGTCGGTCGATTCACTCAAGCTGAATTGGCGCCGCTCGGCATGCGAGCGGTCGACCGCGACCTGCTTGAAGGACTGAATCAGTTCACCGGCGCGCTGCAGGTTGGCGACCAGTTGTTGCGAGGCATCGCGCGAGGTGCGGACGAACTCGTCGAGCTTGGAGCGGCGCAACTGCTCGGTCTTCAGATCGTTCTCGAACATCTCGGCGCGCCGGGCGAAGCTCGAGGCCACCGTGAGGCTGATGCCGATCGGGTTGTTGACCTCATGCGCGACGCCGGCGACGAGGCCGCCGAGCGCGGCGAGCCGCTCGGCATCGATCAGGTTCTGCTGCGCGGTGTTGAGCTCGAGTAGTGCGCTCTCGGCCTTCTCCTTGGAACTGCGCAACTCGTCCTCGGTCTTGCGCTTGGCAATCGCGTTCTCGCGGAACACCTCGACCGCGCGCGCCATGGCGCCGACCTCGTCCCTGGCCGTGGTGCCCTGCACCGGCCGGTCGAGATCGCCCGAGGTGATGGCGCGCATCGCCGCCATGATCTGCGCCAGCGGCAGGCGGATCGACAGCGCGATCATGACACCGGCCGACATGATGACGCCGAGGAAGACCACGGCAATCGACAGCACCCGGCGCGAGATCGCGGACAGGGTCTTGTCGAAGGTCTCCTGCGCCTTCTGCTCGCGCTGGCGCATCTTGACCGAGAGGCCGTCGATGGCGCCGATCGCATCGGCCTGGCTGGCGTCGATGGTGTTGCGCAACAGTTCGGTGCGGCTGGCAAGCTGCTCGCTCAATCTGGTGAGCCCGTCGCGCAGCTCCGCGGTCTTGACCTTGAGCCGCGCCAGCGCCATGCGCTGCAGGTCGTTCTCGGCGAGATCGGTCATCACCGGAATGGTCTTCTCGATCGTATCGGTGTTGCGGCGGGCCTCCTCGGCCGACGCCGAGGCGAGCGACAGATAATAGGCGTTGGCGGCGACCAGCAGCGAGGTGAAGGCTTCGCGGGATTTGCCGAGCGCGGGCCAGATCAGCGCGTCGCGATGCCCGGTCGCGCCCTCGATGATCGAATAGAGTCCGGCCATGTCCTTGGTCGGCGCCAGCACCTGCTCGTCATAGGTCTTGGTGATGGTGGTCTGCAGCGCGCGCAGTTCGCCGAAGCCGTCGAGGAAGTGGCTGGTGGCGCGCTCCAGCTCCTCCACCGAGCCCGACAGCATCGGATCGGTCGAGGCGCGGTTGGTCAGCGTGCCGAGCACGGCCTCGCGCAGCAGCAGGATCTCCGCAAACAGATCGGGGCTCGGCTGGTTGATGTAGCGGTGGATCAGGTTCTGCAGCCTGGAGGTCTCGCTCTCCAGCTTGGCAAGGATCTTGTCGGAGTCCCGCACCTGGCGGACGTCGTCCCAGGCCGAGCCGAGCACCTTGGAGCCGTTCCAGATCAGGAACGCGAGCGCGACCACGACTGCGGAGTTGAGCAGCGCGATCGAAAGGATGCGCCAGCGGATCGGCACCGCACGCAACAGTTGGACGACGCGGAAGCGGCCCTGCGGCCCGAAAGCCGCCGGCCGCTTCGTCACATTGTCCTGTTGGGATGCGGCCAAGATCCCCTCACTCCACGTTGCGGATGCGTTCGATCAGCGCGGAGATCGCCGGATCGCGTTCGGCCTTGGCATAGATGCCGGCCATCGCCGCCTCGAACGGCCGGCGGTCGATGTCGGCGATGATCTTGACGCCGGCGGCCTCGGCCTGCTTGCGCGAGCGCTCCTCGAGCTCCTTCCATTTCTCGCGCATGTAAGTGCTGGAGCGCTGCGCGGCCTCACGGAAGATCGTCTGCTCGTCCGGCGACAGGCTGGCCCAGGCCTTTTTCGACATCACCAGCACTTCGGGGGACACGGTGTGCCGGGTCAGCGAGTAGTAGCCGGCATATTTGTAATGGCCGGTGGTGACGAAGGACGGCCAGTTGTTCTCGGCGCCGTCGATCAGCTTGGTGGCGAGCCCGGTCAGCACCTGGCCGTAGGGCATCTCGACCGGCTGGGCACCGAACGCGCGGATCATCTCCGCCATCTGCGCGGATTGCTGCACCCGCAGCCGCAGGTCCTTGAGGTCCTCGAGCGAACGCACCGGGCGGACGCTGTTGTAGATCGAGCGGGCGCCGGAATCGTAGAACGTCAGCCCGACGAAGCCATGGGTCTCGAAGCTATCCAGGATCTCGGTGCCGATCGGCCCGTCCAGGGTTTTTTGCAGGTGCTCAAGCGATCGAAACAGGAACGGCATCGCCAGCACGTTCACGGCCGGCACCATGGTCCCGATCAGGGCGACATTGGTCCGGTTGAGGTCGATGGCGCCGGCCCGGGTCTGCTCCAGGGTCTCCTTCTCCTCGCCGAGCTGGCGGGAATGGAAGACCGTGATCCGGTGCCGGCCGCCGGTACGCTCGGCGATCAGCTGACCCATGTAATTCAACGCCTGGACGGTCGGATAGTCCTCGTTCTGGGTATCGGCGGTGCGGAATTCGCGCGCGAAGGCACTCGCCGAAACCACTGCGGACAGCAGCGCGACGGCAAGCGTTATGGTCCGCGAAAGGCCGGCGCGGCGGTACACAGGCTACTATTCCCCTTGTGATTTGAGTCCAGGGCGGGAGGAAAAGGTTCAACGGATTCTTAGCAGAAGGCGCGAGCTTCGCCCATCGGCCAAACGTTAAATACGGCGCTGCAACCAGCGGTGTCGATTGCAACCGCTTGTATGTCGCCTTATGAGGGAACGTTGCCACCGAAAAGGGCTGATCGTGAAGCTCGGTTTGAAAGTCCTGCAGCTCGCCGCGGCGGCGGCGCTCCTGCTTGTATCGCCTGCGCAGGCCGCGACCGAGATCATGTGGTGGCATGCGATGTCCGGCGAACTCGGCAAGCAGCTCGAGAAGCTCGCCGCCGATTTCAACGGTTCGCAATCCGATTACCGGATCGTGCCGGCCTACAAGGGCAATTACACCGAGACCGTCACCGCGGCGATCTTCGCGTTCCGTTCCCGCAGCCAGCCGGCGATCGTGCAGGTCAACGAGATCGCCACCGCGACCATGATGGCGGCGCGCGGCGCGATCTATCCGGTGTATGAGCTGATGCGCGATCAGAAGGAGGCGTTCACGCCGTCGGCCTATCTGCCCGCGGTGGCCGGCTACTACGCCGATGTCGACGGCAACATGCTGTCGTTCCCGTTCAATGCGTCGACGCCGATCCTCTACTACAACAAGGACATGTTCCGCTCGGCCGGGCTCGATCCGGACGTCGCGCCGAAGACCTGGCCCGAGGTCGGCGCGGCGGCGAAGCGGCTGCGCGCGGCCGGCATGATGTGCGGGCTCACCACGTCGTGGCCGTCCTGGATCAATGTCGAGAATTTTTCCGCCTTCCACAATCTGCCGATCGCGACCAAGACCAACGGTTTTGGCGGGCTGGATGCGCAGCTGATCTTCAACAACCCGCTCTTGGTGCGCCACATCGCCAATCTCGCGGACTTGCAGACCACCAAGGCGTTCGACTATAGCGGCCGCGGCCAGGCCGCCGAGCCGCGCTTCCAGAAGGGTGAGTGCGGCATCTTCATCGGCTCCTCCGGCACCCGCGCCGACATCAGGGCCAATGCGAAATTCGAGATCGGCTACGGCATGATGCCGTATTATCCCGACGTGCAGGGCGCGCCGCAGAACTCGATCATCGGCGGCGCCACGCTGTGGGTGCTGCGCGACCGGCCGCGCGCCGAATATGCCGGCGTGGCAAAGTTCTTCGCCTATCTGTCGCGGCCCGAGGTGCAGGCCGCCTGGCACCAGAACACCGGCTACATGCCGATCACCCGCGCCGCATTCGATCTGTCCGGGACGCAAGGCTTTTACGAGCGCAATCCCGGCGCCTCGATTTCGATCGAGGAGGTCACCTTGAGGCCGCCGACCGACAATTCGCGGGGCATCCGGCTCGGCTCGTTCGTGCTGGTCCGCGATGTGATCGAGGAGGAGCTCGAGCAGGTGTTCTCCGGCAAGCGCTCCGCGCAGGCCGCGATGGACAACGCAGTCGAGCGCGGCAACCGCCTGCTGCGCCAGTTCGAGCGCGCCAATCCGGATAGGTGATGGGGGCCGTAGGATGGGTAGAGCGTAGCGAAACCCATCATCTCATTGCGCCTGCACCGTATCGTAAGGTGAGCACGCTGCTCGGGCTCCCTCCCCCCTTGCGGGGCAGGGCGATCGCATATGGCAATTCCCGAGTCTCTTCCGATGCTTGGCTTGGCGCGGCACGCGCTCGACCTGAATAGGCCGTGAAATCGGATGGAGAACAAATCGGAATCGGAGCGCGAATGGCGGACACGTTCACTCGACCCACCCCTCGCAGAACTATCGATTCCACGAGGGTTTCTTTCATATGCGATAGCCCTGCCTTGCGGGGGAGGGTTGGGAGAGGGGTACCACACGGCGCGCTCTCTCAACCTGAGCTTCGATCGCGGGGTTCGATATTGCACGAGCCGCGCGTCCACCAATCATCTCGCCCGCGGCCACCCCTCTCCCCACCCTCTCCCGCAAGGGGAGAGGGAGCCTAACAGGTGTGCTCACCTCACGTAGCTGCATCCGGCTATGAAGGTCTTTCCAATTCTGACCGGTGAGGTTGCGGCCTCACCGCCGTCATTGCGAGCGAAGCGAAGCAATCCATCGTTCCGCATACGCTGCTACATGGATTGCTTCGCTCCGCTCGCAATGACGGCCTGATGCACGATCCGGGCTACAAGGTTTTATGGTAAGGTGAGCACGCTGCTCGGGCTCCCTCCCCCCTTGCGGGGGAGGGTTGGGGAGAGGGGTACCACACGGCGCGCTCTCTCAACCTGAGCTTCGATCGCGGGGTTCGATATTGCACGAGCCGCGCGTCCACCAATCATCTCGCCTGCGGCCACCCCTCTCCCCACCCTCTCCCGCAAGGGGAGAGGGAGCCTGACAGGTGTGCTCACCTCACGTAGCTGCATCCGGCTATGAAGGTCTTTCCAATTCTGGCCGGTGAGGTTGCGGCCTCACCGCCGTCATTGCGAGCGAAGCGAAGCAATCCATCGTTCCGCATACGCTGATACATGGATTGCTTCGCTTCGCTCGCAATGACGGCCTGACGCATGACCCTATCTCTGCCACCCATCACCGACTACGACACCTACCGCGCCTGGCGCAGCGACACGTCGCGCTGGCTGCCGGTCGTGCGCGAGATCGCCGACGGCCACGGGCTTCCTTGCACTGCGCCGCATGTGTTCGCGACCGGCACCAACCTCGTCATCGGCCTCGACGGCGATCTGATGCTGAAACTGTTTCCGCCGTTCCTGCGCGGGCAGTTCGTCTCCGAACGCGCTTCGCTTACGGAGCTGCGCGGCCGGCTCGGCCTTCCGATTCCCGAACTCGTTGCGGAGGGCGAGCGCGACGGCTGGCCCTATCTCGCCATCACGCGCCTGTCGGGCGTCGTCGGCTCGGAGGTCTGGCCGGCGCTGCCGGAGGCCGAGAAGGAGCAGGTGCTCGGCGAGATCGGCGCCGTCATCGCCGAGGTGCAGCGCGTGCCGCCGGGTGCGCTGCTGGCGATCGAGCCGCGCTGGGATGGCTTCATGCGCACCCAGATCGCGCAGTGCCGGGCCCGCCATGTGCGGCTCGGGATGCCGGCAAAATTTCTCGCAGGGCTCGACGATCTCTTGCGCGACGCCGCCGAGCTGATCCCGCTGCGCGCGCCGCCCGCCATCCTGGTCGGCGAGTACATCCCGGAAAACTTCCTGCTGGCGCGCCGCGCCGACGGCTGGCACGTCGCCGGGCTGTTCGACTTCGGCGATGTGAAGACCGGATGGGGCGAGTACGACCTGCTCGGTCCCAGCGCCTTCATGGCGGCGGGCCATCCGCGCCGTGTCCGCAGCCTGTTCGACGGTTTTGGTATCGCGCGGGCGGACGTGACCTTCGCCCTGAAGCGGCGGCTGATGGCGCTGATGCTGCTGCATTCCGCCAGCGATCCGCTCCGGCACATCTGCATTCCGGGCTGGCTGGACCAGGCCAGTGACCTCGTGCAGTTGCAGGAGCTGATCTGGCCGGACTAGTTCTGCGGGAGACTCCAGCACACCAAAAACCAAGCAGCGGGCCTGCGCTGCTCTAATATTGAGCAATGGATCCGGCTTTGTATGCAATCTACTTCACCGGAATTGGATACCGATCCGAAGTTTCCAGTGTGATTTCAGGCGGCTAGATCGAAACAACGCGTCGTTAAGGTTTGGCACGAACCTTGCGATCCCTGTTCCAAAGCCATTTCCCCAAAAGGCATTTGGAGCATCCCATGAAGCGTCGCGATTTCCTCAAATCGGTATCCGGATTGGCCGCGGGCGCGTTGGCGCCGACTGCGCCCGCGATCTTCTCGCCGGCCAAGGCCGACGCGCGCTCCGAGACGCTGCTGATCGTTTCCGAGGGCGGCCCGAACAATCTCGACATTCATGGCGTCGGCACCAACGTGCCCGGCTATGAGGTGTCGTGGAATTGCTACGACCGGCTGATCAGCCACGAGATGAAGAGCGGCCCGGGCGGCGTGCCCTATTACGACCGCGACAAGTTCAAGGGCGAGCTCGCCGAGGACATCAACATCGGCGACATGTCTGTCACCTTCAAGCTGCGCAAGGACGCCAAATTCCACGACGGCGCACCGGTGACGGCGAAGGACGTCAAATGGTCGCTCGATCGTGCGGTCTCCGTCGGCGGCTTTCCGACCTTCCAGATGAGCGCCGGCTCGCTGACCAGGCCCGAACAGTTCGTGATCGTCGATGACTCGACCGTCCGCGTCGACTTCCTGAAGAAGGACAGGCTGACGATTCCCGATCTCGCCGTGATCGTGCCCTGCGTCGTCAATTCCGAGCTGGTGAAGAAGAACGCGAACGAGAAGGATCCCTGGGGGCTCGAGTTCACGAAGCAGCAGACCGCCGGCTCCGGTGCCTACAAGGTCACCAAGTGGACCGCCGGCACCGAAGTGATCATGGAGCGCAACGACGCCTGGGTCGGCGGCCCGATGCCGAAGATCAAGCGCGTGATCTGGCGCATGGTGCCGCAGGCCGGCAACCGCCGCGCGCTGCTGGAGCGCGGCGACGCCGATATCTCCTACGAGCTGCCGTTCAAGGACTTTCAGGAGATGAAGGCGAACGGCAAGCTCAACGTGGTCTCGCTGCCGTTCTCCAACGGCATTCAGTATATCGGCATGAACGTCACCAAGCCGCCGTTCGACAATCCGAAGGTGCGGCAGGCGATGGCCTACGCGATGCCGTACCAGAAGATCATGGATGCGGTGCTGTTCGGCCTTGCCAATCCGATGTTCGGCGCGGCCAAGGACAAGCCGACCGAGGTGGCCTGGCCGCAGCCGACCAAATATGTCACCGACATGGAGAAGGCGAAGCTGCTGCTGACGGAAGCCGGGTACGCCAACGGCTTCGAGACCACGATCTCCTTCGACCTCAACTTCGCCGGCGTCAACGAGCCGCTCTGCGTGCTGGTGCAGGAGAGCCTGGCGCAGCTCGGCATCAAGACCACGATCAACAAGGTGCCCGGCGCCAACTGGCGCACCGAGTTGAACAAGAAGGAGATGCCGCTGTTCACCAACGTGTTCTCGGGCTGGCTCGATTACCCCGAGTACTTCTTCTACTGGTGCTATCACGGCAACAATTCCGTCTTCAACACCATGAGCTACAAGTCGCCGGAGATGGACAAATTGATCGACGGCGCGCGCACCGCCGCCGCCAGCGGCGACACCGCGGCCTACGCTGCCGACGTCAAAGGCTTCGTCGACCTTGCCTTCGCCGACGTCCCGCGCATCCCGCTCTACCAGCCCTTCGTCAACGTCGCGATGCAGAAGAACGTCACCGGCTACGAATACTGGTTCCACCGCCGCCTGGATTATCGCGCGATGGCGAAGGGGTGAGCGATGGCAAGCGCGCGCACCTCGTTCGCGTGTGTCGATCTCTTCAGTGAGGTAGGCGCTGCTCTCTCATTCCCTCTCCCCTTGTGGGAGAGGGGCAGGGTGAGGGGTAGCCACGAACTCCGATCTCGCTTGGGGCCACCCCTCACCCCAACCCTCTCCCATCGCAAGTCGGGCCTACCCGACTTGCGCAAATCGACGATGCGCAACCGGGGTAGACCCCGGTTGCGTGGGAGAGGGAGCCCTGCCACCGCCCGCGTTGCTTTGCGCGATGCTACTCGTGAGGTGAGCACGCCTCTCAGGCTCCCTCCCCCCTTGCGGGGGAGGGTGGGGAGAGGGGTAAGCCGCGAACGCGGAACGATGACATCTGGCGAGATGGTGCCGCACCATGTCGCCGCCTCACGAGCGACCTCGCGTGGAATTCGATTTCGTCTGGCTTGTGAACAAGCGGTACCCCTCTCCCCAACCCTCCCCCGCAAGGGGGGAGGGAGCCCTGCCGCCGCCCGCGTGGCCTTGCATGTTGCTACGAGTGACGTGGGCGCTGCTCTCTCATTCCCTCTCCCCTTGTGGGAGAGGGGCAGGGTGAGGGGTAGCCACGAACTCCGATCTCGCTTGGGGCTACCCCTCACCCCAACCCTCTCCCATCGCAAGTCGGGCCTGCCCGACTTGCGCAAATCGACGATGCGCAACCGGGGTAGACCCCGGTTGCGTGGGAGAGGGAGCCCGGCCAGTCCCTTCGTGGCCTTGCTGAATGCCGGAGGGAATCAGTCATGCTGACCATGATCGGCAAGCGCCTGCTGTTCGCGGTCCCATCGCTGATCGGGGTCGTGATCGTCACCTTCCTGCTGACGCGCGCGCTGCCGGGCGATCCGGCGGCGTATTTTGCCGGGCCTGCGGCGACCAAGGAGGCGGTCGAGCAGATCAGGAAGAAGCTCGGCTTCGACAAGCCGCTGATCGAGCAGTTCTTCCGCTACACCAACGATCTCGCGCATGGCGATTTCGGCACGTCGTTGACCACGGGCCAGCCGGTCGCGGCCGAATTGCGCAGCCGCTTGCCGGCATCGGCCGAGCTGACGCTGCTCGGCCTGCTCGTTTCGATCGTGATTGCAATTCCGCTCGGCGTGCTGGCGGCAACGCGGCCGGGCTCCTGGATCGATCATCTTTGCCGGGTCACGACAACCGCCGGCGTGTCGCTGCCCGTGTTCTTCACCGGGCTGGTGCTGGTCTACGTGTTCTATTTCCGCCTCGGCTGGTCGCCGGCGCCGCTCGGCCGGCTCGACGTGTTCTACAGCGCGCCGCCGACGGTGACCGGCTTCTTTCTGATCGACACACTGATCGCGCGGGACGTCGAGGCGTTTCGTTCAGCGCTCAACCAGTTGATCCTGCCGGCGGTGACGCTGGCGATCTTCTCGCTGGCGCCGATCGCGCGCATGACGCGCGCCTCGATGCTGGCGGTGCTCGCTTCCGACTTCGTCCGCACCGCGCGCGCCAGCGGCCTGTCGCCGGGCAAGGTGATCGTCACCTACGCGTTCCGCAATGCGATGCTGCCGGTCATCACCACGCTCAGCATGGTGTTCTCGTTCCTGCTCGGCGCCAACGTGCTGGTGGAAAAAGTGTTCGCCTGGCCCGGCATCGGCTCCTATGCGGTCGAAGCGCTGATCGCCTCGGACTTCGCCCCGGTGCAAGGCTTCGTGCTGACCATGGCGGTGATGTACGTGCTGCTCAATCTCATCATCGACATTCTCTATGGCGTGATCGATCCGCGCGTGCGGCTGGAAGGGTAGGGAGGACGGATGAGTAGCGTTGCCCCCACTGTTGAGCCGGTCGGCCCGGCACGGACCTCGGGCCTGGCCGCGATCCTCGAGCAGACTCGCTACGTGCTCGGCGAGAACAAGGTCACCGGCTTCGCCTTCGCGCTGCTGCTGGTGATCCTGTTCGCCGCGCTGTTCGGTCCCTACGTCGTGCCCTACGACCCGCTCGCCTCCGACACCGCCGCCGCGTTGAAATCGCCGTCGGCCGCGCACTGGTTCGGCACCGATCAGCTCGGCCGCGACATTTTCAGCCGCGTCATCGTGGCGACGAGGCTCGATACCTTTATCGCGGTCGCCTCCGTCGTGCTGGTGTTCTTGATGGGCGGGCTCGCCGGCATCGCCGCCGGCTATTTCGGCGGCTGGACCGATCGCATCGTCGGCCGCATCGCCGACACCATCATGGCGTTTCCGCTGTTCGTGCTCGCGATGGGTATCGTCGCCGCGCTCGGCAACACCGTGCAGAACATCATCATCGCGACCGCGATCGTGAATTTTCCGCTCTATGCCCGCGTCGCGCGCGCCGAGGCCAATGTCCGCCGCAACGCCGGCTTCGTGCAGGCGGCGCGGCTGTCCGGCAACGGCGAATACCGCATCCTGTTGGTGCACATCCTGCCCAACATCATGCCGATCATGATCGTGCAGATGTCGCTGACGATGGGCTACGCCATCCTCAACGCCGCGGGCCTGTCCTTCATCGGCCTCGGCGTGCGGCCGCCGACCGCCGAATGGGGCATCATGGTCGCCGAGGGCGCCGGCTTCATGGTGTCGGGCGAATGGTGGATCGCGCTGTTCCCGGGCCTCGCGCTGATGATCGCGGTGTTCTGCTTCAATTTGCTCGGCGACGGCCTGCGCGACATCGTCGACCCGCAACGGAGGACGTGATGATGAAATCTTTCGTCCAGCGCGCCCGTCTTCGCCTCTCCCCGCCCGCGGGGAGAGGCCGGATCGCATGCAATGCGATCCGGGTGAGGGGGAGTCTCCGCGAACTCCTCCGTAAGCTGTGTGCGCTGATAGACGCCCCTCATCCCAACCTTCTCCCCGTAAGAACGGGGAGAAGGGGCACACCGCCTCAGCGGAGGACGTGATGAAGAAATCTTTCGTCCGGCGCGCGCCTCTTCGCCTCTCCCCGCCCGCGGGGGAGAGGCCGGGCCGCATTAGCGGACCGGGCGAGGGGGAGTCTCCGCGCACTCCTCAGCCAATTGTGTGCGCTCATAGATGCCCCTCATCCCAACCTTCTCCCCGCAAGAGCGGGGAGAAGGAGCGCACCGCCGCAGCGGAGGACGTGATGATTGCCCTTTCACGGTGCAATGATACCATTTTTCTACTTTGCATGGGGTTGTTTTGCGGCTTTTTGCCTGACGCCTCGCGGGAGGGGCGCGCATGACCGCCCAGCCGCTGCTCGACGTCCAAAACCTCACCGTCGAATTCACCACCCGCCGCGGCATCGTCAAGGCGGTGCAGCATGTCGACATCCAGGTCGGCAAGGGCGAGACCGTCGGCATCGTCGGCGAGTCCGGCTCGGGCAAGTCGGTGACGTCGTATGCCGTGATGCGGATCCTCGATCGCGCCGGCAAGATCGCCGAGGGCTCGGTGATGTTCTCCGGCATCGACGTCAAGGCCGCGACCGAGAGCCAGATGCGCGATCTGCGCGGCCGCGAAGTCTCGATGATCTTCCAGAACCCGCGCGCCGCGCTCAATCCGATCCGCAAGGTCGGCGATCAGATCGAGGACGTGCTGCGCCAGCATGTGCAGCAGGCGCAGGTCGGCGACCGCGGCGAGAAGGCGATCGAGGCGCTGGAGCAGGTCAAGATCGCCCGTCCCCGCGAGCGCTATCACGCCTATCCGTTCGAGCTGTCCGGCGGCATGTGCCAGCGCGTCGTGATCGCGCTGGCGCTGGCCTGCAACCCGCAGCTCCTGATCGCCGACGAGCCGACCACCGGTCTCGACGTCACCACGCAGAAGGCGGTGATGGATCTGATCGTCGAGCTGACCAAGCGACGGTCGATGTCGACCATCCTGATCACCCACGATCTCGGCCTTGCCGCCGCCTATTGCGACCGCGTCGTGGTGATGGAGAAGGGCCGCGTGGTCGAGACCGCCAAATCAGCCGACATCTTCGCCGCGCCCCAGCACGCCTACACCAAGAAGCTGATGCGCGCGACGCCGCGGCTCGGCGTCTCGCTGCGCGACTTGCTGCCGGAGGAGGACGCTCCTGCCTCTCCCCGCACGCGGGGAGAGGCCGACGCGCTCGGCAGCGCACTTGCGCGCCAGAGCGCGGCGGGTGAGGGGGACTCTCCGCGGACCGTGCTTGCTGAAACAGCCCCTCACCCCAACCCTCTCCCCGCGAAGAGCGTGGAGAGGGAGAACGGAGGGGCAAGCGGGGAGAGGGAGCAGACTCAACCGCTCCTCTCCGTCGAAAATCTGATCAAGGAATACCCGCGCCAGGGCGCGACCTCGGTGCTTTCAAAGCTGTTCGGCCGCAAGCCGCCGGTGCAGGAGGAGATCTTTCGCGCCGTCGACGGCATCAGCTTTTCGGTCGGCCATGGCGAGAGTGTCGGCCTAGTCGGCGAATCCGGTTGCGGCAAGTCGACGACGTCGATGATGGTGATGCGGCTCCTGGACCAGACCTCCGGCCGCATCCTGTTCGACGGCGAGGACATCGGCGGTATCCTCCCGCAGTCGTTCGCGCGACTGCCGCAGCGCAGCCAGATCCAGATGGTGTTTCAGGATCCGACCGACAGCCTCAACCCGCGCTTCACCGCGGCGCGCGCGATCGCCGACCCGATCCTGCAGCTCGGCGACATCAGCGGACGCGACGCGCTGCGCGCCCGCTGCGAGGAGCTGGCGCGTCTGGTCGGCCTGCCGGTCAATCTGCTGGATCGCTTTCCGCATCAGCTCTCCGGCGGCCAGAAGGCCCGCGTCGGTATTGCGCGCGCGATCGCGCTGCATCCGAAGCTGGTGATCCTTGACGAGCCGACCGCAGCGCTCGACGTCTCGGTGCAGGCGGTGGTGCTCAATCTGCTGCAGGATCTCAAGCAGTCGATGGGCATGAGCTATCTGTTCGTCTCGCACGATCTCAACGTGGTGCGCCTGCTCTGCGATCGCGTCATCGTGATGCGCGCCGGCCACATCGTCGAGCAGGGCACGTCCGAACAGGTCTTGGGCAATCCGCAGGATGCTTATACAAGGGAATTGCTGACGGCGATCCCGCATCCGCCGTTGCCGGTGCACTGACGCATGACGCATGATCCGGAAAGGTGGCAACCGGTTTTCCGAATGGATCATGCGCAAAGCTAACTCGAACGGGAGTGAAATGGCCGAGCATCTCGACGATTACATCGACGCCATCGCCAGCGCGATGGCGTTGCCGCTGGAAGACGCCTGGCGTCCTGTGGTGCGCGCCAACCTCGAGGTATCGCTGCGGCTGGCGCGGCTGGTCGACGAATTCCCGCTGCCCGACGACACCGAGTCGGCCGCGATCTATGCGGCCTGAGCACGCGATGTCCGAGAATCCCGTTCCCATGTCGGCCGCCGAGATCGCGCAGGCGGTCTCCGGCCGCAAGATCACCGCCGTTGCGGCCACCGAGGCCGCGCTCGCGCGCATCGCGGCGCATGACAAGATTCTCAATTCATTCACCGACGTCACCGCGGATCGTGCGCGTGCCAAGGCGCGGGCGATCGACGCCGCGATCGCGGCCGGCCAGTCGGTGGGGCCGCTCGCCGGCGTTCCGTTCGCGGTGAAGAACCTGTTCGACGTGCAGGGCCTCTCGACCCGCGCCGGCTCGAAGATCAACCGCGACCTGCCGCCGGCGCCGCGCGATGCCACGCTGATCGAGCGGATGGAGGCGGCCGGCGCCGTGCTGGTCGGCGCGCTGAACATGGGCGAATACGCCTACGACTTCACCGGCGAGAACGTGCATGACGGTCCGTCGCGCAATCCGCACGATCCGACGCGGATGACCGGCGGCTCGTCGGGCGGCTCCGGCGGCGCGGTCGGCGGCGCGCTGGTGCCGATCGCGCTCGGCTCCGATACCAACGGCTCGATCCGCGTGCCGGCGTCGTTCTGCGGCATCTTCGGCCTGAAGCCGACCTACGGGCGGCTGTCGCGGGCGCGCAGCTTTCCGTTCGTGGCGAGCTTCGATCATCTCGGCCCGCTTGCGCGCACCGTGACCGATCTCGCGCTGGCCTATGATGCGATGCAGGGGCCGGATGCCGATGACGCCGCCTGCACGACGCGGCCAATCGAGCCGGCGCTGCCGTCGTTGACCTCAGGCCTCGGCGGGCTGCGCATTGCGATCGCCGGCGGCTACTTCCAGAGCAACGTCCTTCCGGAAGCGACCGAGGCCGTCGCGCGGGTGGCAAAGGCGCTTGGCGCGACGCAGACTGTCGAGATTCCCGAAGCCGCGCGCGCCCGCGCCGCGGCCTTCATCATCACCACGACCGAGGGCGCCTCGCTGCATCTCGATCGGTTGCGCAGGCGTCCCAATGATTTCGATCCGGCGGTGCGCGACCGCCTGATCGCCGGCGCGATGATCCCGGCGGCCTATGTCGACAAGGCGCAGAAATTCCGCCGCTGGTACCGCGCCAAGGTGCTGGAGCTGTTTCAGTCGGTCGACGTGATCCTGGCGCCGGCGACGGCCGGCACCGCGCCGAAACTCGGGCAGGTCAATTTCGTGCTCGACGGTGTCGAGCTGCAGGTACGCCCCAATATCGGCATCCACACCCAGCCGATCTCGTTCATCGGCCTGCCGGTGGTGGCCGTGCCGGTGCCGCTCGAACCGCTGCCGATCGGCGTGCAGATCATCGCCGCGCCCTGGCGCGAGGATGTTGCGCTGCGGGTTGCCTGGGCGCTGGAACAGATGGGTGTCGCGGCCGCGCCGGCGCCGAGGGGAATCTAGCCATGGACATCGATCTTCCCGACGTGCTCGCCGAGGTCACCGCGCAATTCGAGCGCTACGAGAAGGCGCTGGTCACAAACGATGTGGCCGTGCTCGACGAGTTGTTCCGCAACGACAGGCGCACGCTGCGCTACGGCATCGGCGAAAATCTCTACGGCTATGACGAGATCATGGCGTTCCGCGCTGCACGCTCGCCGGTCGGGCTGATGCGCAGGATCGACCGCACCGTGATCACCACCTATGGCCGCGACACCGCTGTTGCCTCGACGCTGTTCTACCGCGACAGCACGCCCGGCAGGGTGGGCCGGCAGATGCAGACCTGGGTGCGTTTCCCGGAGGGTTGGAGAATCGTCGCGGCCCATGTCAGTGTGATCGATGAGCCGCGAGCATGATCCGGAAAAGTGGATCCGGTTTTCCGGAAAGATCATGCTCAGAAACAAGGGCGCTTGAGGCATGAGCCTGGACGATCTTTCATCGCGTGCGGCACAGCCCCCCGGCGCCGAGGCCGTGCCCCGCGTCGATCGCCCGTCACAGCTCGCCGACAAGACCACCCGTGCCGAGGAGCTGCGGCTGCAACTCGCCGACGAGATCGTGCGCGGCACGCTGCCGCCGGGCGCGGCGCTCGACGAGACCGACCTCGCGCGCCGCTTCAACGTCTCGCGCACGCCGGTGCGGGAGGCGCTGCGGCAGCTTGCCGCCAGCGGCCTGATCGACGCCCGCGCGCATCGCGGCGCCGTGGTGGCGCGGCCGTCGCTGGATCGGCTCACCGGCATGTTCGAGGCGATGGCCGAGCTCGAGGCGATCTGCGCCGGCCTTGCCGCCGAGCGGATGACGCCGGCCGAGCGCCATGCGCTGGAGGCGGTGCACGAGGAGTTGCGGGTGTTGAGCTACACCGGCAATCCCGAGCGCTTTCACGAGGTCAATGAGCGCTTCCACAACGCGATCTATGCCGGTTCGCAAAACGCCTACATCGCCGAGATCACCCTGGCGACGCGCGTGCGCGTGCAGCCGTTCCGCCGCGCCCAGTTCCGCAATCTCGGTCGTCTGGCAAAGTCCCACGCCGAGCACGACCGCGT
Source organism: Bradyrhizobium sp. CCBAU 51753 (assembly GCF_015291565.1). Lineage (NCBI taxonomy): Bacteria > Pseudomonadati > Pseudomonadota > Alphaproteobacteria > Hyphomicrobiales > Nitrobacteraceae > Bradyrhizobium > Bradyrhizobium sp. CCBAU 51753. The sequence goes on along the minus strand of NZ_CP030037.1, from coordinate 8,703,935 downwards.
CGTCGTCGCCATCATGCGCGGCGACAAGGCCGGCGCCGCCGCCGCAATGCGCGCCCATATCGAACAGGTGCGCGGAGAGTACGAGACCTACGCGGTGTCGGTGTAGAGAGCCGTGCTCTCACCGCTCGTCATTGCGAGGAGCGAGCGACGAAGCAATCCATCTATCCGCATGTGCCGAGGCATGGATTGCTTCGCTTCGCTCGCAATGACGGAGGGACTACCCCTTCGCCTTCTCTGCCATGAATGCGCGCCAGCCGCCATAGGCGGAAATATCCTTCGCCCCCGTGATCGCGGCGGGCTCCACGATAAAGCCCTTGGCCTGCCGACCGTCCGCAAGTCGCACCGTTCCGATCGACAGCGGCGGCGGGATCGCGGCGACGAATTTGCCGAACGCGGCCGGCGACATCGCCCAGAGCTCGAGCTTGATCGAGGTGCCTGCGCCGGCATCGACGCGTAGCATGCCGGGTTTCGGTGGCGTGGTGTTGAGTGCGTAGAGCTTGTAGTCCGGCGCGGTGACCGCCTCTTCCTGCAGGCGCGCATCGAGCGTCGTCAGCTCGTGGTTCAGCGCCATGCCTGAGAGATGGGCGCCGACCACCGCGATCGTGATCTCATCGGATCCGGCACGCGCCGGCACGGCGGCAAGCGGAGGCTGCGGCAGCGCCTTGCTGCCGATCGGCAGCTCGGTGTCGGCATGAAACACCCGGCCAATGCTCGCAAGCTTGGCGTCGCGGCCGGCCGGTGCCAGCAGCGTGATGCCGAACGGCGCACCGTCGGGTTGCATCGCCGCCGGCAGCGCCAGGCCGCAGAGATCGAGCAGGTTGACGAAATTGGTGTAGGTGCCGAGCCGGGAGTTGAGCTCGATCGGATTGGCCAGCACCTGCGCGGTCGAATAGACCGTCGGCGCGGTCGGCAGCACGATCGCGTCGAGTTGCGCAAAGGTTCGTTCGGCGACACGGCGCAGCGCCTCGAGCCGGTAGAGCGCGGAGAAGGTGTCTGCTGCAGTCGGCCGCGCGCCGGCGATGGTGATCTCGCGCGTCACCGGATGGATTGCCTCGGGCGACGACGCCAAGAGATCGCGGATCACGAGATAGCGCTCGGCGACCCATGGTCCTTCATAGAGCAGCCGCGCGGTCTCGTAGAACGGCTCAAGGTCGAATTCGACCAGTGTGGCGCCGAGTGCCTGCCAGCGCTTGCACGCCTCGCCATACGCCTTCTCGGCCGCGTGGTCGCCGAAGAAGATCAACTGGCCAGCCTTGGGAATGCCGAGCGTCAGCTTCGCCGGGAATGCCGCGAGCGGCGCCAGCGGCCGATCGCGCGAGAACGGATCGGCGCCGTCGGGCCCGGCCATCGCGGCAAGCGCCGTGATCGCATCGTCGACGGTGAGCGAGAACACGGAGATGCAGTCGAGCGTGCGGCAGGCCGCCACCAGCCCCGCATTCGAGATCAACCCGAGGCTCGGCTTCAGCCCGACGATGTTGTTGAGCATTGCCGGCACGCGGCCGCTGCCCGCAGTGTCGGTGCCGAGCGAAAGCGGTACAAGGCCCGCGGAGACCGCGACCGCCGAGCCCGAGCTCGATCCGCCCGGCACAAGATCTGCGCGCACCGGATTCTTCGGAATGCCATAGGGCGAGCGCACGCCGACCAGGCCGGTGGCGAACTGGTCGAGATTGGTCTTGCCGATGATGATCGCGCCGGCCGCGCGCAGTCTTGCTACCGCCGTCGCATCCTGTGCCGGCAAATAGGAATACGCCGGACACGCCGCGGTGGTCGGCAGGCCGGCGACATCGATATTGTCCTTCACCGCGACCGGCACGCCGTACAGCGGCAGTGTCGGGTCCGCCAGCCGCGCGGCCTCGGCGATCGCGTCCGCCTCGTCGCGCAGGCTGATGAAGATGGCGGGATCGTTGTGCTCGCGGATGCGCTGATAGCTGCGCGCCACGGTTTGCGCCGGCTTCATGGTGCCGGCGCGGTGCGCGGCGACGATTGCGGCGACAGTTTCGGTCACGTGGTTGGCCCCGTCAGATGAGCGGCAAGGCAACGGCGCCTTGCGCGAGAGATGCAGTCCGATCGAAGCAAGCAGTGTGCCATTGTGTACAATTGCCCGGCGCGGATCGTCCGGGTGATTATGTCATTGTTTCAGTAGCTTGAGTTGGCTGCCCAGAGCAGAGCGATGCGGGTTGCCGGCATGATTGCCGTATTTTTGGGCAAATCGATGAGTGTTGGCGGCAACTGCTTTGGAGCTTCCGGCTGCGATCGGATAGCCGCGATTGAAGATTGTTGTCGACAACAACAATCTGCGATACGGAGCATGACAAGAGCCTGGCCGGGACCGTGCCGCGACGCACGATCCCGCAAGACACGGGCGAGGAGGAAACCATGACGATTGCCGCCAGCCGCGGTGACGATCCGCAAAGCCTGTTCGCGACGCCGGCGATCGTGGCCGATCGCCGTGCCGACGGCAGCATCCTTGTCCGCTCCAACACGCCGCTAAAGGACAGCGCCCGCTGCGTCGGCGATTGGCTCGAGCACTGGGCGCGGCAAACGCCGGATCGCATCTTCCTCGGCGAGCGCGCCAGTGCCGAACTGCCCTGGACCACGGTCAGCTATCGCGATGCGCTCGCAATCGTGCGCGCGGCCGCGTCCTGGATCCTGACGCAGGGGCTGAGCGCGCAGCGGCCGCTGGTCATTCTCTCCGACAACGGCATCGATCATGCGCTGTTTGCGCTGGCCGCCCAGCATGTCGGCGTGCCCTCGGCCGCGATCTCGCCGGCCTATTCGCTGATGTCGAAAGACTTCGACAAGCTCAAGAGCATGATCGGCCTGCTCGAACCCGGCGCGATCTATGTCAGCGGCACAAAACCGTTCGCGGCGGCGCTCGCCGCGATCGAGCCGCTGCATCGCGCGACCATCGTCAGCGGCAATGCAGACGATGCCGACGCGCTGCCGTTCCGCCGCATCGCGGCGACGCCGGAGACGCCTGATGTCGCCAAGGCATTCGCGGCCGTGACGCCGGATACGATCGCAAAATTCCTGTTCACCTCGGGCTCGACCGGCACGCCGAAAGCGGTGATCAACACCCAGCGCATGTTGACCTCGAGCCAGCAGGCCAAGGCGCAGACCTGGACCTTCCTTGAAACCAGCGGCGACGAACTCGTCATTCTGGACTGGCTGCCGTGGAGCCATACCTTCGGCGCCAACCACAATTTCAACCTGGTGCTGCGCAACGGCGGCACGCTCTACGTCGACGGCGGCAAGCCGGCGCCCGGGCTGTTCGCGACCTCGCTCGCCAATCTGCGCAGCGTGGTGCCGACGGTCTATTTCAACGTGCCGCGCGGCTTCGACATGCTGATCGCGGCGCTGCGCACCGACGAGGCGCTGTGCCGCAAATTCTTCGAGGGGACAAAATTCGCCTTCTATGCCGGCGCGGCGCTGCCGCAGAATCTGTGGGATGGGCTGGAGGAGCTGTCGCTCAAGACCGTCGGCCGCCGCCTGCCGATGGTCTCGGCCTGGGGCTCGACCGAAACCTCGCCGCTCGCGACCGACTGTCACTTCCTGGCCAAGCGCTCCGGCAATATCGGCGTGCCGATTCCCGGCACCGAGCTGAAGCTGGTGCCGGCGGGCGACAAGCTCGAAGTGCGCGTGCGCGGGCCGAACGTCACGCCGGGCTACTGGAAGGCGCCCGAGCTGACCGCGCAGGCTTTTGACGACGAGGGTTTTTACAAGATCGGCGACGCCGTCACGTTTGCCGATCCCGAGCGGCCCGAGCTCGGCCTGTTCTTCGATGGCCGCGTCGCCGAGGATTTCAAGCTCAATTCCGGCACCTGGGTCAGCGTCGGCACGCTGCGTGTCGCCGGCATCTCGGCGCTGGCGCCGCTGGCGCAGGACATCGTCGTCACCGGCCATGGTCGCGACGAGGTCCGCTTTCTGGTGTTCCCGAATCTCGCCGCCTGCCGCGCGCAGGCCGGGCTGCCGGAGGGCGCGGACGCGAAAGATGTGATCGGCCATCCGGCCGTCCGTTCCGCGATCGCGCAAGGGCTGGCAAAGCTGAAGGCGCAAGGCGGCCATTCCTCCGGCCACGCCACCCGCGCGCTGCTGCTCGCCGAGCCGGCCTCGGTCGACGGCGGCGAGATCACCGACAAGGGTTACATCAACCAGCGCGCGGTGCTGACCCGCCGCGCTGCGGCAGTGGCGGTATTGGAGGATGATGCGTCGTCCGAGCCGATCGCGTGCACGAGCACCGGTGGAGGGGTTCCCTTCCCCCTTGCGGGAGAGGGTTAGGGAGAGGGGTGCCACACGGCGCGTCCTCTCAGCAGTGTTTGGTGCTTTCGACGACGATTGCGAAAGCGGGATTGCATTGATCATCTTGCCCGGGGCTTACCCCTCTCCCCAACCCTCCCCCGCAAGGGGGGAGGGAGCCTGACGAGCTTGCTTCCCTGACCTGATGATCAATGTCACAACTCTGTCCGCTCATGACTTGCGGCAACGCGTCATCGCGTTTTTAGTTGCCATGGCAACTAAGCTGTGCGAGTTTCCGCGCCAATCAGCAGGGCCGGTCAAAGGCCACGCGTCAGGAGGAAACAATATTGCGCGGTAGGGCGCGAACAGCGCGGATTGGCGAATGTCTCGGGACCGTCGCGGTATCGCCGGATGCCGCGCCCGGCCCCGCGCGCTCAGGTCGTGCTTTGCCCGGTCACGGCGCCGAGATTCTCGTGCAGCCGGCGCAGCAGGTCGATCAGCACCTCGCGCTCGTCCTTTTTCAGGCAGGACAGCAGCCGCCGCTCGCGTTCCAGCGCCGCGACGATGACCTTGTCATGGACGGCGCGGCCGCGCGCCGTCAGCGTGATCGAATGGGTGCGGCCGTCATCGGGGGCGGTGCGGATCGTCAACAGGCCGCGCTTTTGCAGCGCCGCGAGGTTGCGGCTGACCGGCGCCTTGTCGAAGCCGATCACCTGGCAGATTCGCGAGGCCGGAATGCCGGGCTCGATCGCAAGCTGCGATATGATCCGCCACTCGGTGACGTTGACGCCGAAATTCTTCTGATAATAGGCAGTCGCGCTGTTCGACAGCTTGTTGCCGATGAAGGTGATGAACGCCGGCACATAGCGGTTGAGGTCGAGCAGCAGGCCGCCGGCGGCGTCTGCGGGGTCGACCGGTCTCGGCCGGCGGGGCTTTCGGGGGAGGGGCTGGCTGCTCATTTCTCAAATCATCGCTGCGAATTGCACCGGGAGCAATAGACATGCGGTGCAACTTGACAAGATCAAACCTCGGGAGGTCTCGATGACTGCACAAGCCGGCACGTCCGTTCCGCATCTCGACGTCGACCCGTTCGCGCTCGAGTTCTTCGCCGACCCGTTCCCGACCCACGAGCGGCTGCGCGAGGCCGGGCCCGTGGTCTACCTCGACAAGTGGAACGTCTATGGCGTGGCGCGCCATGCCGAGGTCCATGCGGTGCTGAACGATCCCGCGACGTTCTGCTCCAGCCGCGGCGTCGGCCTGAGCGATTTTGCCAAGGAGAAGCCGTGGCGGCCGCCGAGCCTGATCCTGGAGGCCGACCCGCCCGCCCATACCCGCACCCGCGCGGTGCTGAGCACGGTGTTGTCGGCGAGCGTGATGAAGCCGCTGCGCGAGCGATTTGCCGCCGCCGCGGAGGCCCGCGTCGATGCCCTGCTGGAAAAGCGCCGTTTCGACGCGATCGAGGACCTCGCCGAAGCCTATCCGCTGTCGATCTTCCCGGATGCGCTGGGCCTGAAGCCGGAGGGTCGCGAGCATCTGCTGCCCTATGCGAGTCTGGTGTTCAACGCCTTCGGGCCGCCGAACCAGCTCCGCCAGGAGGCCATTGAGCGCTCGGCGCCGCACCAGGCCTACATTGCCGACCAGTGTCAGCGCGACAATCTCACCCCGGGCGCCATCGGCGCCTGCATCCACGCCCACGTCGACAGCGGCGCCATTACGGCCACGGAGGCGCCGCTGCTGGTGCGCTCGCTGCTGTCGGCCGGTCTCGATACCACCGTCAACGGGATCGGTGCGGCCGTCTATTGCCTGGCGCGTTTCCCCGACCAGTTCGAGAGGCTGCGCGGCGATCCGACGCTGGCGCGCAACGCCTTCGAGGAAGCCGTGCGGTTCGAAAGCCCGGTCCAGACCTTCTTCCGCACTACGACCCGCGACGTCGAGCTCAGCGGGGCCACGATCCCGGAAGGCGAGAAGGTGCTGATGTTCCTCGCCGCTGCCAACCGTGATCCGCGGCGCTGGGACAAGCCCGACAGCTACGACATCACCCGCCGCACCTCCGGCCATGTCGGCTACGGTTCGGGCATCCACATGTGCGTCGGCCAGCTCGTCGCCCGCCTCGAAGGCGAGGTGATGCTGGCGGCGCTGGCGCGGCGTGTCGCCGGGATAGAGATCACCGGCGAGCCGAAGCGCCTTTTCAACAACACGCTGCGCGGGCTCACGAGCCTGCCAGTCGAGATCACACCGGCCTGACGAACAGGCTGGCTCAGGAACGACACAAGGGAGGGGATACGATGAGGGGCTTTGGGATCGGTCTGGCGCTGGCAGTGGCCTGTGCCGCGGGCAGCGCGCGTGCGGAAATTTCCGGCGACGTGGTGCGCGTCGGCGTGCTCAACGACATTTCCGGCATCTTCCAGGACACCAACGGCATGGGCTCGGTGGAAGCCGCGCGCATGGCGGCGGAGGATTTTGGCGGCGGCGGCAAGGGCATCAAGGTCGAGATCGTCTATGCCGACCATCAGAACAAGGCTGACGTCGGATCTGCGATCGCGCGCAAATGGCTCGATGTCGAAGGCGTCGACGCCATCGTCGATGTGCCGAACTCGGCGGTCGGCCTCGCCATCAACACCATCCTGCGCGACAGCAAGATGACGTTCCTGGCCTCGTCGACCGCGAGCTCGGACCTCACCGGCAAGGCCTGCTCGCCGAACACCATTCAATGGGTCAACGACGCCTGGGCGACCGGCAACACCACCGCGGCCGCGATGATGCAGCGCGGCGGCAAGGACTGGTACTTCGTCACGGTCGATTACGCGCTCGGCAAGGGCATCGAGGCCGAGGCGACCAACTACATCGAGAAGCACGGCGGCAAGGTGCTCGGCTCCAGCAAGCACCCGCTCGGCACCTCCGACTTCGCCTCCTTCCTGCTGCAGGCACAGAGCTCCAAGGCCAAGGTGATCGGCCTTGCCAACGCCGGTGGCGACACCATCAATGCGGTGAAGCAGGCCGCCGAGTTCGGCATCCAGCAGGGCGGCCAGACCATGGTGGCGTTCCTGCTGTTCGTGAACGACATTCACGGCATGGGCCTGAAGGTCGCGCAGGGCCTGCAGTTGCTCGAGGCGTTCTACTGGGACATGAACGACGACACCCGCGCGTTCGCAAAGCGCTTCGCCGCCCGGCCCGGCATGAACGGCAAAATGCCGAGCGGCAACCAGGCCGGCGTCTACGCCTCGACGCTCGCCTATCTCAACGCCGTCGCCGCCACCGGCAGCGACGACGCCAAGGTGGTGGTGCCCCAGATGAAGACCTTCAAGGGCAACGACAAGCTGTTCGGCGAGACCACGATCCGCCAGGACGGCCGCGTCATCCACCCGATGTATCTGTTCGAGGTGAAGAAGCCGGAGGAGTCGAAGTATCGCTACGACTACTACAAGCAGATCGCGACGATCCCCGCCGAGCAGGCATTCCGCCCGCTGGCGGACGGCGGCTGCTCGCTGGTGAAGTGAGCAGCGCGTACCGCGGCTCTGCTCTAAGTAAGGAGCGCACCGGCGAGTGGGCTCCCTCCCCCCTTGCGGGGGAGGGTTGGGGAGAGGGGTACCACACGGGTGGTCTCAACATGAGCTTCGACGATAAGCCGACGCGTCCATCGATCATCTCGCCCGCGGCCACCCCTCTCCCCACCCTCTCCCGCAAGGGGAGAGGGAGCCTGACGATCGTGCTCACCTCACTTGCGAGCCTCGAAGGATGAATCGGCCACCAGCCGGGCCGTCGACCCTTCGAGGGCCGCTGAAGAAGCGGCCACCTCAGGGTGACGGTGATGGATGGTGTGTGCGTCGCTTGCCGCAGCTTCGCCTACTGCGCGACCTTGCTGCTGCCCTGGGTGATCAGCCGCGCGGCGCGCTGGTTGCGGGCGTGGACCCAGAGCCAGCTCAGGGCGACGCTGATGCGGTTGCGCAGGCCGATCAGGAAGTAGATGTGGGCGATGCCCCAGATCCACCACGCCAGCGCGCCGCGCAGCTTCATCCAGCCGAAATCGATCACCGCGAGCCGCTTGCCGATCTGGGCGAGGTTGCCGGCATGCTTGTAGCGGAACGGCGGCAGCGTCTCGCCGTTGAGCCGTGCTTTGATCAGCGCCGCGGCGTAGCGGCCCTCCTGCTTGGCGGCCGGCGCGATGCCGGGCACCTGCTTGCCGTCGGGGCCCTTGATGGTGACGGTGTCGCCGACCGCGAAAATCTCGGGATGGCCGGGCACGGTCAGATCAGGCTCGACCTGCAGCCGCTGCGCGCGGTCGGCCGGCGCGCCCAGCCATTCCGCGGCGCGCGAGGCGCGCACGCCGGCGGCCCAGACGATGGTGCGCGCCGCAAGCTTGTTGCCGCCATAAACCACGCCGTCGGCCGTGCATTCGGTGACGGGCTGGCCGAGCACCACCTCGACCCCGAGGCTCTCCAGCGCGCGCTGCGCATAGGCGGATAGATCATCGGGAAACGCCGGCAGCACGCGCGGGCCGGCCTCGATCAGCACAACGCGCGCCATCCGCGTGTCGATGTGGCGGAAGTCGCGCGGCAGCGTGTCCCGGGCGAGGTCGGCGATGGTGCCGGCCATCTCGACGCCGGTCGGGCCGGCGCCGATCACGACAAAGGTCAGCAGCGCCGCGCGCACCTGCGGATCGGTCTCGCGCTCGGCGCGCTCGAACGCGACCAGGATGCGCCGGCGCAACGTGGTGGCGTCCTCCAGCGTCTTCAGCCCGGGCGCGAACGGCTCCCATTCGTCATGGCCGAAATAGGCGTGGCGCGCGCCGGTGGCGAGGATCAGCGTGTCGTAGGGGACACTGCCGCCGTCGTCGAGCAGCACGCGCTTGTGCGCTGCGTCGACGCCGCCGACATTGGCGAACAGCGTCGTCACTTCGGGCCGGTCGCGCAACAGATAGCGGATCGGCCAGGCGATCTCGCTGGTCGCCAGCGACGCGGTCGCGACCTGGTAGAGCAGCGGCTGGAACAGATGATGGTTGCGGCGGTCGATCAGCGTGATCTCGACCGGCGCGCCCTTGAGTCCGAAGGCGGCTTCGAGCCCGCCGAAACCGGCGCCGACGATCACCACGCGATGGGGTTTGGCCGGCGCTTGCGTCATCTGATGTCGCCTCGGTTCCGAACGGCTTCGTCATTCGATTATGTATTCATTTGCAGCCTCATTCCAATACGCATTGCCTGATCGCCCGATAGCGAAACCCAATCGCTGCAAGCCTTACGCATCCTGCGGCGTCGCGGTGGCGGCGACGACGCGCCGCCGCGTCGGCAGGAACAGTCCCGCGACCGCGCCGGCCAGTGACAGCGTTGCCGCAAGGCTCATCGCCGCCGCGAATCCGCTGCTGAAATGTCCGGATGAATCGGCGGCACCATTGGCGGAGAAACTCGCCACCAGCGCCGCGATGCCGAACATCCCGCCGAGGAAGCGGCCCATGTTGAAGATGCCCGACGCCTTGCCCATCTCGCTGACCGCAACTGCGCTCAGCACCGCGTTCTGCGCGGCCGGCATCGCCATCGACACGCCGACGCCGGCAAGCACCAGCGGCGCGACCAGGGCGGAATAGGATACGGCCGGGCTCACGATCTCGCTGATCCAGCCGAGACCGATCGCCTGCATCAGCAGTCCGGTGACGACCAGCGTGCGCTCGCCGAACCGGTTGACGGCGGCGCCGGCGATCGGCGCCGTGACGAACAATGTCGCGGTCCATGGCACCAGGCGAAGCCCGGCGCCGAAGGCGTCGAAGCCGAGCGCGATCTGCAGGAACTGCGGCAGCAGGAACAGCACGCCGTACATCGCGGCATAGAACAGCACGCTCGCGGCCATGCCGGACGCAAACGGTTTTGCCGCGAACAGGCGCATCGGCACCATCGGGCTGGCCGCCCGCATCTCCCACAGCACGAACACCACGGCCAGCGCGGCGCCGGCGATCAGCGCGCCGGTCACCTCTGCGCTCGCCCATCCGACGCTGTTGCCGCGCAACAGGCCCCAGACCAGCGCCAGTGCAGCGAGCGCGACCAGCGTCAGTCCGATGACGTCGAGCGGTGCTGGCGCGCCAAAACTTTCGCGCAGCCGCGCCATCACCAGCGCGATCGCGACGAGGCCGATCGGCAGGTTGATCCAGAAGATCCAGCGCCAGCCGAGATGCTCGGTGATGAAGCCGCCGATCGCGGGGCCGATGATCAGCGCACAGCCGGTGATGCCGCTGAAAATGCCGAGCGCGCGGGCGCGCTCCTCGCGGCCGAACGCGCCGCTCAGGATCGCCATCGCCAGCGGCATCACCAGCGCCGCACCCGCGCCCTGCAGGGCCCGCGCAGCGATCAGCGCCGCGGCGTTGCCGGCCAGCGCGCAGGCCGCGGATGCCACGACGAACAGCGCGATGCCGGCCGCGAACATCCGGCGCCGCCCGAAACGGTCGCCGAGCGCCGCGCCGGTCAGCAGCAGCACCGCGAAGGTCAGATTGAAGGCGTTGACGGTCCATTGCAGCGTCTCCACCGGGCTGCCGAAATCGGCGCGGATGGTCGCGAAGGCAGTGGTCATGATCATGGCGTCGAGCGCCATCATGAAGGATGCCAGCGCGGTGAGGCCGAGCACCCAGCGCTGTTCGGCGCGCTGCTGAGGGGTCTGCATGGTCGTTCTCCGTTGGCGTGCCGCAGGTTGCGGCGCGCTTCGCCGGCAAGGACGATCCGGAACGGGCAAAGGATGCGGGGAAAAATCATTTTTGCCGGACCGCATCCTTTGCCGGCCGGCAAACGTCCTTGGGGATGACGCGGCCTTTCAGCGGCCGCCAAACCAGGCCAAGGAGGCTGCGATGAGACGGACCCTGATCAGGTACAGGGCGAAACCGGAAATGGCGGACAAGAATGCCGAGCTGGTGTCGGCCGTGTTCGCCGAGCTGAAGGCGGCCAAGCCGGACGGCGTGCGCTATCTGACGCTGCGGCTGGAGGACGACACCTTCATCCACATGGTCGAGACCGCGGCGGCGGACGGGTCGAGCCCGATCCCGAAGCTGGCCGCGTTCCAGGCCTTCCAGGACGGCATCCGCGACCGCTGCGCCGAGCCGCCGCTGGTTCGCAGTGCGGTGATCGTCGGTAATTATCGTATGCTGGATGAGCCGTGAACCGACGAGCCATCAACCGATCCGGCGGAGCCATCATGACCTCACCACCTCAGATGCCCCGAGCCGACGTCGATGCGCTGCTCGCGGCGCTGCGGCCAAGGCTGCATCGCTATTGCGCGCGCATGGTCGGCTCGGTGATCGACGGCGAGGATGTGCTGCAGGACGCGCTGATCAAGGCGGTGGAGGCGTTCGCCTCCGCCGCCCCGATCCAGAACGTCGAGGCCTGGCTGTTCCGGATCGCGCACAACACCGCGCTCGATTTCCTCAGGCGGCGCAACCGCCAGGACGCGCTCCACGCGCCGGAGGAGGTGGACATGATGGCCGGAGAGCTTGACGACATCGCCCGCCGCGAGATCGCCGCGAGCAGCCTGCGCACCTTCATGCGTCTGCCGGTGGCGCAGCGCGCCAGCGTGATCCTGATGGATGTGCTCGGCTGCTCGTTGCAGGAGGTCTGCGACATCATGGACTTCAGCCTGCCGGCGGTGAAGGCGGCGCTGCATCGCGGCCGCACCCAGCTCCGCGTGCTGGCGCAGGAGCCGGACGACGCGCCGCGGCCCGGCCTGTCGGAGGCGGATCGCTGCCGGCTGAACGCCTATGTCAGCCATTTCAATGCCCACGACTTCGATGCCGTCCGCGCCATGATTGCCGACGACATCAGGCTCGAGCTGGTCAACCGGACGCGGCTGAACGGCAAGGCCGAGGTGTCGCGCTACTTCACGAACTATTCGCGCGCCACCGACTGGCATCTGGTGCCGGGGCAGATCGAGGGGCGTCCTGCGATTTTGGTTTTCGATCCGGCGGAGCCGGGCGCCGCGCCGAAATCATTCATGCTGCTCGCCTGGTCCGCCGACAAGGTCGCCGCGATCAGGGATTTCCGCCACGCCGCCTACGCCATCGACGGCGCTGAGTGGGCGGTGGATGAGGGGTGATCGATCGTCATTGCGAGGAGCGAAGCGACGAAGCAATCCATCGCGCCGCATCCGCCGAAGCATGGATTGCTTCGCTTCGCTCGCAATGACGTGGAGAGAGTCTTGCTACCGCGCCTTGCCCCCGAACTCGCCGCCGGCGATCCGGGCGATGCGGTTCGTGGCTGCGGCTTGTGGCGCACTTGGCCGCCAGGCGCCGTCACTGCCGGCATCGTCCGGCTCCTGTTCCTTGTAGAGGCCGCCACTCGGCCAGAACAGCAGGACGAGATTGAGTGCAGCATTGGCGAGCGCGCCGACCGCCGTGCCGGTGTGCTGGTAGGTCAGCGCATATTCCGGGAATTTTTGCGCGACGATCCGGTCGATCACCATGAGGGCGATCCACCCCGCCATCACGCAGACCGGATCCCATCCGATGTCGCGCACGCGCATCGACTGCAGCATGAAGCAGATGACGAGCACGCCGTAAAAAGCGAACAGCAGCGGCTGGCTGGCCGATGCCTGCGCCAGCAGCACATCCATCCTGCCGCTCGACGGCACGTTGCCGGTGGCCCCGTAGGCCAGCATCACAAAGCCGACGCCGACCACGAAGGAGGAGAAGAAGAAGGCCAATCGGCCCATCCTGGCGTTGAAGCCGAACAGGTAATTCAACATGTGAAATGCCCCTATCCGGCCGACCCTCGCTCCAGAATGCTTTCCGGACCATGAAGGGACGGACGGCCGGCAGGAGGCGTGGTTTCCGATCGCTTTCCCGAATGTGTAAATCTCGCTCGACCCGCCTCGAGCGGCTTGGGCCTGCGACAATCGTTGCCCTCGCAACCGGCATTATATTTCTTGCCATGGCCGGTTACGGCGAATTATGGTGCAAGGTGCTGGGGTATGCGCCGAAGGTTCTAACGCCGGGCCCTCGGTTCGTGCTTGCTGCAGAGTTGCGATTTCGCGCACAAAACAGATCATGAGAACCGCGCGGACAAGCGCGGCGCCAGACCGGCTTCCAAGGGCTGCGAAGGGCTGGCGGGACATTTTGGTTGAGGAGGGGAGTGAATATGAAAAAGGCATTTTGGCTGGCAGGCGCCATGGGTTTGGCGCTGGCGCAGCCCGCGACGGCGGCTGACAGCGTCAAGATCGGCTTCGTCTCGACCTTCAGCGGCCCGACCGCGGTGATCGGCAACGACATGCGCAATTCGTTCGAGCTCGCGCTCGACCATCTCGGGCGCAAGATCGACGGCAAGCCGGTCGAGGTGATCTACGAGGACGACCAGCAGAAGCCCGATGTGGGCAAGCAGAAGACCGAGAAGCTGATCCAGTCCGACAAGGTCGATTTCATCGTCGGCTATATCTGGTCGAACGTGCTGCTGGCCTCGCTGAAGACCGCGGTGGATTCCAAAACCTTCCTGATCTCGGCCAATGCCGGTCCGTCGCAACTCGCCGGCGAATTGTGCTCGCCCTATGTGTTCTCGACCTCCTGGCAGAACGACCAGACGCCCCAGGCGATGGGCACCTACATGACCCAGAAGGGCGTCAAGTCGGCGTTCCTGATCGGCCCGAACTATGCCGCAGGCAAGGACATGCTCGCGGGCGTCAAGAGCACTTTCAAGGGCCAGGTGGTCGGCGAGGAGTATACGGTGTGGCCGAGCCAGCTCGACTTCTCGGCCGAACTGACCAAGGCGCGCAACTCGGGCGCGGAATCGATCTTCGTGTTCTATCCGGGCGCCGCCGGCGTGCAGTTCCTCAACCAGTACACCCAGGCCGGTATCAAGCAACAGATCCCGCTCTATACCGCCTTCACCATCGACGAAACGACGCTGCCGCTGCAGAAGGACAATGCGATCGGCGTTCCCGGCACCCAGCAATGGGTCAATGACCTGCCGAACGAGGAGAACAAGAAGTTCGTCGCCGACTACCGCAAGAAATATCCCGGGCTGCGCCCGTCGTTCTACGGTGCGCAGGCCTATGATGCGGCCAACCTGATCAACAGCGCCGTCATCGCGGTGAAGGGCGACCTCACCAAGAAGGACGCGATGAAGGCGGAGATGGAGAAGGCGAACTTCAAATCGGTGCGCGGTCCGTTCAAATACGGCAACAACCACATCCCGATCCAGAACTTCTATCTGCAGGACGTGGTCAAGGATGCCGACGGCCAGCTCTCGCTGAAGACGGTTGCGACCATCGTCAAGGACGATCAGGATCGCTTCCACGACAAGTGCCCGATGAAATAACCGCTGGGCAATCTTTGGCCCGCGGCTTGCTTTATCTTCACCTCGCCCCGCTTGCGGGGAGAGGTCGATTGCGAAGCAATCGGGTGAGGGGGACTCTCCGCGAATCCAATCTGTGGAGACGGCCCCTCACCCCAATCCTTTCCCCGCCAGAAAGGGGCGAGGGAGAACCCGCAACGCGCAATGCGGCGGCGTGCTCGCGCTGCCGCTGTTTTCATTTGAAGGTGACGTAGCCTCACGATGTATCTTGTCATCGAACAACTGCTGAACGGCCTGCAATTCGGGCTCCTGCTGTTCCTGCTGGCGGCCGGCCTGACGCTGGTGTTCGGCATCATGGACTTCGTCAATCTGGCGCACGGCTCGCTCTACATGATGGGCGCCTATTTCGCCGCGACCTTCGTGGCCTGGACCGGCAGTTTCGTGCTCGGCGCGCTGCTGGCGCTCGGCGCCACGCTGCTGCTCGGCATCGTGCTCGAATTCAGCGCGCTCAGACATCTCTACGGCCGCGATCATCTCGACCAGGTGCTGGCGACGTTCGGCCTGATCCTGTTCTTCAACGACGCCGTCAGGCTGATCTGGGGCCCGGCCGGCCTGGCGCTGCCGCTGCCGACCTGGCTCACGGTGCCGGTGCAGATCATCCCGGGCGTGTACTATCCGGCCTACCGGCTGATGATCATCGTGGTCGCGCTCGCGGTCGCCGCGCTGCTCTATCTCGTCGTGATGCGCACCCGCGTCGGCATGCTGATCCGCGCCGGCGCCTCCAACCGCGAGATGATCGGCGCGCTCGGCATCAACATCAAGCTGCTGTTCACGCTGGTGTTCGGCCTTGGCGCCGCGCTCGCCGGCCTTGCCGGGCTGATGCAGGCGCCGATCCTGACCGTGCAGATCGGCATGGGCGAGAACATTTTGATTTTGGCCTTCGTCATCATCGTGATCGGCGGCATCGGCTCGATCCGCGGCGCGTTCATGGCCGCGATCTTCGTCGGCATGATCGACACCCTCGGCCGCGCCTTCCTGCCGGACCTCCTGCGCAAGGTCTTGAGCGGCGCGGCGGCCTCGACCGCGGCGCCGGCGTTGTCCTCGATGCTGATCTATCTGCTGATGGCGATCGTTCTCGTGGTCCGGCCTGAAGGGCTGTTTCCGGCGGCCAAACGATGAAGCCCAAGCTCAACGCCTCCAGCGCCGTCGCGGCGCTCGTCTGCGCCGCCCTGGTGCTGCTGCCGGTCTATTCGGCGGCGACCGGCAACATCTTCCTCCTCACGCTGTTCACCCGCATCGTGATCTTCGCGCTGGCCGCCGCCAGCCTGAACCTGATCATGGGCTATGGCGGCATGATGAGCTTTGGCCATGCCGCCTATCTCGGCATCGGCGGCTATGCGGTCGGCATTCTCGCCGCCGAGGGCATCGGCTCCGGCTTCATCCAGTGGCCGGTGGCGCTCGCCGCCTCGGCCCTGTTCGCGCTGGTGGTCGGCGCGCTCAGCCTGCGCACCCGCGGCGTCTACTTCATCATGATCACGCTCGCCTTCGCGCAGATGGCCTATTACATCACCTCCGGCCTGTCGCGTTATGGCGGCGACGACGGCCTCACCGTCTACAAGCGCAGCGATTTCGCCGGCCTGATCAACCTGTCGGACCGCAACCAGTTCTACTACCTCTGCCTCGCCTGTCTGTTCGGCGGCCTCTATCTGATCTGGCGCATCGTCAATTCGCGATTCGGCCTTGTCGTGCAGGGCGTCCGCTCCAACGAGCAGCGCATGCAGGCGATCGGCTTCCATGCCAACCGCTACCGCCTGGTCTGCTTCGTCATCGCCGGCACCATCTGCGGCCTCGCCGGCGCGCTGCTCGCCAACAACACCGACTTCGTCAGCCCGGCCGTGATGTACTGGACCCGCTCCGGCGATCTCATGGTGATGGTGATCCTCGGCGGCATGGGTTCGCTGTTCGGTCCGGTGGTCGGTGCGATCGTCTATCTCCTGCTCGAGGAGCTGCTGTCGCAGTTCACCGAGTATTCCGGATTGATCCTCGGCCCGGTGCTGCTGCTGATCGTGCTGTTCGCGCGCGGCGGCATCATGGGCCTGCTCGGGAGGATGAGCCGTGGCTGAATCATTGCTCCGCGTCGACAATCTGGTGCGCCGCTTCGGCGGCATCACCGCGACCGACAATTTGTCGATGGAAGTCGTGCCGGGCGAGCTGCACGCCATCATCGGCCCCAACGGCGCCGGCAAGACCACGCTGATCAGCCAGCTCACCGGACAGCTGATGCCGAACTCCGGCACCATCCAGTTCGGCGGCCGCGACGTCACCGGCCTGCCGTCCTACAAGCGCAGCCGGCTCGGGCTGGCGCGCTCGTTCCAGATCACCTCGCTGCTGAAGGATTTTTCCGCGATCGACAATGTCGCGCTCGCGGCCCAGGCGCATGACGGCCACTCCTTCCGGTTCTGGGGCAATGCGCGCAAGGAGAAGCACCTGCGCGATGGCGCGCGCGCCGCGCTGGAGCGCGTCGGCCTCGGCAAGCGTGCCGATATCGTGGTGTCGCAGCTCAGCCATGGCGAGCAGCGCGAGCTCGAGCTCGCGGTCGCGCTCGCGACCAAGCCCAAGCTGCTGCTGCTGGACGAGCCGATGGCCGGCCTCGGCGTCACCGAATCGGCGCGGATGGTTTCCCTGCTCAAGGAGCTGCGCAAGGAAGTGACCATCGTGCTGGTCGAGCACGACATGGAGGCGGTGTTCGCGCTCGCCGACCGCATCACGGTGCTGGTCTATGGCCGCGTCATCGCCTGCGACGTGCCGGACGCGATCCGCAAGCACGAAGAGGTCAAGCGCGCCTATCTCGGCGAACAGCATGCGGTGACGCGTCATGGCTGAAACAAGAACGGCTGATAATTTGCTCGAAGTCGATGCGATCGAGACCTGCTATGGGCTGAGCCAGGTGCTGTTCGGCTTGTCGCTGCAGATCAAGGCCGGCGAGATGGTCGCGCTGATGGGCCGCAACGGCATGGGCAAGACCACGACCATCCGCTCGATCATGGGCCTGACGCCGGCCCGCGCCGGCGCCATCCGCTTCGCCGGCGAGGCGGTGCGCGGCCTGCCGTCCTACAAGATCGCAAAGCTCGGCATCGGCCTCGTGCCCGAAGGACGCCAGATCTTCCCGAACCTCACGGTGCGCGAAAACCTCGTCGCCGCCTCCGGCAATCGGCTCGGCGCCTCCGATCCCTGGACGATCGAAAAGATCCACGCCCTGTTTCCGCGGCTCGCCGAGCGCACCAGCAACATGGGCGTCACGCTGTCCGGCGGCGAGCAGCAGATGCTGGCGATCGGCCGCGCGCTGATGACCAATCCGAAGCTGCTGATCCTCGACGAGGCGACCGAAGGCCTCGCGCCCTTGATCCGCGACGAGATCTGGAGCTGCCTGTCGATGCTGAAGGGCCGCGGGCAATCGGTGCTGGTGATCGACAAGAACGTCGGAAACCTCGCCCGCATCGCCGACCGCCACTACATCATCGAGCGCGGCAAGACGGTGTGGAGCGGCACGAGCGAGCAACTGATCGCGGAGCCCGATCTGCAGCACAAGTATCTGGGGATTTAGCCCGAGGCGAAGTCTTTCACCGTCATCCTGAGGTGCGAGCCCTTGCGAGCCTCGAAGGATGCACGGCCACCATCCGGGCCGATTCATCCTTCGAGGCTCGCCGAAGAGGCTCGCACCTCAGGATGACGGGTTGGGCAGCGGCGCAACATACCCCGGCGTCGTCCCGGCCTTCGCCGGGACGACAAAACTCAAAACATCTCGAAATATTCGCGCTGCTCCCAGTCCGATACCTCGGCCTGGAAACGCTCGATCTCCGCGTTCTTGATGTGGACGTAGTAGTCGACGAACTCCGGGCCCAGCGCCTGGCGGAAGAACGGGTCGTCGTCGAGCGCGAACACGGCTTCGCGCAGCGATTTCGGCAGCAGCGCGGCCTTGGTCTCGTAGGGCGTATCGGCCGACGGCCCGGGATCGAGCTTGCGGTCGACGCCGTCGAGGCCGGAGAGGATTTGCGAGGCCATGTAGAGATACGGGTTCGCCGCCGGCTCGCCGATCCGGTTCTCCAGCCGCGTCGCGGGATCATTGGCCGCCCCGAGCACGCGGATCATGACGCCGCGGTTGTCGCGGCCCCAGATCGCGCGATCCGGCGCCAGCGAATAGGAGCGGTAGCGCTTGTAGCCGTTGATGGTCGGCGTCGTGAACACGGTCGAGGCGCGGGCATGCTCGATCAGGCCGGCGAGCCAGGCGCGGCCGAGCGGGCTCAAGGTCTCGCCGGTCTCCTTCGCCATGAACACGTTCTCGCCGCCCGCGCGCGACACCAGCGACTGGTGCAAATGCCAGCCGGAGGCAAACACGTTCGGCAGCTTCGGCCGGCACATGAAGGTGGCGTGAGCGCCGTGGCGGCGCGCGATCTGCTTCACCGCGGAGCGGAACAGCACCATGGTGTCGGCCGGCGCGAGGCCTGTGGTCGGCGCGAAGGTGAACTCGCACTGGCTCGGGCCGAACTCGACCTCGACCGAGCGCAAGGGCAGGCCCAGCGCGATGATGTCGCGGCGAATGCTCTCGAGCGCCGGCTCCATCAAATCGTAGCGTTGCTCGGACAGATACTGGTAGCCGTGCCACAGCAGGCTGACATCGGGCGGCCGTCCGGGCTGGCCGGCATCCTCAGGCGCCATATGGGCGTCGTTGAGCTTGAACAGATGGAATTCGACCTCGAGGCCGGCGACGAAGTCGTAGCCGCGGCTGGTGAGCTGATCGAGCACCTTGCGGTAGAGATTGCGGGTTGCGAACGGCACCGGCCGGCCGTCGCTGAAATGGAGATCGCAGAGCAGCCAGCCGGTGTTTTCGGCCCAGGGCAACACGCGGAACGTGGTGGGGTCGGCGACCATCAGCACGTCGGCCGCGCCCTCCATCTCCTTCATGCCGAAACCGCCGCCGGCGCTGAACACCGGAAACACCGTTTTGTGCGAGGTGTCCTTGGCCAGCAGCGACGTCGTGATGGAGCAGCCGCCTTCCAGCGCACGCACCGCCTCGGACGCAATCAGCGTCTTGCCGCGCAAGATACCGTGCTGGTCGGGGAACGACAGGCGGATGACTTCGAGGTTTTTCTCCTCGACGACGCGGCGGAGGCGCTTGGCCGCTTCCTTCTGCTCATCCGACCACAGCCCATGGCGCTCGACGAAGCTCACGGCGTCGCTCCTTTGTTGCTCCCTCTCCCCGCTCTTCGCGGGGAGAGGGTCGGGGTGAGGGGCTCTCTCCACAGGGGTGATCTGTCGATAGACCTGTACCCCCTCACCCGGATCGCTGACGCGATCCGACCTCTCCCCGCAAGCGGGGAGAGGTGAAGGGTGCGAGGCTGCGCCATTGCGGCCATCATCACTCGGCCGCCGTCAGATGCGTCACCTTGCCGGCGATCTCGTGCGGCACCGGGGCGGCCCACGGCGCGCCGCGGCGGCGCTTGACGTCGACTTCCATCCAGTAGAGCTCCCAACCTTGGGTCGGCCCGATGCCGTCCATCGTCGCCGGGCCCTGGATGCTGCGCGCGCTGGCCGCATCGAGGAACAGCAGCGGCTTCTCGCCGCCGGCAACCTTCTGGATCTCGGCCCGCAACAGGCGGCGATACTGCACGATCGCCTTGTCGCTCTGGCCGAGATGCTCGTTGGTGCGGTCCTGGATCGCGCCCATCGATTCCACCGCCCACTGGTCGTGCACGTTGATGTCGGCGCCCATGCCGGTATAGGTCTCGGTCGCCTGCTCGTGCGGATCGAAGCCGTAATCGTTGCTCTTGTTCTTGCGCGAGGTGTAATCCGGCAGCTCGTAGAGCTCGAGCCGCTGTTCGCGCATCTTCTGCTTGTCGACCGGGTTCGTGAAGCTGGTGAAGATCGCGTACCAGTAGCAGTTCTCGTCATCGACTGGCACATGCCACTGCGTGATCGTCATCTCGGTCGACATCGGCAGCACGAAGCCGTGCGGGAAGACCTGGTTGGTCACCCGCACATGGGTGCGCTCCTCGTCGATCTGGCGGAGCGTGATCAGGCGCAGGCCATATTCGGTGTGCTCGACATTGATGATGGGACGGTCGAACTCGCGCATGATCTTGGTCATCGGCATGTCGGTGCCGGCGGAGGCGCCGCGGAACTGCTTGCCGTAGGCGGTCGAGGTGTCCTCGTCCTCGAAGAAGCGGTGCAGGAAGGAGGCGTGCGACGGGTCGATGCCGACCTCGAGCGCCTGCAGCCAGTTGCAGCCCCAATGGCCCTTGAACGCAAAGGTGTGGCTGTCGGGCGCGGTGAAGCAGTCGAGCTCCGGAAACGCCGGCGGCTCGCCTTCGCCGAGATAGGCCCAGAGGATGCCGCTCTTCTCGACCACCGGATAGGCGCGCTGCTTGATGCCCTTGCAGAGCTGCGAGCCGACCGGCTCGGCCGGCGTCTCCAGGCACTGGCCGCTGGTGTCGAACAGCCAGCCGTGGAAGGCGCAGCGCAGCCCGCCATGCTCCAGACGGCCGAAGGCGAGGTCGGCGCCGCGATGCGCGCAGTGGCGGTCGATCAGCCCGTAGCGGCCGTCCTTGTCGCGGAACAGCACCAGGTTCTCGCCGAGCAGTTTGACCGGCCGCACCGCCCGCTCGCCCTGCAGTTCGTCCACCAGCGCCGCCGGCTGCCAGTACATCCGCATCAGCTTGCCGCAGGGGTCCTTGCGGCTGACGCGGGTGATCAGATCGTTCTGCTCCTGGCTCATCATGGCGGCGTCTCCTGGTTTAGGTATGTTCGCCTATTGAACGAATGTTCGAATTATGCCATGTCTGTCACGGACAGCAAGCGTAATTTTTGAACCGTTCAAACCCGAAAAGCCCATGCCCAAGCTGAAACGGCCCGACCAGGACGAGCGCGCCACCGACTTCGTCGAGAGCCTCGATCGCGGCCTGCGGCTGCTGCAGGTGTTCGGCACGGTCACGGGACCCGCGACCTTGAGCGATCTCGCCCGCGCCGCCGACCTGCCGCGCGCCACCGCGCGCCGCATCCTGTTCACGCTGGCGCATGGCGGTTTCGTTGCCACCGACGGCAAGTTGTTCTCGCTGACGCCGCATGTGCTGACGCTCGCCGGCTCCTTCCTGCAATCCAACCAGGTGGTGACGGTGCTGCAGCCGGTGCTCGACCGCATCGCCACGGCAGCACAGGAGATCGCCTCGCTCGCGCTGCTCGACGGCGACGACGTCGTGTTTGTGGCGCGCTCCAGCCCGACGCGGGTGTACTCGGGCGGCCTCGATATCGGCTACCGGCTGCCGGCGTTTTGTACGTCGGTCGGCCGCGCCATGCTCGGCCGCCTTGACGATAACGAGCTCGCGGCGCGGCTGAAGGCGATGCGCCGCGAGCCGGTGACGCCGCAGACCGTGACTGATCCGAAAAAACTGCTCGCCACCATCATCGCCGATCGCGCACAGGGCTATTCGCTGGTCGACCGCGAGGCCGAGCCGCATTTCCGCTCGATCTCGGTGCCGGTGCGCCGCTATGACGGCACCATCGTCGCCGCCATCAACATGGGCGCGCATGTCGATCGCGTGCCGAAGCAGGAGTTGATCGATCGCTTTTTGCCGTTGCTGCGGGAGGGCGCGGAGGATGTGAAGAGCCGGCTGCTGTAAAGGGATTCGCCTCTGAGCCACGTCGTCATTGCGAGCGAAGCGAAGCAATCCATGCATCCACACGCGCGGAAAGATGGATTGCTTCGCTTCGCTCGCAATGACGGGGATAGATGATGCTACAAGGCTACAGCGCGACGCTGCGCAGGCCGAACGACCGTGCTTCGTTCTGCAGCACCGGCCGCACTGAATCGATCAGCCGTGCCGCCGCTGCATCCACGCTGAGGCCGGCAGTATCGACCACCGCCGACGCCCGCGCGTAAAGCGGCTCGCGGCTGACCAAAATGTTGCGCAGCTCGGCCATCGCCGAGCGGTCGTCGGCCATCGGGCGCAGGTCACCCTGGCGGCGGACGCGGGCCATGTGCTCTTCGGGCTCGGCCTTCAGCCAGATCGTGTAGAACGACGACAGGATCAGATCGAAGGTCAGCGCCTCCGAGACGATGCCGCCGCCGGTCGCCAGCACCATCAATTCCTTGCGCGCCAAGAGTTGCGTCAGCGCGGCCTGCTCCATGCGGCGAAAACCTTCCTGGCCGTACAGCGCGATGATCTCGGCGACGGAGAGGCCGTTCTGCGCCTCGATCTCCTTGTTGAGCTCGACGAAGCTCCAGCCGATCTTCTTCGCCAGCATCCGGCCGAGCGTGGTCTTGCCGGCGCCGCGCAGCCCGATCAGCGCGATGCCGGAGAACGAGGCGCGGCGCGGCGCCAAGGGACTGCTGCCGGCGAGAATGTCCTTGGCCTGCGCGATCTGGCTCGGCGACGCTTTTCGCAGGAGATCGCGGATCATGGCCCAGTCGGGGATCGGCTCGGCCGAGGGGATCAGGTCCTCGAGATGCGCGCCCATCGCCCCTGCGACACGGCGCAGCAGCACGATCGAGACATTGCCTTTGCCGCTTTCCAGCTGGGCGATGTAGCGTTCGGAAATGCCGGAGACTTTTGCGAGCACCTTGCGCGACATGCCGCGCAGGGCGCGCGTCGTGCGCACACGCTGGCCGAGCTGGTCCAGGAAGCCGGTTTCCGGATCGTTGTCTGCGGTCATGATCCCCGTGCGAGGCGCGGATCCCGATTGAATCGGGACCAAAGCTCTAGGAAACATAGTGCCGATGAGGATTGACAGCAAGCCAATGTAGTGGCTTTGTATGAATTATAATTCTTATCTCCACGGGAGAGAGCGGTGGCGCGTCTGAGGAGCGGGGCATGACGTACAACGCAGTCACCTGGCTGCTCGACCGCAATGTCGACGAGGGCCGCGGCGGCAAGATCGTCTTCGACGACACGGTTTCCCAGCTCACCTATGGCCGGTTGCAGCAGCAGACCCGGCGGGTCGGCAACATGCTGCGTCGGCTCGGCGTCCGCCGCGAGGAGCGGGTCGCCATGATCATGCTGGATACGGTCGATTTCCCGATCGTGTTCCTGGGGGCGATCCGCGCCGGCGTCATTCCGGTGCCGCTCAACACGCTGCTGACCGCGGAGCAATACGCCTACATCCTCGGCGATTGCCGCGCCCGCGTGCTGTTCGTGTCCGAGGCGCTGCTGCCTGTCGTGAAGGACATCATCGGCCGCATGCCGGACCTCGAGCACGTGGTCGTCTCCGGCAAGGAGGCGCACGGCCACAAGAAGCTCACTGATGAGATCGCGCGCGAGAGCGATGTGTTCGCGACCGCGCCGACCCATGCCGACGAGCCGGCGTTCTGGCTCTATTCGTCGGGCTCGACCGGCATGCCGAAGGGCGTGCGCCATCTGCATTCCAACATGGCCGCGACCGCGGAGACCTACGCAAAACAGGTGCTCGGCATTCGCGAGGACGATGTCGGCCTGTCCGCGGCAAAGCTGTTCTTCGCCTACGGCCTCGGCAACGCGTTGACCTTCCCGATGTCGGTCGGCGCCACTACGGTGCTGAACGCGGAGCGTCCGACGCCGGCCGTGATGTTCGCGCTGATCAACAAGTATCACCCCAGCATCTTCTTCGGCGTGCCCACGCTGTTCGCGGCAATGCTGAACGACGAGGCGATGAAGGGGCAGGGCGGCGGCAAGCGCCTGCGTGTCTGCACCTCCGCCGGCGAGGCGCTGCCGGAATCGGTCGGCAATGCCTGGAAGGCGCGGTTCGGCGTCGACATTCTCGACGGCGTCGGCTCGACCGAGCTGCTGCACATCTTCCTGTCGAACGCGCCCGGCGACATCAAGTACGGCTCATCCGGTCGTCCGGTGCCCGGCTACAATGTGCGGCTGGTCAATGAGCTAGGCGCAGAGGTCGGCGACGGCGAGGTCGGCGAGCTGCTGGTCGATGCGCCCTCGGCCGGCGAGAGCTACTGGAACCAGCGCGCCAAGAGCCGCGCCACTTTTGAAGGCGCCTGGACCCGCACCGGCGACAAATACATCCGCGACAGCGACGGCCGTTACACCTTCTGCGGCCGAGCCGACGACATGTTCAAGGTATCGGGCATCTGGGTGTCGCCGTTTGAGGTCGAGAGCGCGCTGATCACCCATCCGGCGGTGCTGGAAGCCGCCGTGGTGCCGGAAGCCGATCCGGAAGGGCTGCTGAAGCCGAAGGCCTACGTGGTGCTGCGGCCCGAGAGCACGAAAGAGGGTCTGCACGAGGCGCTGAAGGAGCACGTCAAGCAGAAGATCGGCCCCTGGAAATACCCGCGCTGGATCGACGTGGTGGAGAGCTTGCCGAAGACCGCGACCGGCAAGATCCAGCGCTTCAAGCTGCGCGACGGCGAGGGCGCCAAGCACTAAAGCACCGGCATGGAGCTTGGCGTGAGCGTGTGTGAGGTGAGCACCCTGGGCGGGCTCCCTCCCCCCTTGCGGGGGAGGGTTGGGGAGAGGGGTGAGCCCCGGGCGCTGACGTCAGATATGGGGCGCCATCTCGGCGACGGATTTCGCGGAGAGTGGCGTTTCGCTCCCCGTCGCGCAGCGGAGCAAGCGGCACCCCTCTCCCTGCCCCTCCCCCGCAAGGGGGGAGGAAATGAGAGAGTTGTGCGCGCCTCGCCAGCAAATCGAGAACGGAGCTTCGTATGACACTCGCACCCAACGGCTCCCTCAGCATCGACGGCGCCGAGCTCGAATATCGCATGCTTGGCCCGTCACCCGACTCAGCGCCGACCATCGTGATGCTGCATGAAGGCCTCGGCTCGGTCGGCCTGTGGGGCGATTTTCCGGAAAAGCTGCAGGCGGCGACCGGCGCCGGCGTGCTGGTCTATTCGCGCGCCGGCTATGGCGCATCAACGCCGGCAAAGCTGCCGCGTCCGGTCGATTACATGCATCGCGAGGCGCTCGATGTCCTGCCGAAACTGCTCGACCGGATCGGCTTCCGCCGCGGCCTCCTGGTCGGCCATTCCGACGGCGCGTCGATTGCGGCGATCTATGCCGGTGCGCATCAGGATCATCGCCTGCACGGGCTCGCGCTGATCGCGCCGCACTTCATCGTCGAGGACATCTCAGTGAAATCGATCGCCGAGATCAAGACGGCGTATGAGACCACCAATCTGAAGGAGAAGCTGGCGCGCTGGCACAAGGACGTCGACAACGCGTTCTATGGCTGGAACGGTGCCTGGCTCGATCCGAAATTTCGCGACTGGGATATCTCCGAGTACCTCGCCTATATCCGCGTGCCGGTGCTGATCGTGCAGGGCGTCGACGATCAATACGGCACGATGCGCCAGGTCGAGATCGCCAGGGACGAATGCTACTGCCCGGTCGACGTCGCCGTGGTCGCAGGCGCCGGCCACTCGCCGCACCGCGAGGTGCCGGCGGTGACGCTGGAGGCGGTCACCGATTTCGCCAAAGCGGCGCTGCGCGACGACCGGACGCTGGCGGCCTGAGAGGGCTGCGGATGTATCCGGCCGCGTCATTGCGAGCGAAGCGAAGCAATCCATCGAGCAGCGCACGCGGGCGCATGGATTGCTTCGCTCCGCTCGCAATGACGGGGATAGAGCTAGGTCATTGGACAGGCGGGCGATTTTCCGAACATGAAACAAAATGCATGTTTTTGCATTTTGAACTAGACCAGATCGAAAACATGCATTATTGTGCATGAAGATATCAGAACCAATAACGGCAAAGGGTGGCCCAATGGCTGGCGACGATCGCGTCCTTGCAGGCGGGGCGAAATACATCGATTTCCAGACCGAGCCGCAGCGCTACCGGCACTGGAAGCTGGACGTCGCCGGTGACGTCGCGACGCTCACCATGGACGTCGACGAAAATGCCGGCCTGTTCGAGGGCTACCAGCTCAAGCTGAACTCCTACGACCTCGGCGTCGACATCGAGCTGGCGGACGCCGTGCAGCGGCTGCGCTTCGAGCATCCCGAGGTCAAGGTCGTGGTGATGCGGTCGGGCAAGAACCGGGTGTTCTGCGCCGGCGCCAACATCCGCATGCTGGCCGGCTCGACCCACGCCCACAAGGTCAACTTCTGCAAGTTCACCAACGAGACCCGCAACGGCCTGGAGGATTCTTCGGAGAATTCCGGCCAGAGTTTTATCTGCGTGGTCAACGGCACCGCGGCCGGCGGCGGCTATGAGCTGGCGCTCGCGACCGACCACATCATGATGGCCGATGACGGCGCGGCCGCGGTGGCGCTGCCGGAAGTGCCGCTGCTCGCGGTGCTGCCGGGCACCGGCGGCCTCACCCGCGTGGTCGACAAGCGCAAGGTGCGCCGCGACCATGCCGACTTCTTCTGCACCATCGAGGAAGGCATCAAGGGCAAGCGCGCCGTGCAGTGGCGGCTGGTCGACGAGATCGCGCCGAACTCCAAGCTCGAGGGCAAGCTCGCCGAGCGCGTCAAGGAATTCGCCGCGAAGTCGAAGCGCAACGGCACCGGCAAGGGCATCGCGCTGACCAAGCTGAACCGGACCGTCGACGACAGCGCGATCCGCTACGATTTCGTCAGCGTCGACATCGACCGCAACGCGCGCATCGCCACCATCTCGATCAAGGCGCCGGAAACCGCCGCGCCGGCCGACATCGACGGCATGATCGCGCAGGGTGCGTCGTTCTGGCCGCTGCAGGTCGCGCGCGAGCTCGATGACGCGATCCTGCATCTGCGCCTCAACGAGCTCGGCATCGCGATGCTGGTGTTCAAGAGCCACGGCGACCGCGCCAATGTCGTGTCGTATGACGCGTTCCTGGACGCCAACAAGGCGCACTGGCTGGTCAACGAGATCAGGCATTACTGGAAGCGCGTGCTCAAGCGCATCGACGTCACCTCGCGCACGCTGGTGACGCTGGTCGAGCCCGGCTCCTGCTTCGTCGGCACGCTGGCCGAGCTCGTGTTCGCCGCCGACCGCTCGTACATGCTGATCGGCCAGAAGCAGGGCGACAACCGCCCGCCGCCGGCGATCGAGCTCACCGCGATGAACTTCGGCCCGTATCCGATGAGCCACGGCCTGACCCGGCTGCAGTCGCGCTTCCAGGCCGACCCGTCGGATCTCGAGCGCGCGCAAGGATTGATCGGCAAGGCGCTCGATGCGGAAGAGGCCGAAGAGCTCGGCCTCGTCACCTTCGCGCTCGACGACATCGACTGGGACGACGAGGTCCGCGTGTTCTTCGAGGAGCGCACCTCGTTCTCGCCCGACGGCCTCACCGGCATGGAAGCCAATCTGCGCTTCGTCGGTCCGGAGACCATGGAATCGAAGATCTTCTCGCGCCTCACCGCGTGGCAGAACTGGATCTTCCAGCGGCCGAACGCGGTCGGTGAGGACGGCGCGCTGCGCCGCTACGGCACCGGCCAGAAGGCGCAATTCGACATGACGCGCGTGTAGAGGCGAATACCGCCGTCATCCTGAGGTGCGAGCGCTTGCGAGCCTCGAAGGATGATTGGGGGAAAAGAATGCCGAACAGCATCCTTCGAGGCTCGCGCAAAATGCGCGAGCACCTCCAGCGACAATGGCGAAGCCATTGTGCAGGGATGACGACGGAGCAAGATGCGATGCGAGCCAGGATGAAAAGGAGCACGCCGTGAACATGAACATCATGAACGTCGATTACTCGACCAAGATCCCGAACAACGTGAACCTCGCCGAGGACCGCCAGGTGCTCAAGGCGCTGGAGGGCTGGCACCCCGGTTACATGGACTGGTGGAGCGACATGGGCCCGGACGGCTTCCAGGAGTCGCTGGTCTATCTGCGCACCGCCTATTCGGTCGATCCGCGCGGCTGGGCCAAGTTCGACTATGTGCGGATGCCGGAATATCGCTGGGGCATTCTACTGGCCCCGCAGGAAGAGAACCGCGTCATCCCGTTCGGCGAGGACTTTGGCAAGCCGGCCTGGCAGGAAGTCCCCGGCGAGCATCGCGCCATGCTGCGCCGCCTGATCGTGATCCAGGGCGACACCGAGCCGGCCTCGGTCGAGCAGCAGCGCCATCTCGGAAAGACCGCGCCCTCGCTCTACGACATGCGCAATTTGTTCCAGGTCAATGTCGAGGAAGGCCGCCATCTCTGGGCGATGGTCTACCTGCTGCAGAAGTATTTTGGCCGCGACGGTCGCGAGGAAGCCGATGATTTGCTGCGCCGCCGCTCCGGTGACGCGGATTCCCCGCGCATGCTCGGGGCCTTCAACGAGGCGACGCCGGACTGGCTGTCGTTCTTCATGTTCACCTACTTCACCGACCGTGACGGCAAGATGCAGCTGCACTCGCTGGCGCAGTCGGGCTTCGATCCGCTGTCGCGCACCTGCCGCTTCATGCTGACCGAGGAAGCGCACCACATGTTCGTCGGCGAGACCGGCATCACCCGCGTCGTGCAGCGCACCGTTGATGCGATGCGCGAGGCCGGCATCACCGATCCGACCGACATCGCCAAGGTTCGTGCGCTCGGGGTGATCGACCTGCCGACCATCCAGAAGAAGCTGAACCTGCACTATTCGCTGTCGCTCGACCTGTTCGGCTCGGAAGTGTCGACCAATGCGGCCAACGCCTTCAACGCCGGCATCAAGGGCCGCTACAAGGAAACCACCATCGAGGACGATCACCAGCTCAAGAACTCGACCTATCCGGTCATGAAGTTGGTCGACGGCCAGATCAAGATGGTCGACGAGCCGGCGCTGACCGCGCTCAACATGCGGCTGCGCGACGACTACACGCAGGACTGCGTCAAGGGCATGCTGCGCTGGAACAAGGTGATCTCGACCGCGGGCTACGACTACAAGCTCACGGTGCCGAACACCGTCTTCCATCGCCAGATCGGCGAGTTCAAGGATGTCCACGCGACGCCCGATGGCCTGTTGATCGACAACGCCACCTGGGCCAAGCGCAAGAACGAGTGGCTACCGTCGACCGAGGACGGCGACTTCATCGCCTCGCTGATGAAGCCGGTCACCGAGCCCGGCCAGTTCGCCTCCTGGATCTCGGCGCCCAAGGTCGGCATCGACAACAAGCCCGGCGATTTCGAGTATGTGAGAATCGAGAGCTGATCGCGCGCGATCCGGAAAAGTGTGAAGCGGTTTTCCGACGAGATCATGCTCAAATAAGAGTTCTCTCCTCCCGGAGAGAGACCACGAAAGGGGTGAGCCGAGAAGGTCCTGGCTCGCCCCTTTCTTTATTTTGATGCGTGCGCCTGCTCAGAGCGTAATGAGGCTAGGGTTGATTAGTCCGACCACGTGCTCGCTTCACCTCTCCCCGCTTGCGGGGAGAGGTCGGATCGCTCTTGCGATCCGGGTGAGGGGGTACAGGTCTCTCAACGATCACACGGGCGGAGAAAGCCCCTCACCCCAACCCTCTCCCCGCAAGAGCGGGGCGAGGGAGCACACTTCCGATGCCGCGCGTTTGCCGCCTACCCCGCGATCTCCAGCCCGGCGGCCGCGTAGACCACGCCGCCGTCGACCGCGATGGTGGTGCCCACCACATAGTCGCCGGCGCGCGAGGCGAGATAGATCGCGGTCCCCGCCATATCCTCGTCGGTGCCGACCCGCCGCGACGGCACGCGCTGGGCGACCTCGTCGGCGTGATCGCGCGCGGCGCGGTTCATGTCCGACTTGAAGGCGCCCGGCGCGATCGCGGTGACGTTGATGTTGTCCTTGACCAGGCGCGTCGCCATCCGCCGCGTCAGATGGATCACCGCCGCCTTGCTCGCGGCATAGGAGTAGGTCTCCATCGGATTGACGAAGATGCCGTCGATCGAGGCGATGTTGATCACCTTGCCCGGTCTGTCGTGCGAGGCCGCCGCGCGCAGCGGCTTTGCCAGCGCCTTGGTCAGGAAGAAGATCGATTTGACGTTGAGGTTCATCACCTTGTCCCAGCCGCTCTCCGGGAATTCGTCGAAATCGGCGCCCCAGGCCGCGCCGGCATTGTTGACGAGGATGTCGAGCTTCGGCTCGCGCTTGCTGATTTCCGCAGCGAGCTTGTCGCAGCCCTCGACGGTCGAGATGTCGATCGGCAGCGCGATACATTCGCCGTCATAGGCGGCCGACAGCTCCTGGGCGGTGGCCTCGCAGGGCCCGGCCTTGCGTGCGGTGATGTAGACCTTTGCCGCGCCCTGCGCGAGGAATCCGGCCGCGATCATCTTGCCGATGCCGCGCGATCCGCCGGTCACCAGCGCGACGCGGCCGTTGAGTGAGAACAGGTCCTTGAACATTGCGTTCCTCCGTTGCGTTGCCGTTGGTTCTGGGCGTGGCGGAGGGGCGAGTCAAGAAACATGGAGGCACCGGTAGCCCGGATGGAGCCAACGGGTCGCGCGAACGCGCGCCCGATGACAGGCTCCGCGTAATCCGGGAGAGGTCTATCCGCGGACGCACCTGCCCCGGATTGCGCTGCGCTTCATCCGGGCGACGTGGAGCGGTCAAGCCGCCCGGTCGAACCCCGGCAGCCGCCGGCTACTTTGCATGGGGTTGTTTTCGCTGTTTTGGCAGCGTGATCCGCGGCGGCCTGTCCCGGATTGCGCTCTACGCCGCGTCGACGCGGCGAAAGCCGTTCCACACCGCGGTGGCGGCGCCGGAGGTCAGGACCGGCAACAGCCGCGGCTGCTGGTAATGGCCGTTGAGCGAGACCCGCTGCAGCGCCGTCATGTGGTCGGCGCTCTCCGCAAACAGCATGCCCGGCCGCGTGGTGACCGCGGTCCGGAAGCCGATCTTTTTGGCGAGCGCGAATTCGCGCTGGCCGGCGGCGATCCGGTCGCCATAGGGATAGGCGAGATGCAGCACCGGCCGCTGCAGCGCGTCCTCGATTCGGGCGCGGCTGGTCGCAAGTTCGAACGCGGCGATGGTCTCGCTCTGCTTGGCGAGATTGCAATGGGTGATGGTGTGCGCGCCGATGGTGACCAGCGGATCGTCGGCAAACGCGCGCAATTCGTCCCAGGACATGCAGAGCTCGCGGGCGATGCCGGTTTGATCGACGCCATGCCGGGTGCAGAGCGTCGCGATCGCATCCTGCATCTCGGCCTCGCCGGGCAGTGAACGCAGCCACGTATGCATGCGGTTGAAGGCGGCCTGTTTGGCCGGTGCCGTCGCGGTGTCGAGCCGGGTCATCGCGCCGTCGATCGGCACCTCGATCGCGGACGCCGCCGCGATCACCCGCTCCAGCGCGATCCACCACAGCCGGCCGCAACCCTCGGCGAAATCGCTGGCGACATAGACGATCAGCGGCGCGTCGAACTCGCGCATCACCGGCAGCGCATAATCCCGGTTGTCGCGATAGCCGTCGTCCAGGGTGAAGCAGGCGAAGCGCCGCGAAAAATTCCGTTCGGTGAGACGGCGATGCGCCTCGTCCATGCTGACGACGTCGACATCGAGCTCGCGCAGATGCGTCAGCATCCTGCGCAGGAAGTCCGGTTCGACCTCGAGATGGCGATTGGGCTGGAACACGTCGCTACGCGGCGGGCGCACGTGGTGCAGCATGAAGATGGTGCCGACGCCGGCGAAGATCGGCCGCAGCAGCACATGGGCACCCGAGAAATACAGCGCTTCCATCCCGGCGCGGATCACGGCGTTGCGGAGTTGTTTCATGAGGGCGCGGGCCGGCCGATTTGCATTCCGCGCTGAACTTAGCGAAAGACCACTGAAGAAACTGTTATTCCGCTCGGACACGGCGGCTCCGCAGGGCAGCGCGATTTGGGGTTTGACAGTCAGCCAAGGGTTTGTTTTCTCTCTGGTTCCCGACCCGCAGGACCCTGAATGCACGGACTTTTCAAGTGGAGTAGCAAGTGGTGGCCGGGTGTGATTCCGCTGGTCATCTTTTGGGGTATCGCGGCCTGGACCAGCACGGCAACGGTGGAGGGCGATCTTGCCGCGCGTTCTAATGCCGCACTCAAGGACACCGTGCTCGACAAGCGCCGCATCAGCGTCGACGGCCGCGACGTCACCTTTTCCGCCAACGCCTTCTCCGAAGACGGCCGTCTCAGCGCAGTGGCCTCGGTCGACGCGGTGCCGGGCGTTCGGCTGGTCAACGATGAAACCCGCCTTGTTCCGGAAGCCAAGCCGTTCGTCTGGTCCGCCGAGCGCGACGTCGTGCGCGTGACGCTTGGCGGCAACGCACCATTGCCGTCGAGCAAGAGCAAGCTGGTGGAGGCCGCGAAGGCCGGTCTCGGCGGCGGCGTCGAGGTCGCGGACCAGATGGCGCTGGCCCGCGGCGCGCCGCAGCGCTTCGACGCCGTGGCGCTGCTGCTGCTCGATCAGATCGGCAAGCTGAAGGACGGCAAGATCACGCTGACCGACACCAAGATCGCGCTCGCCGGCATGGCGCGCGAGCTCGGCGGCCGTGAAGCGATCGCGGCCGCGCTGAAGAACCTGCCGGAGGGCTACTTGGTCGCCGCCAACGACATCAAGGCGCCGCCCTACGTGTTCCAGGCCTACAAGGATCCGGTCGCGGTGACGCTGACGCTGACCGGGTACGTCCCCGACAACAACATGCATGCCGCGCTGGTCGCCGCAGCGGGGCGAAAATTCTTCAGCGAAAAGGTGGTCGACAATCTCAAGGCCAGCGTCGGCGCGCCGTCGGGCTTTGCCGCCGCGGTGGTGCCGGCGCTCGGCGCGCTGTCGCGGCTGTCGACCGGCACGCTGGTGGTGTCGGACCGCGAGGTCAAGCTGTCGGGCGATGCGCTCTACGACGCCGCCGCCGGCCAGATCCGCGACGGCCTCGGCAAGGATTTTCCGCAGGGCTGGCAGTACAAGGCCGAAGTCACGGTCAAGCCGGCGGCGGCGCCGGTCGATCCCACGGTGTGCCAGCAGCTGTTCTCCGAGATCCTCTCCAAGGGCAAGATCCGCTTCGAATCCGGCAAGGCCGACATCGTCCCTGATTCCGCCGGGCTGCTCGACCGCCTGATCGAGACCGCGATGCGCTGCCCCAACGCGACCATCGAGGTCGCGGGCCACACCGACGGCGACGGCGACGAAGCCGCCAACCGCGCGCTGTCGGAGCGGCGGGCGCAGGCGGTGGTCGACTATCTGGTGCGCGCCGGGCTACCGGCCAGCCGCTTCACGCCGATCGGCTATGGCAGCACGCAGCCAGTGGCCGGCAACGACAGCGAAGACGGCAAGGCGCAGAACCGGCGCATCGAATTCGTGGTGAAGTAGCGATGATGGCGCTTGCGACATTCTTCTGGGGTTGGCTGCTGGCGGCGCTGCTGCTCGGCTTCGGCATGGGGTGGATCGCCGTGGTGCATCGGGCGCAGGGCGTCTCCCGGATGTGGATGCGCTGGCTGGCGTTGCTGGCCATCGCGCTGCTCGCCGCGTCATTCAGCCGGATCGTGCCCGGCCGCTTCGGCTATTGGCTCGACCTCTTCCTGGTGATGTTCGCGCTCTACCTGGTCGGCTGCGCCATCGGCTCCTGGCTGCGCGACCGGGTGGTGTCACGCAGCCGGCCGGCGAACTGAGATCCCAACACCTGCCTGACTGAAAGGAAGCGTCGGCGCCGCGCCGGCGATCCCAAATCGCTGCTTGACAATCAATACGTACGTACGTATTGATTGCAGTATGCCCAAACCCTCTCTCCGCGAAACCATCCTCGACGCCGGCCTGAAGGCGATGTTCCGCACCGGCTATCACGGCACCAGCGTGCGCGACGTCACCGCGGCCGCCGACGCGCCGCAGGGGTCCTTCACCAACCATTTCCGCTCGAAGGAGGCCTTCGCCTCCGAGGTGCTCGACCGCTACTTCCTCTATGTCCGCGGCCTGGTCGCGGAAGCGCTGGATGACAGATCGGCGCCGCCGCGGGCGCGGCTCAGGCGCTATCTCGATCTGATCACCGGCAAGCTTGCCAATGACGGCTTTACCCGCGGCTGCCTGATCGGCGACTTCAGCCTCGAGGCGTCAGGCTCCAGCGAGCTGCTGCGCGAGCAGCTCGACGCCATCTTCCGCGAATGGCGTGTGCCGTTCGCCGCCTGCATTGCCGAAGCGCAGGCCAAGGGCGAGATCGCGTCCGACTTCGATGCCGACGAGCTCGCCGATTTCCTGCTGGCGTCCTGGCAGGGCGCGATGCTGCGCATGAAGGTCGAGCGCAGCGAAGCCGCGCTGGCGCGTTTCAAGACGATCGCATTCCAAACCGTGTTCAAGGAGCTGCCATGAGCGTGTCTGCCGACATCAGCCTGCATTACCGGTCCGTGCGCGGGACCACGATGGCCTATCGCGAAACCGGTTCGCGCGAGGCGCCGCACGTGCTGTTCCTGCACGGCAATCCGACCTCGTCCTACATCTGGCGCAACATCATGCCGCTGGTCGCGCCGGTCGGGCACTGCGTCGCGCCCGACCTGATCGGCTACGGGCAATCCGGCAAGCCGGATATTGCCTACCGCTTCTTCGATCATGCGGACTATCTCGACGCGCTGATCGACGATCTCGGTATCGGATCGGCCTATCTGGTCGCGCAGGATTGGGGCACGGCGCTGGCGTTTCATCTTGCCGCGCGCCGCCCCGACTTCGTGCGCGGGCTCGCCTTCATGGAGTTCATCCGTCCGATGCGCGACTGGTCGGATTTCCACCAGCATCAGGCCGCGCGCGACACGTTCAGGAAATTCCGCACGCCGGGCGAGGGCGAGGCGATGATCCTCGACAACAATGCCTTCGTCGAACGCGTCCTGCCGGGCTCGATCCTGCGCCAGCTCAGCGCGGAGGAGATGGACGCGTACCGCGCGCCGTTCACGACGCGCGAGAGCCGCAAGCCGACCTTGATGCTGCCGCGTGAACTGCCGATTGCGGGCGAGCCCGCCGATGTCGATCAGGCGCTCACGGCGGCCCATGCGGCGCTCGCCGCGTCGACCTATCCAAAGCTGCTGTTCGCAGGAACGCCCGGTGCGCTGGTCTCGCCGGCATTCGCCGCGGATTTTGCCGCGACGCTCACGCACTGCGCCGTCATTCAGCTCGGCGCCGGTGCGCACTATCTGCAGGAAGATCATCCGGAGGCCATCGGCCGCTCGGTGGCGGGCTGGATCGCCGGCATCGAAG
The DNA here is from genome assembly GCF_015291565.1 of Bradyrhizobium sp. CCBAU 51753. NCBI lineage: Bacteria > Pseudomonadati > Pseudomonadota > Alphaproteobacteria > Hyphomicrobiales > Nitrobacteraceae > Bradyrhizobium > Bradyrhizobium sp. CCBAU 51753. Next base: position 8,668,413 of record NZ_CP030037.1, on the reverse strand, counting down.
CCGCCTCCGCGCAACCCCGCTTTGCCGCATGAGGAGACTGACATGACGGAGGTCTCGATCACCTATTGCCGGCCCTGCGGTTACGAGAAGCGCGCAAAGGAGGCCGCCGCGCTGTTGCGCAGGCGTCTTGGGCTCGATGCAACGCTGGTCCCCGGCAAGGGCGGCATCTTCGAAGTCAGGCTTGGCGACAAGGTGGTCGCCAAGCGTGCCAAGGGACATTTTCCCGATGCCGCAGAGATCGTCGCGGCGGTGGCCGCCGCGCGGGCGTGACGAGCCGCGCGGCCACGTCCGCGCCAATCTGCTGACCGACGATCTCGCGGCGGCGGCTGCGGCGAATTGCAGCCTGGGCTGATCATTCTGGAGGCAGTATCGGGCCGGGAGCTGTGCTGTGCGGTCGCTTCTGGTCGGAACACGCCGGCAAAGCCGTGCAACATCGCCGCCCGGCGCCGCGCCAATGCCCGTAGTTTCCCGGATTCACACGCCGATGGTTGGGTGAGTTATCTCCCACACGCGCACCGCGAAGCTTGGTCGCAGGTGACGGGAAACGCTCAAATTTGTGCATCCACTGTCATGAATCATCCCTAATATCTTGAAGATGCGCGTTTTATTGTCTTTTGACGAATTCCACTGCGGCTTAAAACACGCTACACGGGGCAGGGAACAGCGGAGCGTCGGCGGGGTTCGCCCGGGAGCCGCCGTCGCGGGATCGCAACTCGAGGTCTAGATGCTGGAAGCAATACGCAGGGCGATGGCGTTTATGCGCCAGAAGCAGATCCTGCATAGGCTGGGTGTTGTCATCAGCATCGCCGTCATCGGCATCGCCTGCTACGTCCTCTACCATATGCTGCGCGGCATCGACACCAACGAGGTGCTCGAGGCCATCAAGAGCACCGAGCCGCGCCAGATCGCGCTGGCCGCGCTGTTCGTCACCGCCGGCTACTTCACGCTGACCTTCTACGATTTGTTCGCAGTGCGCGCGATCGGCCACGCCCATGTGCCCTATCGCATCAACGCGCTCGCGGCCTTCACCTCCTATTCGATCGGCCACAATGTCGGCGCCAGCGTCTTCACCGGCGGCGCGGTGCGCTACCGGATCTATTCGGCTTGGGGCCTCAACGCGATCGACGTCGCAAAGATCTGCTTCCTCGCCGGCCTGACCTTCTGGCTCGGCAATGCCGCCGTGCTCGGGCTCGGCATCGCCTATCACCCGGAGGCCGCCGCCAACATCGACCAGCTGCCGCCCTGGCTGAACCGGACGCTGGCCTTTGCGATCATCATCGCCCTGGTCGCCTATGTGGTCTGGGTCTGGACCCAGAAGCGGGTGGTCGGCCGCGGGCCCTGGACGGTGACCCTGCCGGGCGGGCCGCTGACGCTGCTGCAGATCGCGATCGGCATCGTCGACCTCGGGTTCTGCGCGCTGGCGATGTACGTGCTGGTGCCGGACGAGCCCAATCTGGGGTTCGTCGTGGTCGCCGTCATCTTCGTGTCGGCGACCCTGCTCGGCTTCGCCAGCCACTCCCCCGGCGGCCTCGGGGTGTTCGATGCCGCCATGCTGGTCGGCCTCTGGCAGATGGACCGCGAGGACCTGCTCGGCGGTATGCTGTTGTTCCGCCTGCTCTACTATATTGCCCCGTTTGTCATATCTGTAATCTTGCTGACGTTTCGGGAGGTTATCGTCGGCGCCCGACTCAAACGGCTGCCGCAGGCTGATTCGGGTCCCCGCGCCGAGCCGCAGCACGAGGCGGTTTTTGTCCGCAAGCGCGGTGACTCCGGCGCCTGACGAGGCGGCCAGCCAGCTCCTGGCGCGAGGTCGATGGGACCTCCACTGAGCGAGGCACGAACCGAAGGGAAACGCCGCCGCGATGGCAATCGACGACTCGCCTTCCTCCATCTTCTCGCCATGGCCCGACCGCCTGCGCCATGCCGCGCTGATCCTGCTTGCCGCGGCGCTTGCGCTCAGCGTGGTGGTCGCGCTCGGCGAATTGTCGCTGGTGCGCGCCTGCGCGGTGTTCGCCTGCATCGCAGCCGCGGCGCTGGTGCCGTGGCGGCTGCACGATGCGACCGCCTCGCGCGAGGATGTCCGCGGCGTCAACCCGGTCGAGGCCAATGCGGTCAGCGCCGTCGTCGCCGGCATGCCGGATCCGGCCGTGCTGCTCGATCGCGCCGGCCGCGTCATCCACCTCAATGCCGCCGCCGCCGAGCTCGCGCCGGCACTGCGCAAGAACGAACTTGCGCAATTTGCCCTGCGTTCGCCGGAGATTATCACAGCGCTGCGCGAGGCGATCGCGACTGCCGAGCCGCGCCGCGCCACCTACACCGATCACGTGCCGGTCGATCGCTGGATGGAACTGGTGATCACGCCGGTGCCAGTGCCGACCCAGTTCGGCGGCACCGACAAGTGCATGCTGATGACCTTCCACGATCTGACGCCGCTGCGCCGGGTCGAGGAAATGCGCGCCGACTTCGTCGCCAATGCGAGCCACGAATTGCGCACGCCGCTCGCCGCTTTGTCCGGCTTCATCGACACGCTGCAGGGGCCGGCGCGCGAGGACGCGCGGGCGCGCGAGCGCTTCCTCGGCATCATGCACACCCAGGCCACCCGCATGGCGCGGCTGATCGACGACCTGCTGTCGCTGTCGCGGGTCGAGCTCTCGGCCCATGTCCGGCCCGAGGCCTCGATCGATATCGTGCCGATCATCCGCCAGGTGGTCGACGGGCTCGAGGCGCTGGCCGCCGAGCGCCAGGTCGAGATCGATGTCGACCTGCCGGAGGCGCCGGTCGCGATCGCCGGCGACCGCGAGGAGCTGCTGCGGCTGTTCGAGAACCTGATCGAGAACGCGCTCAAATACGGCGCCTCGGGCGGCCGCGTCATAGTGTCGCTCAGCCAGGCGGCGTCGGGGGACCCGTCGCCCGAAATCCGGGTCATGGTCCGGGATTTCGGCCCAGGCATCGCCCCGGAGCACCTGCCGCGGCTGACCGAGCGGTTCTACCGGGTGGACGTCGGCGACAGCCGCAACCAGGGCGGAACAGGCCTCGGATTATCGCTGGTGAAACATATTCTTAACCGTCATCGCGGGCGGCTTCTGATCGAAAGCGTGCCGAAAAACGGCGCCACTTTTACCGCCTGTTTTCCTCGCCCGAAGACCCTGGTACCGACACAAAGCTAAGCATTTTCAGCAGCTTGGCGCTGTCATCCAACTGTCATCTAACCTTTATAAAACCAGCACCGACCGCTCCTAGATGGACCGGCGTGAGCGCGATCGGGCGCATTCGGCGCTTCGCTCACAAGATGGAGACGACCCCATGAATTTCATCAAAGCAATCGTCGCTGCCGGCATGGTCGCCGCTTCGACGTCGGCCTTCGCTGCCGATATTACCGGCGCGGGCGCGACGTTTCCGTTCCCGATCTATTCGAAGTGGGCTGACGCTTACAAGAAGGAGACCGGCAACGGTCTGAACTATCAGTCGATCGGCTCCGGCGCCGGCATCAAGCAGATCCAGGCCAAGACCGTGACCTTCGGCGCCACCGACGCGCCGCTCAAGGCCGAGCAGCTCGAGAAGGACGGCCTCGTTCAGTGGCCGATGGTGATGGGCGCGATCGTTCCGGTCGTGAACCTCGAAGGCATCAAGCCGGGCGAGCTGGTCCTGTCGGGCGAAGTGCTCGGCAACATCTATCTCGGCAAGGTCACCAAGTGGAACGACGAGTCGATCGCCAAGCTCAATCCGAAGCTCAAGCTGCCGGCCGACGCCATCACCGTCGTGCGCCGCTCGGATGGTTCGGGCACCACCTTCAACTTCACCGACTATCTCTCCAAATCGAACGCCGACTGGAAGTCCAAGGTCGGTTCCGGCACCGCGGTCGAATGGCCGGTCGGCGTTGGCGCCAAGGGTAACGAAGGCGTCGCCGGCAATATCAGCCAGACCAAGAACGCGATCGGCTATGTCGAGTACGCCTACGCCAAGCAGAACAAGCTGACCTATGCCGCGCTGGTCAACAAGGCCGGCAAGACCGTGCAGCCGACCATGGAAGCCTTCCAGGCCGCTGCCGCGAACGCCGACTGGGCCAAGGCTCCCGGCTACTACGTGATCCTGACCGACCAGCCGGGCGATGCCTCCTGGCCGATCACCGCGGCGACCTTCATCCTGATGCACAAGGATGCGACCGACAAGGCGGCCTCGCAGGAAGCCCTCAAGTTCTTCAAGTACGCTTTCGAGAAGGGCGACAAGGCGGCTGAAGAGCTCGACTACATCCCGATGCCGGACTCGGTCGTCAAGCTGATCGAGAAGACCTGGGCCGCGGACATCAAGAGCTAAGTCGCAACGTTTCGAATGAGGCCTGTGCCGCCCAACGGCGGCACAGGTTGAAGTGCCAAGAGCCTGCTCCGTCACGACCCATAAAACCATGGAGCTTGGGCTCGCGCGTCCTTCGGGGCGCAGCCGGAATGACGCCCGGCCCAAAAGCGTCGGTGAAGATCGCTTCGGGGGCGTACCGGTTTGCGTTGCTTTCACATAGTAGAGAGGGGATAGGCGTGGCAGACATGGCTGTTCAGGGCGATGTGATGGAAGCTGCCGGTCCGTATGATCGCGCCAAGGCTCTCAGTGCGTTCAAGCTCGGTGATGCCACCTTCTACTGGATCACCCGTATCTCGGCGATCTCGGTCCTCCTGATCCTCGGCGGCATTATTCTGTCGCTGATCGTCGGCGCCTGGCCGGCGATGCGGGAATACGGCTTCGCCTTCCTGTTCACGCAGCGCTGGGCGCCCTCGGCCGATCCGCCGGTGCTCGGCGCGCTCGGTCCGATCTACGGCACGCTGATCACCTCGGTGATCGCGATGATGATCGCTATTCCGGTCGGCATCGGCATTGCGGTGTTCCTCACCGAGCTGTGCCCGCAGTGGCTGCGCCGCCCGATCGGCATCGCGGTCGAACTGCTCGCCGGCATCCCCTCGATCATCTACGGCATGTGGGGCTTCTTCGTGCTGGGCCCGTTCCTCGCCAACACCTTCCAGCCGTTCATGATCCGGATCTTCGAGGGCGTGCCGGTGCTGGGCGCGATCTTCGCCGGCCCGCCGTCCTATCTCAGCCTGTTCAATGCGGCGCTGATCCTGGCGATCATGGTGCTGCCCTTCATCACCGCGATCTCGGTCGACGTGTTCAAGACCGTGCCGCCGGTGCTCAAGGAGGCCGCCTACGGCATGGGCTGCACCACCTGGGAAGTCGTCAAGAACGTGGTGATCCCCTACACCCGGGTCGGCGTGATCGGCGGCATCATGCTGGCGCTCGGCCGCGCGCTCGGCGAGACCATGGCGGTGACCTTCATCATCGGCAACTCGTTCCGCATCTCATCGTCGATCTTCGCGCCGGGCACCACGATCTCGGCGGCGATCGCCAGCGAATTCGCCGAGAGCGACGGGCTGCATCAGTCCGGCCTGATCCTGCTCGGCCTGCTGCTGTTCGTATTGACCTTCTTCGTGCTCGCCGCGGCGCGTCTGATGCTGATGCGGCTTGAGAACAAGGCGGGGAAGTGACGCCATGAACCCGATCTACAAATCCCGCCGCCGCAACGACATCATCATCCGCGCGCTCTGCTTCGCTGCCGCCGCGTTCGGCGTCACCTGGCTGGCCCTGATCCTGCTGACGCTGCTCTACAACGGCATCGCCGGCCTCAGCGTGCAGTTGTTCACCCAGAACACGCCGCCGCCCGGCTCGACCGAAGGCGGCCTGCTCAACGCCATCGTCGGCTCGGTCATCATGACCGTGATCGGGGTCGGCATCGGCGCGCCGCTCGGCCTGTTCGCCGGCACCTACCTTGCCGAATACGGCAAGCATGACAAGCTGACCTCGGTGATCCGCTTCATCAACGACATCCTGCTCAGCGCCCCCTCGATCATCATCGGCCTGTTCATCTACGGCGCGGTGGTGGTGCCGATGCGCGGCTTCTCGGCGATCGCCGGCGCGCTCGCGCTCGCCGTCATCGTCATCCCGGTCGTGCTGCGCACCACCGAGGACATGCTGCTGCTGGTGCCCAATCCGCTGCGCGAGGCGGCAAGCGCGCTCGGCCTGCCGCGCTCGCTGGTGATCAAGCGGATCGCCTACCGTGCCGCCCGGTCGGGTCTGATCACCGGCGTGCTGCTGGCGACCGCCCGCGTCGCCGGCGAGACCGCGCCGCTGCTGTTCACCGCGCTGTCGAACCAGTTCTTCAGCCTGAGCCTGAACAAGACGATGGCCAACCTGCCGGTGACCATCAACAACTTCGTGCAAAGCCCCTACGCCTACTGGAAAGAGTTGGCCTGGAGCGGCGCACTGCTGATCACCTTTACCGTGCTCGCGCTGAATATCGGCGCGCGTATCCTTGGTGCCGAAAGGGCCGCAAAATGACCGAGCTTTCGATTTCGACCACCGCCGCCGGCCACGTTCCCCAGGCGCCGCTGCCGGAAGCCGCGCCGAAGGTTACGGCGCGCAACCTCAACTTCTATTATGGCGAGCACCACGCGCTGAAGAACATCAACCTGACGCTCGGCACCAACCGCGTCACGGCGTTCATCGGCCCGTCGGGCTGCGGCAAGTCGACCTTGCTGCGCATCTTCAACCGGATGTATGATCTCTATCCGGGCCAGCGCGCGGTCGGCCAGCTGATGCTGGACCAGACCAACATCCTCGACGCCAAGCTCGACCTCAACCTGCTGCGGGCGCGGGTCGGCATGGTGTTCCAGAAGCCGACGCCGTTCCCGATGACGATCTATGAGAACATCGCCTTCGGCATCCGCCTTTACGAGAAGATCTCGAAGTCGGAGATGGACGGCCGGGTCGAGAAGGCGCTGCGCGGCGGCGCGCTGTGGAACGAGGTCAAGGACAAGCTGAACGCCTCCGGCCTGTCGCTCTCCGGCGGCCAGCAGCAGCGCCTGTGCATCGCGCGCACGGTGGCGGTGCGGCCCGAGGTGATCCTGTTCGACGAGCCGTGCTCGGCGCTCGATCCGATCTCGACCGCCAAGGTCGAGGAGCTGATCCAGGAACTGTCCGAGGACTACACGATCGCGATCGTGACCCACAACATGCAGCAGGCGGCGCGCGTCTCCGACAAGACCGCCTTCATGTATCTCGGCGAGTTGATCGAGTTCGACGACACCAACAAGATCTTCACCTCGCCGAGCGATCGGCGCACCCAGGACTACATCACCGGTCGGTTCGGCTAACGCCTGATCGGAAAAAAGCGGGGATGGTTTCCCGCCGAGATCAGGCTGAAATGAAGGCATGAGATCGTGATCCTCTTGGGATTATGATCGAAGGAGACAAGCGATGGCTTCTGAACATACCGCCAAGGCATTCGACAGCGACCTGCAGGAGTTGACCCGCCTGGTCGCCGAGATGGGCGGCCTGGTCGAGCGCATGATCACCGAGTCGGTCGATGCGCTGATCCGCCGCGACGTCGCGCTCGGCAAGCGCGTGGTCGCCGCCGACATCGAGATCGACAGCCTGCAGCGCGTCATCGAAGAGCGCGCGGTGCTGACGATCGCGCGGCGCCAGCCGATGGCGATCGACCTGCGCGAGATCGTCAGCGCGATGCGGGTGGCCACCGACCTCGAGCGGATCGGCGACCTCGCCAAGAACATGGGCAAGCGCGTCGCGGCGCTGGAGAGCGATTTCCAGCCGCTGAAGCTGATCCGCGGCCTCGAGCACATGACCGACCTCGTGCTGTCGCAGGTCAAGTCGGTGCTCGACGCCTACGCCGCGCACGATTTGCCGGCGGCGATGAACGTCTGGAAGGGCGACGAGGAGGTCGACGCGATCTGCACCTCGCTGTTCCGCGAGCTGCTCACCTACATGATGGAAGATCCGCGCAACATCTCGTTCTGCATCCACCTGATGTTCTGCGCCAAGAATATCGAGCGGATCGGCGACCACGCCACCAACATCGCCGAGACCGTGTTCTACATGATCGAGGGCCAGCAAATCACCGACAAGCGCCCGAAGGGCGACATGACCAACTTTGCGACCACGGTGCCGGGTAACTGAAGCACGATCCGGAAAAGTGGGTACCGGTTTTCCGACAAGATCGTGCTCATCAGGACGATGAGCGTTTCGGTTTTGCGTCTGGGCAACGGATCAAGATAGAGAGAACTTAGACCGATGAGCGCACGCATTCTGGTAGTCGAAGACGAGGAAGCGCTGACAACGCTGTTGCGCTACAACCTCGACGCGGAAGGCTACGATGTCGAAACGGTCGGGCGCGGCGACGATGCCGACACCCGCCTCAAGGAGCGCGTTCCCGATCTCGTGGTGCTCGACTGGATGCTGCCGGGCCTGTCCGGCATCGAGCTCTGCCGCCGCTTGCGGGCACGTCCCGAGACCAAGCAGCTGCCGATCATCATGCTGACCGCGCGCGGCGAGGAGAGCGAGCGGGTGCGTGGGCTGGCCACCGGCGCCGACGATTATATCGTCAAGCCGTTCTCGGTGCCGGAGCTCCTGGCGCGGGTGAAGGGCCTGCTGCGCCGCGCCAGCCCCGAGCGGCTCGCCACCGTGCTGACCTATGGCGACATCGAGCTCGACCGAGAGAAGCGCCGCGTTGCGCGCTCCGGCCGCCCGATCGATCTCGGCCCGACCGAATATCGGCTGCTCGAATTCTTCCTCGAGCATCCCGGCCGCGTGTTCAGCCGCGAGCAGCTGCTCGACAGCGTCTGGGGCCGCGACATCTATATCGACGAGCGGACCGTTGACGTGCATATCGGCCGCCTGCGCAAGCTGCTCAATCCGGGCCGCGAGCAGGATCCGATCCGCACCGTGCGCGGCGCCGGCTACGCCCTCGACGACCGTTTTGCCAAGGCCGAGCCGCAGCCGTAAGGCCCGGTCCGACCGCTGCAACAAAAAAATCCCCGCCTTCGCGGGGATTTCTTTTTTGACGTCGTCGCTGGTTTCGTCGTCGGCCTATTTGAGCTGCGGCTTGTTCGACGGCCGGCGGCGATCGCCGGCGGGCTGGTAAGCGACGCGCGAGTGGTGCGCGCAATAGGGCAGGCCGGTGAGCGCCTTGCCGCCGCAGAAGAAGAATTCCGGGCTCGAGGGATCGCCGACCGGCCAATGGCAGGTGGCCTCGTTCAGCTCCAGCAGCGACAGCCGCTGGCTCATCGGCACCACGTTGTCGTAGGCGATCGGATCCGGCTCGAGTTCGACCTCGAAAGCCTGCGCCAGCGCGGTGTTGCCGCGCGAGACCGGGCGCGCCACCCGCATCATGTGCTGGGCGGGACGGGCCTTGCGCTGCCGCGGCGCGGCGGTGGAGGGCGCCTTGGCGCGGCCGGACAGGCCGAGCCGATGGACTTTGCCGATCACGGCGTTTCGCGTCACATTGCCGAGTTCCGCCGCGATCTGGCTGGCGGAGAGGCCACTCTCCCAGAGCTTCTTCAGCTGCTCGACGCGATCGTCGGACCAGGTCAATACCGTCATCGCATTCTTCCTTTCGCGGTGCGCCGGCCGGTGATGGGAGCGGCGCTGCGAGCCAAATCTGTCAAAATCCCCGCGGTCAGAATCCCTTAGCCCTCGCCGGGCGTGCTGTTGCGCCCGAACGTTCACGCAGAACAAATGGCTACTAAGAGGGTCCAGTACTGCCGCACGAGATGTCGTACCCGACAGGCCAAACGCTACAATATGGCGTGACTCTGGCGCAAGAGTCCGCGGCAGCGCGTCCACATGTTCCCAACATTTAAGCCTTGCAATCAGGCTTTTCCACTGCTCCGGAATACTCCGGATTGCATGCGTTTCGCATTGCAGGAAGGCCACTTCGTGGCGATTGACACGGACCGGGCGCAGCATAGAATGCCCCGCACGTGCTGCCCGCAAGGCGGCACGTTTTTGTTTTCCGAAGCTGGCCGTTGCTGCGCTGGCGTCAAGGCGCGCGGCAATTGTCGGCCTCAAACCCGTCAGTGATCGCCATGACCAACAGCGCCACGTCGCACCTGCTCCCCGTCTTTGCCCGGATCGATCTCGGCTTCGAGCGCGGCGAGGGCGCCTGGCTGATCGCAACCAACGGCGACCGCTATCTCGACTTCACCTCGGGCGTCGCGGTGAACGCGCTCGGCCATGCCCATCCGCATCTGGTCAAGGCGCTGCAGGAGCAGGCGACCAAGCTCTGGCACATGTCGAACCTGTTCAAGAGCCCGGACGGCGAGGCGCTGGCGGCGCGGCTCTGCGAGCAGAGCTTTGCCGACTACGTGTTCTTCTGCAATTCCGGCGCCGAGGCGATGGAGGGCGTGATCAAGCTGGTGCGCCACCACCATTTCTCCAAGGGACATGGCGAGCGCTACCGCATCATCACCTTCGAAGGCGCGTTCCACGGCCGCACGCTGGGCACGCTCGCGGCGACCGGCTCGGCGAAATATCTCGAAGGCTTCGGCCCGCCGATGGACGGCTTCGACCAGGTGCCGCATGGCGACATCGAGGCGGTGAAGAAGGCGATCGGCCCGCACACCGCCGGCATCCTGATCGAGCCGGTGCAAGGCGAGGGTGGCGTGCGCGGCGCGCCGCAGGCCTTCTTCAAGGCGCTGCGCCAGCTCTGCGACGAGCACGGCCTGCTGCTCGCCTTCGACGAGGTGCAGACCGGCATGGGCCGAACCGGCGAGTTGTTCGCCTACAAGCGCACCGGCGTCACGCCGGACGTGATGTCGCTGGCGAAGGCGCTCGGCGGCGGCTTCCCGATCGGCGCGGTGCTGGCGAGCGCCAAGGCCGCCGAGGGCATGGCGCCCGGCTCGCACGGCTCGACCTTCGGCGGCAATCCGCTCGCGGTCGCCGCGGCCAATGCCGTCCTCGACGTCATGCTCAAGCCTGGCTTCTTCGAGCACGTGCAGAAGGTGTCGCTGCTGCTCAAGCAGAAGCTCGCCTCCGCGGTCGACCGCTTTCCCGGCGTGCTGTCGGAAGTGCGCGGCGAGGGTCTCCTCATCGGCGTCAAGGCGGTGGTGCCCTCGGGTGACCTCATTGCCGCGCTGCGCAACGAAAAACTGCTCACCGTCGGCGCCGGCGACAACGTCGTCCGCTTCCTGGCGCCGCTGATCGTCACCGAGGCCGAGATCGACCACTCGATCGCCGCGCTGGAGCGCGCCTGCGCTGCGCTGTCGGCGCAGCCGAAGAAGGCGGCGGGGTAATGAGCAAGTCGGTCCGTCACTTCCTCGACATCAACGAATTGCCGCTCGCCGAGCTGCGCAACATGCTGTCGGCCGGCGCCGCCATGAAGGCGCAGCGCAAGGCGCACGAGAAGGCCAGGAAGCCGCTCGAGGGCAAGACGCTGGCGATGATCTTCGAACGCCCGTCGACCCGCACGCGGGTGTCGTTCGACGTCGGCATGCGCCAGCTTGGCGGTGAATCCATCATGCTGACCGGTGCCGAGATGCAGCTCGGCCGCGGCGAGACCATCGCCGACACCGCGCGCGTGCTGTCGCGCTATGTCGATGCGATCATGATCCGCATCCTCAATCACGATGCGCTGCTCGAGCTTGCCGCCCACGCCACCGTTCCCGTGATCAACGGGCTGACGCGGCGCTCGCATCCCTGCCAGGTGATGGCCGACCTCATGACCTATGAGGAAAACCGCGGCTCGATCGAGGGCAAGACGGTGGCCTGGACCGGCGACGACAACAACGTGCTGGCCTCCTGGGCGCACGCCGCCGAGCGCTTCAAGTTCCAGCTCAATGTCGCGACCCCGCCGGAGCTCGCGCCGAAGAAGCCGATGCGGGACTGGATCAAGGCGACGAATGCGCCGATCGTACTCGGCACCGACCCGGAGGCCGCGGTGCGCGGCGCCGACTGCGTCGTCACCGACACCTGGGTGTCGATGGGCGACAAGGAGGGCGAGCACCGCCACAACGTGCTGCGGCCCTATCAGGTCAATGCCAAGCTGATGTCGCTTGCGAAACCCGACGCACTGTTCATGCACTGCCTGCCCGCGCATCGCGGCGAGGAGGTCACCGACGAGGTGATCGACGGCCCGCAATCCGTCGTGTTCGACGAGGCGGAAAACCGCCTGCATGCGCAAAAGGGCATTCTGGCCTGGTGTTTCGACGCGGTGGCGTAGCAATAACGCTGTCGTCCCGGCCCAGTGCGCAATTGCGCACTAGGCCGGGACGACGATCTCTGTGTTCGCGTGAACCCCTTTATTTCATGGTCCGAGACCCCAGATAGAGCGCCATGGTTTCACAATCCCCCGACATCAAAATCACGGCCGAGGCGCCAATCCGCGCGCCATCGGCGGTTCCTGTTGACGATGCCGTGCTGGCCTTCGAGGTCGGCGCGCTGGATCTGCGCGGACGGCTGACCCGGCTCGGCCCCGCGCTCGACGAGGTCCTGCACAAGCACGATTATCCGCCGCCGGTCGGCAAGCTGCTCGGCGAGGCGATCGTGCTGACGACGCTGCTCGGCTCCTCCGTGAAGTTCGAGGGCCGCTTCATCCTGCAGACCCGGACTGACGGTCCGGTCTCGCTGCTGATCGTCGACTTCCAGGCGCCGGATCGGCTGCGTGCCTATGCGCGCTACGATGCGTCACGCATCAAGAACGGCCAGACCTCGGGCCAGCTGCTCGGCAAGGGCCATCTGGCGATGACCATCGATCAGGGCGCCAACACCAGCCGCTACCAGGGCCTGGTGGCGCTCGACGGTGGCAGCCTCGAGGACGCCGCGCACGAATATTTCCTGCGCTCCGAGCAGATCCCGACCCGGGTGCGTCTTGCGGTCGGCGAAGAGATGCGCGGCGGCGAGCGCGGCAAGCTGCACTGGCGCGCCGGCGGCATTTTGCTGCAATTCCTGCCGAAGTCACCGGAGCGCGCCAAGCAGGCCGATCTGCATCCCGGCGACGCGCCGGAGGGAACGGTTGCGCACGCGGTGCCGGACGACGACGCCTGGGTCGAAGGTCAGTCGCTGATCTCGACCGTCGAGGATGTCGAGCTGATCGATCCGGATCTGTCCGGCGAACGGCTGCTCTACCGCCTGTTCCACGAGCGCGGCGTCCGCGTCTTCACCCCGCAGCAGCTGCGCGCGCAGTGCTCCTGCTCGCGCGATGCGGTGTCCGCGATGCTGAAGAGCTTTGCGCCAAAAGACCGCGCCGACATGGTCAAGGACGGCAAGGTCGTCGTGACCTGCGAGTTCTGCTCGTCGGTGTATGAATTCACGCCGGACGAAGCCGGCGTGGAGTAGGACGCTCGTTAACGTAGCCCGGATGCAGCGAAGCGAAATCCGGGGCGCTCCAACCGCGAATGATGCTGTTCCGGATTGCGCTGCGCTGCATCCGGGCTACGCACTGTCCGCATTTGCTACGCAGGCCTCAGTTCAACACCCGCTTGCCGTCCGGGCTCGGGCTATCCAGCGAAAACGTCGGCACGTCGATGTCGAACCGCTCGCCGCTTTCGTTGACCATCTGGTAGCTGCCGGTCATGAAGCCGGAGGCCGTCGACAGCGGCACGCCAGAGGTGTACTCGAAGCGCTCGCCGGGCGCGAGCACCGGCTGTTCGCCGACCACGCCCTCGCCGCGCACCTCCTGGCGGCGGCCGGTGGCATCGGTGATGATCCAGTGCCGGGTGCGCAGCTGCACCGTCTCCGGGCCCGAATTGGTGATCACGATCGTATACGACCAGAAATACTCGCGCCCCACCGACGAGCGATCCGGCATGAAGTTCGGCTCGACGGTGACTTCGATCTGGCGGGTAACGGCACGGTACATCAGGCTCAATCCGGTGGTCTCAAAGCACGATTCGGAAAGCGCGGTGCGGTTTTCTGTTGCGATCGTGCTCAAACAGGCGGCTTATCATAGCGAATTCGTCCACCGGAACCAATCGCTTGGCTGGCCGTGAAAAACCGGACGAAAAGCCGGGGCAAAAAGCCGGTACAGGCCGCGCCTGCAATCGCGGTTTCAACATAGTTCCGTCCTAAAGCCCCGCCGGCATGCCGCCGCACTCAGTGCTTTGTCCGCAAATCGCGGGCCGATATTATCTTTTCAGGGCGCGCCCGACTTCCAGAGCCGCTTTGGTGCTTGATGAGCTCGATTGCCGATCCCATAGCCGGTTCGCCGGTGGCTGAGGCCAAAGCCGAGGCGAAGGCAAAGGCCGCCGCGGCGTCGCCGGCGATCACGCTGCCCGCGGCGGGCGAGCGCGAGCTCCGGCTCGACCTGTTTCGCGGCCTCGCACTATGGCTGATCTTCATCGACCACTTGCCGACCAATCTCCTGACCTGGCTGACGATCCGCAACTACGGATTCTCCGACGCCACCGAGATCTTCATCTTCATCTCCGGCTACACCGCGGCCTTCGTCTACGGCCGCGCCATGCTGGAGGCGGGCTTTTTGATCGCGACTGCGCGCATCCTGCGCCGGGTCTGGCAGATCTACGTCGCCCATGTCTTCCTGTTCACGATCTTCCTCGCCGAGATCTCCTATGTCGCGACCTCGTTCGAGAACCCGCTCTACACCGAAGAGATGGGGATCATGGACTTCCTCAAGCAGCCCGACGTCACCATCGTGCAGGCGCTGCTGCTGCGCTTCCGCCCCGTCAACATGGACGTGCTGCCGCTCTATATCGTGTTGATGCTGTTCCTGCCGCTGATCCTGTGGCTGATGAAGTGGAAGCCCGACGTCACGCTCGGCCTGTCGGTCGTGCTCTACGCGGTGACCTGGCAGTTCGATCTCTATCTGTCGGCCTATCCGAACGGGTTCTGGGCGTTCAATCCGTTCGCCTGGCAATTGCTGTTCGTGTTCGGCGCCTGGTGCGCGCTCGGCGGCGCGCGGCGGATGTCGCGCATCCTGTCGTCGAACATCACGATGTGGATCTGCATCGCCTATCTGGTCGCGGCGTTCTTCGTGACGCTGACCTGGTACGTGCCGCAGCTCGGCCACATCATGCCCAAGGTGATCGAGCAGTGGATGTATCCGATCAACAAGACCGACCTGGACGTGTTGCGCTTCGCGCACTTCCTGGCGCTCGCGGCGCTGACCGTGCGCTTCCTGCCGAAGGACTGGCCGGGGCTGAAATCGCCCTGGCTGCGACCTTTGATCCTGTGTGGCCAGCATTCGCTTGAGATATTCTGCCTCGGGGTCTTCCTCGCCTTTGCCGGTCATTTCGTGCTTGCCGAAGTGTCGGGCGGTGCCGTGCTGCACGCCTTGATCAGCGTCGCCGGCATCCTCATCATGTGCGGCATGGCGTGGATCATTTCGTGGTACAAGCACTCTGCCGACAAAGGCGCTTCGAAAAAAGGCGCCGGCGGCAACGCCGATCTGGCGGGAGGGGAAGCATGAAGTCCGCGTGGACGATGCTGGGCCTGACGCTGCTTGCCGCCTCGCTGGCGGCCGCGCCCGCGCGCGCCGGCGACACGGCCGAGCCGCCGCCTCCCTGCGAAGTGCCCGCCTATCTCCTGTCCACCGAAAACGCGCTGCCGAAGGTCACGGAGGCCGTCAAGGCCAACCGGCCGCTCAGCGTGCTCGTGGTCGGCAGCCGCTCCTCGACCATCCTCGGCAACGAGCCGAGCGCCTACCCGGCCAAGCTGCAGGCGGCGCTGAAGGAGGCGTTGCCGTCGGCCACGGTCGATCTATCCGTAGAACTACAGGGAAAGAGCACCGCCGAGGATACCGCAGGAACTCTTGTTAAGCTTGTTGAGGCTAAGAAGCCTACTTTGGTTATCTGGCAGACCGGAACGGTCGATGCTATGCGAGCGATTGATCCCGACGATTTCCGTGCCGCCATCCACGATGGCCTTGCTGCGTTGCGGAACGCCGGGACCGACGTGGTGCTGGTCAATCTGCAGTACAGCCCGCGTACCGAAACCATGATCTCGGCGCCGCCCTATCTGGACAACATGAAGGTGGTGGCGACGCAGCTCGAGGTGCCGCTGTTCGACCGCTTCGCGATCATGAAGCAGTGGAGCGATGCGGGGTATTTTGACCTGTTCAGCACCTCGCACGGTGTCGACCTGGCCAAGAAGGTGCATGCGTGTCTCGGCCGCGCATTGGCGAAATTCGTCATCGATGCGGCCCATCTCGGTCCGGTGCAGCAGAATTAGAGCGTACTGGAATTAGAGAGAGTTAGAGGAAGTAGAGTTGATGCGTTTTGACTTCCCTTTTCGTCCGATCACATCGCGAGCCGTGTGCGCGGTCGCCGGGCTCGCGCTGCTGATGCCGGTCGCACCATCGTGCGCGCAGACCGCGCAGGCGCAGGTCGATCAACACGCCGCGCTGGCGCCGGGCGCCAAGCCTGAATCCGTTAAGGCCGAGGCCGCCAAGCCTGACGCAACCAAGCCTGACGCAACCAAGTCTGATGCCGCCAGTTCGCCGCATCCGGGTATCGCCGAAAAGGCGCTCGACAAGTTCAAGCAGGCCGCGAAATCCGCCACCGATATCTTCCACCGCGTGCCCTGCCAGCAGCCCAAGGGCGTGCCGAACACCACCGGCTCGCTGCCGCATGTCGCGGCCAAGCTCGCGGCCGGCAAGCCGGTCGTCATCATCGCGTTCGGCTCGTCCTCGACCGAAGGCTACGGCTCGTCGGCGCCGGAATTCACCTATCCGAACCGGCTCGCGGCGCAGCTGAAGCGGCAATATCCGTCGGCCGACATCACCGTGCTCAACCGCGGCAAGGGCGGCGAGGACGCACCGGAGATGATGCGGCGGCTGCAGACCGAAGTGATCGACGTGCATCCCGACATGGTGATCTGGCAGGTCGGCACCAACGCGCTCTTGCGCAACCTCGATCCGGCCGAGACCGGCAAGCAGGTCGAGGACGGCGTGGCGCGCATCCAGGCCGCCGGCGCCGATGTCGTGCTAGTCGATCCGCAATATTCGCCGCGCGTCACCGAGCGGCCCGAGAGCGCGCGGGGCATGGTCAAGCTGCTCGGCCGCATCGCCGCGCTGCGCCATGTCGGCCTGTTCCCGCGCTTCGAGGTGATGCGCGACTGGCACGAGAAGCAGGCGATCCCGATCAACGATTTCGTCACCGCCGACGGCCTGCACATGAACGACTGGGGCTACGCCTGCTTCGCGCAGCTGCTCGGCGACGACATCATCCGCTCGGTCGGCCAGATCAAGATCGGCGTCAACGTGCCGGCGGATGTGCGCACGTATCGGCCGATGTAAGCGGGCTTCTGCCCGCTCTTTCACCGTCACCCTGAGGTGGCCGCTTCTTCAGCGGCCCTCGAAGGGGCGACGGCCCCGCTGGTGGCCGTGCATCCTTCGAGGCTCGCAAGGGCTCGCGCCTCCAGCGACAAAGGCGAAGCCTTTGCGCGGGGATGACGGGTTGGAGTGTCGCAGTCGACGCAACAGCGTCGCTCCTGCTTGACGTTGCCGCGGTAATCCGCTCCCTTGGCCCCTGATAAAATCCCGTCGAGACCAAGGGAAAACGCCCATGTCTTTCGTGCTGGCCATCGATCAGGGCACCACCTCGTCGCGCGCCATGGTGTTCCGCAGCGACATCTCCATCGCCGCCGTCGCGCAGCAGGAATTTCCGCAGCATTTTCCGGCCTCCGGCTGGGTCGAGCACGAGCCGGAGGACATCTGGACCTCCACCGTGATGGTGTGCCGCGACGCGCTGGAGCGGGCCGGCCTCAAGGCAAAGGACATCGCCGCGATCGGCATCACCAACCAGCGCGAGACCACCGTGGTGTGGGACCGCGCCACCGGGCAGGCGGTGCACCGCGCCATCGTCTGGCAGGACCGCCGCACCGCCGACATCTGCGCCAAGCTGAAGGCTGAGGGCCACGAGCCCGCGATCTCGGCCAAGACCGGCCTGATCATCGATCCCTATTTCTCGGGGACAAAAGTCGCCTGGATCCTCGACCACGTGCCGGGCGCGCGCGAGCGCGCCGAGCGCGGCGAATTGTTGTTCGGCACCGTCGACTGCTATTTGCTGTGGCGTCTCACCGGCGGCAAGGTGCACGCGACCGATGCCACCAACGCCTCGCGCACGCTGCTGTTCAACATCCACACCGGCACCTGGGACGACGAGCTGACAAAACTGCTGCGCGTGCCGCGCTCGATGCTGCCCGAGGTGAAGGATTCGTCGGCGCGCTTCGGCGAGAGCACCGCCGATCTGTTCGGCGGCCCGATCGCGATCTCCGGCATCGCCGGCGACCAGCAGGCCGCGACCATCGGCCAGGCCTGCTTCGAGCCCGGCATGATGAAATCGACCTATGGCACCGGCTGCTTCGCGCTGCTCAACACCGGCACCACGCCGGTCGCCTCGAAGAACAAGCTGCTCACCACCATCGCCTATCAGCTAGCCGGAAAACGCACCTATGCGCTGGAAGGCTCGATCTTCGTCGCCGGCAGCGCGGTGCAGTGGCTGCGTGACGGCCTCGGCATCATCAAGCAGGCCGCCGAGACCGGGCCGCTCGCCGACAAGGCGGACGGCATGCAGAGCGTCTACCTGGTGCCGGCGTTCGTCGGCATGGGCGCGCCGTACTGGAATCCGCGCGTGCGCGGCGCGCTGATCGGGCTGACCCGCAACACCGGCCCGGCCGAGATCGCGCATGCGACGCTGGAGAGCGTCTGCTACCAGACCTTTGACCTGTGGGCCGCGATGCGCACCGACTGGCCGGAGGCCACCGCCGCCAACACCGTGCTGCGCGTCGACGGCGGCATGACCGCCTCCGACTGGACCATGCAGCGTCTTGCCGACCTGCTCGACGCTCCGGTCGACCGTCCGATGATCCAGGAGACCACGGCGCTGGGCGCCGCCTATCTCGCCGGCTTCGAGGCCGGCGTCTATCCGGAGCCGGCAAAATTCGCCGACAACTGGCGGCTCGAGCATCGCTTCAAGCCAGCGATGAGCCAGGCGACGCGCGAGCGCAAGCTCGCCGGCTGGGCCCGCGCGGTGAAAGGCGTGCTGGCGAGCGACGAGGGGGAATGAGCCCTGCGCGGAAAAGCGCGGGTCTTCAAACAATAACAACCATGGGAGAAAACAACATGAACACGGATTTCAACCGGGTCGCCAAGCTGCTGAGCGCCGCGCTCTGCGCCGCGCTGCTCGCCGCGCCCGCCGCGGCGCGCGAGAAGGACAACGCGCTCTCATCCGCGCGCCAAATCAAGACCGACGTCGCCGGGCTGAAGGCGCCGGCCCAGATCCTGGTCGATGTCTGGGGCATCCCGCACATCTATGCCGGTAACGAGCACGACCTGTTCTTCCTGCAGGGCTTTAATGCCGCGCGCGACCGGCTCTGGCAGATCGATCTCTGGCGCAAGCGCGGGCTCGGCCTGCTGGCCAAGGATTTCGGTCCGGCCTATGCCGCGCAGGACAAGGCGCTGCGCCTGTTTCTCTATCGCGGCGACATGAATGCGGAGTGGGCCGCCTACGGCCCGAAGGCGAAAACCTATGCGGAGGCGTTCGTCGCCGGCGTCAACACCTATGTCGCCGACGTCAGGGCCGGCAAGCGCCCGCTGCCGATCGAGTTCAGGATCGCCGGCACCATGCCGGACCCGTGGACGGCGGAGGACGTCGTGCGGATCAGAAGCCACGGCCTGACCCGCAACGTCGCTTCCGAGGTCAAGCGTTCGCTGGTCGCTTGCGCCAGCGGCCTCGAGGCCGACCGCTTCCGCGTCAAGCTGGAGCCGGCCTGGACCACAAAGGTCCCCGACGGGCTCGATCCCTGCAGCGTGCCGAAGGCGGTGCTCGCGGCCTACGATCTTGCCACGCGCCCGGTGAAGTTCGCCGCGCCAAAGGACCAGAAGGCCGCGCAGGCTCACGATCCCGACACCTTTCTCGCCGAGGCCGACCAGCAGCGTGACACCATCGGCTCCAACAACTGGGTGATCGCGTCGTCACGCACCGCGACCGGCCGCCCGATCCTCGCCAATGATCCGCATCGCGAGCACTCGGTGCCGTCGCTGCGCTACATCGTCGGCCTCAATGCGCCCGGCATCTCCGTGATCGGCGCCGGCGAGCCGGCGCTGCCGGGCATCTCGATCGGCCACAACGGCACCATCGCGTTCGGGCTGACCATCTTCAACGTCGACCAGGAAGATCTCTACGTCTACGAGCTCAACCCCGCCAACCCGAACCAGTATCGCTACGGTTCGGGCTGGGAGGACATGCGCATCGTGCACGAGAAGGAGCAGGTCAAGGGCGAGGCCGATCGCGACCTCGAGCTGAAATTCACCCGCCACGGCCCGGTGGTTTATGTCGACACCGACAACAAGCGCGCCTTCGCGGTGCGCTCGATCTGGTTCGAGCCCGGCACCTCGGCCTATTTCGGCTCGTCCGACTACATGACCGCGAAGAACTGGAACGGCTTTCTCGGTGCGATGCGGCGCTGGGGCGCGCCGTCGGAGAACCAGGTCTATGCCGACACGTCAGGCAATATCGGCTGGGTCGCCGCCGGCAAGACGCCGCGCCGCGCCGGCTATGACGGCCTGATGCCGGTGCCCGGCGACGGCCGCTACGAGTGGAACGGCTTTCTGTCGCTCGACGAGCTGCCGAAATCCTATCAGCCGAAGCAGGGTTTTATCGCCACCGCCAACCAGATGAACCTGCCGGCCGACTATCCCGTCAGCGAGCGCAAGGTCGGCTTCGAATGGGCCGACAGCGCGCGCTGGCAGCGCATCACCGAGGTGCTGGAGAAGGACAGCAAGGTGACGCTGGCGGACGCGATGGACCTGCAGAACGACGACACCGGCATGCTCGCGCGGCGTCTCGTCGCGCTGCTGAAGCCGCTGACATCCGATGATGCCAACGTCAAGAAGGGCCTCGATCTTCTCAAGGCGTGGGACGCGCGCGACACGGCGGACAGCGCGGCCGCCGCGGTCTACGAGGTCTGGATCGCCAACCACCTCGGCCCGGTGCTGCTGAAAACCGCGGCGCCGAAGGCCGCCGAGCTGATCGCGCCGGAAGCCTCCAGCATCTCCGCGATCGTCGACTACGTCGAAAAACCCGATGCCGCGCTCGGCAGCAATCCGGCGGCGGAGCGCGACCGCGTGCTGCGCGACAGTCTCGGCGAAGCCGTCGCCGACGTCACCGAGAAGCTCGGGCCCGATGCCTCGATGTGGCGCTGGGGCCGCCTGCACGTCGCAAAATTCGATCACGCGTTGATGCCGATCGCCGACAAGGCTACCGCAACGCAGATGCTGGTCGGTCCGCTGGCCTTCGGCGGCGCCGCCAACGTGCCGCGCGCCGCCACCTACCGCCGCGCCGACTATCATCTGCTGTCGGGCGCCTCGTTCCGCATGGTGCTCGACGTCGGCAATTGGGATGCGAGCCGCACCATCAACACGCCCGGCCAGTCCGGCGACCCCTTCAGCGGCCACTACCGCGACCTCGCGCCGCTGTGGGCGGCAGGCCAGTACGTCCCGCTGCTCTACAGCCGCACCGCCGTCGAAGGCGCGACCGCGCAGGCGATCACGCTGACGCCGAGGTGATTCCCACTTCACCTCTCCCCGCTTGCGGGGAGAGGTCGGATTGCGCAGCAATCCGGGTGAGGGGGAGTCTCCACAGTTTCCCTGTCTCCGTATGCGCGGAAGCAGCCCCTCACCCAACCCTCTCCCCGCAAGGGCGGGGCGAGGGAGCGCGATCCCGCTGCGACTTTGGTTTTCGTCTGCTCGTTGAAGGATGCGTCCAATGATGCTGCCCGACGGCTACTCCGACGTTCCCCAAGGCAAGATCGCCGCCGTCGTCACCCATCTGGAGATGACTGCCCGCCCGCCACGGCGCGACGATCCGCCCGGCGCCTGGGGCCTGCGCCGTGTCGAGCAGCCCGCGCTCGACTGGTACCGCGAGCTCTACCGCCGCGTCGGCGACGAGTGGCTGTGGTTCTCCCGCACTCGGCTCGATGACGCCGGTCTTGCCGCGGTGATCCGCCCTCCCGGCATCGAGGTCTACGCGCTGGTCGTCGACGGCTGCGACGAAGGCCTGCTCGAGCTCGATTTCCGCGAAAGCGGCCAATGCGAGCTGGTCTATTTCGGCGTCACCGCAAAATTCATCGGCGCCGGCGCCGCCCGCTTCCTGATGAACCGCGCGCTGGAGCAGGCATGGCGCAGCGGCGTGCAACGAGTCTGGGTGCACACCTGCACCTTCGACCACCCGGCGGCCGTGGCGTTCTACCAGCGGTCAGGGTTTCGCCCGTTCCGCCGCCAGGTCGAGGTCGCCGACGACCCGCGGCTCGACGGCAGCGCGCCGCGCGATGTGGCGCGACATGTGCCGGTGATCACGTAGATGTCGGCGTCGACGCCGGCTTGAGCCCCACGAGACATTGCCCCAAGTTCCATCGCCAAGGCCGCGTCGGGTTTCAATGAAGCCGAATTAAAGCACGCCTGAAGTCGATTTTCCGGCCGCACGACATGTTTTCGAAGTCGTCATCGCGGACGATCAGTGGCGGATAGTGCGAGCAGTTTCAAAAGGAAAGCGATCAAGGCAACAAGCATTGCGAGAAGGAGCGAAGCCATGGCGAATACTCCGCCTGTCGCAACGATCAACGATAATTCCGTGCGGACGCTCGCCTGGAATCAAATCGGCAATTGGCTGACCTATTTGGATGTCAATGGCAATCCGGCGGTCAAGTATCAGTTCTGGGACAGCGGCGCCGCTGCCGATAGTGGATTGATCTGGAGCGATGCCGGCACCGGACAGCTTGCGCCGAACACGACGCTTGAAATCAATGCTGCGGATCTGTCGAAGATCTGGGTGCGCGGCGGAGCGGTTGGTGGCAGCGAGACCATGTGGGTGCGGGCCTTTGACGGCACGGACTGGGGCAATTGGGACTCGTTCACCCTGACGACCGTGCCGAACACGGCGCCCGTCGCCACCGTCAGCGATCACACCGTGCGCATCGGCGAATGGACGCATGCCTCGAACTGGATCTCCTATTCCGACGCGGATGGCGATGCCGCCACGCGTTATCAGTTCTGGGACAGCGGGACGTCGACCAGCAGCGGCTATCTCTGGAGTGATCTCGGCACAGGCCAGCAGGCGCCGAACACGGTGCTCGACGTCGCCGCGTCCGATCTCGACAAGATCTGGATTCGCGGTGGATCGGCCAGCGGTAGCGAAACGTTCTGGGTGCGCGCCTTCGATGGCCACGACTGGGGCAACTGGGACTCGTTCACCCTGACGACGCAGCCGAACACTGCACCGGTCGCCAGCATTGCCGATCATACGGTGCACGTCGACCAGTGGTCGCCGGTGTCGAACTGGCTGTCCTATTCCGACGCGGACGGCGACGCGGTGACCCAGTATCAGTTCTGGGACGGCGGCGCGGCCGCGACCAGTGGCTACATATGGAGCGACCTCGGCACCGGCCAGCAGCCGGCGAACTCGACGCTCACGGTCGCGGCGAGCGACCTGTCGCAAATCTGGATCCGCGGGGGATCGACGACTGGCAGCGAGACGATGTGGGTGCGCGCCTTCGACGGTCATGACTGGAGCAACTGGGACTCGTTCACATTGACGTCTCAGAATGTGGCGCCGGTTGCCAGCATTGCCGATCATACGGCGCATGTCGGCCAATGGGTTCGCGCCTCGAACTGGCTGTCCTCCTCCGATGCGGACGGCGACGCGGTGACGCAGTACCAGCTCTGGGACGGCGGCGCGGCCGCGACCAGTGGCTATATCTGGAGCGACCTCGGCACCGGCCAGCAGCCGGCGAACTCGACGCTCACGGTCGCGGCGAGCGACCTGTCGCAAATCTGGCTGCGCGGCGGATCGACGACTGGCAGCGAGACCATGTGGGTGCGCGCCTTTGACGGGCACGACTGGGGGCTCTGGGACTCCTTCCAGTTTGACACCGTGACGAACACCGCGCCTGTCGCCGACATCGCCGACCATTCGCTGCATTTGAATGAATGGACGCGGGTGACGAACTGGCTGTCGTATTTCGATTCAGAAGGCGATGCGGTGACGCAGTATCAGTTCTGGGACGGCGGTGCCGGCGCGACCAGCGGCTACATCTGGAGCGACCTCGGCACCGGCCAGCAGCCGGCGAACTCGACGCTCACGGTCGCGGCGAGCGACGTGTCGCAAATCTGGCTGCGCGGCGGCTCCGCGACCGGCACGGAGACCATGTATGTCCGCGCCTTCGACGGCATTGACTGGAGCGGCTGGGACGCCTTCACATTGACGACGATTGCATGAAATGCGAGCCGGAGCGCTCACCTTGTTGCAAGGCGACGCAACTCGGCTAGGATGCTGCAAAGCGCAACCCGCCAATCGCATCCATGAAGCGCGGGCTTGACCCCGGCATCCAAGCATCTTCAGAGGAGCGATGGATTGCCGGGTCGAGCCCGGCAACGATGAGTGTTCAAACATGTTCCTGATCGGCCAGTACGACTCGCCCTTCGTCCGCCGCACCGCGATTGCACTGCGGCTCTACGGGTTGCCTTTCGAGCACAAGCCATGGTCGACCTTCGGCGATGCGGAGCAGGTCGCGGCCTACAATCCGCTGCGGCGGGTGCCGGCGCTGGTGCTCGATGACGGCGAGGCGCTGATCGAGAGCGGCGCGATCCTGGATTATCTCGACGAGCTGGTCGGGCCGGAGCGGGCGATGCTCGCGCGCTCCGGCGCCGAGCGGCGCCGGCATCTGCGCATCATTGCGCTTGCCACCGGGCTCGCGGACAAGGCGGTGAGCCTGATCTATGAACGGGTGCTGCGCAAGGAGCAGCTCAAGCTGTGGGTCGAGCGCTGCGAGGCGCAGATCACCGGCGTGCTCGCCGTGCTGGAGCAGGAGCGCGCGGCTGTGGCTGCGCCCTATTGGCTCGGCGAGCGCATCGGCCATGCCGACATCGCGGTCGCCTGTGCGCTGCGCTTCACCGGCGAGGCGCATCCGCACCTATTCGACGCGCGCTACACCGTGCTGAAGGCCCACGCCACACGCTGCGAAGCGCTGCCGCCGTTCCAGGAGATCGTCCAGCCGCTGGCGCCGCCGAGCGGTTAGGGGATCGGTTGCGTCCCCACCCAAAACTGTCATCGCCCGGTCAAGCCGGGTGATGACACCGAGCAAGCTGAGCAAGCCAACCCGTCATCCTGAGGTGCGAGCTCTTGCGAGCCTCGAAGGATGAATCGGCCACCAGCGGGGCCGTGCATCCTTCGAGGCTCGCCGAAGAGGCTCGCACCTCAGGATGACGGGACTCATAGCAGCGCGCGGGCTATTTCGCCCGCATCGCCTCCGGCGTGTCGGGCTGCGCGGACGGATGGGCTTTCGCAAACGCCGGCAGCGCCATGGCGGTTTCATGAATGCGCTTCACTGTCGGCCATGGCGCGAGGCTGATCTGCTGGTTGACCGCCGCGGTGACGTGGCTGACCAGGCAGATGTCGGCGAGGCCGGGCGCGTCGCCGTGGCAGAACCGGCCGGTCGCCGTGTGGCCGGCGAGATGGCCTTCCAGCGCGGCCAGCGTCTCGACGGTCCAGTGCCGGCGCCAGGCGCTTTGCTGGCTGTCGCGCAGATCGAGCTCGCGGTCGAGATAGCGCCGCACCCGCGGCGTCAACAGTGGATGGCCCTCGCAGGCGACGATCAATGCCAGGCCGCGCACCCGGGCGCGGCCGAGCGGATCGGCCGGCAGCAGCGGCGGGTTCGGAAAGGTCTCGTCGAGATAGTCGACGATGGCGAGCGACTGGAACAGCACATCGCCGTCATCGGTGACCAGCGCGGGCAGCGCCATCTGCGGATTGAGCTTGCGATAGGCGTCAGCGCGATGCGCGTCGGCATCGATGTCGACGAACACGACTTCGGCCGGCACCTGCTTCAGGTTGAGCGCGATCCGTACCCGAAAGCTCGCCAGCGACCGCCAGAAGGAGAAGAATTTCATGGGGCACTCCGCTCGTCATGCCGCGGGCAAAAGCGCGAAGCGCGTCTTCGCACCCGATGCCCGGGCATCCATCGACTGGAGAGACATTTCCCTGAAGATGGATCGCCGGGTCAAGCCCGGCGATGACACGTCTTGGAGAGGCGCGGTGCTTTCCCTCTCCCCTTGTGGGAGAGGGTCGCTTCGCGTAGCGAAGCGGGGTGAGGGGTCTGTCTCCGCGGATGGAGACCCCTCATCCGTCGCGGACTGCGTCCGCGCCACCTTCTCCCACAAGGGGAGAAGGGAAGGAGAGTTAGCCCGCGCCGACCGCCTTCTTGCGCCAGGCCAGGTGCACGGCGCAGGTGCAGCCCTTCGGATGTGAGGCCAGTTCCACGTCGTTGGCCGGTGTCGCGGCCGGCGCGATCTCCTTCGCGTCCTGCGACGGGATGTAGTTCAGCACCGGTGCGAGCCAGCGCTCGACTTCGGCGACCGTCATGCTCTTGCGCGCGGCATAGTCCTCGACCTGGTCGCGCTCGATCTTGCCGACGCCGAAATAGAAGCTCTCGGGATGGCTGAAATAGAGCCCGGAGACCGAGGAGCCCGGCCACATCGCAAAGCTCTCGGTCAGCTTGACGCCCGCGGTGTTCTCGGCGTCGAGCAGCGCGAACAGCGTCTGCTTCTCGGTGTGGTCGGGCTGCGCCGGATAGCCGGGTGCGGGGCGGATGCCGTCGTATTTCTCGAGGATCAGTTCGTCCGACGAGAAGGTCTCGCCCGGCGCGTAGCCCCAAAACTCCTTGCGGACGCGCTGGTGCATGCGCTCGGCAAAGGCTTCGGCGAGGCGGTCGGCCAGCGCCTTGCACAGGATCGAGGAGTAGTCGTCATTGGCGTTCTTGAAGCGGTCGGCCACCGCGTCCTCGCCGATTCCGGCGGTGACGACGAAGCCGCCGATATAGTCCGCCACGCCGGTCTCCTTCGGCGCGATGAAGTCGGACAACGCGGCGTTGAAGCGGCCCTCGCGCTTCTCGAGCTGCTGGCGCAGCGTGTGGAAGGTCGCGATCTTCTGCTTGCGGGTGTCGTCGGCATAGACCTCGATGTCGTCGCCGACGGCGTTTGCCGGCCAGAAGCCGATGGTGGCGCGGGCGGTGAACCATTTTTCCGCGATGATGCGACCCAGCATCTTGCGCGCATCGTCATACAGCGAGCGGGCGACCTCGCCGACCTTGGGATCGTCGAGGATCGCCGGAAAACGCCCGGTCAACTCCCAGGTCTGGAAGAACGGCGTCCAGTCGATGTAGTCGGCGAGCTCGGCCAGATCGTAGGCATCAAAGCTCTTCAGCCCGAAGAACGCCGGCTTGGTCGGCGGCGCCTTGGCAAAATCGATCGCGACCTTGTTGGCGCGGGCCTCAGCGAGCTTGAGCCGCTTCTTGTCGGCCTGGGCACGGAAATGTGCCGCGGAAATCTTGGCGTATTCGGCGCGCACCTCTGCGGCGTAGGCCTGCTTTTTCTCAGCCGACAGCAGCGAGGAGGCGACGCCGACCGCGCGGCTGGCGTCGTTGACATGCACCACCGGCCCGCTCTTGTAGTTCGGGTCGATCTTCACCGCTGTGTGCACCCGGCTCGTGGTGGCGCCGCCGATCAGCAGCGGCACGTTCATGCCCTGGCGTTCCAGCTCGCCGGCGAGGAAGCTCATCTCGTCGAGCGAAGGCGTGATCAGGCCGGACAGGCCGATGATGTCGGCGCCTTGGGCCTTGGCGGTCTCGATAATCTTGGCGGCGGGCACCATGACGCCGAGGTCGATCACCTCGAAATTGTTGCACTGGAGCACGATGCCGACGATGTTCTTGCCGATGTCGTGGACATCGCCCTTCACGGTCGCGAGCACGATCTTGCCCGCGGCGTTGCGGCCGCCGGTGACGCCATTGGCGAGGTTGCGCGCCTTCTCCTCCTCCATGAACGGCATCAGATAGGCGACCGCTTGCTTCATCACGCGGGCCGACTTCACGACCTGCGGCAAAAACATTTTGCCGTCGCCGAAGAGATCGCCGACCACGTTCATGCCGGCCATCAGCGGCCCCTCGATGACGTCGAGCGGGCGAGCGGCGTTCTGCCGCGCGGCCTCGGTGTCTTGCTCGATGAACTCGGTGATGCCGTGCACCAGCGCGTGGCTCAGCCGCTTCTCGACCGGCCATTCGCGCCAGGCGAGATCAGCTTCCTTGGTCTGCTTCTCCTTGCCGCGGAATTTTTCGGCGAGCGCCAACAGCCGCTCGGAAGCGCCGGGATCGCGGTTGAGGATGACGTCTTCGCACACCTGGCGCAGCTCGGCATCGATGTCGTCATAGACGATCATCTGCCCGGCATTGACGATGCCCATGTCCATGCCGGCGTGAATCGCATGATACAGGAACACCGAGTGCATCGCCTCGCGCACCGGCTCATTGCCGCGGAACGAGAACGACAAATTGGACACGCCGCCCGAGATATGCGCGCCGGGCAGGTTCTGCCGGATCCAGCGCGTCGCCTCGATGAAGTCGACGCCGTAATTGTTGTGCTCCTCGAGGCCGGTCGCGATCGCGAAAATATTCGGATCGAAGATGATGTCCTCGGGCGGGAAGTCGAGCTGGCCGACCAGGATGTCGTAGGCGCGCTTGCAGATCTCGGTCTTGCGCTTGAACGTGTCGGCCTGGCCGGTCTCGTCGAACGCCATCACGACCACGGCGGCGCCGTGCCGCTTGGCGGCGGTCGCCTCGTGCAGAAACTTCTCCTCGCCTTCCTTCAGCGAGATCGAGTTCACGATCGGCTTGCCCTGGATGCACTTCAGGCCGGCCTCGATGACATGGAATTTCGAGGAGTCGACCATCACGGGCACGCGCGCGATGTCGGGCTCGGCGGCGACGAGGTTGAGGAACGTCACCATCGCGTTTTCGGAGTCGAGCAGGCCCTCGTCCATGTTGACGTCGATGACCTGGGCGCCGTTCTCGACCTGGTCGCGCGCCACCTGCAGCGCGGCGGTGTAGTCGCCCGCGGTGATCAGCTTGCGGAAGCGGGCCGAGCCGGTGACGTTGGTGCGCTCGCCGACGTTGACGAACGGAATCGCGTCCGTCAGCGTGAACGGCTCGAGGCCGGACAGCTTCAGCCGCGGTCCGATTTCGGGCACGACGCGCGGCTTGTGCGGCGCGACGGCCTTGGCGATCGCGGCGATATGGTCCGGCGTGGTGCCGCAGCAGCCGCCGACGATATTGACGAGGCCGGCGGCGGCGAACTCGCCGATCAGCCGCGCCATGTAGTCCGGCGTCTCGTCATACTGGCCGAACTCGTTTGGCAGGCCGGCGTTCGGGTACGCACACACCAGCGTATCTGCGACGCGGCCGATATCGGCGATATGGGCGCGCAGATCCTCGGCGCCGAGCGCGCAGTTGAAGCCGATGGTCACGGGCCTCGCGTGCCGCACCGAATGCCAGAACGCCTCCGGCAACTGTCCGGAGAGCAGGCGGCCGGACTTGTCGGTGATGGTGCCGGAGATCATCACGGGCACGTCGATGCCGCGCTCCTCGATGATCTCGGCGATCGCATAGAGCGCCGCCTTGGCATTCAGCGTGTCGAAGATGGTCTCGACCAGCAGCAGATCGGCGCCGCCGTCGAGCAGGCCGCGGGCCTGCTCGCCATAGGCCTTGCGCAGATCGTCGAAGGTGACCGCGCGATAGCCGGGATTGGAGACGTCGGGCGAGATCGAGGCGGTGCGGTTGGTCGGGCCGAGCGCGCCGGCGACGAAGCGCTGCTTGCCGTCTTCGGCCGACACGCGCTCGGCCGCGGCGCGGGCCAGCCGCGCGCCTTGCAGGTTCAGTTCATAGGCGAGGTCCGACATATCGTAGTCGGCCTGCGCGATCGAGGTCGAGGAGAAGGTGTTGGTGGCGACGATGTCGGCGCCGGCGCGCAGATAAGCGGCGTGGATGTCGGTGATCGCCTCGGGCTGGGTCAGGATCAGCAGATCGTTGTTGCCCTTGATGTCGCGATGGAAGTCCGCAAAGCGCGCGCCGCGGAACGCGGCCTCGTCGAATTGCAGACCCTGAATCATCGTGCCCATGGCGCCGTCGAGCACCAGGATGCGCTCGCGGGCAGCCGCGAGCAAAGCAGAACGCTTGGGAGAAACGGGTACAGTCATGGTTCAGGCGGCTTTCTGGGCGCCATGCGGCCGGATGCCGAGCAGATGGCTGATCGCGAACACCAGGTCCGCGCGGTTCATGGTGTAGAAGTGGAAGGTGTCGACGCCGTGCTTGGCCAGCTTCTGCACCTGGCCGGCGGCGACCGTCGCGGCCACCAGCTTGCGCGTCTCGGCATCATTGTCGAGGCCGTCGAATTTTTCCGCGAGCCAGTCGGGCACGCTGGTGCCGGCGCGAGTCACGAAATTGCGCGCCTGCTTGAAATTGTGCATCGGCATGATGCCCGGCACGATCGGGATATCGATGCCGCGCGCCCGCACCCGGTCGACGTAGCGGTAATAGAGATCGTTGTCGAAGAACACCTGGGTGATCGCGCGGTTCGCACCGGCGTCGACCTTGGCCTTAAGCGTGTCGATGTCGGTGTCGAAACTGGCGGCTTCCGGATGCTTCTCGGGATAGGCGGAGACCGAAATCTCGATATCGGGATGGCGCTTCTTGATTCCGGCGACGAGCTCGGCCGAGCTCTGGTAGCCGTCGGGATGGGTGAAATAGGGCGTGCCGATGCCGGCCGGCGGATCGCCGCGCAGCGCGACGATGTGGCGGACGCCGACCTCGTGATAGCGGTCGACGATCTCGTCGATCTCGCCGCGCGAGGAGCCGACGCAGGTCAGATGCGCGGCCGGCAGCAGGTCGGTCTCGCGCAGGATGCGGGTGATGGTCGAATGGGTGCGCTCGCGGGTCGAGCCGCCGGCGCCATAGGTGACCGACACGAAGTTCGGCGTCAGCGGCGCCAGGCGGTTGATGGTCTCCCACAGATTGCGCTCCATCTCCTCGGTCTTCGGCGGGAAGAACTCGAAGGAGATTTTGGGCGCACGATGCCCATTCGACACGGGAGAAACGGTCTCGGTCATGATACGCAAGGGCTCCGCAGCAGGTGGGCAGATGTCTCGCCTGGATATGGAGCCCCCAAGATAGGCGAAACCGGCCGTCCGAAACAGCCCATCGCACATGGGAAATTGCCCATTATTGTAAAATGCTTTGCAATCAATTCTCTCATGAGTGAGAATTTGTGGGCAAGATGTTCGCTGCGTCGTTTGCGTAATTAATTGAAATTATTGCGTAAATATGCTTGTGGCTCGAGCCTGCGCCATCTATCGGATGTGGGCTAGATTAGACCGTCAATAAACGGTCCTATTTCGTCCCAAGAGGTGGGGCCGTCAACGCCGCGACACCGGCCCTCCGGCGCGGGCCTGATCTGCACAGCGGAGGGCTTTGTCGGCCCGCGGGGCGCCACTAGGTTCAGCGCCATGATTCCGCTCTCCGTTCTCGACCTTTCCGTCGTCACCACCGGCACCAAGCCGGCCGCGGCGCTGCGCAACAGCATCGATCTGGCGCGCCATGTCGATGGCCTCGGCTATGTCAGGTACTGGCTGGCCGAGCACCACAACCTCGCCTCGGTCGCGAGCCCGGCGCCGGACCTGATGATCGGGCAGATCGCGGCGGTGACCCGGCACATCCGGGTCGGCTCCGGCGGCGTGATGCTGCTCAACCACGCGCCGCTGGTGGTCGCCGAGCGCTTCAAGATGCTGGAGGCGCTGTTTCCCGGCCGCATCGATCTCGGTCTCGGCCGCGCCCCCGGCACCGACGGCGCCACCGCCTACGCGCTGCGCAGCCGGCTCGACAAGCGCGAGGGCGACGATTTCCTCGAGCGGCTGCACGAGCTGACCTTGTGGGAGACCCGCGATTTCCCGGCCGGCCATCCCTACAACAATGTGGTGGCGATGCCGGACGACTCGCCGCTGCCGCCGATCTGGCTGCTCGGTTCGAGCGATTATTCCGCCGAACTCGCCGCGCAGGTCGGGATGGGTTTTGCGTTCGCGCATCATTTCGCCACCCACGACGCGGTCGCGGCGATGACCAATTATCGCGCGCATTTCACGCCGTCAGGCTGGCGCGCGGCGCCGCAGGCGATTCTGGCGGTCGCGGCCGTCGTGGCGGAGACCGATGCCGAAGCGGAAGAGCTCGCGCTGTCGATGGATCTCAACCGCCTGCGCCGCGACCGCGGCCAGTATCTGCCGCTGCCCAGCGTCGAGGAGGCAAAAGCCTATCCCTACACCGACGCCGAGCGCGCCGCGATCGCGCGCAACCGCGCCCGCTTCTTCGTCGGCAGCCCCGCGACCGTGCTGGCAAAACTGCAGCCGCTGATCGCGGCGACGCAGGCGGATGAGCTGATGGTGATCACTGCGGTGTATGATCACGAGGCGAGGAAGAAGTCGTACAGCCTGCTCGCGGAGGCGTTCGGGCTGACGAAGAAGGTGGCCGCATAACGACTGTCGTCCCGGCGAAGGCCGGCAACTGTTATGTCGGCTTTCGCCGGGACGACACTGATATGCTGCACCGCTGACAAACCCGTCATCCTGAGGTGCGAGCCTCTTCGGCGAGCCTCGAAGGATGAATCGGCCACCAGCCGGGCCGTCGACCCTTCGAGGGCCGCTGAAGAAACGGCCACCTCCAGCGACAACGGCGAAGCCGTTGCGCGGGGGTGACGGTGATAGGATGCGCGCTAGGCCCGGACGACGCAAGGGAAGGCTCGGCCTAGTCCCGCGTTTCGCTGAACGTGGCGCGGAACGGGTGGCCGGGATAGACGCCGACGATGCGGAATTCGCGCGAGAAGAATTTCAGTTCCTCCAGCGCGAAGGCCAGTCCGCGGTCCTCGGGGTGGCCGTCGACGTCGGCATAGAACTGGGTGGCGAAGAAATTGCCGTCGACCATGTAGCTCTCGAGCTTGGTCATGTTGACGCCGTTGGTGGCAAAGCCGCCCAGCGCCTTGTAGAGCGCGGCGGGCAGGTTGCGCACCCGGAACACGAAGGTGGTGACCAGCGGCCCGGAGGCCTGCGCGGCCCATTTGGCCTCGCGCGCCAGCAGCACGAAGCGGGTGGTGTTGTGGGCCTCGTCCTCGATGTCCTCGGCGAGGATGTCGAGGCCGTAGATCTCGGCGGCGAGGCGCGAGGCGATCGCGGCGACGCTCTTGTCCTTGCGTTCGGAGATGTCGCGGGCGCTGCCGGCGGTGTCGGCGGCGACCATCGGCCTGATGCCGAGCTTGCGGATCACGCGGCGGCACTGGCCGAGCGCATGGACGTGGCTCTCGACGCTCTTGATGTCGGAAAGCTTGGTGCCCTTGATCGCCATCAGCTGGTGGCGAACCGGCAAAAACCATTCGCCGACGATGAACAGGCCGGAGGCCGGCAGCAAATGATGGATGTCGGCGACGCGGCCGGCGACCGAGTTCTCGATCGGGATCATGCCGAGATCGGCCTCGCCCGAAGAGATCGCGGCCAGCGCGTCCTCGAAGGTCGCGCAGGGCAACGGCTCGGCGTCGGGATAGGCCTCGACGATCGCGATATGGGAGTTGGCGCCAGGCTCGCCCTGGAATGCGATTTTCAGCTTTTTGGTCATCGGTTCTTTCCTAGCCGGCCTTTTAGCACCCGGTCAGGCTTTGGAAAGTATCCTGCGGGCGGTTTCGAGATCGGCCGGGGTGTCGACGCCGCGTGGGACGGTGTCGACGATGGTGACGTCGATCCGCATCCCGGCCTCCAGCGCGCGGAGTTGCTCGAGCTTCTCCTGCTGTTCCAGCGGCGAGGGCGGCAGCGCCACGAACCGCTCCAGCGCGGCGCGCCGGTAGGCATAGAGGCCGATATGGTGGTAGCGCGGTCCGTCGCCGTAGGGCGCGGAGGCGCGGGTGAAATACAGCGCGCGGAGCCGGTTCGGCCCGATCGGCGAGCCGACCGCCTTGACCACGCTGGGGGCCCGGTCCTCTTCCTCGGTATGGATGCGCGAGGCCAGCGTCGCGATATCGACCGCGGGGTCGGCCAGCGGCGGCATCACGCTGCGGATGGTGTCGGGCGTGATGGTCGGGAAATCGCCCTGCAGATTGACCACGATCTCGGCCGTCCCGTCCGGATCGAGGATCGTCATCGCCTCATGGATCCGGTCCGAGCCGGATGGGTGGTTGGCATGGGTCATCACCACCTCGCCGCCATGGGCGGTCACGGCAGCTGCGATCTCCACCGTGTCGGTGGCGACCGCGACCCGGCCGATTCCGGCCGCCTCGGCCCGCCGCAACACGTGCACGATCATCGGCAGGCCGGCGATATCAAGCAGCGGTTTGCCGGGCAGCCGGGTGGCGGCCATGCGGGCCGGAATCAGCACCAGGGTACGTGGTTCGGTCATTGGTGTCGGGGCCTGTCCGGCCAGCGGAAATTGACGGGGAGGACGTTGAATTCGGCGCGTTTATACGGGTTGCCAGAGCGCGGGCAAACCGATATCTCAAACCGGCTTGGGGGCGGTGCGAAAGGCCGATTCCCAGGTCTCTCCCCGCGGCCGTATTCCCGGCCTGAAGTCGACATTCAAGGCCCGGAGCCTGACCCCGATGGACTCCTTCGAACTGAACAAGATTCTCGGTGCGGTGCTCGGCACCTGTATTTTTGTCCTGGTGCTGAGCTTTGCCGCCGGCGCGGCGTTCTCGCCGAAGCTGCCGCAGAAGCCGGGCTTCGAGATCGCGGTCAAGGAGGAGACCCATGGCGGTGGCGAGGCCGCTGCGGCGTCGTCCGAGCCGATCGAGAAGCTGCTGCAGACCGCCTCCGTCGAGAAGGGCGCTGCCGCCGCCAAGAAGTGCCAGGCCTGCCACACCTTCGAGAAGGGCGGTCCCAACCGCGTCGGTCCGAACCTCTATGGCGTCGTCGGCGAGAAGAAGGGCGAGGGCCGCGGCTTCAACTTCTCGGCGGCCATGAAGTCCAAGGGCGGCGAATGGACTTTCGACGACCTCAACAAGTTCCTGACCAACCCGAAGGGCTTCGTCCCGGGCACCGCAATGGGCTTTGCCGGCGTGCCGAAGGACAGCGAGCGCGCCGACATCATCGCCTATCTGAATTCGAACTCGGAGCACCCGGCTCCGCTCCCGACCGCTTCGAAGTAGCGATTTGGTTCTCGCAATCATGCGTGAATGAAACGGCCAGGCAATGCCTGGCCGTTTTCGCATGGGAACGGTCGTCCCCTTTTGGGGTTGCAGGGGTTGTTATCGAGACGTTTCGCCGCAGCGGATCGGTTCCGGACCGGTTATCATTAGGAAAAAGCAACGTAAATGGTCGAACCGTTGCCGTATATTGAGGTCCATCTAGGCGGGGTCAGCAACAGGAATTCCGGATTTGGCAATCACCCGACGACACCTCCTTCAGGGCAGCGCACTGGCAGCAGTGGCTCCGGCACTCGGATTGAACTCTGGCGTGTCAGCGATAACGCCGGTACTCGCCGATAACGTCCCCAGTGGGCTCAAATGGCGGCACGGCCTGTCGCTCTTCGGCAACGTCAAATACCCGGCTGACTTCAAGCGATTTGACTACGTCAATCCGGATGCACCGAAGGGGGGCCTTGTCCGGCAAATCGCAATCGGCACTTTCGATAATTTCAACATTGTTGTCTCGGGTGTGAAAGGCTCCATCGCGGGCGCTGTCGCCTTGATTTATGAATCGCTGACGACGCCTTCGCTCGACGAAGTCTCAACGGAGTACGGATCGCTGGCGGAGGCCGCAAGTTACCCGGACGACTTCTCCTCTG
Source organism: Bradyrhizobium sp. CCBAU 51753 (assembly GCF_015291565.1). NCBI lineage: Bacteria > Pseudomonadati > Pseudomonadota > Alphaproteobacteria > Hyphomicrobiales > Nitrobacteraceae > Bradyrhizobium > Bradyrhizobium sp. CCBAU 51753. The sequence continues at coordinate 8,632,935 of NZ_CP030037.1, read as the reverse complement.
TCGTTTACCGTCTGCGCCCTCAGGCGAAGTGGCATGACGGAGCACCGGTTACTCCGGAAGACGTGATCTTCTCGCTCGACGCCTTCAAGACGCATCACCCGATGTTTTCTGCCTATTACAGCCATGTCGTGAGGGCGGAGAAGCTTAGCGATCGCGAAGTGAAATTTGTCTTCGATATGCCGGGCAACCGCGAACTGCCACAGATCGTGGGCCAGCTTACGATCTTGCCCAAGCACTGGTGGGAAGGCACCGATAGCCAAGGACGCAAACGCGATATCTCCGCGACAACGCTGGAGCAGCCGCTAGGGTCGGGACCGTATCGGATCAAGGAATTTGTCGCAGGGCGGACTGTGACTTTGGAGCGCGTCAAGGACCATTGGGCGCGGGATCTCGCGATCAATGTTGGGCGCAATAACTTCGACGAACTTCGCTACGAATATTTCAGGGATCCGACGGTTGCGATCGAGGCATTCAAGGGCGATCAGATCGATTGGCGTTTGGAGAACAGCGCGAAGGCGTGGGCGACCGCCTATAATTTTCCGGCTGTCACCGACAAGCGCGTGGTGCTGGAAGAGTTTCCGAACCGCAGTTCGGGCGTCATGCAGGCCTTTGTCCCCAACCAGCGGCGCGCCAAATTCAAGGATACGCGTGTTCGCCGCGCCCTGAACTACGCGTTCGACTTCGAGGAGGTCAACAAGCTGCTCTTCTTCGGCCAGTACAAGCGCATCATTAGCTACTTTGATGGCGCCGAGGAGTTGATGGCGACTGGGCTGCCGCAAGGCAAGGAACTCGCCATTCTTGAATCCATGCGTGATCAAGTGCCTGGCGAAGTATTCACGACGGTCTATGCGAATCCTGTCGGCGGCAATCCAGAAGCAGTGCGCGAAAATCTCCGTGAAGCATCTCGTCTGCTCAAGGAGGCTGGGTACGAGGTACGAGACAGGAAGCTCGTGGATGCAAAGAACGGAGAGCCGTTCTCCATCGAATTGTTGAACGAGGATCCGAATTTCGAAAGGATCATGCTGGCTTACAAGCCGGCACTCGAGCGGCTCGGATTTTCGGTCACGGTACGCACGATCGATCCAATCCAATACGAGAATCGGATTCGCAGTTGGGATTTTGACGTCGTCATCGGATCCTGGGGGGAATCCTTGTCACCCGGAAACGAGCAGCGTGAATACTGGGGATCGAAAGCTGCAGATACAGCCGGATCGCGCAATCTTGCCGGCATCAAGAGCCCGATAATCGACAAGCTCATCGAGCGGGTGATTTTTGCGACGGATCGCGAAGATCTCGTCGCGGCGACGAAAGCGCTCGATCGCGTGTTATTGTGGAACCATTACGTCGTCCCGCAATGGAACTATCCGAAGGTCCGTACAGCCCGCTGGGATCGCTTCGGCCGTCCGACTGAATTGCCCAAATATGGACAATCGGGGTTCCCGGCGATTTGGTGGTACGACGCCGACAAGGCGGCCAAGCTCAAGCGTTCATAACGTCAAGGATTCGCGCATGGCGCTGTTTACCCGTCGGCACGCACTCGGTCTCGGCATCGGTGCGTTGAGTGCTGCAGGATTTCGTGCCCTACCTGCGGCGGCCGAAAACGGAACCGAGATGCACGGCATGTCGGTGTTCGGCGACCTGAAATATCCGGCGGATTTCCAGAGCTTTGATTACATCAATCCGAAGGCGCCGAAGGGCGGGTTGTTTTCAACGATCCCTTCGACCCGCGCCTATAACCAGTCGTTCTATACCTTCAGCTCGTTCAACGCCTTCATCCTCAAGGGTGAAGGCGCGAAGGGAATGGAATTGACCTTCGATTCGCTGATGGCGCGCGCGGCCGATGAACCCGATGCGATGTACGGGCTGGCAGCAAAATCGGTCTCGATTTCTCCCGACAAGCTCACCTACCGTTTCACGATGCGGCCCGAAGCGCGTTTCAATGACGGCTCGAAGCTGACGGCGCAGGACGTCGCCTTTTCGCTCAACACGTTGAAGGAGAAGGGGCATCCACTGATCGTGGTGCAACTTCGCGATTTCGTGAAGGCCGAGGCGCCCGACGACGCCACGGTGATCGTGACTTTCGCGCCCAACCGCGCCCGTGATGTGCCGCTTTATGTTGCAGGTCTGCCGATCTTCTCGAAGGCCTATTATGCGACCAGGCAATTCGAAGAGTCGACGATCGAAGTGCCGCTCGGCTCAGGGCCCTACAAGGTCGGCAAGTTCGAGGTCAACCGCTTCGTCGAATACAATCGCGTCAAGGATTGGTGGGCCGCCGACTTGCCGGTCAATCGCGGCAGCTACAATTTCGACACGGTGCGCTACGAGTTCTATCGCGATCGCGACGTCGCGTTCGAAGGCTTTACCGGCAAGAACTATCTCTTCCGCGAGGAGTTTACCGCGCGAGTCTGGGCGACGCGGTACGATTTCCCCGCCATCAAGGATGGGCGGGTCAAGCGCGAAACGTTGCCGGATGAAACGCCGTCCGGCGGACAAGGCTGGTTCTTCAATACCCGTCTCGATAAATTCAAGGACCCGCGCGTACGGGAGGCATTGATCTATGCCTTCGATTTCGAGTGGACCAACAAGACCATCATGTATGACGCCTACGCGCGCAGCGTCTCGCCGTTCCAGAATTCGGACATGGTGGCGATGGGGCTGCCGTCGCCGGAGGAATTGAAGCTGCTCGAACCGTTCCGCGGCCAGGTGCCGGATGAGGTGTTCGGCCAGCCCTTCGTGCCGCCGGTATCGGATGGATCGGGACAGGACCGGGCACTGCTGCGTAAGGCTACGCAGATGCTCAACGAGGCAGGATGCGTCGTCAAGGACGGCAAGCGGCGACTTCCGAATGGCGAACCCCTTACGATCGAGTTTCTGCTCGATGAGCCGACATTCCAGCCGCATCACGCCAGCTTCATCAAAAATCTTACCCCACTTGGGATCGACGCCAACATCCGGCTGATCGACGTGGTGCAGTATCGTGCGCGGGTCGAGGCTTTCGATTTCGAGGTGACGACGCAGCGTATCAGCATGTCGGCAACGCCGGGTGACAGTCTGCGGCCTTACTTCACGTCCCACGCCGCCGCCACCAAAGGCTCGTACAATCTCGCAGGCGTGGCCAATCCGGCGATCGACGCATTGGTCGAGAAAGCCATTGCTGCCGAGACGCGAGCGGACCTGACTTTTGCCTGCCGCGCGATCGATCGGGTATTCCGGGCCGGCCGCTACTGGGTGCCGCAATGGTATTCCGGCAAACATCGCGTCGCCTATTGGGATCAGTTCGGTCATCCGGAGAAGCCGGCGAAATATGCCCAGGGCGTCGGCGCGTCCGAGAACTGGTGGTATGACGCGGCGAAGGCCGCGAAGCTCGAGCAGGCGAAGTAGCCGATGAGCGCCTATATCGCCCGCCGTATCCTGTTGATGCTGCCGACCCTGCTCGGCATTCTGTTCGTGTCCTTCGTGGTCGTGCAGTTTGCCCCCGGCGGGCCGGTCGAGCGCGTCATCGCGCAGATCAATGGCGCCGACACCGGCGGCACCTCGCGTGTCTCGGGCGGCGGCGGCGATCTGGCCGCGCAGCGCGGCCAGGGTGCTGGGGCAGCCGGTGCTGCGATCAACTCGAAATACCGCGGCGCGCAGGGGCTCGATCCCGACTTCATCAAGAAGCTCGAGGTGCAGTTCGGCTTCGACAAGCCGGCGCCGGAGCGCTTCGCGCTGATGGTGTGGAATTTCGCCCGCTTCGATTTCGGCAACAGCTATTTCCGCAGCGTCAGCGTGATTCAGCTGATCAAGGAGAAGCTGCCGGTCTCGATGTCGCTCGGCATCTGGATGACGCTGATGACCTATCTGATCTCGATCCCGCTCGGCATCCGCAAGGCGGTGCAGGACGGCTCGCGGTTCGACACCTGGACCTCGGCGGTGATCATCATCGGCTTTGCGATTCCGGGCTTCCTGTTCGCGATCCTCCTGATCGTGCTGTTCGCCGGCGGCTCGTTCCTCAACATCTTCCCGCTGCGCGGTCTCACGTCAGACGGTTGGTCCCAGTTCCCGTGGTACTGGAAGATCATCGACTATTTCTGGCATCTGACGCTGCCGCTGGTGTCGATGGCGCTCGGCGCGTTCGCCACCATGACGCTGCTGACCAAGAACTCGTTCCTCGACGAGATCCGCAAGCAATACGTGATGACGGCGCGCGCCAAGGGCTGCAGCGAGCGCCAGGTGCTGTACGGCCACGTCTTCCGCAACGCCATGCTGATCGTGATCGCGGGTTTCCCGGGTGCCTTCATCCACGCCTTCTTCTCCGGTTCACTGCTGATCGAGACCATCTTCTCGCTCGATGGGCTTGGTCTGCTCGGCTTCGAAAGCGTGCTGAACCGCGACTATCCAGTGGTGTTCGGAACGCTGTTCATCTTCTCGCTGGTCGGCCTGGTAGTGAATCTGCTCTCCGACCTCGCTTATATGTGGATCGATCCGCGGATCGACTTTGAGGCGCGGGAGGTGTGATGACGATGCTCGCGCCCCAGCCGGTCGAAACCACGACGCAATCGCCGCTCGGCGAAGCCGTGCCCGCCACGCAACACGGTTTTGCACCGTCGCCACTCAACAGGCGGCGCTGGCAGAATTTCAAGGCCAACCGCCGCGGCTACTGGTCGTTCTGGATCTTCCTGACCCTGTTCGTGGTGTCGCTGTTCGCCAACTTCATCGCCAACGACAAGCCGCTGCTCGTCAAATATGACGGCCATTTGTATTGGCCGGTGGTGGCCAACTACGCCGAGACCACGTTCGGCGGCGACTTCGAGACCGAGGCCGACTATCGCGATCCCTATCTGCAAAAGCAGATCGCGGCCAAGGGCGGCACCATGATCTGGCCGCCGATCCGCTACTCCTATGACAGCCGAAACCTGGATCCGCCGACTCCCGTACCGTCGAAGCCGACCTGGCTGCTGACCGAAGCGCAGTGCAAGGACGTGGTGCAGCGGAAGGGGCTGACCGGCTGCCGCGACCTCGAATACAACTGGCTCGGCACCGACGATCAGGGCCGTGACGTGGTCGCGCGGCTGATCTACGGCTTCCGCATCTCGGTGCTGTTCGGCCTGACGCTCACCATCCTGTCCTCGATCATCGGTGTTGCTGCCGGCGGCGTGCAGGGCTATTTCGGCGGTTGGACCGATCTGATCTTCCAGCGCCTGATCGAGATCTGGACCGCGATCCCCTCGCTCTATCTGCTGCTGATCATCTCGGCGGTGCTGCCGCCCGGCTTCTTCATCCTGCTCGGCATCCTCCTGCTGTTCTCCTGGGTCTCGCTGGTCGGCCTGGTGCGCGCCGAGTTCCTGCGCGGCCGCAATTTCGAATACATCCAGGCGGCGCGCGCGCTCGGCGTCTCCAACGCCGTGATCATGGTCCGCCATCTGCTGCCGAATGCGATGGTCGCGACCATGACGTTCCTGCCCTTCATCGTGTCGTCCTCGGTGATGACGCTGACGGCGCTGGATTTCCTCGGCTTCGGCCTGCCGCCCGGCTCGCCGTCGCTTGGCGAATTGCTGTCGCAGGGCAAGGCCAATGTGCAGGCGCCGTGGCTCGGCCTCACCGGCTTCTTCTCGGTCGCGATCATGCTGTCGCTCCTGATCTTCATCGGCGAAGCCGCGCGCGACGCCTTCGATCCGCGCAAGACATTCTCGAAGGGCTGACGCATGGATGCCAGCAACCAGCCCCTGCTCGACGTCAGCGACCTCTCGGTCGCGTTCGGCCGCGCGCTCGCGGTCGACGGCATCTCGTTCTCGATCAAGCGCGGCGAATGCGTCGCCCTCGTCGGCGAGTCCGGCTCGGGCAAGTCGGTCAGCGCGCTGTCGGTGCTGAAGCTTTTGCCCTATCCGGCGGCGTCGCATCCCACGGGCGCGATCCGTTTCCGCGGCCGCGATCTGTTGACCGCATCGGATCAGGAGATGCGCGAGGTCCGCGGCAACGACATCTCGATCATCTTCCAGGAGCCGATGACCTCGCTCAATCCGCTGCAGACCATCGAGACCCAGATCGGCGAGATCCTGTCGCTGCACCGGGGGATCGGTGGCAGCGCGGCGCGGGCGCGGACGCTGGAATTGCTGCGCCAGGTCGGCATTCCCGAGCCGGAGACGCGGCTGCAGAGCTATCCGCACCAATTGTCCGGCGGCCAGCGCCAGCGCGTGATGATCGCGATGGCGCTCGCCAACGACCCCGATCTTCTGATCGCGGACGAGCCGACCACCGCGCTCGACGTCACCGTGCAGGCGCAGATCCTGGCGCTGCTCGCCGAGATCCGCGCGCGGCTCGGCATGAGCCTGCTGTTCATCACCCACGACCTCGGCATCGTCCGGCGCATCGCCGACACCGTCTGCGTCATGAACAACGGCAAGATCGTCGAGCAGGGGCCGGTCGAGCAGGTCTTCACCGCCCCGCAGCACGCCTACACCAAGGCTTTGCTCGCGGCCGAGCCGAAGCCGGATCCGGCGCCGCCGCAGCCCGACGCGCCGGTAGTGATGTCGGCGGACAATCTCAAGGTTTGGTTTCCGATCAAGCGCGGGCTGCTGCGCTCGACCGTCGGCCACATCAAGGCGGTCGACGGCGTCAGCCTCGCGGTGCGCAAGGGCGAGACGCTCGGCGTGGTCGGCGAATCCGGCTCCGGCAAGACCACGCTCGGGCTGGCGCTGCTACGGCTGATCTCCTCCGATGGCCCGATCGTGTTCCTCGGCAACGACATCCAGGGCCTGCGCTTCAAGCAGATGCGGCCGTTCCGCCGCGACATGCAGATCGTGTTCCAGGACCCGTTCGGCTCGCTCAGCCCGCGCATGTCGATCGCCGACATCATCGCCGAAGGTCTCGAGGTGCACCAGAAGCAGCTGTCGCGCGAGGAGCGCGAGGTGCGGGTGGTCAAGGCACTGAAGGATGTCGGCCTCGATCCGGAATGGCGCTTCCGCTATCCGCATGAATTCTCCGGCGGCCAGCGCCAGCGCATCTCGATCGCGCGCGCCGTGGTGCTGGAGCCGAACTTCATCGTGCTGGACGAGCCGACGTCGGCGCTCGACATGCTGTTCCAGGCCCAGATGGTCGACTTGCTGCGCGACCTGCAGCGCAAGCGCGATCTCACTTACATGTTCATCTCGCACGATCTGCGCGTGGTGGCCTCGCTGGCGAGCCATCTGATCGTGATGAAGTCGGGCAAGGTGGAGGAAGAGGGCCCGGCCTCCGTGCTGTTCAAGACCCCGAAGAGCGACTACACCCGCGCGCTGTTCGCCGCCGCGTTCCGGCTCGAGGCCGACGGCGACGGCGCGGTGGCGACGTAGCGTTGCTGTCGCTTCGTTCTGTCTAGGATAGTGAAGTTTCAAAGGGGCGTCGTAAGGAGAGCACGCCGGTCAGGCTCCCTCCCCCCTTGCGGGGGAGGGCTGGGGAGAGGGGTAAGCCCCAAGCGAGATGATCGACGTGGATTTCGCTTGCCCAATTCTGGAGTGCGTCGGTTCAACGAATGTTGAGTGGAGAGAGTTGGCCGCGTGGCACCCCTCTCCCTAACCCTCCCCCGCAAGGGGGGAGGGAACCCTGCCGCCGGTGCGTCCCTTACACGAACGCGGCAATGGCAGCGAAGCAATAGGTTCGTTGAGCGGATCAGAGCCGCTTGATTGCGACGACTTCGCTTCCCGCCGCCTTGATCCGCGCGATCGCGGCCTGGGTGTTCTCCACCACGGTTGCCATGTGATGCGCGTTGGCGTGCACGATCGTGGTCGCATCGCGGACGATGGCGACGTGGCCCTTCCAGAAGATCAGGTCGCCGCGCTGCAGGTGCCTGGCTTCCGCTTCCGCCAACGCGCGGCCGAGGCCGTCCTGCTGCATGTCGCTGTCGCGCGGGCAGCCGGTGCCGGCTGCCGTCAGCGCGACCTGCACCAGGCCGGAGCAGTCGATACCGAGGCTAGATTTGCCGCCCCAGAGATAGGGCGTGCCGACGAACTGCTCGGCGACCGAGACGAAATCGTTTGCCATCACCTCGAGCGGAGCGACGTGCTGACGCGGCAGGTGCCAGCCTTCGCGAGTCACGGCAAATGCGCCATCCTCGCGGATCACGGTCAGCTTGGTGCCCAGCGCCAGCGCCTCGACCGGCGGCAGCTTGATCGACGGCCCCGGGAAGGCGAGCGTGCGCAGCGCCGTCACCTTGTGCGTTGGCGCTGCACCCGGCCTGGTCAATGCCGCATCGGGAATCCAGCCGACATAGCCGTCATCGCCGAGCTGGCCCCAGGCCCAGCCTTCGCCATTGCGGTCGTAGATCGTGACCCGCTCGCCCTTCAGCGCCTGCGTCATCTGCTCGGCATCGGACGCCGGGGCGCGGCGCAGCGGCGCGATCGCGTCGCTGACCTCGTAATCCTCGCCCTCGACGAAGCGCGCCGCCTTGACCTTGCCCTCGAGATACTTTGCGGCGAGGTCGTCGCGGGCCGGGGTCAGACGCGGGTCATGCATAGCGCTGGCTCAGCAGTTTGTAGATCGCGCGCGCGGCCTGGCACTCGCCGCCCTCGGGGCGGCCGGGCTTGGCCGACGGCGTCCAGCCATAGATGTCGACATGCAGCCAGCTTGCCGCGTGCTCGACAAAGCGCTGCAGGAACAGTGCGCAGGTGATCGAGCCGGCGAAGCCGCCCGACGGCGCGTTGTTGATGTCGGCGGTCTTGGAGTCGAGCCAGGCATCGTAGGCCGGCCACAACGGCATCCGCCACAACGGATCGTTCTCCCCCTTGGCGTGCGCTGCGACGTCGGCGGCGAGCGTCTCATCATTGGTGTAAAAGGGCGGTAAATCCGGCCCCAGCGCGACACGCGCCGCGCCGGTCAGCGTGCCGAGATCGACCAAGAGATCGGGCCTCTCCTCGTCGGCCAGCGCCAGCGCGTCGGCGAGCACCAGCCGTCCCTCGGCGTCGGTGTTGCCGATCTCGACGGTGACGCCCTTGCGCGAGCGGAAGATGTCGAGCGGACGGAACGCATTGCCGGCGACCGCATTCTCGACCGCCGGAATCAGCACGCGCAGCCGCAGCTTCAGCTTGGCGTCCATCACCATCTGCGCCAGCGCCAGCACGTTGGCGGCGCCGCCCATGTCCTTCTTCATGAGCAGCATGCCGCTCGACGGCTTGATGTCGAGCCCGCCGGTATCGAAGCAGACGCCCTTGCCCACCAGCGTCACCTTCGGATGGGCCGGATCGCCCCACGTCAGATCGATCAGCCGCGGCGCGCGCGTCGAGGCCATGCCGACGGCGTGGATCAGCGGAAAGCCCTGTTCGAGCGCCTCGCCGGTGATGCAGTCGAAGCCGGCGCCGAACCGTGCCGCCAGCTCGCGCGCGGCGTCGGCGAGCTCGGCGGGACCCATGTCGTTGGACGGCGTGTTGATGAGGTCGCGCGCCAGCGCCGCCGCATCCGCCATCCGCGCGATCTCTGCGGCATCGATGCCGTCTGATGGCACCAGACGCACGTCGGGCGCCTCGTTCTTGCGATAGCGGCCGAAGCGGTACGCGCCGAGCGCAAACGCCAGCGCGGCGAGCCTCGTGTCATGCGGCGCGTTGGCAAAGCGGTAGACGCCCGGCGGCAGCAGGCCGGGCAGCGCGCCCGGCCGGAACGGATCGCGCGCCTTGTGGGTCTCGTCATCGAGGCCGAACAGCACCTGCGCGATGCTGCCGTCGGCGGCCGGCAAGGTCAGGCACTTGCCGGGCTTGGCGGCAAAGCCGTTGGCTTCGGCAAACTGCCGCGCCGGCGCCGGCAGCTCGTTCCGGATCGCGTCCCAGGTCGATTTGGTGACGAAGGTGATCGGGATGGCGGCGGGGGTGGTTGCGGTCTCGAACACGGATGACATGCGACTCTCGGCTGTTCAGGCGTCGTCGGTCGTACACGCCTTTCGCCGGCGATGGTAGCGCGCCGGCGTTGCGCGGCGGTGACCGGAACCTGCGGCATCCGGCGTGGCGCGATCAGCCAATTAACCAGACGTTAGGGTTAACAGTCTATTGCTGGCACGCTCGGCTCGATCCATTTGCCCGATTTGTGAGTCAAAGTGCCATGCGTCGACAATCCAGCCTGACCCGGCATGTTGCCCGGCATCTTGCCTCTGCTGCCCTGGTGGCGGCGGTGGCGGCGGGCCTCGGCGGGTGCCAGACCATGTCTGATGTGAAGGGGGCGCTGGCGTCCTCCTCCGCTTCGCGGCCGGACCCGGTGCCCGACGACCCGCGCAGCGCCGTCGAAGTCTATGGCGAGCGCTATCGCAAGAATCCCAAGGATGTCGACGCCGCGATCGCCTATGGCGAGGGCCTGCGCAAGACCGGCCAGCGGTCGCAGGCTTGCGCCGTGCTTGAACAGGCGACGATCGCCAATCCCGGCAACAAGCCGCTGCTGGCCGCCTATGGCCGCGCGCTTGCCGACAACGGCAATTCGCAGGCCGCGTTCGACGTGCTCAGCCGCGCCCACAGCCCCGACAATCCGGACTGGCGCATCCTGTCGGTGCAGGGAACCACGCTCGACAAGATGGGCCGTCACGAGGAGGCGCGGCGCTATTATGACAGCGCCCTGCGTATGGCTCCCGAAGAGCCGTCGATCCTGTCGAATCTCGGTCTCTCCTACATGCTGACCAAGGAACTGCCGAAGGCCGAGGAGACGCTGCGCCGCGCCTATGCCAGCGCCCGCGCCGATACGCGGATCCGGCAGAACCTCGCGCTGGTCGTCGGCCTGCAGGGCCGCTTCGCGGAGGCCGAGACCATCGTCAAGGCCGATCTGCCGGCCGAAGAGGCCGCGGCCAATGTCGGTTATCTGCGCGACATGCTGAACCGCAGGGCTGGCCCGAAGACGGCATCGCGCGCCGCGCCGGTCCTCGCCAAGGGCGATTAGGCCGCTCGGCTCAGATCGTAGCCCGGATGAAGCGCAGCGCAATCCGGGACCGGCATTTCCGCTGACCGACTTTCCCCGGATTTCGCTTCGCTGCATCCGGGCTACGCGATGTCGCAGTTTCCCGCCTCCGCTTGAAAAGGGTGAGGGTGCGATTGCGCGATTTCGGAATATTGGAAGAATACCGGTGAGTTGCCCGACGTGTCAAGGTGCGTGTCGGACAGCTGCCTGGTCGAGCGCCGGCGGCCACCGGCTACTTTGCATGGGGTTGTTTTTCACATATTGGCAGCATCGCCCCTGCGACGGCCCTTCAAGGGGGGAGAAGGCCGCCACGGGCTCAATGCATCGTCGCGATCTTGATGTAGGACGGTCCGAGAATCACGATGAACAGGCAGGGCAGGAAGAACAGGATCATCGGCACGGTCAGCTTGGGCGGCAGCGCCGCCGCCTTCTTCTCGGCCTCGTTCATCCGCATGTCGCGGTTTTCCTGCGCCATCACCCGCAGGCTCTGGCCGAGCGGGGTGCCGTAGCGTTCGGACTGCTGCAAGGCCATGCAGACCGACTTTACGCCTTCGAGGCCGGTGCGGCGGGCGAGGTTCTCGTAGGCGGCTTTGCGATCCTGCAGGTAGGACAGCTCCGCCGTGGTCAGCGCGAACTCCTCCGACAGCGCCACCGACTGGCCGACGATCTCGCTGGCCACCTTGCGGAACGCGACCTCGACCGACATGCCGGACTCGATGCAGATCAGCAGGAGGTCGAGCGAATCCGGAAAGGCGCGCTTGATCGAGAGCTGACGCTTGGTGATCGCGTTGTTCAGGAACAGCATCGGTGCCTGGAGCCCGGCATAGGTCGCCGCGACGCAGATGCCGATCTTGACCGTGAGCGACCAGCCCGCGCCGGCGATGAAGAACGTATAGATGACCGCGGCGATCAGCATCACGACCGGCGACACCGCGCGCGCCGCCAGGAAGTAGACGTACGGGGCGTGGCCGCGGTACCCGGCCATCACCAGCTTCTCGAGCGCGGACTCCTGGGCGACCCATTTGGTGAGGTTCAGGTTGTCCACCATGCTGGAGACGGCCTGCTTGGGCGTCTGGCGCAGCGAGATCTTCTCCGACTTGGCGAGGCGCTCGCGCTCGCGCTGCCGGATCCGCTCGCGCTCGCTGGCGACGGCCTTCATGCGCTTGTTGAGATCGCCGCCGGCCAGCAGCGGCATCACCAGCGTATAGACCGTCGCGCTCGCCGCGAAGAAGGCAAGCATCATGGTCATGAACCTGACGTCGTGGAGTTTGCCGATGAGGAAATCAATCATGCTGCACCGTCAGAAATCGAAGTTGATCATCTTCTTCATCACCATGATGCCGATCGACATCCAGACCACGCAGGCGACCAGCATCAGCTGTCCCATCGAGTTGGTCCACAGCAGCGCGATGTAGTCGGGCGTGGTGATGAACACCAGGATCATCACGATCGGCGGCAGCGAGCCGATGATGCCGGCGGAGGCCTTCGCCTCCATCGACATCGCCTGGATCTTGTCGGCCATCTTCTTGCGGTCGCGCAGCACCTTGGACAGGTTGCCGAGCGCTTCCGACAGATTGCCGCCGGATTTCTGCTGGATCGCGATCACGATGCCGAAGAAGTTGGCTTCCGGGAGCGGCATGCGCTCGTAGAGCCGCGCGCAGGCCTCGCCGAGCGGCATGCCGACCGCCTGGGTCTCGATGATGGCGCGGAACTCGCTGCGCAGCGGCTCCGGCGAATCGTTGACCACCACCTTGATCGATTCGAACAGCGGCAGGCCGGCCTTGATGCCGCGCACGATGACGTCGACGGCGTCGGGCAGCGCCTTCAAGAAAGCCTTTTCCCGTCGCTTCTTCAGGAAGCCGAGCAGCCAGCGCGGCATGCCGAGGGCCATGGCGAAGCCGATGCCGGCCGCGCCGAGCATGCCGCCGCCGGCCAGGAATGCGGCGCCGAACCCGAGCAGGCCGAGCACGCCGGAAATCATCCAGAACTTCTGCTCCGACCATTCCAGTCCGGCCTGCGAGATCCGCATGGCGAGCGGGACCTTCTTGTCCTTCTGGGCGCGTGCCTCGAGCTCCTTCAAGGAGCCCTCGACCTGCTCGCGGCGGGAGCGCTGCGCGCGGTCGGCCTGTCGGGTGGCGGCGGGCTCGCTGCGCGCCACCGACGCACGGCGGGCCTCGGCCTTCTTCTCCCCGGAGAGGTAGGGATACAGGAAGACCCAGGCGAGACCGCCCACGAAGGCGGCGGCGAGGAAAGCGAGGGCAAGGGTTTGCATTTGCATGGTGCGTCCCCTTTAGGCCGGCGGCGGGGCTTCGGAGGCGTCGAGCGCCGCCGCAAGCCGCTTCTCTTCGTTGTAGTAGCGGGCGCGCTCCCAGAATTTCGGCCGGCCGATCCCGGTCGAGCGGTGCTTGCCGATGATCTTGCCGTTGGCGTCTTCGCCGACGACGTCGTAGACGAAGATGTCCTGGGTGATGATGGTGTCGCCTTCCATGCCCATCACCTCGGTGATGTGCGTGATGCGGCGCGAGCCGTCGCGCAGGCGCGCGGCCTGGATGATGACGTCGATCGAGGCGCACATCATCTCGCGAATGGTGCGCGACGGCAGCGCGAAGCCGCCCATCGTGATCATGGATTCGCAGCGCGACAGGGCTTCGCGCGGGTTGTTGGCGTGCAGGGTGCCCATCGAGCCGTCATGGCCGGTGTTCATCGCCTGCAACAGGTCGAACGCTTCGGGTCCGCGGACTTCGCCGACGATGATGCGTTCGGGACGCATACGCAGGCAGTTGCGGACCAGTTCGCGCATCGTGACCTGGCCTTCGCCTTCGATGTTCGGCGGCCGGGTTTCCAGCCGCACCACATGCGGCTGCTGCAGCTGGAGTTCGGCGGCGTCCTCGCAGGTGATGACGCGCTCGTCGTGCTCGATATAGTTGGTGAGGCAGTTGAGCAGCGTGGTCTTGCCGGAGCCGGTGCCACCGGAGATCAGGACGTTGCAGCGGACCCGGCCGATGATCTGCAGGATCGCTGCGCCTTCCGGCGTGATCGCGCCGAACTTGACCAGCTGATCCAGCGTCAGCTTGTCCTTCTTGAATTTGCGGATGGTGAGCGCGGGGCCGTCGATCGCCAGCGGCGGCACGATGGCGTTGACGCGGGAGCCGTCGGCGAGGCGGGCGTCGCAGATCGGCGAGGATTCGTCGACGCGCCGGCCGACCTGGCTGACGATGCGCTGGCAGATGTTGAGCAGCTGCTGGTTGTCGCGAAAGCGGATGCCGGTGCGCTGGATCTTGCCGGCGACTTCGATGAACACCGTGCCGGCGCCGTTGACCATGATGTCGGCGATGTCGTCGCGCGACAGCAGCGGTTCCAGCGGGCCGTAGCCGAGCACGTCGTTGCAGATGTCGTCGAGCAGCTCTTCCTGCTCGGCGATCGACATCACGATGTTCTTGATCGCGATGATCTCGTTGACGATGTCGCGGATTTCCTCGCGCGCCGATTCGCTGTCCAGTTTGGCGAGCTGGGCGAGATCGATCGCCTCGATCAGGGCGCCGAAGATGGTCGCCTTGACCTGGTAATAATTGTCGGAGCGGCGGGTCTCGACGACGGGAGCGGGCGGCGGCTTCGCCGGCGCAAGCGGCGGCGACGACATTACGGGTGCGGCGGTCTCGCGCGGCATCGCCGCCGGTCCCGCAGGTTCCGGCGCCTGAAACGCGGGCTTGGGCGCCCGCACATCCACATCGTTTCCGCTACGCTTACCAAACACGACGTCTTCACTCCATGCGAGCTATTTCGCCCGCAGCTTTTCCAGCAGGGGTGACAGGAACGATCCCCTCGGCTTCTTGGTTTCGCCGCGGCCTGTCAGCCGCTGCGCCATCTGCAGGAACATCTCGACCGCGCGGTGATTGGCGGCAATTTCCGCGATCATCTGCCCGTTGTTGGCGGCCGAGCCGAAGATCTGCGGATCGAACGGAATGGTGGCGATCGGCTGGCTTTCGATCGCCTTGGCAAACTCGGCAGCGGCGATCTCCGGACGCTTCGGCACGCCGACCTGGTTCAGGCAGTACAGCGGCGCGCGGTCGTTGGGCCGGGATGCCTTCAGGAGGTCGAACATGTTCTTGGCGTTGCGCAGATTGGCGAGATCGGGCGCCGCCACGATCAGGATGTCGTCGGCCGCGATCAGCGCGCGCTTGGTCCAGCCCGACCATTGGTGCGGCACGTCGAGCACGATGCAGGGCATCGTGCCGCGCAGCGTGTCGAACACCGCATCGAACGCTTCGGCGCCGAAATCATAGACCTTGTCGAGCGTCGCCGGCGCCGCCAGCAGGCTCAGATGGTCGGTGCATTTCGACAGCAGGCGGTCGACGAAGGCGGTATCGACGCGGTCCGGCGAGAACACCGCGTCCGCGATGCCCTGCACCGGGTCCTGGTTGTAGTTGAGGCCGGCGGTGCCGAATGCGAGGTCGAGATCGGCCACCACCGAATCCAGCGCCAGGTCGCGGGCGATCGCCCAGGCGATGTTGTGGGCGATGGTCGAGGCGCCGACGCCGCCCTTGGCGCCGACGACGGCGACGATGCGGCCGACCGCCTTGGCTTCCGGTGCCGAGAACAGGTTGCAGACCGCGCGCACCACGTCGATCGCATGCGCCGGCGCGATCACGTAGTCGCTGACGCCGCGGCGCACCAGCTCGCGATACAGCGTGACGTCGTTGACCCGGCCGATCACGACCACGCGGGTGCCGGCGTCGCAGACCGTGGCGAGCTGGTCGAGGCCGGCCAGCACATCGCTGCGGCCTTCGGTTTCGAGGATGATAACGTTGGGCGTCGGCGCCGAGCGGTAGGCCTCGATGGCGGCCGCCATGCCGCCCATCTGGATCTTGAGATGAGCCTTGGCCAGCCGGCGGTCCTCGCCCGCCGACTGCACGGCGGCGGCGGTCTCGACGGTCTCGCAGAACGCCTGGACCGAAACCCGCGGTGCCGGCGCAATGTGATCCTCCACCGCCGGCGGCGTGACGTCCGGCTGCTCTTCGGAGTTTTGCTGCGCGTAGGTGATCATTTGCCGGTGTCGCTGAGTTTGGCCTTTTCGGCCTCGGAATAGGTCGTCGCGGTGCTGTCACCCTTGCGATATTTGTCGAAGGCGATGCTGCGACGCGGCGTGTAGGCGGGGGTCTCCGCCCGCGGCTGCACGAGGTCCGCCGGATCCTCGACCATTGCCGCCAAGTTGCGTTGATTGGCGCAGCCGAAATTGTAGTACTGCTTGTTCTCGAGGTAGGACTTGTTGTGGATCGACGGGCCGAGATCCTCCGGCCAGATGCCGCACGGCCCGGCGGTGGCCGTCATCTTCGGATAGTTGACCCGGATCGCCGGCAACTGGCGCGGATCGTCGGGACGATATTTGCGAACCAGGATGCCGCGCGGCGGCACGCCGGCGGCGGCGAAGATCGCCTGGATCTCGCGCAACGATTCCTGGGCGGCGCGCGCATTCGCCGTGTCGGCGGGAACGTCGACGGCCACCGCACCGGTGCCCTCGCGCATCCAGTCCCGCGCCAGACCCATCACCTGGGCGCGCTGCTCGGCGGTCAGCCCGCCGCGGCTGCGGCCGACGAACACCACGACCGAACGATCGATCTCGGTAACCGCGATCGGATGACGCTGGCGGTAGTCGGCCGGCGCATCGATGTAAGCGAGACTGTTGTCGGGGCTGTGCTGGCAGGCGCCCAGCGCCATGGCGAGCCCGACCAGCGCGCCAGCGAGAGTGAGCGTACGCTTGCGATCGGCTGAAGTGGTGGATGTCGTCTGTGTCATGTCCCCGCCTCAGTCGGTGATGAAGCCGTAAGTGCCACGGTAGTTCCGGGCCGGCTCGGTGCGACCGGGCACCCCGTAGATGCGATTGATGCTGCCCAGCAGGTCGGCCTGCGGGTCGGAGGCGTTGGTGAAGCCGTCATCCGGACGCGAGAGGTCCTTCTGGGCGACGGCGCGGACGACATAGGGCGTCACCAGCACCATCATTTCGGTCTGGTTGTTGACGAAGTCGCGGCTGCGGAACAGCGTTCCCAGCACCGGCAGCGACGCCAGCCCGGGCAGGCCGTTGACGGCCTGTTTGGTCTGGTCCTGGATCAGGCCGGCCATCGCCATCGAGCCGCCCGACGGAATCTCCAGCGTGGTCTCGGCACGGCGGGTCTTGATCGAGGGGATCGTCGTCCCGTTCTGGCCGCCGGTCAGCGAGTTCTCGGTCGATACTTCCGACACTTCCGTCATCACGCGCAGGCTGATCCGTCCCTCGGTCAGCACGACGGGCGTGAAGTTGAGCGAGATACCGAATTTCTTGAAGCTGACCGTCTGGACGCACTGCCCGATGGCGCCGCTCGTCGTGGTCTGGCAGGTCACGCCGGTCGGAATTGGAAATTCACCGCCCGAGATGAAGGTCGCCGATTCGCCGGAGATCGCCGTCAAGTTCGGTTCGGCGAGCGTGCGGACGACGCCGGCGCTTTCCATGGCGCGGACCGTCGCCGACACCGACGGGGCGGACCCGAACGAGGTGGTAATGGCGTTGGTGGGCACCAGCGGCGCGTTGTTTGCCGTAAACGGGTTGCTGTTGGCGAACTTCACCACCGCCGTGCCGTAGTTGAGGTTGGCGGTGAGGTCGATGCCGAGCTGCTTGATCAGTCTGCGCGAGACTTCCGCGACGGTCACCTTCAGCATCACCTGGTCGCGGCCGCGAACCGTGATCGAGTTCACCACCTTTTCGGCGCCGCCGACCAGCCGCGTCGCGATATCGGCGGCCTGCTGGGCTTCGATCGGGGTCGCCGCGGAGCCGCTCAACATGACGCCGTCGCCGACGCCCTCGATCTGGATGTCGGAATTCGGCAGCGCCTGGCGCAGCGCCGCGCGCACGCCGTTGAGGTCGCGCTTGACAGCGATGTCATAGGCCGCGATCTGCTGGCCGGCGGCGTCGAAGAACACGATGTTGGTCTGGCCGACCGTCGCGCCGATGATGTAGGCGCGCTGCGCCGAGCGGACCACCGCGTTGGCGATCTTGGGATCGGCGACCAGCACGTCCTTGATGTCCCGCGGCAGGTCGATCACCAGCGACTTGCCAACGCCGAGCGACAGGAAGCGGGCGTTCATCTGGCCGTCGGCCGCGGCAGGCGCGGCGGCGCGGTAATCGCCCGCCAGCACCGGGGTCAATGCCGGGTTGAGGGTGAGCGCCGCGACGGCCGAAAACGACAGGGCGCGGACCAGCAAGGTCCGCATCGTCCGTGGTGTTGCCCCGCACTTCATCTCGTGTGCCCTCATCGTCACTTCTGCATTGTCGCCTGGCTGGCGACGCCGTAGCGGATGACGTTGACCGTCTCGCCGCGTCTATTGTTGTCGTCTTCGGTGGGGGCATCGACCACATTGGCGTCGGCGATGCTGCGCAGCGCCAGCGACAGCACGCCGCTCTGGCGCGAGCGAGCCAGCGTCTCGGTCTGCTCGGGCTTCAGCTCGAGCGTCACCGTCTTGCCGACCACCGTGTTGGAGCCGTCCTTTTCCTTGGGCGCCTGGTCGATCGCCAGCACGCGGACATTGGTCAGGATGACCTCGGTCCTGATGATATCGGCGCCGTTGCGGTCGGGATTCTTGTCGCGCTTGGACAGCAGGACGTCGACCTTGTCGTTCGGCAGGATGAAGCCGCCGGCGCCGGTTTCGGGCGAAATCTCGGTCGATACCGCACGCATGCCGCTCGGCAGGATCGCCGCCATGAAGCCGCCGCCGTCGGATTTGACGAGCTTCTGCTCGCGGATCGGCTCGCCCTGGATGAACGGGGCGCGGACGATCGAGCCGGTAACGTCCTTGATGGCCTCCGCGTTGGTGTCCCGGCGCAGGAAGCTGGTGCTGGCGGTGGCCGCCGGCCAGGTCTGCCACTGCAGATCCTCGGCTTTCACCGTGGCGCCGAGGCCGATGTCGGTGCGTGCGACCAGGACGTCGACCGTCGGCAGCTGCGCGACCGGGGGCGCGGGCTCCGGCTTGTTGTCGCTGCCGCTCGCGAGATAGAGCGCCGCGAGGCCGGCGCAGCCTGCAATAGCGAGGACCAGAATGCGGGCCGTATTCATTACGCTTCACTTTCCACATGACGCCGCGACGCCGCCGCCGCCGTGATGGGAGTTGACCAGCTATTCGTCAAAGCATGGTTAATGAGGCGTATCTAAATCGCCTTAACGAGCGGTTACCCGTTGCTTTCAGCGCATGGCAAAGTGCGCGAGGTCCAGCGTCTTGATCCAGTCCGTCTCCGGATAGACCAGGAGCGCGCCGAGCGCGAGCGCGATGCCGTAGGGGACGTCGGCCTGCTTGTCGTGCAGCCGGGCGATCCAGGCCTGCGAGGCCAGCAGGTAGGGCAGCGGCCATTGCCTGACCTGCAGCAGCAGCACGGTCAGCGCGCCGCCGAACAGCGACGCAAACACCAGAAAGGCGAGCAGATGGTCGAACCCCAGCCAGAGGCCGGCCGCCGCCACCAACTTGGCGTCGCCGCCACCGATCCATCGCATGGCGAACATGCCGAACGCCACCACCAGCACCAGCGCGCCGGCGCCGGCATGGACGAGGATGTCGTAGGCGCCCATCCCGCTCAGCGGCGCCAGAATGAAAAAGCCGGCCAGCAAGCCCAGCGCGACCCGGTTCGGGATCGTCATCGTCAGCAAGTCGCTCGCCGCCGCGAATGCCATCAGGGCCGGAAACAGCATCAAGCGTGCGATATCGATAATCATGGGCGAACGCCGTCAAGCTGGAGCGAGGTCGTGACCCGACGCTAGCGGCCAATGGTGAACAATCGGGAAAGGACCGGCCGCGCCTTCAGCCAGGCATGCCGGCCGGGTCCGATAAATAGCAAAGGTCCCGGCCACGCCGGGACCTTTGAATGCCGAGGTGCCGGAGACGGCTTACTTCAGCGAGCCCGAGATCGAGTTGAAGGTGCCGGACAGCTTGGAGCCGACGCCGTTGACCGCGGCAATGATCGCGATCGCAATGCCGGTCGCAATCAGGCCATACTCGATAGCGGTCGCGCCGGATTCGTCCTTCACGAAACGCGAAACGAGGTTCTTCATCAATCACTCCTATGTACACGTGGCTGGTCGAACTAGGTTTGGTCTGGCCGGCGTTCTCAGCACCGTGACCATTGCCGCACCGTAGGGTTCGACGATTTCGGCGCAGTTAATTTGATTGCAGAAACTGCGGCGGAACCTGCTGTTGTTACGCACAGTAAATTTGGCATTAAACGGCTTGCTAAAATTGCAGATTGTTGCTGCGGCCCAACGGCTTGCTGCGGCGTTCACAGCTCCTTAAGCGCGAGCCTTTACCCATGGGCCTTCTGCAGAACGAGGCCGTGATGTCCAGCTTGCCGTTTGAAGTCGCCGAGATGATGGGCCAGACGCTGGCGAGGGTGGTGCCGATCACGATCGTGCTGGCGGTCATCTTCGCGGTGCTGACTCACTTCTGGGCCTGCAATCCCGGCAAGCCCTGGTGGCGCAAGCGCGAGCTCGTCACCGACATGTGCTACTGGTTCTTCGTGCCGGTGTTCTCCCGCGTGTTCCGCATCGGGCTGCTGGTGGTGGGCGCGGCCGCGGTCTTCAACGTTCACGGCGCCGACGACCTCATCGCGTTCTACGAGAACGGGCACGGTCCGCTGTCCGAGCTTCCGCTCTGGCTGCAGGCGATCATCTTCGTCGTCGCCGCCGACTTCATGCTGTACTGGCTGCACCGGATGTTTCACGGCGGCGGCTTCTGGAAGTATCACGCCATCCATCATTCATCCGAAGACCTCGAATGGATCTCGGCGGCGCGCTTCCATCCCGTCAACCTGCTGATCGGCACCATCACCGTCGACGTGATCCTGCTGATGGCCGGCATCTCGCCCAACATCATGGTGTGGGTCGGTCCGTTCAACACCTTCCACTCGGCGTTCGTGCACGCCAATCTGAACTGGACGCTCGGCCCGTTCAAATACGTGATCGCGACGCCGGTGTTCCATCGCTGGCATCACACCGCGCTCGAGGAAGGCGGCGACACCAACTTCGCCGGCACCTTCCCGCTCTGGGATATCCTGTTCGGAACGTTCCGCATGCCGGAAGGCAAGCTGCCCGACGATTACGGCGTCGACGCCGAGCAGGGCGTGCCGCACGAAATCGGCGGACAGCTGGCGTATCCGTTCAGGCAATGACATCGTCGTTCGGCCCGTGACGCCATGAGCGCTGAGATGAGTGCTGAGGTCGCCATCATTCCACGCGAGCGGACCTCCGCGCTCGCCGCCGTCCCCGCCTGGTTCTCGATCGCCTGCGGCGTCTACGCCCTGCTGCTGATCGTCTGCGTCAGGCTGCTCGGCGATCCCGACACCTACTGGCAGATCACCGTCGGCCGCTGGATTCTCGATCACGGCGCCCTGCCGTCGGTCGACATCTATTCGTTCACCAAGGCGGGCGAGCCGTGGGTGTCGTCGTCCTGGCTCGCGCAGCTCGTGTTCGCGAAAGCCTATGATCTCGCCGGCTGGAGCGGGCCGGTGGTGCTGACCGCGGCTTGCGCCGCCGCCGCCTTCGCGCTGCTCACCGCCATCCTCAGCCGCGCGATGCCGGCGACCTATGCCTGCCTCGTGACGCTGGCGGCATTCATGCTGACATGCGGGCACCTGCTGGCCCGCCCGCACGTGCTGGTGCTGCCGATCATGCTGCTGTGGGCGAACAGCCTGATGGTCGCCAGCGAGCGCCGCCAGGCGCCGTCGTTCTGGCTGCTGCCTTTGCTCGCGCTGTGGGCCAATCTGCATGGCGGATTTCTGTTCGGCCTGGTGCTGCTCGGCGCCTTCGCGCTCGATGCGATGTGGAATGCCGCCCCGGCGCAGCGGACACAGCTGGCGCTGCGCTGGACGGCGTTCGGCATCGGCGCGCTCGCCGCATGCTGCGTGACACCCTACGGCTGGGGCTCGATCCAGGCCGCGCTGAAGATCCTCAGCCTCGGTGAGCTCTTGCATCTCATCGCGGAGTGGATGTCGGTCGACTTCAGCCACCTCGGCATGTTCGAGGTGATCCTGCTCGGCCTGATCGGCGGCGCGCTGTTCTGCGGGGTGCGGTTGCCGCCGGTGCGGATTGTCCTGGTGCTCGGCCTGCTGCACATGGCGCTGTCCCATGTCCGGAATATCGATCTGTTCGCCCTGCTGCTGCCGCTCGCCGTGCTCACGCCGGTGACGTCGCAGTTCGGCCTGCGCGCGGCGGCCGCCGTCCGGCTGAAGGCCGCTCCGGCGGCGCTGCTGGTCGCAGGGCTCTGCGTCACCACCGTGGCGGTTGCGGCGCGCGGGGATGTCGCGCCGCCGGCCGTGCATTCGCCGGCCGCCGCGGTCGATGCGCTGAAGGCGCACAACGCCAGGCGGGTGCTGCACGATCTGCAGTTCGGCGGCTACCTGATCTGGCGGCAGGTGCCGGTGTTCGTCGACGGCCGCGCCGAACTCTACGGCGAGAAATTCGAGATGGACTATTACCGTGCGCTGCAGCTCAAGGACGTCGACGGCTTTCTCGACCTGCTCAAGACCTACGACATCGACGCGGTGATGCTCGAGCCGACCACGCCTGCCGTCAAATTGCTCGACCGCATCGGCGGCTGGCAGCGCCTCTATGCCGACGAGCGGGTGGTGATCCATGTGCGCAGCGCCAATTGAGCCTCAGGGCGGAGCCACGCCGCCATGACGACGCGCAATCAATCGCTGGATCTGTTGCGCGGCATTGCCATCCTGATGGTGGTGGCCTCGCACTGCGCCAACCATGCAACGAGCTTCATTCCGGGGCTTCTCGCCTTCACCTATGACTACGGCCAACTCGGGGTGCAGCTGTTCTTCATCGTCAGCGGCTATACGATGATGCTGACTTATGGCGGCAGGACCGATCTCGCGGCCGCGGGCTCGTTCTATCTGCGCCGCGCGTTCCGGATCGTGCCGCTGTTCTGGATCGCGATCGTGTTCTATCTCGTGATCACCAGGGGCGAAGGCGTCAAGCAATGGGCTCCCGAGGGCCTCGGCGCCCCGGATGTCGTCCTGACCGCGCTGTTCCTGCATCTGTTCAGCCTGACCGCGTTCAACTCGGTGGTCCCGGGAGGCTGGAGCATCGGCGTCGAGATGCAGTTCTATCTGCTGTTTCCGCTGATCATCCGGCTGTTCAGGCAGCCGAACGGCCCGGTGGCCTGCTATGCCCTGATTGCCGCGACGAGTGTGGCGGCCGGCGCGCTGGCGAAGTTCTATCTGGTCCCGCATCTTGCCGCATCATTGCCGCCGCAGCAGGCCTATCTCGCCGAGGGCTTCTACTTCTGCTGGCTGCCCCGCCAGGTGATCTGCTTCGGTCTCGGCCTCCTGTTTTACGACATCGTCGAGCGCGGCAATCGGCCCCGGCTCGGCGCGTTGCTGCTGGCCGGGGCGTGCCTGACCTCGGCTTGGGGCGCGCAGGTCGCGCTGCTCGGGGCAATGGCCTACGTCCTGCTCAAGGGCAGCGTTGCGAATTCGGTGCTGGGCCTGCTTGGACGTCACTCCTATGCGATCTATCTGGTGCATTTTCCGGTGGTGCCGGCGATCGCGGCGTGGCTGCATGTCGATATTCTGCTGCTGACGATGCTGGTGGCAGGAGCCTCGCTGGCGTTGAGCTATTTCATCATCGAGCCCATGATCGAGCGGCGCTTCAACCGGCTGGGTCATCAGCTGGCTGCAGACCTCGGCCGCAGCCGGGGCGTCGCGACCGCCTGAGGCGCGATCGGCGCATCAGCGCAAAGCGATGGGGTAGGGCGCTGGCCGATCCGTCGCCGAAGTCTCGACATGCGCGCAATTCGGCGGGCGATTTTTGCTCTTCTTAAATGAATTGCCGTCAGATTCGCCTGCGTCGGGCGCCGGTCCGCTGCGTATCGCTTTTGCCGGCTTGTCAACGTCCCGGGGTAGAGTATGTCGTTTCAGACCCAGCGTATTCGCGCCGTCGCGCGCATTGGATTCATCTCGCTCGCCGCAGCCATGCTGCTGTGGCCCGCCATCTCCACGGCTGCGCCGGATCCCGACAGGATCGCGGTCAATGTCGATCAGGCCAAGCTCGTCAAGCTGCCCTCGGGGATCGCCACGATCGTGGTCGGCAACCCCCTGATCGCCGACGTGACCTTGCAGAACGGCGGGGTCGTCGTCGTCACCGGCAAGGGCTACGGCGCCACCAACTTCATCGCGCTCGACCGCACCGGCCAGGTACTGGTGGATCGCCAGATCCAGGTCGAAGGCCCACCTTCCGACCAACTCGTCACCGTCTATCGCGGCATCGATCGCGAGACCTACAGCTGCATGCCGGTCTGCCAGCGTCGCATCACCCTCGGCGACGGCGAGAACTACTTCAAGGCGACGATGACCCAGGCCGGCTCGCTCAGCCGGGAGGCCACGACGTCGGGGGCCGTTGCATCGCGGCCGTCCAACTGAAACGTCTCGGCTGCGGCGCTTCCACGCGCCGGGGCCGCGGTCGATGCCCCCGGCCACTCGGCATGGTTAACACTGACCTAACGGATCGGGTCGCCCTGTCTCGATCCGGCGAAACACTTCAACAATGAGTCTTGGGTAGTTGTTGCCGCCATGCTGATCCGGGGTTGTTAATGCCGCTGCCCGCTCGTTCTTCCCGAAACCTCCTGCGTCGCTTTCGCCGTAACAACCGTGGCTCGGCCGTGGTCGAGTTCGCGCTGATTGCGCCGCTGTTCTTCGGCTTGCTGTTCGCGATCATCGAGGTTTCGATGATCTTCTTCGCCAGCCAAGTGCTCGAGACCGTGACGCAGGATTCGGCGCGCATGGTCATGACCGGTCAGGCGCAGGGCGCGTCGTACACCCAACAGCAGTTCAAGGACTTCGTTTGCGGCCGGGTCGCCGCGCTGTTCGACTGCACCAACGGCGTCTATGTCGACGTGCGCAGCTATCCCAACAACGGCTTTGGCAGCATCAACATCGCGCCTCCGATCGACAGTAGCCAGGCGTTCAATCCCAACATGAAATACTGTCCCGGGAGTGCCGGCGACGTCGTGGTGGTGCGCCTGTTCTATCAATGGCCGCTGTTCGTCACCAAG
The DNA here is from genome assembly GCF_015291565.1 of Bradyrhizobium sp. CCBAU 51753. Lineage (NCBI taxonomy): Bacteria > Pseudomonadati > Pseudomonadota > Alphaproteobacteria > Hyphomicrobiales > Nitrobacteraceae > Bradyrhizobium > Bradyrhizobium sp. CCBAU 51753. Next base: position 8,607,984 of record NZ_CP030037.1, on the reverse strand, counting down.
CTTGGCTTCAACACCGCCAACCTCGCCAACGGCAAACGCCTGCTGACCGCGACCGCGACGTTCAAGAACGAACCCTCCGGCGTCAGTGGCGCGACATGCTCATGAGCAAAGTCATGAAGACCGTACCTGCGATCCTGCGCCGCGTCGCCACCGCATTCAGGGACGACTGCCGGGGTCTGGCAGCCGTCGAATTCGCGTTCATCCTGCCGCTGATGCTGGTGATGTTCTTCGGCACCGTCGAGATCTCGTCCGGCGTCGCGGTCGACCGCAAGGTGACGCTGATGGCGCGAACGCTGTCGGACCTGACGTCCCAGGCGATTCAGGTCTCGGACAGCGATCTCAAGGCCTTCTTCACCGCCAGCGTCGGCATCATGACGCCCTACGATGCCTCGCCGACCAAGGCGACGTTGTCGGAGATCTACATCGACAGCAACAAGATCGCGAAGATCAAGTGGAGCAAGGCTGCGACGATTGCCAGCGGCGCCACCCAGGCGACGCTGACGAACTCGACCCGCACCGTGGGGCAAGACGTCTCCAGCCTGATTCCGACGGCGCTGCTGGTGCCGGGCACCTATCTGATCTTCAGCGAGATCAGCTACAAATATGTTCCGACGATCGGCTATGTGATGGCGAAGACGGGCATCAACCTCAGCGATGTTGCCTATACCCGTCCGCGGCAATCGCTGTGTGTGATCTATCCGACGACATCGCCTTTGCCGTTGTGCCCGACGTGACGGCATCAGCTTTCTGATCGAACATGCGGCGTGCGAGTGCGCCCTAAAACAACAAGCCCACCTGAGGGTGCGGCAAAAACAACAAGGGCCGCACCCGGGGGTGCGGCCCTGCTGCTTTGACGCAATTTCCCGGAGCGTTTCGGCTCCCGGAAATCGGCTTATCCGGCGGCGCGCAGATTGTCGGCCGAGGATTTGCCGGAACGGCGGTCAGCCACGATCTCGTAGGAGATCTTCTGGCCTTCACGCAGAGTGCCAAGGCCGGCGCGCTCGACTGCACTGATGTGCACGAACACGTCGTTCCCGCCTTCATCCGGCTGGATGAAGCCGTAGCCCTTGGTCGCGTTAAACCACTTCACGGTTCCCATGCTCACGTGGGTAGTCCCTTCTCAGATATACAAGTTCAAGACCCGCTGATTGGCGGGGTGGTGAGATCGAATTTTTGGAAGGGTCGTCAGCGTCTGAACCGGCTGTACCGGTGTTAGCTAATGTCGTCCGGCCGAAAATCGATAGGCCCTATATTATTCGATAGAGGGGCTCAAAACAATCCTGACGTGCGCGATTTTTTGGCCGGCGGGCCCGCCGGCCAATTGCCGCGCAGGACATCAGGCTGTCATGCGCGCAACAGTTGCAAACTTGCGGCCTAGCGGCGGCGGAACTGGCCGCCGCGCTGCGGTCCGCCCCGCGGCGGGCCGCCCGGCGTGCTCGGGCGCTCGTCCTTGTGGCGGAAGATCAACCGGCCCTTTTCGAGATCATAGGGCGACATTTCGATCGTGACGCGGTCGCCCGCGAGCGTCTTGATGCGGTTCTTCTTCATCTTGCCGGCGGTGTAGGCGACGATCTCGTGCCCGGCATCGAGTTGCACCCGGTAACGAGCGTCAGGGAGGATTTCGGTCACCAGTCCTTCGAACTGGATCAGCTCTTCCTTAGCCATGTGGTTCTCCAGATCGAGCGACGGCTAGTGCTGCGGTTGCTTGTTGCGGTTGGGTTGCTGTTTCGGCCGGCTCTCGCGATGCAAGAAGGCGACGCCTTGAATGCTCTCGCTGCTGCCGGCCTGCGACGGACGTGGCGACTCGCCCCGGTTCGTCTGCGCTGCCCCATTATTACCACCTCGACGGCGGCGGCGGCGAGGCCCTTTTGCGCTTTGGGCATGCTCATTCCCACGGACATTATGTGCGCGGGGCGCAGAGCGGCCGCTACGGTGCGGCTGGGCGGCCTGCGCCGGTGCGGCGGCGTCGCGGTTGCCGTCACGGTTGCCTGGCGTGCGGCGGTCTTCCCGCGGCACGGTGATCCGGATCAGCCGCTCGATATCGCGCAGATAGCCCATTTCCTCGGCGCCCGCGACCAGCGAGATCGCGACCCCGTCGGCGCCGGCACGCGCGGTGCGGCCGATGCGGTGGACATAGGTTTCCGGGATGTTCGGCAGGTCGAAATTCACCACATGGCTGATGCCGTCGACGTCGATGCCGCGGGCGGCGATGTCAGTCGCCACAAGCGTGCGGATTTCGCCGGAACGAAATGCCGCCAATACGCGTTCCCTATGGTTTTGCGATTTGTTGCCGTGGATGGCGTTGGCCTCGATGCCGGCCTTGGCGAGGCCCTTCACCACCTTGTCGGCGCCATGCTTGGTGCGGGTGAAAACCAGCGCACGGTCGACCGGTTCCTGCTTGAGGATCTGGGCCAGCACCGCCGGCTTGGCCGTGAAATCGACCTGGATCGCGCGCTGGGCGATGCGGTCGACGGTCGAGGACACCGGGGTCACCGCGACGCGGGCGGGATCGCGCAGCATCGCCTCGGCGAGTTCGGCGATGTCCTTCGGCATGGTGGCCGAGAAGAACAGCGTCTGCCGCCGGATCGGCAGCTTGGCGACGATTTTGCGGATGTCGTTGATGAAGCCCATGTCGAGCATGCGGTCGGCTTCATCGAGCACCAGGAACTCGACCTGGTTGAGTTTGAGCCCGTTGCTCTGCACGAGGTCGAGCAGGCGGCCGGGGGTGGCCACCATCACCTCGACGCCCTGCATCACGGCGCGGACCTGGCGGCCCATCGGCACGCCGCCGATCGCCAGCGCCGAGGACAGCCGGATGTGGCGGCCATAGGCGTTGAAGCTGTCGAGGATCTGCCCGGACAGCTCGCGGGTCGGAGAGAGCACCAGCACGCGGCAGCTCTTCGGCTGCGGGCGGACGCGGTTCTCGAGCAGCCGGTGCAGGATCGGCAGCGCGAACGACGCGGTCTTGCCGGTGCCGGTCTGGGCGATGCCGACGACGTCACGGCCGGCCAGCGCGAGCGGGATGGTCTGGGCCTGGATGGGAGTCGGCGTGAGATAGTTTTCTTCTCGAAGCGCGCGGGCGATGGGATCGGCGAGGCCGAAATCCTGAAAGGAGGTCAAAAGGGTCGTTCTTTCCATAAAAGCGATCGTCGTCCCGGCGGAAATCGCCAGGATCGCACGAGGGCGTCGGGACACCCGCGTGTCTGGGGCATCAAGCTTGGTTGGGTGAAAGGCGAGCCAGAAGCCGTTGAAACGACCCGGAACACGCAGCTCGCGCGGCACACCGCGATTCTCGCGGGCACGGCATGGATATGGACCAGGAACGCGGCGCTTTCAAGATGTTATGCTGCCCTGCGGCATTGACGTTCGCCGATCAACCGCGCAAAGCGCTCGCAAAGTTGTTGCCGGAAATTTAGACAAAAGGGTGTTTTTGCCTACAAAATAGCCTGAATGCCCTTTCGGCATACATTTTTATAGCCCAACGATTAGGCATCGAGCTCCCGTATTTTCCCGGAACTCGATAAATATTGTAGAAAAATCATAAGCTTAAGTCGTCTCCGTACCGTGGCATAGTTCTTGCGATTCCCTTAATCGCAGGCGGCCAGACGGGCCGTTTCGCAAGCGTTCACGCCTGCGTCAGGGAGATGACATTTCATGCTTACTCGGCTTACTCACGACATAGCGACGATGACCCGTCGCCGCCTTCTCGCGGCGACCGCCGGCCTGGTTTTGGGCCTGGCAGCGGTCTCGCCGTTCTCGCCCGCGCAAGCGGCCGACGACACCATCAAGGTGGGCGTCCTGCATTCGCTCTCCGGCACCATGGCCATCAGCGAGACCACGCTGAAGGATACCATCCTTTTCCTGATCGACGAGCAGAACAAGAAGGGCGGCGTGCTCGGCAAGAAGCTCGAGGCCGTCGTGGTCGACCCGGCGTCGAACTGGCCGCTGTTTGCGGAGAAGGCGCGCGAGCTGATCACCAAGGACAAGGTCGCGGTGGTGTTCGGCTGCTGGACCTCGGTGTCGCGCAAGTCGGTGCTGCCGGTGTTCAAGGAGCTGAACAACATCCTGTTCTACCCCGTCCAGTATGAGGGCGAGGAGTCCGAGCGCAACGTGTTCTACACCGGCGCCGCTCCGAACCAGCAGGCGATCCCCGCCGTCGACTACCTGATGAAGGAAGAGAAGGTGAAGCGCTGGGTGCTGGCCGGCACCGACTACGTCTATCCGCGCACCACCAACAAGATCCTGGAAGCGTACCTGAAGTCGAAGGGCGTCGCCCAGGACGACATCATGATCAACTACACGCCGTTCGGTCATTCCGACTGGCAGACCATCGTGGCCGACATCAAGAAGTTCGGCTCGGCCGGCAAGAAGACCGCCGTGGTCTCCACCATCAACGGCGACGCCAACGTGCCGTTCTACAAGGAGCTCGGCAACCAGGGCATCAAGGCGACCGACATCCCGGTGGTCGCGTTCTCGGTCGGCGAGGAAGAGCTCGCCGGCATCGACACCAAGCCGCTGCTCGGCCATCTCGCCGCCTGGAACTACTTCCAGTCGATCAAGACGCCGGAGAACGAGAAGTTCATCAAGGAGTGGCAGGCCTACACCAAAAACCCGAAGCGCGTGACCAACGATCCGATGGAAGCGCATGTGATCGGCTTCAACATGTGGGTGAAGGCGGTCGAGAAGGTGAAGTCGACCGATCCGGACAAGGTGATCGACGCGCTACCCGGCACCGAGGCGCCGAACCTGACCGGCGGAATCTCCAAGATGCTGCCGAACCACCACATCACCAAGCCGGTGTTCATCGGCGAGATCAAGGGCAACGGCCAGTTCGACGTGGTCTGGAAGACCCCGGGCCTCGTCGCCGGCGACGCCTGGTCGAAGGAGCTCGATGGCTCCAAGGACCTGATCGGCGACTGGGTCGAGAAGAAGTGCGGCAATTACAACGTCAAGACCAACAAGTGCGGCGGCCAGGGGTCCTAAACTCCCTGAGCTGACAACGACACACACAACCTTCCAACACCGGAGAAGGCGGCACGGCTCGCCGCCTTCTCCTCCACTCCTGCCGGGGTATTGACGTGTTTGGCTTTTGTTTCGGTCGCGCGCGCGCGCTGTTTCTGTTCATTCTGCTGCTGAGCTGCTTCGCCTTGCCGGCGCTGGCCGGTCCGTTCGACGATTCGGTCGCCAAGTTTGCCAATGACGAGTTCTCCGACACCGAGGCTGCGGTCGGCGAGGTTGCGTCGTCAGGCAATCCGCTGGCCTCTCCCATCATCAGCGCGCTGAAGGACGGCCGGCTGTCGGCCGATCCGGGCAGCAAGAAGGTCTTCATCACCCAGGCCGACGGCAAGATCGTCGATGCCGCCAGCGGCGCCGCGGTCGACAAGCTGCCGGACAACGCCGCCGCCGTCCGCCTCAACAACCGCTTGCGCCGCAGCGTGGAGGCCGCGCTCGGCGGCCTGACGCTGCTGTCGCCGGATCCGGCGAGGCGCCTTGCCGCCGCGCAGTCGGTGTTCAAGAGCCACGAGGAGAACCTGCTGCCGACGGTGGACAGCGCGCTCGCCAAGGAGAGCGTCAAGTCGATCAAGCAGGCGTTTGCCGAGGCGCGCGCCGCCATCATCCTGTTCAAGTCCGACGCGTCTGAGAGCGACAAGCTCGACGCCATCTCCGTGGTCAAGGCACGCGGCGACCAGGAGGCGCTGGCGCTGCTCACGAGCGTCGGCGGCGACGCGCCGCCGCTGGTCGCCAAGGCCGCCACCGGCGCGATCTCCGCGATCCAGAGCAATCTTGCGATGTGGTCGATGGTGCAGAACGCCTGGTACGGCCTGTCGCTCGGCTCGGTGCTGCTGCTCGCCGCCATCGGCCTTGCCATCACCTTCGGCGTGATGGGCGTCATCAACATGGCGCATGGCGAGATGGTGATGCTCGGGGCCTACACCACCTTCGTGGTGCAGGAGGTGATCCGCACCAGCTATCCCGGGCTGTTCGACTATTCGCTGCTGATCGCGGTGCCGCTGGCCTTCCTGGTCGCCGGCGCGATCGGCGTGCTGATCGAGCGCAGCATCATCCGCTTCCTCTACGGCCGGCCGCTGGAAACCCTGCTCGCGACCTGGGGCCTGTCGCTGGTGCTGCAGCAGGCGGTGCGCACCGCGTTCGGCCCGACCAACCGCGAGGTCGGCAACCCCTCCTGGATGAGCGGCGCGTTCGAGCTCGGCCAGATCACCATCACCTATAACCGGCTCTGGATCCTGTGCTTCACGCTCGCCGTGTTCGCGATCCTGCTGGCGATGCTGCGCTACACCGCGCTCGGCCTCGAGATGCGCGCGGTGACCCAGAACCGCCGCATGGCGGCCTCGATGGGCATCGCCACCTCGCGCGTCGACGCGCTGACCTTCGGACTCGGCTCCGGCATCGCCGGGATTGCCGGCGTGGCGCTGTCGCAGATCGACAATGTCAGCCCCAATCTCGGCCAGAGCTACATCATCGACAGCTTCATGGTCGTGGTGTTCGGCGGCGTCGGCAATCTCTGGGGCACCTTGGTCGGCGCCTTCACGCTCGGCATCGCCAACAAGTTCCTCGAGCCTGTGGCGGGCGCGGTGCTCGGAAAGATCGCGATCCTGGTCTTGATCATCCTGTTCATCCAGAAGCGGCCGCGCGGCCTGTTCGCGCTCAAGGGACGGGCGGTGGAAGCATGACGCCGCACATCCTCACCCGTTCGCTGGATCGCGCGGCAACCAGCTTCATCCTGATCGTCGCCGGTTTCGGCGTGCTGATCCCGCTGTCGAACCTGTTGATGCCGCAGGGCTCGATCTTCCAGGTGCCGACCTATCTGGTGGCGCTGTGGGGCAAGTATCTCTGCTACGCCATCCTGGCGCTGTCGATCGACCTGATCTGGGGCTATTGCGGCATCCTCTCGCTCGGCCACGGCGCGTTCTTCGCGCTCGGCGGCTACGCCATGGGCATGTACCTGATGCGGCAGATCGGCAGCCGCGGCGTCTACGGCAACCCGGTGCTGCCCGACTTCATGGTGTTCCTGAACTGGGACAAGCTGCCCTGGTACTGGTACGGCTTCGACAAGTTCGCCTTCGCCGCGCTGATGGTGCTGCTGGTGCCGGGCCTGCTTGCGTTCTGCTTCGGCTGGCTCGCGTTCCGCTCCCGCGTCACCGGCGTCTATCTGTCGATCATCACCCAGGCGATGACCTATGCGCTGCTGCTCGGCTTCTTCCGCAACGATTTCGGCTTCGGCGGCAACAACGGCCTGACCGACTTCAAGGACATCCTCGGCTTCAACGTGCAGGCCGACGGCACGCGCTGCGCGCTGTTCTTCCTGAGCTGCCTGGCGCTGGTGATCGCCTTCCTGATCTGCCGCGCGGTGGTCACCTCGAAGCTCGGCAAGGTGCTGATCGCGGTCCGCGACGCCGAAAGCCGCACCCGCTTCCTCGGCTACCGGGTCGAATCCTACAAGCTGTTCGTGTTCACGCTGTCGGCCTGCATGGCCGGCGTCGCCGGCGCGCTCTACGTGCCGCAGGTCGGCATCATCAATCCGAGCGAGTTCGCGCCTGGAAATTCGATCGAGGCGGTGATCTGGGTCGCGGTCGGCGGCCGCGGCACGCTGGTCGGCGCGGCGCTCGGCGCCGTGGTCGTCAACTACGCCAAAACGTTCTTCACCTCGGGACCGCTGGCGCCGTACTGGCTGTTCATGCTGGGTGCGCTGTTCATCCTGGTGACGCTGCTGCTGCCGAAGGGCATCGTCGGCACCTTCAATGCCTGGTGGGAGCCGTGGAGGACAGGGCGCAGCACCGGCCTTGCGGCCGATGAGGAAAGCGCCGCCCGCGAAGACGGCATCGGCGCAGCGAACGCGGCGGAGTAGGCCAATGAACGTCATGGATACCCGCGCCACCTCGGCCATGCTCTATCTCGACGGCGTGCACGTCTCGTTCGACGGCTTTCACGCCATCAACAATTTGTCGCTGGCGCTCGAGCCCGGCGAGATGCGCGCCATCATCGGCCCCAACGGCGCCGGCAAGACCACGATGATGGACATCATCACCGGCAAGACCAAGCCGGACGAGGGCACCGTGCTGTTCGACGGCACCGTCGACCTCACGCGGCTCGATGAGACCCGCATCGCCGAACTCGGCATCGGCCGCAAGTTCCAGAAGCCGACCGTGTTCGAGAGCCAGACCGTGCAGGACAATCTCTTGCTCGCGCTCAATGTCGACCATTCGGTGCGCGGCACGCTGTTCTGGCGCGGCAGCAAGGCCGAATCCGAGCGCATCGACAAGGTGCTGGAGACCATCCGCCTGGCCGACGCCCGCAACCGCCTCGCCGGCAGCCTCAGCCACGGCCAGAAGCAGTGGCTCGAGATCGGCATGCTGCTGGCGCAGGATCCCAAGGTGCTGCTGGTCGACGAGCCCGTCGCCGGGATGACCGACGTCGAGACCCATCTGACCGCGGAGCTGCTGAAACAGATCAACAAGAACCACACCATCATGGTGGTCGAGCACGACATGACCTTCGTGCGCGAACTCGGCGTCAAGGTGACCTGCCTGCATGAGGGCTCGGTGCTCGCCGAAGGTTCGATCGACCAGGTGTCGTCGAACGAGCGCGTGGTCGAAGTCTATCTGGGGCGCTAAGCGATGCTGAAGGTCGACAACATCAATCTGTTCTACGGCGCCGCGCAGGCGCTGCGCGGCGTGTCGCTGACCGCCGAACCCGGCAAGGTCACCTGCGTGCTCGGCCGCAACGGCGTCGGCAAGACCTCGCTGCTGCGCGCCATGGTCGGGCAGTACCCGATCGCCTCCGGTGCGATCAATTTCGACGGCAAGGACATCACCGCGCTGAAGCCTTACGAGCGGGCGCGGCGCGGCATCGGCTTCGTGCCGCAGGGCCGCGAGATCTTTCCGCTGCTGACGGTCGAGGAGAACCTCAAGACCGGCTTCGGTCCGCTGAAGCGCGAGGACCGCAACATCCCCGACGATGTGTTCTCGCTGTTTCCGGTGCTGCAGACCATGCTCGGCCGCCGCGGCGGCGACCTCTCCGGCGGCCAGCAGCAGCAGCTCGCGATCGGCCGCGCGCTGGTGATGCGGCCAAAGCTGCTGCTGCTCGACGAGCCGACCGAGGGTATCCAGCCCTCGATCATCAAGGACATCGGCCGCGCCATCTCCTACCTGCGCAACCTCGGCAACATCGCGATCGTGCTGGTCGAACAATATCTCGACTTTGCCTGCGAACTCGGCGACAGTTTTGCTGTTATGGACCGGGGTGCGGTGAAATACACCAGCGACCGCGCAAGCCTCGATCCCGCCGAGATCAGCCGCCAGATGGCGCTGTGAAGATGTGACGTCGCATCCGCGGCGTGGGTGAGGGAGCGTGAGGGGGATGCGGAGCGGGATCGCAAGCGCGACGGCGGCGACGTTTGCGGCGAACCGCGCCCAGGGCGCGGTGCGGTTCGGCGTGCATCTTGCCGATGGTGTTACCCGCCGCGGCGACCTCCACGAGTCAGGCTCGCTGCGCGTCCGCTTTCCATCGCCGGAGGATGACGGCCTGTCGGCGATGTTCGTCAACACCGCCGGTGGCATTGCCGGCGGCGACCGTTTCGACATCGCGATCGCGGCGGGTGAGGGCGCCCGGCTGACACTGACCACGGCGGCGGCCGAAAAGGTCTACCGGGCGCCAGGCGCGGCGGCCCGGCTCGACATCGCGCTCAAGGTGGATGCCGGCGCGCATCTCTCCTGGCTGCCGCAGGAGACCATCCTGTTCGACCGCGCGCGCATTTATCGCGGCTTCGACATCGAGCTCGCCGAGGACGCCTCGCTGCTGCTCTGCGAGATCGTGGTGTTCGGCCGCGCCGCGATGGGCGAGACCATGCGGCATGGCGAATTCGTCGACCGCTGGCGGATGCGCCGCGGCGGCCGGCTGGTGTTTGCGGAGACGGTCAGACTCGACGGCGAGATCGGCGAGAAGCTCGCGCGGCACGCCATCGCGGGTGGCGGCACCGCGATCGGCACCGCGCTGATCGTGCCGGGCGACGAGGCGCTGGTCGAGCGCATCCGCGAGGCGTCGGAGCGTTTTGGCGGCGAGGTCGGCATCTCCGCCTGGAACGGCTTTGCAATGGCGCGCTTCTGTGCCCAAGATGCCGCACGGCTGCGCACCGACATGATGACGGTGCTCGGCCGCGCCTCCGCCGTGCCGCTGCCAAGACTCTGGCTTAACTAAGAGGCTGTGGCTCAACTAATCCTTTGAGAACGATCAGAGTGCTCGCATGAATTTGTCTCCCCGCGAAAAGGACAAGCTGCTGGTGTCGATGGCCGCCATGGTGGCGCGCCGCCGCCTCGAGCGCGGCGTCAAGCTGAACCATCCGGAAGCGGTGGCGCTGATCACCGATTTCATTGTCGAGGGCGCGCGCGACGGCCGCACCGTTGCCGAACTGATGCAGGCCGGCGCCAAGGTCCTGACCCGGGATCAGGTGATGACCGGCATCCCCGAGATGATCCACGACATCCAGGTCGAGGCGACGTTTCCCGATGGCACAAAACTCGTCACCGTGCATGAGCCGATCCGATAGGAGCTCGACATGATCCCCGGCGAACGCTTCATCAAGGACGGCGAGATCGAGCTCAATGCCGGCCGCAAGACCGTGACGATCACCGTCGCCAACACCGGCGACCGCCCGATTCAAGTCGGCTCGCACTATCATTTCTTCGAAACCAACCCGGCGCTGAAATTCGACCGCAAGAAGGCCCGCGGCATGCGCCTCGACATCGCCGCCGGCACCGCGGTCCGCTTCGAGCCCGGCCAGACCCGCGACGTCCAGCTCGTCGCGCTGGCGGGAAAGCGCGTGATCTACGGCTTCCGCGCCGAGGTGAAGGGGAAGCTGTGATCGCTGTTGCAGTAGTTCATTGTGAGGTGAGCAAACCGGTCAGGCTCCCTCCCCCCTTGCGGGGGAGGGTTGGGGAGAGGGGTAAGCCCCGGGCGCTGACCGATGAGATCTTGCGAGTGCGCGCAATCCAGCTCGGTAGCGCCAACGGCGCAAGCGTGATTCTCACCTCACGTCACCGAGCAGAGCAAGCGGCACCCCTCTCCCTAACCCTCCCCCGCAAGGGGGGAGGGCACCCTTCCGCCGATGCGTCCCTCACCTCCGAGACCGATGGAGCGGAGGTATTGATGGTACAGAAAGTAGTCGTAACGCGACGTGAGGTGAGCACGTTGCTCAGGCTCCCTCCCCCCTTGCGGGGGAGGGTTGGGGAGAGGGGTAAGCCCCGGGCGCTGACCGACGTGGTTTTGCGGAGAGGGGCATGCCGCACACTCAGGTGAGCGACACGCAGCGCGATCGCGCCAAGCAGCTCCGCCGCACCATGACGTGCGCGGAGACCTTGCTGTGGCGTCACCTGAAGGCTGATCGCCTCGCCGGGCTCAACTTCCGTCGCCAGGCGCCGATCGGCACCTACATCGCGGATTTCGTCGCGCATTCGTGCAAGCTGATTGTCGAAGTCGACGGGGAGAGCCACGATTTCGAAGAACGTATTCGTCGCGACGAACGGCGCGATGCGTGGTTGGCGTCGCGCGGCTACCGTGTGCTGCGGTTCACCAACGACGACGTGATGAAGAATTTGGAAGGTGTTGCTCTTGCGATCCTTCAGGCAGCCGAGCAAGCGGCACCCCTCTCCCTAACCCTCCCCCGCAAGGGGGGAGGGAACCCTTCCGCCGGTACCTCCCTTACATCTGACACTGATGGAGCGGAGGAGCCGTGATGCGACGAGCGCAGGCTGCGAATTTCGGTGAGGTGAGCACGCCGCCCAGGCTCCCTCCCCCCTTGCGGGGGAGGGTTGGGGAGAGGGGTAGGCCCCGGGCGCTGACAGCAGCAGTGGGAGCGGCGTAGCCCATGCTCCCCGCCATCCGCTTGATCTCCGAAGCCGCCCAACTCGCCGCGCGCCGTCACAACGGGATGGCGCGCAAGGGGCGGGGCAATGAGCCCTACATCAATCATCTCGCCGAAGTCGCGAACCTGCTGGCGCAGGTGACCGATGGCGCCGATGCGGAACTGGTGGCCGCAGGGTGGCTGCATGACACCATCGAGGATACCGGGACCACGCGCGAGGAGCTGGCCCAGAAATTCGGCGCGCGCGTCGCCGATCTCGTGGTCGAATGCACCGACGACATGAGTCTGCCGAAAGCCGAGCGCCGGCGGAAGCAGATCGAGGATGCCCCGCACAAGTCGCCGGATGCGAAGCTGATCAAGATTGCCGACAAGATCAGCAACACGCTCGCTCGCATCGTGCCGCAACCAAGCGCGGACGAGCGCGACGATCTCGCGGACTATGTCGCGTGGGCCGAGAAGGTCGTCGCAGGTTGTCGCGGCGTCAATGCGACCCTCGACCGAATGTTCAACGAAGCAGTCAGGCTTGCCAGGAGCACGCTGTGAGCACCAAAATCAAACGTTCCGTCTATGCCGACATGTTCGGCCCGACCACCGGCGACAAGGTTCGGCTCGCTGACACCGACCTCATCATCGAGGTCGAGAAGGATTTCACCACCTACGGCGAGGAGGTGAAATTCGGCGGCGGCAAGGTGATCCGCGACGGCATGGGGCAGTCGCAGGTGACCAATGCGCAGGGCGCGGCCGACACCGTCATCACCAATGCGCTGATCGTCGATCACTGGGGCATCGTCAAAGCCGATGTCGCGATCAAGGAAGGCATGATCGCGGCGATCGGCAAGGCCGGTAATCCCGACATCCAGCCCAATGTCACCATCATCATCGGTCCCGGCACCGACGTGATCGCAGGCGAAGGAAAAATCCTCACCGCCGGCGGCTTCGACAGCCACATCCATTTCATCTGTCCGCAGCAGATCGAGCACGCGCTGATGAGTGGCGTCACCTCGATGCTGGGCGGCGGCACCGGTCCCTCGCACGGCACCTTCGCCACCACCTGCACGCCCGGCCCGTGGCACATGGGGCGGATGATCCAGTCGTTCGACGCGTTCCCGGTCAATCTCGGCATCTCAGGCAAGGGCAACGCCTCGCGTCCGGCGGCGCTGGTCGAGATGATCAAGGGCGGCGCCTGCGCGCTGAAGCTGCACGAGGACTGGGGCACCACGCCGTCGGCGATCGACACCTGCCTCTCGGTCGCCGACGATTACGACGTCCAGGTGATGCTGCACTCGGACACGCTGAATGAGTCCGGCTTCGTCGAGGACACCGTGAAGGCGTTCAAGGGTCGCACCATCCATGCTTTCCACACCGAGGGCGCCGGCGGCGGCCATGCGCCTGACATCATCAAGATCGCCGGCCTGAAGAACGTGCTGCCGTCCTCGACCAACCCGACCCGTCCCTTCACCCGCAACACCATCGACGAGCATTTGGACATGCTGATGGTGTGCCATCACCTCGATCCGTCGATCGCCGAAGACCTCGCCTTCGCCGAGAGCCGGATCCGCAAGGAGACCATCGCGGCCGAGGACATCCTGCACGATCTCGGCGCGCTCTCGATGATGTCGTCGGACTCCCAGGCGATGGGCCGGCTGGGCGAAGTCATCATCCGCACCTGGCAGACCGCCGACAAGATGAAGAAGCAGCGTGGTGCGCTGCCGCAGGACAAGGGCAACGACAACGACAATTTCCGCGTCAAGCGCTACATCGCCAAATACACCATCAACCCCGCGATCGCCCATGGCGTGTCGAAGCTGATCGGCTCGGTCGAGAAGGGCAAGCTCGCCGACCTCGTGCTGTGGTCGCCGGCGTTCTTCGGCGTCAAGCCGGACTGCATCATCAAGGGCGGCTCGATCGTGGCGGCTCCGATGGGCGATCCCAACGCCTCGATCCCGACGCCGCAGCCGGTGCACTACCAGCCGATGTTCGCCGCGTTCGGCAAGTCGCTGACGGCGTCCTCGGTGGTGTTCACGTCGAAGGCCGCGGTGACCGGCGGGCTCGCCCGCAAGCTCGGGATCAGCAAAAAGCTCTACGCGGTGCAAAACACCCGCGGAAAGATCTCCAAGAAGAGCATGATCCACAACGACGCCACCCCCGAGATCGAGGTCGATCCCGAGACCTATGAGGTCCGCGCAGACGGCGAGCTTCTGACCTGCGCGCCGGCCGAGGTGCTGCCCATGGCACAGCGCTACTTTATGTTCTAAAACCCATCCCGGTATCTAAAGCCAAAAGAGAAAACCGGGAGGATTTCCGTGATTTACGTCGTCGCCACGCTGACCATCAAGCCCGAGACCCGCGCCGAATTCATCGCTGCGGCGACCGCCTGCATCAAGGAGACCCGCAAGGAGCCCGGCAACATCGCCTACGATCTGCACGAGAGCGTCACCGACCACAGCAAGATGGTGTTCGTCGAGCAGTGGGAGAACGCCGAGGCGCTGGTGCCGCATCGCACCGCCGAGCACATGAAGACGTTCGGCCGGGTCGCGGTGAAATGCATGGTCTCGCCGCCGCGGATCGAGGTCATCACGCCCGAGAAGGTCGACGTCCGCTAAGCAAGAACAAGAGCAGGAAGCGCATCATGATCTACGTCATCGCCACCACGCCGATGAAGCCCGAGAACCGCGAGGACTTCATCAAGGGCCACAAGGCCTGCACGGTCGAGACCCGCAAGGAGAAGGGCTGTCTTGCCTATGATGGCCACGTCAGCGTCAACGACCCCAACCTCTACGTCGTGGTCGAGCGCTGGGAGACCCGCGACGACCTCAACGCCCACGCCCGCGCGCCCCACATGAAAGTGTGGCGGGAATATTCCGCGCAGATGAAGACCGCGCCGACGGTGATCGAGATCATCAGCGACGGCAAGGTCGAGAAGCTTTGAGCTGATCATGCGTCAAACTGCGCCACGAACTCCACTTCACCTCGCCCCGCCTGCGGGGAGAGGTCGTAACGCATCGCCAGATGCGTTACGGGTGAGGGGGAGTCTCCGCGGACGCATCTGGCGCCGTCGATGCGGAAGTAGCCCCTCACCCCAACCCTCTCCCCGTAAGAACGGGGCGAGGGGGCGCACCGTGATCGTGGTCGGCACCGACCTCATCTCACTGCGTTCCAACGCATAACACGAAGGCACCGATGATCCGCGCAACCAAAATTCTCGGGCAACATCGCTGGACGCACGCCGCGGCCGACACCGTCGTGCTCGATTTCGACGACCGGCACCGGCGGCGGATGGCGATGACGGGGACGCGTGGGCTCGAATTTCTGCTCGATCTTGAAAATGCCGTCGCCCTGCGCGGCGGCGATGCGCTGGTGTTGGAGGACGGCCGCCTGATCGAGGTGGTCGCCGCCCCCGAAGCGCTGCTCGAAATCCGCGGCAGCGATCCGCATCATCTGATCCGGGTCGCCTGGCATCTTGGCAACCGGCATCTGCCGACCCAGATCATGCCGAAGGGGCTACGCATCCGCCGCGACCACGTCATCGAAGCGATGGTGAAGGGTCTTGGCGCCCGCGTGCTCGAGATCGAGGCGCCGTTCGATCCCGAGGGCGGCGCCTATGCCGGGCACGCCCACGCCGAGGAGCCCGCGCAAGGTCATACCGGGCACGATCATGCCCACAGCCATGCGCATGATCACGGTCATCACCACGGTCACGATCACCACGATCATGATCACCACCATCACCACGACGAGCATTGCGGTCACGACCATCACCACGGTGATAGCCATCACCACGGTGATGGGCATCACCACGGTGATCACCATCACGACCACTCCCATGCTCATGACCACAAATGAGCCCGATCCCGCTGCCGTCGGCGGCGGGATGACGGAGCGCGAGGCCGCTGCGCTGTACCGGCTGATGACGTGGCTGTCGCCATCGTTCCCGGTCGGCGCGTTCTCTTATTCCAGCGGCATCGAATGGGCGGTGGAGGCCGGCGACATCAGCGATGCCGCCTCGCTGCGCGACTGGCTCGCCGCTATCCTCACCGACGGCAGCGGCTTTTGCGACGGCGTCTTGCTCGCGCACAGCCACCGCGCGGCGGCGGAGCAGGATGCCGCTGCCTTGAAGCAGATCGCCGAACTCGCCGCCGCCCTGGTGCCGTCGCGCGAGCGCCAGCTCGAGACCACGACCCAGGGCCGCGCCTTCATCGAGATTGCCCGCACCGCCTGGAATTCGCCCGGCCTCGACGACAGCATTGCAGCCTGCGATGGCCCGATCGTCTATCCGGTCGCGGTCGGCCTGGTCAGCGCCGCGCACGGCATTCCGCTGGCGCCGTCGCTGCACGCCTTCCTGCATGCTGTGGTCTCGAACTGGATTTCGGCCGGCAGCCGGCTGATCCCGCTCGGGCAGACCGACAGCCAGCGCGTGCTCGCCGCGCTCGAGGGCGACGTCGCCGCCACCGCAGCGCGTGCCGCGACCGCTTCGCTCGACGACCTCGGCAGCGCGACCTTCCGCGCCGATCTCGCCAGCTTGCGGCACGAGACGCAGTATACGAGGCTGTTCAGATCATGATCTGCGACTCTCTCCACGCGTCGTCCCGGCCTAGTGCGCAATGCGCACGGGGGCCGGGACCCATGACCACAGGCCTTTGTGGTTGTGCAGCGCTGTGGCCCCAGCGTCGCGCAGCAACTCAATTCGGCGGTAATGGGTCCCGGCCCCCGTGCGCAATTGCGCACTAGGCCGGGACGACGATGGATGGATTGACATGCCTACTTCTCACGGCCCGTTGCGCGTCGGTGTCGGTGGTCCGGTCGGCTCCGGCAAGACCGCGCTGATGGATCTGCTCTGCAAGACGATGCGCGAGCGCTACGACATCGCCGCGATCACCAACGACATCTACACCAAGTGGGACGCCGAATTTCTGGTGCGCTCCGGCTCGCTGACGGCGGACCGCATCGCCGGCGTCGAGACCGGCGGCTGTCCGCACACCGCGATCCGCGAAGACGCCTCGATGAACCTTGCCGCGGTCGCCGACATGCGGGCCAAGTTTCCGAACCTCGATCTGGTGCTGATCGAATCCGGCGGCGACAATCTCGCCGCGACCTTCTCGCCGGAATTGGCCGACCTGACCATCTACGTCATCGACGTCGCCGCCGGCGACAAGATCCCCTCCAAGGGCGGCCCGGGGATCACGCGCTCCGACCTGCTCGTGATCAACAAGATCGACCTCGCGCCCCATGTCGGTGCGTCGCTTGAGAAGATGGAGACCGACACCAGGCGGATGCGCGGCGAGCGGCCCTTCGTGATGACCAACCTGAAGAAGAGCGATGGCCTGGAGCGCATCGTCAGCTTCATCGAGACCAAGGGCGGCCTTCGGTCGCAGGCCGCCGGCCGGGCCGCCAAGGCGAGCTAGTCGTTAATCATTGTGGCGGACGAGGCCGACCGTGCTGGTCCCGTCATCCTGAGGTGCGAGCCTCTTCGGCGAGCCTCGAAGGATGCACGGCCCGGTCAGTGGCCGACTCATCCTTCGAGGCGCGCAAGAGCGCGCACCTCAGGATGACGGGAAGCAGCCGTACCGAGCTCCCCCCGCCGCAAAAAAGCTGCGCAATCGCCGGAACAATTGCCAACTTTGCCGATTAGCAATCCTTGGCGCCGCCAAACATCGGCCGGGTGGCGTCGGCGTTAATGCTGCCGACCGGCTTCAGTTGCGTACCAATGATCGCTACTCCATATTCCGGTGCGGCTGGTGTACTTCACGTGTTGATTTGTCGCCGCCCCCGCAGACCCGAGATGCCATCCGTCCCGTTTCGCCACCCCTTGATTGCCGAGTAAACGCGTGGTTCGGCTGGGCTTTATCGTCGCCTTGATCGCGCTGATCGGGATCCTGCTCTCCGGTCTCGCGGCCTATCGGGTGCACGATCAGGAGCTGGCGATCGACGGCATCGCGCTGGCGCGGGCGATCGACGTTCACGCCAGCCTGGTGCAGGACCGCCTGACCGAGCGCGAGCTGCTGGCGCGGGTGGCCTCCGGCCTGTTCCGGGCGCCGTCGATGGTGAAGGCCAACATGCTGCAGCCGCTGCGCTCGGCGATCTATGCCTTCAAGACCGACTTCGTCGTCGCCACCTGGATCGCGCGGCTGAGACCGAACGAGCTCACCGCGGCCGAGGCGGAGCTGAAGGCCGCAGGCTTTACCAACCCGCAGATCAGGGATTTCGACGACCAGCCGCTCGACATCAAGGCACTCGACAAGCCGATCAACGTGCTGATGGACGTCGAGCCGCGCAACCCGGAAACGCTGAGCATCCCGGGCCGCGCCTTCGACCGCCACTCCGTGGTCGGCCCGATGCTGACCAAGGCGATGGCCGAGGCGAAGCCAGTGGCCTCCGATCCGATCCCGCTGTTGCGACAGAATGGTCCGATCGGCGTCGCGCTCGCCGCGCCGGTGTTCCAGGAGGGCGCGTCGGAGCCGGCCGGCTTCGTCACTTTTTCCTACGAGCTGTCGTCGCTGATGCTGACCAATGACGACACTTCGCTGTTTGCCGTGGCGCTGAAGGATCCGCGCGATTCCAATGACGAGTTCACCGCCAACGAGCAGGGCGTCGTCACCTCGCGCGCGGTGCGCCAGGACGGTCCGCTGCCATCGATGGTTCGCACCGTGACGTTCGGCGGCCGCGACTGGTCGCTCGACTACTACGCCAAGAGCAACGCCACCGTGCGCGCGCAGCAGACCGCGACCATCGTCGCCGCGATCGGGCTTGCGCTCACCGGCATCGTCTGCGGCCTGTTCGGCTACGTCGCCTACAACAATCTGCGGCTCAGCCGCGAGATCGAGGTCCGGATCGGCTTCGAGCGGCGCCTGACCGCCGTGATCGACGAGCTCAACCATCGTGTGAAGAATATCCTGGCGGTGATCCAGTCGATCGTGACGCGCACGCTGCGCCACGGCACCGACATCGACGTCGCGCGCGAGCTCTTGATCGGGCGCATCCACGCGATGTCGAACGTGGTGACGCTGCTCAGCGAGAGCCAATGGCAGGGCGTCAAGCTGAAGGGCCTGTTCGAGTCACGCTCGATCCCGCATGCCGACCGCATCGCGGTGAACGGCCCCGACATCACCGTCAGCGCCCGCGCCGCGCAATCGCTGTCGCTGCTGTTCTTCGAACTCGCCTCGCATTCCGACGAGGGGCTGTCGCTGGTCGGCAAGCATCCGCACATCGTCGCCAATTGGGAGGTCAATGGTGAGACCGCGGACGCGGTCTTCCATTTCCGCTGGGAGGAGTTCAACACCAGCCAGGCGACGCGGCGCGCCGACAGCGATTTCGGCCTGATCCTGCTTGACCGCGTCGCGCCCGAAGCGCTCGGCGGCACCGCCAAGCGCTACTTCACCGACGTCTCCTACGTCTACGAACTCACCGCGCCGATGGACACCGTCGTCGACATGACCGAGCGCGACCGCACCGAGCAGTTCTCCGCGCCGCTGCGCCCGGTGAAGAAGTGAATGGTCAGCAATCGTGACGGGATAGGGGCGCATGTGAAGGGCGATCGAGGGGGCAGACGCCAGCCGCGCCAACGTAAGGGAAGCACTAGCGGCCGGGTTCCCTCCCCCCTTGCGGGGGAGGGTTAGGGAGAGGGGTATCCCACGGGGACTCTCTCCGAATACCAACCGGATCGCGCAACTATGAGGGCTCGAACCGCGTCGACCATCTCGCCCGGGGCCACCCCTCTCCCCAACCCTCCCCCGCAAGGGGGGAGGGTGCCTGAGCAGCCTGCTCACCTCACGCGGGCACGCAGCACCCACCCTCAACGGGAATCCTGGCTCCCGTCCGTAATCCCCGCAACCGATCGTTAAAACTTCATTGAATATGCTTGTGCATATAGCGGGCAGGATACCGTCTGAGGAACCCAATGAGACTTTGGGTCGGCCTGACCTTGCTCGCGGCACTTGCGCCGGTCGGGCTGTCGTTTGCGTTGAACGCGACGACGGCACCCGACAGCGTCGCGACAGGCCGCGCCAGCTATCGCCGGCCGGACGCCGTTCCCTATCCCGCCAGCAATCCGTGGTCCGAGGCGAAATCCGCGCTTGGGCAGATGCTGTTCTTCGATCCGCTGCTGTCGCGGTCGAAGACGCGCGCCTGCGCGACCTGCCATAACCCGTCGCTGTCCTGGGGCGACGGCCTGCCCCGCGCCATCGGCGAGGATCCGAAGGGCCTACCGATCCGCTCGCCGACCCTGATCGATGTCGCCTTCTTCGAGCCGCTCGGCTGGGACGGCAAGTTCAAGACGCTGGAATCCGTCGCGTTCGGGCCGATCGAGAATCCGGCCAATATGAACATGACCGAGCCGGAGCTGCTTGCGCGGCTGTCGGCGATCCCCGGCTATGTCGATGCGTTCACCCGCGCCTTCGGCGACGGCGCGATCACGCGGCCGAGGATCGAAGCATCGCTGGCGACCTTCGAACGCTCGATCGTGGCGGGCGAGGCGCCGTTCGACCGTTGGATCAAGGGCGACAACAGCGCGATCAGCCCGGCGGCACAGCACGGCTTCGAGCTATTCAACGGCAAGGCGGGCTGCGCTGCCTGCCACAGCGGCCCGTCGTTCTCGGACGGCTCGTTTCAGGATATCGGCACCGCCAAGGGCCATGACATCGGCCGCGGGCGCTTCTTTCCGGCATCGGCGAAGCTGCGCTTCGCGTTCAAGACCCCGACATTGCGCGACGTGGCGCGCCGCGCCCCCTACATGCACGACGGATCGGTCGCGACCCTGGACGATGTGATCGAGCTCTACAACAAGGGCGGGGTCGACCGTCCCAGCCGATCGCCCGACATCAAGCCGCTGTCCCTGACCGCAAGCGAGAAGGACGACCTGATCGCGTTTCTGCAAACGCTGACGGCGAATTCACCGGTTCCCGCAGGCCCAAGATTGCCGCGCTGATCGCGGCCGCAAGCCTGTCGGCCGACGCCTGTCAGAGCAGGTGAGGCAGCGCCGATCCGAGCAGACCGAGCCCGACGAGCAGGAACGCGCCGGCGCAGGCCTCCAGGGCCGCAGTACGCGATGGGTACAACTTTGTCGCGAAGGCGAGCGCCGACCCCACCCCGATACTGACGACGCTCAACGCAGCTCCGAACATGGCGCGGCCTCCCGATCCGACGTGTTCGGGCCTTCATTACGACAGTTGAATTGAGCTCCCGTGCCGGAATTAGCTAAAGCTTTATGCAACTGCCGCGTGAAAACGAGTGCCCGCTACCGGGCAGAACGGTTAACCACAATGCAACCAAAGGTGTCCGTGGCCGGGCAAAATCGTTAAGATTTGATGTAAGTTGGAACAAGTCGTTAAGCGTGGGCAGTCGGTGTGATGTTCAGTGAATGGGGGCGAGAGGCCGGTACGGCACTCCGTGGGCGCTCCTTGTTCGCCAGGTGCATCGTAGCGCTCCTGTTTTGCGTGGTGTCGGCACGGTCTGCCGAGGCGCATGTCAAATGGTTTTGCGCGTTCGATGTCGCCGGGCAGCCGCGGGGACTCGAGAATGTACTCTGTCTCGATTTCGAGCTGCTGCTCGGCATCGCGGTATTCTGGCTGCTTGCCGGCTGCCTGATCGAGCCCACCTCGCTGGGCGCCGCGACGATCCGCGCGATGGATCGCATCACCGAGGGATTGCAGCGGCACACCGAAGTGATGATGCGCGCCGTCACTGCGTTCTTCTTCATCTCGATCTGGGCGGTGGGCGGCATCCTGCTGACGCCCGAGTTGAAGACGGCGTCACCGCTGGTCGGCGCGCTGCAACTCGGCATCGCCGCGGGCATGCTGTCGCGGCGGACGATGCCGCTGTCGGCCGCCGGGATCGCGATCCTGTTCGGCATCGGGGTCTACAATTACGGCGTCTTCCATCTCGCCGACTATCCGATCTTTCTCGGCGTCGCCGCCTATCTGGCGCTGGTCGGGCTGAAAAAGGATTTGTTCGGTGTCGCGCCGCTCGACGTGATGCGCTATGCCGCCGGAATAACCCTGATGTGGGCCTCGATCGAGAAATGGGCCTATCCCGAATGGAGCTTTCCGCTCCTGATCGAGCACGCCTCGATCACCCTCGGCTTCGACAACGAGTTCTACATGCGCGCCGCAGGCATGGTGGAATTCGTGCTCGCCTTTGCCTTGATGTGGACGCCGCTGATCCGGCGGTGTGCGGCAGCCGTGCTGACCGGAATGTTCATCAGCGCATGCTTCGAATTCGGCAAGCTCGACACCATCGGCCACTCGGCGATCATCGCCGTGCTGCTCGCGATCGTCTGCGACAACCGGGTATCGGCGGACGATCGCCGCGCGCCGTGGCTTGCCCCGGTCGGGCTCGGCGCCGCGTTGGCGGCGACGCTGTTCGTCTACTATGTCGGGCACGCCGCGCTGTTCAAGACGTCGATCCTGTAGGGATCGCTGCCGGCAGGATCGTTACCTCCAGCATCATTTGGCGACGTGGACGGCGAGCTTCATCTTCGGATGAATGCCGCACAGCACCATGAAGTCGCCGGGCACCGAGAAGGTGACATCGAACTTGCTGCCCGGCTGCTGATCGCCGGAGTCGAAGCTGAAAGTGTCGGTGCTCAAATAAGCGTGATGCAGCAGTTCCCCATCATCGTTAATGAATCGTAAAGTCTCGCCGCGCTTGATCGCAATCTGCGCCGGCCTGAATTCGCGATCCTTCTGCGAAATGGTATACGGACCCGCGCCCAGGGCCGCTCCTGCAAGGATTCCCGTGAAGATCACAATCAGAAACTGCACGCGGCCGCGCTGGGCCACGCGCGAGGTGCGCAACAAGCCTGCCTGCATCTCAACCCCGCATCAACGTCCGATACCCGGAACCCTATGGCACAAATGTGCTCGCCGGATTACCTGAGGTGCGGATTATCGCCAGCTCATCTTAACGATTTCAGCATCAGTTCGGGTCACTACTAGCGGAATTTGAGCCAACAATCATTTCCGCAGTGCCGCGCCCTTTGCGTGGCTTGAGCAGCGAGCACGGCAGCACGGCAAAACGCGGGTATGGATACGGTCTTCGACAACCTCAAGGTGAAAAGTGTTGCGGCTTTCCGGTTTGCGGCCGGTCGTCTTTCGAGGCTTGCCCTGACCACGGGATCGATTCGCACCCAGATCCTGATCTTTTGCCTGGCGATGAGCGCCATTGCGGTGGCGCTCGGCGGCTACTCGACCCTCGGCATCCGCCACGCCGGCGATCTGGTGACGCGGACGTTCGACGAATCCCTGATGTCGATCAACTATGCCCGTGCCGCGGGTGCCGACTTCGCGGCGATGCGGGTCGCCTCGTCGCAGCGCCTGTTAACCACCGACCCGGCGATCCACGCCAGCCTCGACAAGCAGATCGACGAGCTCGCCAAGACGCTGTCGGAAGACCTCGCGATCGCCGCCGACCGCTCGCAGTCCTCGCGGGCGGCGAACGCCGCCGCCAAGGTGCAGGAAGCCGCCGACGCCTGGATGGCGCTGCACCGCATCGCGGTCGAATCCTCCTCCGACGGCAGCTTCGCGAGCGATACGCCCGGCACCTCGATCGGCGACGTCGACCGCTATTCCAGGATCGTCAGCCAGCAGGTCGAGCTACTGGTCAACTATACCGCCGGCGACGGCTTCCTGTTCCGGCAGCGCGCGCTCTCGACGATCCGGCGCGATCTGCAGCTCAACGTCGCCGGGCTGACCCTCGCACTGTTTCTGTCGGCGCTGTTCTCGTGGCTGCTGGCGCGCCGCATCATCGGGCCGGTCGCCATTGCGTCCCGGGCCGCGCGGCGCATCGCCGACGGCGACCTCAACGCGACGATCCCGAAGGGCGGCACCGACGAGCTCGGTACGCTGCTCGGCGCGATGGAAACCATGCGCGACAACATCCGGCGGACGGTCAATCAGGAGGTGTCGGAACGCCGCTCCGCGCAGGCGCGGTTGTCCGATGCGCTGGAAAGCTCGCGCGAAGGCGTCGTGCTGCTCGACGCCGACGGCCAGATCGCGCTGGCCAATTCGCGCGCCAGCGAGCTGATCCATCTGTCGCCGCAGCTCCTGCATTCGGACCGGCTCGATGCCGCGGCGCCGGCGACCGCGGCAATCGACAGCGACAGCGATCCGTTCGCCAGCGAAGCGCAGCTTCCCGACGGGCGCTGGTTGCGGGTCAGCCGCAGCGAGACCCAGGAGGGCGGCGTCATCCTGGTCTACAGCGACATCACCACGCTGCGGCAGCAGAAGGCCGAGCTGCACGAGACCAATCTGCGGCTCGATGCGGCGCTGACCCACATGTCGCAGGGGCTGTGCCTCTACAACAGCGAGGCGCGTCTGCAGGTCGCCAACCGCAGGTTCTGCGAGATCTTCGATATTTCTCCCGAGCTCGTCGTCCCCGGCATGACGATGGAGGACATCTTCGGTCTGAGCATCGCCGCCGGCAATCACGGCAGCTGCACCGTGGTCGACCTGATGGCGGAACGCGACCGCTCGCTCGCGCAGAACGAGGGTGGCAACTATCTGCAGCATCTCGCCGACGGGCGGATCATTTCGATCGCGCAGCGGCCGACCACCGACGGCGGCTGGCTGGTCACCTGCGAGGACGTCACCGAGCAGCAGCGCGCCGAGTCGCAGATCGCGTTCATGGCGCGGCACGACGCGCTGACGCGGCTGCCGAACCGCACCCTGCTGGCCGAACGGATCGAGCTTGCGGTCGCGCAGGCCGGCCGCGGCCTCGGCTTTGCCGTGCACTGTCTCGATCTCGATAATTTCAAGCAGGTCAACGACACGCTGGGCCACCCGGTGGGCGACGAATTGCTGTGCGCGGTCGCGGACCGGCTCAACGCCTGCGTCCGCGAGATCGATACCGTCGCGCGTCTCGGCGGCGACGAGTTCGCGGTGATCCAGTCCGGCCTGCATGACGGCGCGGAGGCCGAGCATCTTGCGCGACGGATGGTCGAATGCGTCGGCATGCCCTACGAGCTGAACGGGCATCGTGTCGTGGTCGGCTGCAGCGTCGGCATCTCGATATCGCCGGGCGACGGCACCTCGGGCGAGAAGCTCCTGAAGAACGCCGACGTCGCGCTGTACCGCGCCAAGATGGAGGGCCGCGGCACCTGGCGGTTCTTCGAGCCCTCGATGGACGCCAGCCTGCAGCGGCGCCGGGCGATCGAGCTCGATCTGCGCGAGGCGATGGCCAAGGACGAATTCTCGCTCTACTACCAGCCGCTGTACGACCTGCATCTCGACCGCATCTGCGGCTTCGAGGCGCTGCTGCGCTGGCATCATCCAAAGCGCGGGATGGTGCCGCCCGACCAGTTCATCCCGATCGCCGAGGAGATCGGGCTGATCGGCCCGCTCGGCGAATGGGTGCTGCACCGGGCCTGCGAACAGGCCGTCACCTGGCCCGGCGAGATGAAGCTTGCGGTCAACGTTTCCGCGGCGCAGTTTCGCGATTCCGGCTTCATCGACATCATCGCCGACGCGCTCGCGACGTCGCAATTGTCGCCGCGCCGGCTGGAGCTCGAAATCACCGAATCGGTCTTCCTCGCCAACAGCACCGAGACGCTGGCGACGCTGCACAAGCTGAAGGCGCAGGGGCTGCGCATCGCGCTGGACGATTTCGGCACCGGCTATTCCTCGCTGAGTTATCTGCGCAGCTTCCCGTTCGACAAGCTCAAGATCGACAAGTCCTTCGTCCGCGACGCCACCGCGACCCATGGATCGAAATCGATCGTGCGGGCGGTGATCAGCCTCGGCAGGAGCCTCGGCATGACGACGATTGCCGAGGGCATCGAGACGGTCGAGCAGCTCAACCACATGCGCGCCGAAGGCTGCAACGAGGCCCAGGGTTTTCTGTTCAGCCACCCGGTGCCGGTGACGGAGATCGCCGCAAAAATCCTCGAGCTCCGGAACGGCTTCAAGACATCAGCGCTCAGGAATGCGATGGCGAGCTAGGGCGCGATGAAGTTAGGTTGAATCGGTTTGACCGCGGGCTCGATCCACCTCTCCCCGACGGGGAGAGGTCGATTTGCGCAGCAAATCGGGTGAAGGGCTCCAGCTCCAACGAGAGACCGTAACCCCTCACCCGGCGCTTCGCCATAGCCGAAGCTTCGCTTCGGCGTCCTTAAGGACGGCCGCCAAAGGCGGCCGATGCCTCTCTCAATGGGAGAGGTGAACCTCCGTGCCGCGCCAGCTCAACCTAATCTCATCATGCTCCGGCGCACCAAGCTGCACCGAAACAATAAAGGCGGCCCTGGTCGGGCCGCCTTTATCGTTTTCGGCGGATTGCGCGCTTAGCCGCCGTTGCCGCCGATCACGGCGCGCACGGTGTTGTCGGGCCCAAAGTCCTCGGCGCTGTCGACATAGAGCAGCGCGGAGAGTTTGGATCGCGCGCGGTTGACGCGGCTCTTGATGGTGCCGACCGCGCAGCCGCAGATCGCTGCGGCGTCCTCGTAGGAGAAGCCGGAGGCGCCGACCAGGATCAACGCCTCGCGCTGGTCCTGCGGCAGCTTGTCGAGCGCGGCGCGGAATTCCTCGAACTCCAGATGCGCGGCCTGCGACGGCTGGCTCTTCAGCGTCTTGGCGTAGTTGCCCTCGGCGTCCTCCACCTCGCGTCGCCGCTTGCGGTAGTCGGAGCGAAACAGGTTGCGCAGAATGGTGAACAGCCAGGCCGGCAGGTTGGAGCCCGGCTGAAACGAGTCGATATTGGCGATCGCGCGCAGCAGCGTTTCCTGCACCAGATCGTCGGCGCGGTCGCCATTACCGGACAACGAGATCGCGAAGGCACGCAGGCTCGGGACCGACGCCAGGATGTCGTCGCGAAGTTCATTCGTGAGAGGCATTAGTCCCCTCCATTGTTCTTGTCAGTATCGCCCCCGGCGACGGCCGCCGCGGCAGCCTCGGGCCCGTCGAGTTTGCGGACCAGCTCCGCAAAGCGGTCGGGCACGCCCTGCCGCACCACGTCATCGTACATGGCGCGAAGCTGGTGGCCGATTCTGGACTGAATCTCGGCGTTGAGACCGCCCTGCTTCTTTACTTCCTTCATGATCTGATCCACGCTTCCCCGGGAGGTTAAGTCTCTGATTTTCAAGTCGCTTCCTCGAAAAAAGAGGCTGGCCGCGTCGCTCGTCGGTCAGGAGCTAATGCAAAGTTGCGCAGAAAGTTCCGAAATGCGGGAACTATTTCTTGGAACTTTTTTGCCGCTCGCGCGTAGTCGGGCATGCAGGGAACCGGGGACGCCCGGGGAACCGGCCATGCGCTGGAATTCGTTGGTCCAGGACGTTGGCCCCAGGACTCGGTGATTGCTCCGTGGTCACCAACGCGTTTCAGGCCGTTTGGCCTCATGAACAAGGATGGAGTGGGAATGTCCCGATCGCAGGTCGTTGCTGAACATCTTCCGCTGCTGCGCCGCTATGCCCGCGCACTGACCGGAAACCAGGCGTCGGGCGACGCCTATGTCGGGGCCATGCTCGAGGCCCTGCTGCAGGATCAATCGCTGCTCGACCAGACCCACGGCCCGCGCGCCGGGCTGTTCCGGTTGTTCACCCAGATCTGGAATTCGGTCTCGGTGAACAACGACAACGCCGACGTGGCGACGCTGTCGCTGCCGCCGGAGCGGCGGCTGTCCAACATCACGCCGCTGCCGCGCCAGGCCTTCCTGCTGCTGTCGCTGGAAGGCTTTTCCGAGGAGGAGGTGGGCTACATTCTCGGCATCGACATCGCCGAGACGCGCAAGCTCACCGATGCCGCCGGCCGCGAGATGGCCGCCGAGATCGCCACCGACGTGCTGATCATCGAGGACGAAACCTTCATCGCGATGGATCTCGAGAGCCTGGTGAAGAATCTCGGCCACAACGTCATCGGCGTCGCGCGCACCCATTCCGATGCGGTGGCGCTCGCCAAGAACAAGAAGCCCGGCCTGATCCTCGCCGACATTCAGCTCGCCGACGGCTCGTCTGGCCTCGATGCGGTCAACGAGCTGCTGCGCACCTTCGAGGTGCCGGTCGTGTTCATCACCGCCTATCCCGAACGCTTCCTGACCGGCGAGCGGCCGGAGCCGGCGTTCCTGATCTCCAAGCCGTTCCAGCCGGCGATGGTGTCGGCGGTGGCGAGTCAGGCGCTGTTCTTCCAGCGCAACTCGCGCAACCGCACGCCGCGCGCGGCGTCGGCATGACCCGTTGAACTGACGTAGGCTGGTCAACTACAGCCGGCGTGCCGCAAGGTGCGCCGGTTTTCTTTATGCTGCGCGTGACGCACGAGGGTCCTATTTCGGCGTCACGCGGACCGGCATCGTGCTGAGCGCCCGCAGGCCGGTGCTGTCGCGCAACGCGACGTCGCCCGCGATCTCGATCTGCTTGACGCGCGCGGCGAGCGCTGCGATCACCGCCTCGGCCTCCAGCCGCGCCACCATCTGGCCGACGCAGCCGTGAATGCCGACGCCGAAGCCGACATGCCCGGACAGCCGCCGCGTGATGTCGAACCGGTCGGCCTGCTCCCAGCGCGTGTCGTCGCGGTTGGCGGAGGCGAGCAGCAGCAGCACCTTCTCGTGTTGCCCGATTCTGACGCCGGCGATCTCGGTCTCGTGCGGCGTGGTGCGGAAGACGAACGGCGCCGGCGAATCGAAGCGCAACGTCTCGTCGAATGCCGCGCGCGAGAGCGAGGGGTCGGCGACCAGCAGCGCCCACTGGTCGGGATGGCGTGCCAGCGTGTACAGCGCCATGCCGATCGCGCTGATCGTGGTGTCGAGCCCGGCCGACAGCATTGAACGCACCAGCAGCTGCGCTTCCTCCGCGCTGATCTCGCCGGCATCGGCCGCCTCGTAGACCTGCGCGCCAAAACTGCCCGGCCGCAGCGCCTCGCGCTGGCAGCGCGCCGCGACCCATGGCAGCACGCGCGGCGCCTGCGCCATCAGCGCGCGAAAATAGTCGTTCTCCGGCCCGAAGCCGGCGAACACCATCGCGCCATAGGTCAGGAAATTCTCGCGGCCCTCCTGATCGATGCCGAGCGCGTCGGGAAACACGCTGACCGGAAACACCTCGGCGAGATCGCCGATCGCATCGAACGACCCGCGCTCAACCAGGCCGTCGACCAAGGTCACGGCCTTGGCCTTGAACTCGTCCGCCAGCCGCCGCATCGCGCCCGGTGAGAGGATCCGCGCCAGCACCGCGCGGGTCCGGGTGTGCAGCGGCGGATCGGCCTCCAGCACGATGCTGGGCGGCCGCCACGGCTTTTCCTTGAAGTGGTTGGCGAGCCCGGCGCCGCCGGCGTTACTGAAATTGACGTGGTCGCCGAAGATGGTCTTGACCTCGGCAAAGCGCGGCACCGCCCAGATGTCGTACTTGGTCAGGCGAATGGCCGGCGCCGCAGCGCGCAGCTCGGCGTAAGTGCCGTAGGGATCGGCCCGCGCCGCAGGGCTGAACGGATCGAAATCGCTGCGGACAACCTCACCGGCAAGACTGCTCATCGGATCCTCCCGTCTGGTCATTTGTCTGTTAGACAGTTAATTGACCATAGTCAATTAACTCGTGGCTGGCAAGGGGGCCGGGGTTGCCATCCGGACGGACACGCGGCATGGAGGCGCGAGGGAGCATGGCAATGTCGATCGCGGAGCGGTCAAGCGGCGGACGGCGGTTTCAACGCCGGGCACGGCAGGAGGCCGACAAGGAGGCGCTGAAGGCGCTGATCCTCGATACCGCGCGCAAGGCGTTCGCCGAAGGCACGCTGGAAACGGTCTCGATCCAGAAGATCGCCGATGCCATCGGCTACTCGAAGGGCACCGTCCTCAAATATTTTCCGACCAAGCTGCTGCTGCTGCTGGCAGTCAAGCAGCAGAACCTCGAGGCGGTCGCCGAACGGCTGGAGAGGATACGCGCCAACACCGCCGACAGCGATCAGCGGCTGCGGCGCGTGATGGAAGCCTATCTGGATTACTGGGCCGACAATCCCGACCACTTCCGCTCGCTGTTCTCGATGTCGGGCACCATCGAGGACCGCCGCTTTCCCGATGGCGTCTATTTCGGCGAGACCGAGATCGCCCGCCGCAGCTACGAGCTGTTCGTGATCTCGGTGCGGGAATTTCTGGCGGCGCATGGCGCCGAGCCTGCGCCCGGCCTGCCGCAACGGCTGGCGACCGCGCTGCTCGCGGCGGTTCATGGCGTGGTCGCGCTGACGCTCGGCACGCCGACCATGAAACTGCCCGACATGCGCGGCACCGGCCGGCTCCTGATCGCGAGCCTGATCGACGCCTGGATCGCCAGGCTCGCCACCGCCCGGACAAGCGAGAGCTGGCCGCGGATCACGATCGGCACGTTTGCCTGACGGCGCCGCCCTCGCGGGCCGGTTCGCGCGTTTGCCGCGGTGGAGCATGCGCCGTGCGGCGTGGAATCGCGCATCTCGGCCTGCTAAGCGCAGGCCATGGACACGACGCAACGCGACCGATCGATCGGTTTCCTCTGCCTGGTGGTGACGGCGTTCGGCTGGGCGCTGAACTGGCCGCTGATGAAGCTGTTGCTGCAGCAATGGCCGCCGCTGTTCGCGCGCGGGCTGGCCGGCACCTGCGCCGCGCTGATCCTGGGCTCGCTGGCGCTGGCCCGCGGGCAGTCGCTCGCGGTGCCGCGCGAGGCCGTTCCGCGGCTGCTGTTCGCCTCCTTCACCAATGTCTTCGCCTGGATGGGCTTTGGCACCATGGCGATGAAATTCGTCAGCGTCGGCGAGGGCGCGCTGCTGGCCTACACCATGCCGATCTGGGCGATGCTGTTCGCCTGGCCGGCGCTCGGCATCCGCCCGGCGCTGCGCGACTGCGCCGCGCTGGTGCTCGGCACAGCCGGCGTGGCGCTCCTGCTCGGCGGTGGCGGCTTTGCGTTCAGCGCCGACAAGCTCACCGGCATTGCGCTGGCGCTCGCCTGTGCCACCCTGTTCGCGCTCGGCAACGTCCTGAACCGCAAGCCGCTGCCGATGCCGCCGCTCACCGTGGTGGCCTGGCAGGTCGGCATCGGCTGCCTGGTGATGCTCGTGCTCGGCGTTCTGTTCGAGCAGCCGAATTACACGGCGATCACGCCGTTCGGCCTGTTTTGCCTGACCTACATGACGCTGATGCCGATGGGCATCTGCTATCTCACCTGGTTCGAGACGCTGCGCCGGCTGCCGCCGACCTCCGCATCCACAGGCATGCTGCTGGTGCCGGTGATCGGCGTGGTGTCGGCGGCGATCATCCTCCGCGAGCCCTTGGGGCTGCGCGAGATCGGCGCGATGGTGCTGACGCTCGGTGGCGTGACGCTGGCGCTGCAGCGCGCCTGATGGGGCCAGGAGGGCGGGGCGGGTCGGAACCGGGATCGGCGCGGCGCGTTCTTCTGAAAAAGGGAGTTTGGCCATGCGCAAGGCGATCGCGCAGCTTGATGCGGAGCAGAAGGCGCAGCTGCTTTATCTCGCGGATTTCGGCACCGCGACATTTTCATCGGCGCTGGTGGTCAGCGTCCTGAAGGGCATCGTGGACATGCTGGTCGGCGCGGCCTGAGCCCGGCGCCATCCCGAACCATCGTCCGTGCGGACGGTCAATCCTCGGACGCAGCCGCCTCCGTGTGCCCCTCGGGGCCCCGATCGAACACCCCATAATCGCTGGATTTCGCCCCAGCCGTGGCATCGGTGGCCTCGCCGCCAAGCCCGAGCCTGAGCAGCTCGCGGATGGCCGCGGCGCGCGTCGGCATGCGGTGCTTGAAGCGAAAATCGTCGACGGCGGCCAGTTCCTCGGGCGACAGCATGACCTGGAGGCGCTCGGCACGAAGCTCATTCATCGCAGACCACCCAATCTTAGTCAGTTGAGTAGTTTGCTAAACGAACCACTTCAGGGTCGGTTCCTCAAGCGTCGACAAAAAGGTCAAGTTAGCAATATTGTCAAGCAAAATCAATCATTTATCTGTTGTTCATCGGAACGATTCGTCGCGCCGAATCTTATTTACGCGGGAGGACATCCAATGCCTCACGAATCAATCTGCCGCGCAAACTGTCCGAGGAACCGGACGCTCCAAAGCCGAAGCGTCCAAGTCATGCGCAGGTCATCGAGCAACTCGACCGCTGGGCCAACAGTCCCGGTCTCCAACCGCCAAAGGTGGACGATGCAGAAGACGATTCAAAAGCGGAAGCGATCTGAGCCTCACACGTTCGAGCAGCGCCTTGACGAGCACCGCGTGCGGCTTGAAGGCGAACTCGCACGGCTGCCGGAGGGCGACGCGCGCAATTCGGTGGCCGCACGCATCGAGCAGTTGCGGACCGCAATGGAACTGAATGCGATGCTGTCGGCCAACGCGTGATCTATTCTCAACGCACGTAAGGCCGGCATGAACTGCCTTGCAGCGGCGGGCGCACTGCTCCCGCCGCTGCGGTGCCCTAGCATCCCCGGCGTTGATGGGGATGGAGTTCCCCCGATAACCGCCGCAAGGCTGATGACTCCTACCGGGCGCGATAGCGTCGGTAGGAGCATGTGCCAACCGAACCGCCACCGCGCCCGCGAACGAGAAGGGGCGAAAGCATGGCGGATCTTCCTTCTTCACTCTCATTGACGGCGGTCGCGATCGGCGGCGCGCTGGGGTCGGTCGCGCGCTATCTGGTGGCGATCGGCGCGGGCCGCCTGGTCGGCGCCGAATTTCCCTGGGGAACGCTGGTGATCAATATCGCGGGTTCGTTCCTGATCGGGGTGTTTGCCGAATCCTTCGCGCTGATCTGGAGCGTCAGCCAGACCGTGCGGGTGTTTCTCACCGTCGGCATCTGCGGCGGCTTCACCACTTTTTCGACGTTCTCGCTCGATGCAATCGTGCTGATGCAGCGCGGCGAGCTGTGGGCGGCCGCGAGCTATATCGCAGCGTCCGTCGCACTTTCGATCCTCGCGTTGTTCGCCGGGTTATTGCTGGTGCGGGCGCTTGTGGCGTAGCGCGCTGTTGTTTCCCGGTGCGCTCAGCGGCGCCCGGCACGGCTTCGGAATAATAAAATAATACCGCTGATTTGCCCGACCGGCTACTTTGCATGGGGTTGTTTTTCGGGATTTGGCTGAGCGCGCCTCTAATCCGTTGCCCGCCGCCCGGTGCGCGGGTTCAGCGGCGGCGTCGGCCGTCGCCGCAAGCCCTCGGGCAAGAAATCCTCGCCGCGTTTCGGCGAGGCCCAGGCGCGGACGTCGGCGGCCCATTGCGCGCGTTCGTGCGGCGTCTGGTTGTCGTTGAACGCCCGCCTGACGTCGAGCCCGTCAACGGGGTCATTGACGCCGTTCCGGCTGGCGGGATGGTCGACACCGCTATGGATATCGTTGCAATTGCCCATGATCAGCCTCCGCGCCCATTCCCTCCTAAGCCAACGTGGCCCGCGCCGCCGCCGTTCCAAAAAAGTGAAGGGCTGGATGCGCGGTTCGGCGGTCGGAATCCTTGGCGTCGGCGGGACCAGCCGGTAGGATGGAACCCGGAGACCAGGCCCGAGGGGCCTGGAGGTCCCAGGGAAGTGGAAAGGGAAAGTCCGGGGGATGAAATACGTCGACGTCGCGGTGATCGCAGCCACGCTTTGGCTGCTGGCGTCGATGGTGCTGGACATCCTGACGCCCGCCTCCATCAGCGCGCCCATGCTCGCGATCGCGCTCGCGCCGCCGTTCCTGATCGGAGTGGCGATCCATTTCGCGCGCGAATATCTCAAGGCGAAGCGGCGCAGCTACCGGCCGCCGCAATGGGACGAACGCTTCCGGAACTAGCGCATGATCCGGAAAACGGCGCGCAACTCCTGCATTGAACCGCGCGGGTGACTTGGTAGTCTTGCGCCATGACCGACATGCTCCCCGCCACCATCAGCCGCCTTTACACCGAGCCCGCCGAATATATCGACAGCGACCATCCCGCCGTCGAAGCCTTCGCGCGCGCCGCCGTCCCCTCCGATGCCGGCCCGCGCGATAGGGCAGCCAGGCTCTACACCGCGGTGCGCGACGGCATCCGCTACAATCCCTATGTCAGCATGCGCCGGCCGGAGAGTTTTCGCGCCTCCAGCGTGCTCGCCGCCGGCAACGGCTATTGCGTCGGCAAGGCCGCGCTCTACGCCGCCGCCTGCCGCGTTCACGGCATCCCGGCGCGGGTCGGCTTCGCCGATGTCCGCAACCATCTCACCACCGAGAAGCTGCGCGCGAGCATGAGCACCGACCTGTTCACCTGGCACGGCTTCACCGAGGTGTTCGTCGACGGCGCCTGGCGCAAGGCGACGCCGACTTTCAACGACACGCTGTGCGCCAAGCTCGGCGTCGCGCCGCTGGATTTCGACGGCCACGCCGATGCGCTGCTGCATCCGTTCGACGGCGCCGGGCGCGCCTACATGCAATACGTCAACGACCACGGCAGCTATCACGACGTCCCGGCCAAATTCCTGATGCGGGAGATGGCGCGCGAATACGCCAACATGCAAGGCGAGGATCTCTCCGGCCGCGACATGGAGCGCGAGGCGGCGGAGCAATGACCGCAAGAGCGGCGCGCTCCCTCGCCCCGCAAGCGGGGCGAGGTGAGGCGGAGCCTGACGCTCGACTTTCCAAATCGTCGGCCGAGATCGAAATGGCGCATGATCGTTAGGGCAGGACGTTGATCATGAACGCGAAGCTGCCGGAGGCCTCCAGTGCAAAGCCGCCCGCCGCCGGCTGGCAGGATGCCATCGCCCTGATCGGGTTCATTCTGGTCGCGACGGGGCAGGCCTCCAACCAGGTGCTGGCGCGCGGCCTCGCCGGTTCGGTGCCGCCGTTCTCGCTGGCGTTCTTCCGCTGGAGCATCATCGCGATCGGGCTCGCGCCGTTTGCGCTGGCCGCGATCCGCGAAGGAAAAATCCCGCTGGCGCAGAACGCCTGGCCGATCCTGGTCGCGGGCTTTCTCGGCATGTTCCTGTGCGGCGGTCCGGTCTATGTCGCCGGCATCACGACGACGGCGATCCATATCGCGCTGATCTTCGCGCTGTCGCCGATCATGGTGCTGTTGATCTCGGCGGCGCTCGGCATCGAGCATATCGGCCCGCTGCAATGGCTCGGCACCG
This sequence comes from Bradyrhizobium sp. CCBAU 51753, assembly GCF_015291565.1. Lineage (NCBI taxonomy): Bacteria > Pseudomonadati > Pseudomonadota > Alphaproteobacteria > Hyphomicrobiales > Nitrobacteraceae > Bradyrhizobium > Bradyrhizobium sp. CCBAU 51753. Next base: position 8,573,100 of record NZ_CP030037.1, on the reverse strand, counting down.
GCCTTGCGCTGTCCGGCGCGCTGTTGATCGTCTCGGGCGGCCATCTGGAAACGCTGACCCAGTCGAGCGCGGCGTGGGGCGATTTGCTGGTGGTGCTGGCGATGCTCGGCTGGTCCGGCTACACGCTGATGCAGTCGCGCGTCTCCCCCGGCGCCTCGCTGCTCGCCCGCGTCAGCCTGTTCTCCGCCGCCGGCGCGCTGTGCTCGCTGCCGATCGCGATCCACGAGATGTGGACCATGCCGGCGGCAGTCTTCAACACCAGGGCCTATGAGGCCTATGTGTTCGCGGGCCTGGTGCCCGGCCTGATCGCCTATGCCGGCTTTGCCTGGCTCGGCGGCAAGTTCGGCTCGGTGCGCACGTCGCTGGTGCTCTACGTCGCCCCGATCGCGAGCGCGCTGCTGTCCTGGATCATCCTCGGCGAGCCGCCGCGGCTGATCCACCTGGTCGGCGGCATGCTGATCCTCGGCGGCGTCTGGGCGAGCTTGCGGAAGTAGATCCCGGCTCTATCTGGAAGCCGTGAACGACGGAGAGGACGCTGAAACGCTGGGACGATTGGAGCCGGAGCGATCATGCCAAGATCACCGCGGGGGCGGTTAGCGCCGTCGTCGCGACAGGCATGCTCTTTATGATCATCCTCGCGGTGGCGATCGCGATCCGCTAGTCCTGCCGCGGCTAGCGCATGCGGCGGCGCCAATCGGTCGGGGTTTCACCCGTCAACCGCTTGAACGCCGCGGCGAACGCGGTTTGCGAGGCGTAGCCAAGCTCGGCCGCCACCGACACGATCGATGTGTCTGGATCGCGCAGCATGTTCATGGCCTGCTCGAGCCGGTGCTGGCGCAGCCAGGCATGCGGCGAAAGTCCGGTGCTCTCCTTGAAGGCGCGGCAGAAGTGGAAACGCGACAGGCCGGCATCCGACGCCAGCGCCGCGAGCGAGACGTCGGCATCGCTGTCCGAGCGCAGGCGCTCGATGGCGCGCAGCAGCGTCTTCGGCGCGAGGCCGCCGGTGGCCGGCCGGGGCGTCGATGGTGCGCCAGTGTGCGCGGCCAGCAGCCGGGTGGCCAGCAGGTCGGTCAGTTGCTGCCTGAACAGCGTATCCAGCGCCTCGGTGCCATCGATGACGTCCGCGGCGCTGATCAGCAACCGGGATGTCACCGGGTCGGGATGCGCGGTCCGCTCCAGCAGATCGATCGGTGCGGCGATGTCGGCCTCGTCGGCGACGCGCGCCAGCGTCTTGTGCGGAAGATAGAGTTGAACGACGTCGACCGGCTTCGGAATGTCCCAGCGGGAGCTCGAGCCTTCCGGAATGATGATCACGACCCCGGGGCGAAACGTCCCGATCGCAACCTGTCGTCCGGTCCGCCGCTCCATGTGCTGGACCGTGCCGTTGTAGGCCATGATGACGTGGTGGGTCATCGGCTCGACGATGTCGTGCAATGGTTCATGTTTCCAATGCGCGATTCCGGCGCCGGAGGAGTCCAGCGCCATGCGGAATGGTGTGGTCCCGAGCACGCGCGCCATCTCGGCATCGGCGTGGCGATGCTCGTTGTTGGGCGTGGCGGTCTGAGGCGCCTCGTGTGCGCCCGGCAAATATTCCGCAGCATCGTGCCGGTTCGGCTTGGTCATGAGCTTGTGCTCGCAGTGAGAGGACATGCACGCGGCGCCGTCGGGCATGGCTTCTCGGGCTGGCGCGAAGTCTGTTGCTTCGGGCGAGCGGGGCATGTCGGTCGGCGCGGCGAGATTGCGCTGGGTGTTCTAGGCGCGGAGAATTACGGGGTCTTTCCCAAAGCCGGCCCGTTTTGCCTGAATCTGCTTCGAGCAACGGGTGCGGCGTCTTGGCTCGCCGAAGTCCGTCAGCATCGCCGGGCGATCCGCGCGGCGGTCACGGGGGCACGTTGAAATCGCTGTGAAAATTGTTCCGCCGCGCCCTGTCACAATTGCCGCGCGCGAAACGTCAAAGCTGGACCATCGGGTGCCTATCGCGGATAATGGCGGTGACCGCGTACAGGCCATGAGATCAGCCGCGCAGTCCTCACGGATGAGATCAGTCTCCATGCTTCAGCCGGGCAACTTCGGACAGAGGGTCGGGCAGTATCTGCACATGCGCGACGCGCCGGCCTCGCTGGTCACCCGTTCGCTGCGCGGCGCCGAGCTCGCGGCGACCGAAGCCTGGGATCACAACCCGGTGCCCGGTTTGTCCGGCTCGCTCGCCGACGATGCCTATCTCGTCAGCCTGAAACTGCAGGATTATCCGGAGTGCGAACTCTGGGAGAACGGCAAGTGCGTCACCAAGACCGACGTGCGAACCGGCACGACGTACCTGTACGACCTCAAGCGCGATCCGCGCTATGTCATCGACAAGCCGTTTCACTCGGTTCACTTCTATCTGCCGCAGTCCGCGCTCGACGGCTTCGCCAGGCAGGCCGGCGCGCGACGGATCGATAAGCTCGTCTGTCAGTTCGGCACCGGCCACGACGATGCGGTGATGCGCCACATCGGTGCGGCCTTGCTGGAAGGGCTGCGCCGGCCTTCCGAGACCAATCAGCTTTTCATCGACCACATGATGCTCGCGTTCACCGCGCACATTACCCGGACCTACGGCGGACTGCAGCGCGACGGCCAACTGGCCCGCGGCGGTCTCGCCCCCTGGCAGCTCAGGCGGGCCTGTGAGCGGCTCGAATCCGACCTCGGCGGCAGCATGTCCCTGCAGCAGATCGCGGCCGAGCTCGGGCTTTCGGTCAGCCACTTCTCGCGCGCGTTTCGAATCTCGACCGGCCTGCCGCCGCATCAGTGGCTGCTGCGCCAGCGCATCGAGGCGGCCAAGCAGTTGCTGGCGGTGCGTGACCTGGCGCTGGCCGAAATCGCGATGTCGGCCGGGTTTGCCAATCAAAGCCACTTCACGCGGGTGTTTTCCGCCGCCGTCGGCGTCAGTCCCGGCGTCTGGCGCCGCGAGACCTACGGCAGGCCCGAGCCCGAGACCTGATCAGTCACGCCCGCCCAGGAGCATGATGCGGAAAAGTGTGAAGCGGTTTTCCGAAGACATCATGCTCAAACAAGGAGCTTCAGGCCGTAGGCGGTGCTGCGCGCAGCAAAAATCTCGTCAGGCGGAGGGCCGATGCCCTCGGCGAGGTTGGCCGGATCGAACAATGCGGTGTCGCAGGCGTCGTTCGGTGCGACGCGGGTGATCACGATCGTTCCCAGCCGCACCGCCTCGCGATGCTCTTCGTCCGGCCACCGGATGGTGACGTCCATGACCGGATCGCCGGGATGGTCGAGCAGCGCCATCAGGCTGAACCGGACATCGCCCGCGGCGATCCGGATCTTGAGATCGTCGTGCAGGAAGTCGGCGGGCTTCGCCCTGGCCTCGTCCTCGGTCAGGACGAGATCGCCGCCGACCGGGCTGACCTTGAACTTGATGAACCGCGTCTCGCCTTTCGCATTGGTTGCCGGGAAGGCGTGCACGCCCCAATAGGTCGTGCCGGCAAAGCTCGCGGTCGGCAGCCGCGCGCCGACATGGTCGGCCTGATGCAGCGTCTCGGGATTGGCGGCGGAGAATGCCGCGACCTTCGCCGGATCCGGATTGCCGTCCGGTCCCGGCATGCGCGCTTCGAGGAAGCCCAGCATCTGCGCGGGCGTCCTTGCATAATGCACCGGCGCGCTCTGGGTCAGGATATCCGAGCGGTGACCATTGCTGCCGAGCCGGAAGCTGAAGCCGCGCAGCATCCGCCGGTCGGCGTCGGCCGCCCCTGAGTTACCGTCCACCGCGAAGCGCCCCAGCACCCGGGACGGCGTCGTGAAGCTGCGGCACTTGGTGATCTCCTTCGCCCGGTCCGACGGCAGATAGGTGCCGCGGACGCATTGGCCCCTGGCAAAGCTCGCACGCATCCCCGATGGCCCATGGGTTGCCGCCTTCATCGCTTCGACGATGGACGCTGGCGTGACGGTACCGGTCGGAGGCTTGGGCATGGCGGCAACGGTGGCGCAACCGACCGCGCGCCGCCCCAGTGCGATTGATCCCGTTGCAGCGCGATTGCTGATTGATGCGCAGGCGAGGTCTTGCTGGTGTCCGGGGGCGGCGCAACGGGCCAAAGCCGGGCGCAAAAAAGCAGGGCGCGACCGGCATCACCACGGTCGCGCCCTACGTCACCGGTCAATGGGGCAGGGGGAATAACCGGCTGCCGAAATGACTCCGATCCCCCCGGACTCGTTCCGCGCGGGTGAAAATTATTTTTGTACACGGTTAAGTGATGGCGGGGCGCGAGAACCGCAGCGGTTTTGTTCGCGTTGTGTCCGGGATCGCCAAGGGAATTCTTCACGGGGCGAGGGACATCACCATGTCACAGATTCAAAAGGGAATTCTCGTCGTGCTCGCGGCCGGCGCCACGCTCGGTGCGGTCCAACTGGCGTCCGGCCATGACCTTGTCGGCGGTCGGCTCACCGCAACCGCCGCCGCGCCGGAGAGCGCCGTCAACCGTGCCGCGAAGGCCGACCGCGCCGCGGTTCCCGCAATCGCCCTGAAGAGCCAGACCGTTACGCTCAAGCCCGGCGGTCTGCCGGACACCTCGGTGCTGATCCGCGTTCCCGCCAGGGAAGAGGCGCGCAACCGCCCGGCGACGCCGGCGCGCGCCAAGCCCGGAGATGTCCGCAAGGTCGCCTGCGAGCCCGTCGTCAGCGTGCTGACCGACGTCGCCAAGCTGCTGCAGCCCGGCCGCTGCATCACCTGACGGTACTGCTGCCCGACTAACCCTTCAGAAGCTGCTCGCTCAAGCCGGACAGGCGCAGGCCATGTCCGGCTGATTGCGTCATCATCGCGCATCCCGACCGGATGTCGGGCCAGCCATCGAACAGCGGTTCCAGCAGCGGAAAGTCTTCCAGCCAGGTCACCGCGGGCGAGGCCGCGGCGAGATGGACGAACAGCCCGTGCAGGAAGTGCGGGCTGACCGCGGTGCCGAGCGCCTCGGCCATCACGCAGATGTCCATCACGGGGCTCAGCCCGCCGATCATCGCAAGATCCGGCTGCACGACGCCGAGCGTCCCCGGCTGCATCATGGCGAGCAGCTGCCGGTGATCCTGCGCGTGCTCGCCGGCCGCGAGCGTCACGAGGCCGGCGGCGTCGAGCCGCGCGTAGGAGGCGGCAAGCGACCACGGCAGCGGCTCCTCCACGAACAGCACGCCGTGGTCGCGCGCGAGCTGCAGCAAGCGGCGCGCCGTGACCAGATCGCATTTCTCGTTGGCGTCGGCCATCAGCGCGACCTCGTCGCCGACCGCGGCCCTGACCGCGGCGATGACCTTGGCATCCTTCGCGGCGCCCGCGACCCGCGGCTTCACCGCGCGCAGCCCGCGCGCCACATGGCTTGATGCAGCCTCGGCTGCCTCTTCCGGTGCCTGCTGGGTGTTGAAGCCGCCGCTGCCATACACCGGCACCGCGCGCGGCTCGCCGCCCATCGCGACGCCCAGCGGCACGCCGCAGCGTCGCGCATGCAAATCCCACATTGCGACATCGATGGCGGCGAGCCCGATCAGGTTGGGGCCGGGCCCGCTGCGGTTGAAACTGGCCGCAATGCTCTGCCATGCCGCGCGCGGCGGAGCAGGGGTTCTTGCACGGACGAAGCGCGCGAGCTGATCCTCCGCCGCCAGCAGCGCAAGCTTGCCGTTGCCGCCGAGCACATAGGAGAAGCCGAGACCTTCCGCGCCGTCGGCATCGGCGAGTTTTACGATGATGACGTCGACCGCGGCGACCCCGGAGCCGCCGACGGCGCGATCGAGCCTGTAGGTGAAGAGCTCGGCGGTCGCCCGTTCGATCCGCGCCATGGTCAGGCGGCGGAGCGCTTGCGCGACGAGACGACCCTGACCTGCATGGTGCCGAGACCGGTCACGCTGCTGGTCACGAGATCGCCGTCAACGACGGGGCCGACGCCTTCCGGCGTGCCGGTCATGATCACATCGCCCGGATAGAGCCGGTAGCCGGCCGACGCGTAGGCGATCAGCTTTGGGATGCTGAAGATCAGCGCCCTGGTGTTCGACGACTGGCGCTGCGTGCCGTTGACGGCGAGCGATAGGTCGAGATTGCCGGGGTCGGCGACTTCGTCCGCGGTCACCAGATAGGGCCCGAGCACGGTAAAGCTGTCGTAGGATTTGCGCCAGCTGCGGTCCTCGGTGCCGCGCACCGACATGTCGAGACCGATGCAATAGCCGAACACATAGTCGAGCGCGTCGCGCTCGCTGACTTGCCAACACTCCTTGCCGATCACGGCGACGACCTCGACCTCATGATCGATCCGCCGCTCGAGATCGGGCAGCACGATGCCTTCGCCGGCGCCGACCACCGAGGTCGACGACTTCAGGAACAGCCCGTAATGGTCGATCGTCTTGATGTCGCTGCCGAAGTTCACGCCGGCATCGGCGCGCGCCTCGGCGAGGTGCAGCGCATAGTTGACCGGTGCGGCGATCACCTTCGATGCATTGGCGACCGGGCTCAGCAGCCGCACGCTCGAAAGCGGATAACGCGGGCCGGTCGTCATCGCCTGCGCGATCGCGCCGCGCAGGCCGGCAAAGTTGCGGATCAGATGGTCGCCGGGCACGAGCGGCCAGCTCAGCTGCGGCAACGCTGCGAGCGCTGCGCTGACATCGACGACATCGTCGCCGGCCACGACGCCCAGCCTGTCCTCGTTGAAACGGCAGATCCTCATGCGCATTCCTCCCGCGTGATGACGGCGCCGCAGCAGCGCCGGCGTTGACCGATGTCAAATAGATAGTATACTGATTATTAGTATGCAACACATTTCGGAGTGAGACGATGACCGCAGAGGGAGGCGACCGCCGCGCCGCCTATTACGCCCGCGTTGCGCAGAAACACATGACGCCGCTCTGGACCATCATGTCAGAGGCGGTGCCCGACGAGCCGCGGCCGCGCTTTGCGCCGGCGTTCTGGGATTACGACGCCGACATCAGGCCGAGCCTGATCGAGGCGGCGGATTTGATCTCGGCCGAGGAGGCGCAGCGTCGCGTGCTGGTGCTGAACAATCCGAGCCTGCCGCGCGGCGCGACGCACACGCTGTTCTGCGCGCTGCAGCTGATCAAGCAGGGCGAGGTCGCGCCGGCGCATCGCCACACCCAGTCGGCGCTGCGCTTCGTCGTCGAGGGCAGCGGCGCCTACACCGCTGTCAACGGCGAGAAGACCGCGATGTCGCCCGGCGATTTCATCGTGACCCCGGCCTGGTGCTGGCACGATCACGGCAAGGAGAGCGACGGCACGATGATCTGGCTCGACGGGCTCGACATCCCCTTCGTCAATCATCTGGGCGCAACCTTCGGCGAGGACTATGAGGCGCCGCGCTATCCCGAGCAGCGTCAGCCCGACGACTCCGCCGCCCGCTTCGGCGCCGGCTTGCTGCCGGTCGACGCGCCAAAATCCAGCCTGCATTCGCCGGTGTTCAGCTATCCCTATGCCCGTTCGCGCGAGGCGCTGGAAAAGCTGCGCCGCGGCGGCGACTGGGATACTGTGCACGGCATCAAGCTGAAATACGCCAACCCGCTCAACGGCGACTACGCCTTGCCGACGATCGCAAGCTTCCTGCAATTGCTGCCGCAGGGTTTTCGTTCGCTGCCCTACCGCTCGACCGAGGGCGCCGTGTTCGTCGTCGCCGAGGGTAGCGGCCGTGTGAAGATCGGCGACCAGCTCTATTCCTTCAAGAAGAACGACATCTTCGTTGCGCCGAACTGGACCTGGTATTCGTTCGAAGCTTCGGAGGACGCAGTCCTGTTCAGCTATTCCGATCGCGCCGTACTGGAAAAGGTCGGCCTCTGGCGCGAGCAGCGCGGCAACGGACCGGCGGGGCACTGAGGGCTGGTCGCTGCTGTTTGCCCCGTCATCCTGAGGAGCCGCGAAGCGGCGTCTCGAAGGATCGGCTGCTAGCAGCCGGGCCGATTCATCCTTCGAGGCTCGCCGAAGAGGCTCGCACCTCAGGATGACGGGGAGATGGGTGCTTGTGCATCCACTCTCCAGTGCCGTCCTTGCGAAAGCAAGGTGTGCGCTACTGCTAGTCCCGTCATCCTGAGGTGCGAGCCCTTGCGAGCCTCGAAGGATCGACGGCCCGGCTTCCTCCGTGCGGCGTCAGCGGGGCCGATTCATCCTTCGAGACGCGCGCAAGTGCGCGCTCCTCAGGATGACGGTGATGGATTTTGGCGTGGCCTACCCGCGTCATTGCGAGCGGAGCGAAGCAATCCATGCCTCAGCTCGGGGAGGGATGGATTGCTTCGTCGCTATCGCTCCTCGCAATGACGAACGCATCTCCTCGCCCCCTCACCCAATCGGCAGCGCCGCCGGGCTCGACACCGCGTGCCCATACAGCCAGTTGACGTACCGGAAATCGTCGCGGGCGGTGGTGGCGAGCAGCGCGTTTCTTGTCAACTGGTTGGCGGCGTCGGCATGGATGATGTCGCCGAAGATGCGGGCGTTGGTCTGCACACGCGCGGTGCGCGGCGCCCGCAGCGCTTCATAGGCGCGGAAGGCGTCCTCGATGCGGTCGCCGTGGCGGGCGACCTGCTCGGAGAGGCATACCGCGTCTTCCAGCGCTTGGCAGGCGCCCTGCGCGAGATATTGCAGCATCGGATGCGCCGCGTCGCCGAGCAGCGCGATCCGACCCTTGACCCAGCCGCCCGCGGGCGCGCGGTCGTACAGCCGCCACCGCCGGGCGCGGCCGACGGTCGGGATTGCCCGCCGCACATGCGCGCAGGTCCAGGCGTAACGCTCGTCCAGCTCGGCCGAGATCTTCGCCGGCTCGCTGTCATCGGCGCCGACAGGCGTCCTGAACACCGCAACCTGGTTATAGAGCTCGCCGCGCCGCACCGGGTATTGCACGAGATGGATCTCGTGGCCGGTCCACAGCACGACATTGTCGAGGCCGGCATGCTCCGACATCTCGGTCATCGCCACCGCGCCGCGATAGGCGACGTAGCCGGAATCGATCGGCTCGCCGTCATCGATCAGTTTGGTACGGATCACCGAGCGGATGCCGTCGGCGCCGATCACCGCCGTGGCCGACAGCGTGCGGCCGTCCGCGCAGCTTACGATGATGCCGTCGCGCTCATTCGCGACGCCGACGACGTCGCACGCCGTGTTGAGCGAGATCGCCGGATTGGCCCTGCAGCCGTCGAGCAGCGCCTGGTGCAGATCGGTGCGATGCATCACGAGGTAGGGATAGCCGTAACGGTCGCGAAACGATGTTCCGAGGTCGAGCTCGGCGATCTGGCTACCGTCGGCGATGTCGCACATCGTCAGCCGGCCCGGAAACACCGCCGAACGATGCACGGCGTCGAGCACGCCGAGCTGGTCGAGCATCCGGCTGGCGTTCGGGCCGAGCTGCAGGCCGGCGCCGACTTCGCCGAACTGCGGCGCCTTCTCCAGCACGGTGACCCGGTGCCCCGCTTTGGCCAGCCCCAACGCGGCGGCCAGCCCGCCAATGCCACCCCCGACGACGACGATCATGCCGCTCTCCCAATTGATCAGTATACGGATTGACATAATACTGATCATTTGCCAGATTGCAATCTGTTGATGGTCGCTTCGGTTCTTTCGCGGGAGGTGAGACGCCGTGCTACAACACGATCAAATCGCAACCGCGTACCGGATCCATCATGAAGCGAAAGACTCACGCCGAGCCGCTGGCGCTCGACATCGACCTGCTGCTGCATCGCAAGCCCGGCCATCTGATCCGGCGGCTGCAGCAGATGGCGGTATCGATCTTCCTCGAGGAGACCGCGGAGTTCGAGGTCACGCCTGTGCAGTACGCCGCGATCGCCGCGGTCTCGGTCTATCCCGGCATCGATCAGCTCCGGCTCGCCAATGCGATCGGCTTCGATCGCACGACGATCTCAGGCGTGATCGATCGTCTGGAGGCCAAGGGCCTGGTGGTGCGGCAGGTCTCCGAAGAGGACCGCAGGGCCAAGCTGCTGTTTCCAACCGCAGCGGGCGAACGTCTGCTGGCGGAGATCCAGGACGCCACCGAGCGCGTGCAGCAGCGGATCCTCGCGCCGCTCAATGTCACCGAGCAGAAGACGTTTCTCGAATTTCTGAACCGGCTTGTTCTCTCCCATAACCATTCGAGCCGGGTGCCGATCGACAAAGCCCTGATCCCAAGCAAGAAGGTCTCGAATTCCGCGAGAGGAGGTCGCAAGGGCTGATCCTCTCATCGGGCTAATCCTTCGAGGCCGCCGGCGCCGAGACAAGGCGCCGGTCATCAACCAAGGAGGACGCGTGATGAGAGGTGTGAAGCTGGTTGCGGCCGCGGTTTGCCTATGGACGCTGAGCGGCGCGGCGCGGGCGGAAATTTCCGGCGGCGTCGTCAAGATCGGCGTGCTCAACGATCAATCCAGCCTGTTCGCTGATGCAACCGGGCAGGGATCGGTGATCGCGGCGCAGCTTGCGATCGACGACTTCCGGGCCGGTCATCCGTCGATCAAGGTCGAGCTGCTGGCCGCTGATCATCAGAACAAGGCCGATGTCGGCTCCAGCATCGCGCGGCGCTGGAAGGACGTCGACGGCATCGACGCGATCGTCGACGTGCCGAACTCGGCGGTCGCGCTGGCGCTGAACGAATTGTTGCGCGGCTCCAACGTTGCCTATCTGCCGTCGAGCGCGGCAACCACCGACCTCACCGGGGCAGCGTGCTCGCCGAACACGGTGCAATGGGTGTTCGACACCTACGCGCTCGCCAACTCGACCGGCCGCGCCGTCACCCGCGCCGGCGGCAGCAGCTGGTACTTCGTCACCACCAACTTCGCGTTCGGCGCCTCGCTGGAGAGCGAGGCATCGCGGGTCATCGCCGCGAACGGCGGCAAGGTGCTAGGATCGGTCAAGCACCCGCTGAACACGTCGGACTTTTCGTCCTATCTGCTGTCGGCCCAGACGTCGGGCGCAAAAATCATCGGCCTCGCCAATGTCGGCGGCGACACCGTCAATGCGCTGAAGCAGGCCGCCGAGTTCGGCATCGGCGGCAAGGACCAGCAGGTGGCGGCGCTGTTGATCTTCATCAACGACGTGCACTCGCTCGGCCTCAGCGCCGCCCAGGGCCTGCTGCTGACCACGGCGTTCTATTGGGACCTGAACGACGCGACGCGGGCATGGAGCAAGCGCTTCTTCGACAAATCAGGCAAGATGCCGAACATGAACCATGCCGGCGTCTATTCGACCGTGCGGTCGTATCTCGCCGCGGTGGCCGCCAAAAATTCCGACAACGGGCTCGAGGCGGTGGCCGAGTTGAAGCGCATGGAAATCCAGGATCCCTTGTTCGCCAATGCAAAGGTCCGTCCCGATGGCCGGGTGATCCACGACATGTATCTCGCCAAGGTCAAGACCCCGGCGCAGTCGAAGCGGCCGTGGGACTATTACGAAATCCTCGCGACGACGCCGGCGGCCGAAGCTTTCAAGCCGCTCGAGGAGGGTAACTGCAAGCTGATCTCGCAGTAGCGCGGGAGAACCAACCGCGCCAGTGAGGGAAGCACCAGCGGATGGGCTCCCTCCCCCCTTGCGGGGGAGGGACTGGGGAGAGGTGTCCCCGGACGAGTTGATGATGTGAAGGTCAATCTCGCAACGACGAGTATGCCTCGTTCGCGCTGAGAGAGTTCGCTGTGTGGCACCCTCTCCCCACCCTCCCCCGTAAGGGGGGAGGGAGCCTGAGAGGCGTGCTCACCTCACATCTCAGCTGGAAAGTAGGTGCGACAAAGCAATCCGAGTGGCGCAACAAATTCGATGTCGTCCGCTATTCCTCCTCCGCCGGCTCCTCGCTCGCGGTGGCGCTGCGGCTTGCCATCAGGCCGAGCGCGAGGCCGCCGACGGCGATGATCGGAATCAGCCGCTTGACGCCGATGGCGCGGACGATCTGCAGGCCGGTCGCGATCATCACCGGATCGGCAAGCGCCGCGGCGGCGGTGGCCTTCGCGGCCCGTTCGGCGCGCCGCCGCATCTCGCGCCGGCGCGCCATGAAGGCGCCGGCGGCGATCAGCGTGACCACGAAGAACAGCGCGGCGCCGGCCAGGCACGCCTCCACCGGACCGTAATGCTCCAGCACGAACACGAAGGCGGCGGCGCACAGGAAGGCGATGGTGATGAACAATGCGATCGCGGCCGCGCCGGCGAGCGAGGTCAGCCGCAGCGCGCTGCCGGCGGAGTCCTTGACGTCATTGATCAGCCGCTGGAGCATCGCCGTGCCTTGCCTCGAAACGCTCTAGCGCTATTACCGTTCCGATGGAATCGGAACGGAGCTCTAGATTCCTGTTTTGACGCGTTTTCTTCACGCGAACCGGCATCCACTTCGCTGGAAAACGCTTTAGCGGCGCCAGGTGAGGCCGATCAAAAAGCCGAGGCCGAGCGCAAGGCCGACGGTCGCGAGCGGCCGCTGCGCGATCACCTCTTCCAGCGACTCCTCGATCGAGGATGCCGCGTCCTGCGCCGCGCCCATCATCGCGCTGCCGCGTTCCGACATGTCGTCGAGCTTGGATTCCGCGTTGCTGCGGGCCTCGTTGAGGCGGCGGCGCGCCTGCTTGCCGGCGTTGCCGGCAAACGAATTGAGCGCGTCGGTGATCTGCTCGGTGAGCGCGGCAATGTCGTTCTTCACCGCGATGACATCCTTCTCGAGGCGATCGTAGGTCGTCTTGTCCGTCATGTTCCTGATCCCAAATACGCTGTCCGACATCGAAAGCTCCCGGAGAACTCGCGTGCTTGCCGAGAAAACGTTTCGCCGCGGGCAATGTTCCTTGCGTGAAACCAGCCATTGCCGTTCGACGCGTGTTCTTCACGCCAAGGGCTGTCCACCTCGCTCGAAAACGCTTTCTATTCCTCAGGCAGCTGCGGCGAATTGACCGGCATCAGATGCTCCTTGACGATCAGCCCCACGATCAAGAGCGGCGACGACAGGAAGGCGCCCATCGGGCCCCACAGCCAGGTCCAGAACGCCAACGCCAGGAACACCGCGAGCGCATTCAATGACAGCCTGCGGCCGACGATCGTCGGGGTGACGAAGTGGCCTTCCATGAAGGTCAATACGGTGAAGCAGGCCGGTGCGATCAAGCCGGCGCCGATGGTCGGCGAGGCGATGATTCCGACTGCAACCAGCACCGCGAACATCGCGACCGGGCCGATGATCGGGACGAAGTTCAATGCCGCGGCCAGCGCGCCGAGGCCGGCCGGATTCGGCATGCCGGTGACGGCGCAGATCGCGCCGGTGAGGATGCCGACGCCGATATTGATCATCGTCACCGTCAGCAGGTAGTTGCCGAGATGGACTTCGAGCTCGTTGAGGATACGCAGCGTGCGCAGCCGCGCCTGCCGCTCGCTGAAGGTCATCACCAGCGCGCGGCGCAGGTCCTTCCAGCTCGCGATGAACAGGATCAACGTTGCGATGAACAGCAGGAATTCGGTGAAGGTCGGCGACAGGAATTCGAGCGTCGGCTGCACCCATTCGAATTTCGGCAGTTGGAATGTGGCGAGCGTGTCGGAACCGCCGACCATGCTCTGCAGCTCCTGCCACAGCGCCAGCGGCCGGTCGAACACGTGCAGCTTGTCCCTCAGGATCGCGCCGAGCTCGGGCAGCCGCGAGCTCCACTCCATCACCGGCGAGGCGATCAGCCCGACCATGAAGGTGACGGCGGCGCCGACCGCGATCACGATCAGCACGGCGCCGAGCGGGCGCGGAATCCGGTAGCGCTCGAGCAGGCTTGCCGCCGGCGACAGCATGGTGCCGATGATGAAGGCCATGGTGATCGGCAGGAAGAACGCGCGCGCCAGATAGAGCACCGCGACGACGACGATGACCAGCAGCGCGACCAGCGCGAAGGCGACCAGCTCGGCGCGGCGAATCACCGGCGGCAATTCGGCCTTGCTGTCGGGGAGCGGCGTGCCTTCAGAATGACCTTGGGGCGTATTGCCAAGCAGACGTTCACTCGGAAAGGCGCGCACCAGAAGTCTCCCGCGCGAGCACGAACAACAACTGCGCCGCGAAATCGCCCCGCGCGTCGAACTGCCGGTGACAACGAGACAGCCCGGCGAAAGGTTCCGTCGCGAAGTCGTGAGCTGCCGCGGGTTGACAATCGCAGCCTTGCGATGATTCGGGCCGGAACCGGCGGACGGCGAGGCGCGTTGGCTTGGCATCGCATCACCTCGATGCGCATCCCTCCAGGGGCAGCACATGACACAGCAGTCTCCCTCCCGCCGCCGGCCTGCGTCGCGCGCCGCGCGCACCCTTGCCTTCGGCATCCTGCTCGCAGCACCGTTCGTCACGAGCCCGGCCAGCGCTCAGATGAACTACCGCCCGCTCGGCTATGCCTCGACCCAGCCGGATGGCTTCCCGACCGACGAGGTGATGAACGATCCCGCGGCCGGGACGGAGGACGGCGCGCTGCCGGAGCGGCTGCGCCGCACCACCGTCGCGCTCAACAGCAACGAGCCGGCCGGCACCATCATCATCGATACCGGCAACACCGCGCTTTACTATGTGCTCGGTGGCGGCCGGGCGATCCGCTACGGCGTCGGCGTCGGCCGCGAGGGCTTCACCTGGTCGGGCGTGCAGACCATCAGCCGCAAGGCGGAGTGGCCGGACTGGCATCCGCCGGCCGAGATGATCCGCCGCCAGCCCTATCTGCCGCGCTTCATGGCCGGCGGCCCGGGCAATCCGCTCGGCGCGCGCGCGATGTATCTCGGCTCCAGCGAATACCGCATCCACGGCACCAACGACCCCTCGACCATCGGCAAGTTCGTGTCCTCGGGCTGCATTCGGCTGACCAATGAGGACGTTGCCGACCTGTTCAGCCGGGTCGATGTCGGCACCAGGGTGGTGGTGCTGGCGAAGAACGCGCCGCATCTCGCCGCGCGCGAGCTCGGCCCGACCACGACCCGGATTTCGGACCGGCCGGCGTCGCCGCAGCCGCGTCCCGCCGTGACCACGCTGCGGTCGGGGCGCCAGGCGATGAACATCGCGGCGCCGGCGGCCTACTAGAGCATGATCCGGAAAAGTGGGGACCGGTTTTCCGAAAAGATCATGCTCAAACGAAGAGACTGGTTATGGTGAGACGGACGACGATACGGTGGACGCTCGGGACGGCAGCGTTGTGCTGCGTTTCGCTGGCGCCCGCCGCGCAGGCCCAGGACTTCTTCTCGCAATTGTTCGGCGGCCTGATGCAGGGCCGTCCTCCGATGGTCCGGATGCCGTTCGATGATGGCTATGCGCCGGCGCAGCGGGTCGAGCGTCCGCGCTACAGCAGCTATGGCGGCGGCCAGGCCTATTGCGTGCGGAGCTGCGACGGCCGCTACTTCCCGCTCGCGGCGACCGGCAGGCAGAGCAAGCAGGAATCCTGCAACAGCTTCTGTCCGGCGAGCGCCACCGAGGTGGTCTATGGCGGCAACATCGACAGCGCCGAGACCGAGGATGGAAAACCCTATTCCGAGCTGCCCAACGCATTCCGCTATCGCGACGAGATCGTCGCGGGCTGCACCTGCAACGGCAAGGATCCGGTTGGCCTCGCCGCGGTCAAGATCGAGGACGATCCGACCCTGCGCAAGGGCGACATCGTCGCTGGCAAGGACGGACTGATGTCGGTCAGCCGCATCGATCGCCGCAGCGCCGAGGTCAACTTCTCCCCGGTCCCCGACCGCATCCGCGCCAAGTACCAGCGCGCGCCGGTGGTGGCGCGGGAGTGATCCGTCAGTAATCCGTCATCCTGAGAGGGTGTGAAGCTTTGTCCTCACCCACCGCTGTCATCGCCAGGCCTGTGCGCAATTGCGCACATGGACCGGGCGATCCAGTACGCCGCTGCCCCTCGCTTCTATCACCGGCGTCTCTGGAATACTGGATCACCCGGTCCCGTCTACGCCAAGGCTTCGACGAGGCTTGCGACCTTGGGCACGCCGAAGCTTTAGCGGAGGCGGCAAGCCGGGTGATGACACCGAGCAAGCTGAGCAAACCAACACCGTCATCCCCGCGCAAAGGCTTCGCCTTTGTCGCTGGAGGTGCGAGCCTCTTCGGCGAGCCTCGAAGGATGCACGGCCCGGCTGGTGGCCGTCGACCCTTCGAGGCTCGCAAGAGCTCGCACCTCAGGGTGACGGGTCAAGCAGCGAAGACCGCGGCTCAAATCACGCCGCGCGGATTCGGCCGAGGAACGCGGTGACCTGATGGCCGAGCTGCTGGCTCTGGGTCTCGAGCAGCTCCGAGGCGCGCTTGACCTGGTCGGCGGCCGCGGCCGAGGCATCGGCGTCGAGCTTCACGCCGGTGATGTTCTCGGAGACGTTCTTGGTGCCGTGCGCCGCGAACTGCGTGCTGCGGGTGATCTCCTGGGTCGCGGCGCCCTGTTCCTGGACCGCGGCGGCGATCGCGGTGGCGACCTCGTTGACGACCTCGTTGACCTCGCCGATGATGCTGCCGATGCCCTTGATGGCGTCGATCGCATCGCCCGCCACCTTCTGGATGTCGGCGATCTGCTCGGAAATCTCCTCGGTCGCCTTGGCGGTCTGGCTCGCCAGCGATTTGACCTCGGAGGCCACCACCGCAAAGCCGCGGCCGGCATCGCCGGCGCGTGCGGCCTCGATGGTGGCGTTGAGCGCGAGCAGGTTGGTCTGCGCCGCGATGCTGTTGATCAGGCCGACCACCTCGCCGATCCGGCCGGCGGATTTGGCCAGGCCCTGCACGGTGCCGTCGGTCTCGCGCGCCTGGTTCACCGCGCGGCTGGCGATGCCGGCGGCGTGCGCGGCCTGCTGGCTGATGTCGTTGATCGAGGCGCTGAGCTCCTCGGCCGCGGCGGCGACTGCTTCGACGCTCATCGAGGCCTCGCCGGAGGCCTTCTCGGCGACCTGGACGCGCTCGTTGGTCTGCCGCGACACCGATGACAGGCCGTTCGAGGTGGTGCGCATCTGGCCGGAGGCATCGCCGAGCCGGTCCAGCGTCTCGCGCACCAGGCCCTCGAACTCGCCGACATGGCCCTCGATCGCGACCTGGCGCGCCGCAGCCCCCGCATTGCGTTCGCGCTCCTGGCCCTCGATCCTGACCTTCTCCTCGGCCTGCTGCTTGAACGTCTCGAGCGCCCCGGCCAGCGCGCCGATCTCGTCGCCGCGCCCGGCATAGCCGGTGTCGACCGAGAGATCGCCGGACGCGACCTTGAGCATGGCGTCGCGCATCCGGTGCAGCGGCGCGATGACGCGGCGGCCGACCAACAGCTGTGCGCCGACGGCGAGACCGATCGCGACGGCGAGCAGCGCGAGCTGCATGATCAGGGCCTCGCGGGCGGAGGAATACTGGCCCGCAGCGTGCGCCTTGGCCGCATCGAGCGCCGCTTCGGCAACGCCGACCGCGGCGGCGAGACGGCCGACGGTGAGCGGGGTCCACTGGTTCGCGGTCAGCTCGGGCTTGCCGCCCGCGGCAAGCGTGTCGAGCAGGCGATCGCGCAGCGTCAGGTATTGCGGCTCGAAATAGGCGGTCTTGTTGGCGGCCATCGCGCTCGACAGCGCCTGCGGCAATTGCATGCCCGCAGTGGTCAATTCCAGCGCGCTCCATGCGGCCTCGATGCCGCCGACGAACCTGGTGTAGCTGGTCCTGATCTCGGGCGTGACGCTGCCCTTGTTGAGCCCGGTGGAGACGATCAGCGAGGCTTCGCCGGCCGTGTTGCGCAGCAGCCAGGCGATCTGCTTGATCGCCAGCAACTGGTCGATCATGGCGTCCTTGTGATTGACGTCGGCGGCGAGCACGCCGGACAACTTGTCCATGGTGTCGAGCAGCGCGTTCACCGTGTCGGTGTAATCCTTGGCGAGCGCCGGCCGGCGCGAGGCCTTCGACTTGGCCATCGCATCCCAGAACTCGCTCTGCAGCGTGGTCATGATCTTGAACAGGCGGTCGAGCTCGCCGACCAGCGTCTTCTGCTACGCGAATTCGAAGCTGCCGAGCACCGTGAGCGCATTCGATATCGCCGGCATCTCGGTGTCGCGGATGTTGCGCAGGTACTTCTCGATCTCCGGATCGACAGCCGCGTCCGAACCGAGCAGGCGGGTCGAGGTTGAGCGGTCGGTGCGCAGATTGTGCATCGCCTTGAACAGATTGGCCGAGGCATCCGCGATCACCGAGATGCGGCTTGCGACCCGCAGGCGTCCGAAGGACTCCCAGGCATTGAGCGAGATCGCCACCACCACGCAGAACGAGGTGACGAGGATAACGGCCTTCAGCAGCGCCGATACGGTCAGGCGATTGAGCATGTTGCTTCCCCCAAAGCTTTCGCCATTTGGGGCAAGAAGGGTAAAGACCTTAAAATTTTTGATGCCGTATAACTACGGAACCGTTGGAATCACTTGTGTTTTGTCGGTTACTCGCGGTTCCTCCGTCGGGAACCGAGCCTTGGACGACACGTTGAAGTGGGACTGTTCGTGACCTTCAACCATGCCTTCAGGGGGCCCGCATGCTCGTCGGCGTACTCGTTACCTTCCTTGTCATTATCCTGGTTCTTTATCTCATCAACATGCTGCCGCTCGACGGCCGCGCCAAGCAGATCGCGCGCGTCATCGTCATCATCATCGGCATCGTCTCGCTGCTGAAATATCTCGCGGTGTTCTAGCTGTGCTCCGACCCGTCACCCTGAGGAGCGCGCTCTTGCGCGCGTCTCGAAGGGTCGACGGCCACCAGCCGGGCCATGCATCCTTCGAGACGCGCGCAAGGGCGCGCTCCTCAGGGTGACGGAGTGATTGCGCGCAGAACTGCACTTCGAACAAAAAAGCCCCGGCACTGTGCCGGGGCTTTTGCTGTGTGTACGCTGCGCCAATCAGCCCGCGGCCTTGGCCTCGCGGCGGCGCGCGGTGAGGATGTATTCAGTGTAGCCGTTCGGCTGGGTGCGGCCCTCGAACACGAGGTCGCAGGCGGCCTTGAAGGCAACGCCGTCGAAGGAGGGCGCCATCGGCTTGTAGAGCGAGTCCCCGGCGTTCTGCTTGTCGACCACAACCGCCATGCGCTTCAGTGACTCCATTACCTGGTCCTTGGTGATGACGCCCTGATGCAGCCAGTTCGCCAGGTGCTGGCTCGAGATGCGCAAGGTGGCGCGGTCTTCCATCAGGCCGACGTCGTGGATGTCGGGCACCTTGGAGCAGCCGACGCCCTGATCGATCCAGCGCACGACGTAACCCAAAATGCCCTGGCAGTTGTTGTCGATCTCCTGCTTGACGTCGTCGGGCGCCCAGTTCGACTGCGATACCGGAATGGTGAGGATGTCGGAGAGTTTTGCGCGCGGCCCGCCCTTGGCAAGCTCCTGCTGGCGCGCTGTTACGCTGACCTGGTGATAGTGCAGGGCGTGCAGCGTCGCCGCGGTCGGCGACGGCACCCAGGCGGTGGTGGCGCCGGCCTGCGGATGGCCGATCTTCTGGGTGAGCATGTCAGCCATCTTGTCGGGCGCGGCCCACATGCCCTTGCCGATCTGGGCGTGGCCGGGCAGGCCGTCGACCAGACCGGTGTCGACGTTCCAGTCCTCATAGGCCTTGATCCAGGGTTGCGCCTTCATGTCGTTCTTGCGGATCATCGGACCCGCTTCCATCGAGGTGTGAATCTCGTCGCCGGTGCGGTCGAGGAAGCCGGTGTTGATGAACATGATGCGCTTGGAGGCGCGCTGGATGCAGGCCTTGAGGTTGACCGTGGTGCGGCGTTCCTCATCCATGATGCCGACCTTGATGGTGTTCTCGGCCAGGCCGAGCATCTTCTCGACCTCGCCGAACAGGTCGCAGGTCAGCTGCACCTCGTCGGGGCCGTGCATCTTCGGCTTGACGATATAGACCGAGCCGGTGCGGCTGTTCTTGGTCTTCGAATTGCCCTTGAGGTCGTGGATCGCGAGCAGGCCGGCGACGGCGGCGTCCAGAATGCCTTCCGGAATCTCCTCGCCCTTGGCGTCGAGCACCGCGTCGGTGAACATGTGGTGGCCGACATTGCGCATCAGCAAGAGGCTGCGGCCATGCAGCTTCAGCTCGCCGCCGGCCGGCGTCTTGTAGACGCGGTCGGTGTTGAGCGCACGGGTCATGGTCTTGCCGCCCTTCTCGAAATCGGCAGACAGCGTGCCGTTCATCAGGCCGAGCGTGTTGCGATAGACCAGCACCTTGTCCTCGGCATCGACCGCGGCGACCGAGTCTTCCATGTCGAGAATGGTGGAGACCGCGGCTTCCATGATCATGTCGGCAACGCCGGCCGGATCGTCCTTGCCGATCGGATGCTTGCGGTCGATCTGGACGTCGACATGCAGCCCGTTGTTGACCAGCAGGATCGCGCTCGGCGCGGCCGCATCGCCCTGATAGCCGGCGAACTGCGCGGCATTCTTCAAGCCGGTGGAATTGCCGCTCTTCAGTTTTGCGGATAGCTGGCCGGCGATCACGCTGTAGGCGGTGACGTCGGTGTGGCTGCCGGTGGCAAGCGGCGCGGAGGCGTCGAGGAAGGCTTTTGCCTTTGCGATCACCTTGTCGCCGCGCGCCTTGTTGTAGCCCTTGCCGGCATCGCTCGGGTCATGCGGGATCGCGTCGGTGCCGTAGAAGGCGTCGTAGAGCGAGCCCCAGCGCGCGTTGGCGGCGTTCAGCGCGTAGCGGGCGTTGGTGAGTGGCACCACGAGCTGCGGACCGCAGATCTTGCCGATCTCCTCGTCGATATTGGCGGTCTCGACCGTGTGGGTCGCGGGCTCGGGGAGGAGATAGCCGATCTCCTTCAGGAACGCGGTGTAGGCGTTGAGGTCGAACGCCTTGCCCTTGTGGGCGCGATGCCAGTCGTCGATCTTGGCCTGCAGCGTGTCGCGGAACGCGAGCAGCTCGCGGTTCTTCGGTCCGAGCTTCTGGAGGATGGCGGCAAGTCCGGCCCAGAATGCATCCGGCGCGATCCCGGTTTTGGGGGCCGCCTCCTTGGCGATGAAATCGAACAGGACAGGGGCGATCTTCAATCCATGGGCATCGACACGATTCATGATGGGCTTTCTCAAGGAAATGGGGCGTTTAGGCGCTGTTTTCGGAAGAAATCAGCAAAAAACGCGCCAAAGGGCCGCGTTCACGGCCCTTTTAGCCCTAAAGCCACGGCTCTGAGAAGGCCCCCCGTAACCCACACTCCGGTGTCATGCCCCGCCTTGAGCGGGGCATCCAGTACGCCGCGACCTCTCGGCTAAAGCACTGACGTCTCTGGAATACTGGGTCGCCCGGTCGAAGCCGGGCAACGACAAGCGGTTAGATATTCGCCGCGAGGTCGGTCAGCTCGTCGAACAGCACGCCGGTCTTCGCCAGCATCCGCTCGATCTCGTCGGTGGCATCAGTCACCGAGCGGTTCGAGGTGTCGATGGTGAGCTCATTGCCCGACGGCGGCTGATAGTCGTTGCCGATGCCGGTGAAGCCTTGCAGCGCGCCGGCGCGGGCTTTGGCGTAATGGCCCTTGGGGTCGCGGGTCTCGCAGACCTCGGCCGGCGTCGCGATGTAGATCTCGCGGAACGCGCTGTCGGCGATGCGGCGCGCGGCGGCGCGGTCGGCGGCCGACGGCGACACCGCGGCGACGATCGCGATATGGCCGTTGCGCGCGAGGTGGGTCGCGACCTCGGCAAGGCGGCGGATGTTTTCGGCGCGATCCTGTGGCGAGAAGCCGAGGTCGCCGTTCAATCCGGCGCGCAGCGTGTCGCCGTCGAGCAGGATCGGCGATCCGCCATTGCCGAACAGGCGGCGTTCCAGCGCGCGCGCCAATGTCGATTTGCCGGAGCCAGGCAGGCCGGTCAGCCAGATCACCGCGCCGTTATGGCGGTAGCGTGCCGAGCGCTCGTCGGGCCGCAGCGCGGATTCGACGGGGACGATATCGACCGGCACCGCGGGCCGGCCGGCGTCGACCGACAGCACGAGGCCGCCGCCGGCGATGCGGCCGTTGACCTCGATCACCAGGCGCCCGGTGCGCGGATTGTCGGTGTAGGGATCGGCGGCAACCGGCTGCGCCAGCGAGATATCGATCTCGCCGACATGGTTGCGCGCGATCGCGGTGTTTTCCTCGTTCGAGAGTGCGCCCGGGTCGATCGCCTTTTCGATCGCCACCACGGTGGCGCGGCTCTCGCGGGTGCCGAGCCGGATCAGGATCTGCTCGCCCTTGGTCAGCGGCTTGTCGTGCAGCCAGAAGATCCGCGCGCGGATGCGGCGGGTGTCACGCGGGCTCTGCCCAGCGTGCCCGATGATGTCGCCGCGCTCGAGGAACAGTTCGCGGTCGAGCGTGATACCGACCGAGCGCCCGGCGCCGTGCGGGCCGTTCACCGGCGTCACCGGCCAGCTCTCGACGGTCTTGATCTTGGCGATCTTGCCGGCCGGCATGATGACGATCTCGTCGCCGGCCTTCAGGCTGCCGGACTCGATGCGGCCCGCAACGATGCGGCGGTCGTCGAATTTGTAGATCGCCTGCACCGGCAGCCGCAGCGGCAATTCGGCCAGCGGCCGCGCCGGCTCGAGCGCATCGAGCGCGTCGACCACGGTCGGGCCCTTGTACCAGTCGATCCGCAGCGTGCGCTCGGCGACGCCGTCGCCGTCGCGCGCCGAGATCGGGATCACCGCGGTCGGCTTGACGCCGAGGCCGATCAGATGCGTCGAAATCTCGTCGCTGATCTGCTTGAAGCGATCGGCGCTGAAGTCGACGCGGTCCATCTTGTTGACGACGACCGCGACCTGCTTCACGCCGAGCAGATGCAGCAAATAGCCGTGGCGCCGGGTCTGGTCGCGCACGCCTTCGAGCGCGTCGATGATCAGCACGGCGCCGTCGGCCTGCGAGGCGCCGGTGATCATGTTGCGCAAGAATTCGGCGTGGCCGGGCGCGTCGATCAGCACGACGTCGCGCGAGCGGGTGCGGAAGCGGATCTGGGTGGTGTCGATGGTGATGCCCTGGTCGCGCTCGGTCTGCAGCGCGTCGAGCAGGAACGACCACTCGAACGGCATGCCGCGCCGCGCGCTGACCGCCTTCAGCATTTCCAGCTTGCCGTCGGGCAGGCTGCCGGTCTCATGCAACAGGCGCCCGACCAGGGTCGACTTGCCGTGATCGACATGGCCGACGATGACGATGCGCACTTGCGGCCGCGTGGTGCCGTTGGGCGTTGCCGAGATCGCGGCGGTGGGAAGGATCATGTTCATCGGAACGCTCGCACGAAGTGGAAGGCCAGGTTTTTCTTCGAGGGGAAAATCAGAGATAGCCGGCGACACGCAGCCGCTCGAACGCATCCTCGGTCTCGTGGTCGAGCGCGCGGCCGGCGCGCTCCGGGATCTTGGTGTTCTCGAGCTCATCGAGGATTTCGTCGATGCTGGTCGCGGTCGACGCCACCGGGTTGGTGATGTCCTGGTCGCCCAGCGAGCGGTAGCGCTTGCCGTCCTTGGCGAGATAGAGCGGGATGATCGGAATGTTCTCGCGCTTGGTGTAGGCCCAGATATCGGCCTCGGTCCAATGCAGGATCGGATGGATGCGTAAGTGCGCGCCCTGCGGCGGAGATGCGTTGAACTGGTCCCAGAACTCCGGCGGCTGGTCGCGAACGTCCCATTCGCCTTCGAGGCCACGCGGCGAGAACACGCGCTCCTTGGCGCGGGTCGCCTCTTCATCGCGGCGGATGCCGGCGATCAATCCGTCGAAGCCGTATTTGTTGAGCGCGAGCTTCAGCCCCTCGGTCTTGCGCGCGGCAGAACGCGCCGCCGGCGGCAGGGTCGGGTCGACGCTGTCGATCGGCGGGCAGGGCTCGACGCGCAGGTCGAGGTCCCACTCTTTGCCGAAGCGGTCGCGGAACGCGTACATCTCCGGAAACTTCTTGCCGGTGTCGACATGCAGCGCCGGGAACGGCACGCGGCCGAAGAACGCCTTGCGTGCCAGCCAGATCATCACGTTGGAATCTTTGCCGAGCGACCACAGCAGCGCGAGCTTCTTCAGCCGGGCGAACGCCTCGCGCAAAATGTAGATGCTCTGGGCCTCCAGTTCGTCGAGATGGTCCATCGACGGAGCGGCCTGCGCGGCGGCTGCCGGCGGCACAAAAGATGCTTTCGTGAGGGCGGCGGAACGCGATCCGGCGGTGGCGGATTCGTTGTCGAGAAGATGCATCTATCGGGCCTTGGCCTGAGGGGGTGAAAATTCTAAAGTTGCGCCGCAATAGAGAAGAAATAATTTTCTCTTTGCTGGCCTTGATCGAGAGATAAATAGAAAATAATTTCAGTCAACCCCCAAGTTGGGGAAGCGAGTGTCTGATGCGATACCTGCCTGTGTTTCTGGATCTGCAAAGCGGCAAGGTGCTGCTCGTTGGAGCGGGCGAGCTCGTGCGCGCCAAGCTGCGGCTGCTGGCGGCCGCCGGCGCCGCGGTTCGCTGGTATGCGACCGACGGTGATCATGATCTCGCCGGGCTTTCGGCCGAGGACGCGGCGCGCATCGAGCGCGCCACTGACGATCCGCTTGCGGCTGATCTGTCCGACGTCATTGCGGTGCTCTGCGCCGGCGCCGGCGAGATCGGCGTTGCGATGTCGGCGCGCGCGAAGGCGATCGGCCTGCCGGTCAACGTGATGGACGACCTCGCGCATTCCACTTTTATCATGCCGGCTATCGTCGATCGCGGCGATGTCGTGGTCGCGGTCGGGACCGGCGGCACCTCGCCGGTGGTGGCGCGCCGCATCCGCGAGCGCATCGAAGCGGTGCTGCCGGCGCGGATCGGCGATCTCGCCGGCTTCATCGGCCGCGTCCGCAAATCGATCCATGCTCGCATCGAGGAATTTCCGCTGCGCCGCCGCTTCTGGGAGCGCATCATCGACGGCCCGATCGGCGCGCTGGTGCTGGCCGGCCGCAAGGACGATGCCGAGCAGGCGCTCAACGCGATCGCCGATCCCGCCGCATTCGCAGGCGCGAGCGCGGAAGGAAAAGCGATTGGCCACGTCACGCTGGTCGGCGCCGGCCCGGGCGATCCCGACTTGCTCACCGTCAAGGCGCTGCGCGCGCTGCAGGATGCCGATGTCGTATTCTATGACGAACTGGTGTCGCCGGACATTCTCGACCGCATCCGCCGCGATGCCTCGCGCATTCCGGTCGGCCGCCGCGTCGGCAAGCCCGGCATCGGCCAGGATGCCATCAACAAATTGATGATCGAGGCCGCGCAGGCAGGCCAGCGCGCGGTGCGGCTGAAGGGCGGCGATCCCTTCATCTTCGGCCGCGGCGGCGAAGAGATCGAGACGCTGCGCGACGCCGGCGTTGCCTATTCCATCATTCCCGGGATCTCCGCCGGTCTCGGCGCCGCGGCGCAATTCGAGGTGCCGCTGACCTTCCGGCACGAGGCGCTGCGCATCTCCTTCCTCACCGCGCATAAGGCGCGCGATGCCGAAGTCGTCGACTGGTCGGCGCTGACCGATACGAAGATGACGGTCGTCGTCTACATGGGCATGACCGCGGCACCGTCGATCCGCGAGGGTCTGCTCGCAGCCGGCCGCTCGCCGGAAACGCCGGTCGGCGTGTTCGCGCGGGTGACCCGCCCCGACGCCAAGGCCGCGGTCGGTACGCTGGCGCGGCTGCCCGAACTGGTCAAACAGGTCGACGGCGGTCCCGCCGTTCTCATCATCGGCGACGTGGTCGCGCATTCCGCGCCCTGGAGCCGATCCAACGTCACCCAACTGTTCTCCAACCAAATGTTCTCTGAATTGCTGAAGGCTGCCGAATGACCTCTCCGCTCGAACAAAAGAAAATCCGGATCACGGGCCCGTCGGTGGTCACCGCCAACCGTACCTGGGATGGTGCGGTGGTGTACCGGACCGCGCAAAAGGGCTGGTCCACCGAACTTTCCGATTCCGCGATCGTCAGCACCTCCGACGACGCCCGTGCGCTGCTGGCCGAAGCCACCGCCGACGACGTCGGCGCGGTCGGCCCCTATATCGCGCCGGTCGAGATCAAGGACGGCGGCAAGGTCAAGCCGGGCAATCTCCGCGAACAGATCCGCGCCAAGGGCGTCACCATCGACCTCCAGGTCCCCGCTTAAGGCGCCGGCGTAAGGTTCATCCATCATGTATGCATATGACGAACTCGACCGCACGCTGATCAACGAGCGTGTCTCGGAATTCCGCGATCAGGTGAAGCGCCGCCTCTCCGGCGAGCTCACCGAGGACGAATTCAAGATCCTGCGCCTGCAGAACGGCGTGTACCTGCAACTGCACGCCTACATGTTCCGCGTCGCGATCCCCTACGGCACGCTGTCGACCAGGCAGCTGCGCCGGCTCGCCCATGTCGCGCGCCGCTACGACCGCGGCTATGGCCATTTCACCACGCGGCAGAACATCCAGTTCAACTGGATCAAGCTCGCCGAACTGCCGGATGCGCTGGCCGATCTCGCCGAGGTCGGCATCCACGCGATGCAGACCTCCGGCAACAACATGCGCAACGTCACCTCGGACCAGTGGGCCGGCGTCGCGCCGGGCGAGATCGAGGACCCGCGGATCTGGTCGGAGCTGATCCGTCAGCACACCACACTGCATCCGGAATTCTCGTTCCTGCCGCGCAAGTTCAAGATCGCGATCACCGCCTCCGAGCACGACCGCGCCGCGATCAAGATTCACGACATCGGGCTGCGGCTGCACAAGAATGCCGACGGCGAGACCGGTTTCGAGGTGCTGGTCGGCGGCGGGCTCGGCCGCACGCCGTTCATCGCCAAGACCATCAAGCCGTTCGTGCACGGCCGCGACGTGCTGAGCTACATCGAAGCGATCCTGCGCGTCTACAACCAGTACGGCCGCCGCGACAACATCTACAAGGCGCGCATCAAGATCCTGGTGCACGAGCTCGGCATCGAAAAATTCGCCAAGGAAGTCGAGGAAGAGTGGAAGCAGATGGGCGACAGCGAGCTGCGGCTCGACCACGCCGCCATCGAGGAGGTCCGCTCGCGCTTCTCCTATCCTGCTTACGAAAAGCTGCCGCACATGCCGGACGAGCTGAAGCAGGCCGCGCATGACCCGCTGTTCGAGCGCTGGCGCAAGAACTCGGTGTCGCCGCACAAGGTGCAGGGCTATTCGATCGTGACGCTGTCGCTGAAGCCGGTCGGCGGCCCGCCCGGCGACGCCACCGCCGAGCAGATGGACGCGCTTGCCGATCTCGCCGACAAATATTCGTTCGGCGAGGTTCGCGTCGGCCACGAGCAGAACCTGGCGCTGCCGCATGTCGCCAAGCGCGACCTGCCAGCGCTGTTCAAGGCGCTCGACCGCCTTGGCCTGGCGACGCCGAACGTCAACCTCGTCACCGACATCATCGCCTGCCCGGGGCTGGACTACTGCTCGCTGGCCAATGCGCGCTCGATCCCGATCGCGCAGGAGCTGACGCGGCGCTTTGCCAACCACGACACCGCCGGCCTGATCGGCCGGCTCCACATCAACATCTCCGGCTGCATCAATGCCTGCGGCCATCACCATGTCGGCCACATCGGCATTCTCGGCGTCGAGAAGAACGGCGAGGAGTTTTATCAGATCACGATCGGCGGCCGCGCCGACGAGAACGCGCAGATGGGCACCTTGATCGGCCCGGCCGTTCCCTATGCGGAAGTCGCCGACGTGATCGAAGACATTGTCGAAGCCTATCTCGCGCTGCGCGACCGTCCCGAGGAGCTGTTCGTCGACACGGTGAAGCGTCTGGGCGTCGAGCCATTCAGGGAGCGGGTCTATGCCACTCGTTAAGCAGGGAAGAATCACGACCGATCTGTTCGTCCATGTCGCCGACGGCGCCGAATTGCCGGGCGACGGCGCGGTGCTGGTGACGGCCGAACGCTTTCTCGCCGATCCGGAGGCGCTGCTGCGCCGCCCCGGCAAGGTGGGGGTGGTCTGGCCGAACAACCGCAATCTCGACGATCTCGTGCCCCATCTCGATCGTCTGGCCTCGGTCGCGCTGGTGTTTCCGACCTTCCGCGACGGCCGCGCCTACAGCCAGGCGCGCCTGCTGCGCGAGCGCTACGGCTATGACGGCGAGCTGCGCGCCACCGGCCAGATCCTGCGCGACCAGTTCGTGTTCATGACCCGCGCCGGCTTCGACGCCTTCGAGGTCAAGAAGGATGCGGATGCCGACGCCTTCGCCGAGACCATGAAGCGCTACTCGGTGTTCTATCAGCCGACCGGCGACGGCCGCGTCACCGCGCTGAACCGCCGCATGCAGCAGCGCCATTCGGAGAGCGCCGGCCAGTGAGCACGCTTGCACCGGAGCTCGCGCAGCCGCAGGCGGGCGCATTGCCGTCCGCCGATGCGCTCGACCGTGCGCTGCGCACCGCCTCGCCCGCCGAGGTGATCGCCGCTGCGCTGGAGACGGTCGGCCGCGAGAAGCTGGCGCTGGTGTCGTCGTTCGGCACCGAGTCTGCCGCACTGCTCAAGGTGATGGCGGATGTCGATCCGTCGATTCCCGTCGTTTTCCTCGACACCGGCTGGCTGTTCGAGGAGACGCTGGCTTATCGCGATACGCTGATCAAGGCGCTCGGGCTCACCGATGTGCGTTCGATCAAGCCCGACGAACAGGCGCTGGCGCAACAGGATCCGGATCGCGAGCTGTGGTTCAACGATCCCGACGCCTGCTGCCGCATCCGCAAGGTCGAACCGCTGGCGCGCGCGCTAAAGCCGTTCGCCGGCTGGATCAACGGCCGCAAGCGGTTCCAGGGCGGTACGCGCGCCGACATCCCAGTGGTCGAGGATGACGGCGTCAGATTGAAATTCAATCCATTCGCCAACGTCTCCCGCGAGGACATCGAGGCGATCTACGCGCTTGCAAAGCTCCCGCCGCATCCACTTGTCGCATCGGGATATCAGTCGGTCGGGTGTATGCCTTGCTCGAGCCGGTCCGCCGCCGGCGAGGATGCACGCGCTGGCCGCTGGCGTGGCCGGGCGAAGACCGAATGCGGCATCCATACGATGAAGATGTCGTAACAAAGCGTTTGCAGTGCGGTGACTTCGTAGCACAAGCGCGCTGCACGACAGAAAACAAAGAAAACCGGTTTCGTTGACTTACACCCGCTTCACCGCGAGTTATGTCAGGGTGTGTTCCCCTGACATTCCCGGGGTTGAATGGAGAGCAAGATGGTCCGTCGTATCCTGCCGCTGATCGCGGGGCTGTTGTGGGCAAGCTCGGCGTTCGCCGCCGACGTGTCGCTGCTTAACGTGTCCTACGATCCGACGCGCGAGCTCTATGTCGACTTCAACAAGGCGTTCGCCGCGGCCTATCAGAAGGAGACCGGCAAGAGCGTCGAGATCAAGCAGTCGCATGGCGGCTCCGGCTCGCAGGCGCGCGCGGTGATCGACGGGCTGCAGGCCGACATCGTCACGCTGGCGCTGGCCTACGACATCGATGCGATCGCCGGTAAGGGCCTGGTCGCGGCGGACTGGCAGAAGCGGCTGCCGCTCAACGCCTCGCCCTACACCTCGACCATCGTGTTCCTGGTGCGCAAGGGCAATCCCAAGGGCATCAAGGACTGGGACGATTTGATCAAGCCGGGCGTCGCCGTGATCACGCCGAACCCGAAGACCTCGGGGGGCGCGCGCTGGAATTATCTTGCCGCCTGGGGTTACGCGCAGAAGAAGTATGGTTCTGCCGACAAGGCCAAGAAGTTCGTCGCCGATCTTTACCAGAACGTGCCGGTGCTCGACACCGGGGCGCGCGGCTCGACCGTCACCTTCGTCGAGCGCGGCGTCGGCGACGTGCTGCTCGCGTGGGAGAACGAAGCCTTTCTGGCGCAACGCGAATTCGGCAAGGACAAGTTCGAGATCGTGGCGCCGCCGCAGTCGATCCTGGCCGAGCCGCCGGTCGCCGTCGTCGACACCGTTGCCGACAAAAAAGGCACCCGCGCGGTCGCCGAGGCGTATTTGAAATACTGGTACACCAGGGAAGGCCAGGAGATTGCCGCGCGCAACTCCTACCGGCCGCGCGACCCCGAGATCGCCAGGGAGTACGAAAAATCCTTCGCCAAGGTTGAACTTTTCACCATCGACGACGTTTTTGGTGGTTGGACCAAGGCGCAGAAGGAGCACTTCGCCGAGGGCGGCATCTTCGATCAGATCTACAAGAACTGATCGAAATATCGGCGCATGATCCGGAAAAGTGTGACGCGGTTTTCCGATAAGATCATGCGTAGCCAACAGACTAAAGCGCGATGGATCGCGCTTTAGGTCGAACAGGGGGATTTGTGAGCACAGCGGTTGCACGGCGCAGTACCCTGCCGGGGTTCGGTCTCACCATGGGACTGACCCTGACTTGGCTCTCCGTCATTATCCTGATTCCGCTGGCCGGCCTGTTCCTCAAGACCTTCGAGCTTAGCCTCGACCAGTTCTGGGGCATCATCACCAGCCGCCGCACCCTGAATGCGCTGAAGATTTCGTTCGGGCTGTCGTTTGCGGCGGCCTGCGTCAATCTGGTGATGGGCACCATCATCGTCTGGGCGCTGGTGCGCTACCGCTTTCCGGGCCGACGGCTGTTCGACGCCATCGTCGACATTCCCTTTGCGCTGCCGACCGCGGTCGCCGGCGTCGCGCTGACGCAGCTGTTCGCGCAGAAGGGCTGGCTCGGCGCGCCGCTCGCCGAGCTCGGCATCAAGGTCGCGTTCACGCCGATCGGCATCTTCATCGCGATGATCTTCATCGGCATTCCCTTTGTGGTGCGCACGGTGCAGCCGGTGCTGATCGACCTCGATCCTGAGATCGAGGAGGCGGCGGCGAGCCTGGGCGCCAACCGCTGGCACACCGTATTCCGCGTCATCCTGCCGAGCCTGATCCCGGCGCTGCTCACCGGCTTTGCGCTGGCCTTCGCCCGCGCCATCGGCGAGTACGGTTCGGTGATCTTCATCGCCGGCAATCTGCCCAACGTCTCCGAGATCGCGCCGCTGCTGATCGTGATCCGGCTGTCCGAATTCCGTTACGCCGACGCCACCGCGATCGCGGTGGTGATGCTGCTGGCCTCGTTCCTGATCATCTTCCTGATCAACCGCCTGCAGCGCTGGGCGCAAACCCGCATTCCCGCGCATTGAGGCCTTGCGATGTCGATGCAGACGGGATTGGTGACTTCGACCAGGCAGTTGCGGACCTACGCGCCCACGACCGACGTCAGCGTCGCGGCGCCGGCGCCGCGGCTCGAGATCGTGCGCGCCCAGCCGGCCATGGCGCCGCGCAATTTGCGCACCGAGCCGGGGCCGATCCGCTTCATCATCATCGCGCTGGCGATCACCTTCCTCAGCGTGTTCGTGGTGCTGCCGCTGGTCGTGGTGTTCGCATCCGCCTTCTCGAAGGGCATCATGGCCTATATCGCGGCGCTGGCCGAGCCCGAGGCGATGGCGGCGATCGAGCTGACGCTCGTGGTCGCCGCGATCTCGGTGACGCTCAACCTCGTGTTCGGGGTGATCGCGGCCTGGGCGATCTCGAAATTCGAATTCACCGGCAAGACCTTCCTGATCACGCTGATTGACCTGCCGTTCTCGGTCTCGCCGGTGATCTCCGGCCTCGTCTTCGTGCTGCTGTTCGGCGCCCAAGGCTTCTTCGGCACCTGGCTGCAGGCCCACAACGTCCATATCCTGTTCGCGGTGCCCGGCATCGCGCTGGCGACGATCTTTGTCACCTTCCCGTTCGTGGCGCGCGCGCTGATCCCGCTGATGCAGGAGCAGGGCACGCAGGAGGAGGAGGCCGCGATCTCGCTCGGCGCCTCCGGCCTGCAGACCTTCTTCCGCGTCACGCTGCCGAACATCAAATGGGGCCTGCTCTACGGCGTGCTGCTGTGCAACGCGCGCGCGATGGGCGAGTTCGGCGCGGTGTCTGTTGTCTCCGGCCACATCCGCGGCGAGACCAACACGATGCCGCTGCTGGTCGAGATTCTCTACAACGAATACCAGTTCGTCGCGTCGTTCGCGATCGCATCGCTGCTGGCGATGCTGGCGCTGATCACGCTGGTCATGAAAACCATTCTGGAGCGGCGGCTGGGCGAGACAGAGGTGGCCGATGGCGATTGAAGTCAAGAACATCGTGAAGACGTTCGGCAGCTTTGCCGCGCTCGACGACGTCGATCTCAAGGTCGCCGACGGCGAGCTGTTGGCGCTGCTCGGTCCGTCCGGCTCCGGCAAGACCACGCTGCTGCGGATCATCGCCGGCCTCGACTGGCCGGACTCCGGCGAAGTCGCGATCGACGGCGAGAACGCGCTGACCCGCGGCGCCAGCGAGCGCCAGGTCGGCTTCGTGTTTCAGCACTACGCGCTGTTCCGGCACATGACCGTGTTCGAGAACGTCGCCTTCGGCCTTCGCGTGCAGCCGCGCGCGGTCCGCAAGGACGAGGCGACGATCCGCGCCCGCGTCAAGGAGCTGCTCGATCTGGTGCAACTCGACTGGCTTGCCAACCGCTATCCGAGCCAATTGTCCGGCGGTCAGCGGCAGCGCATCGCGCTGGCGCGTGCGCTCGCGATCGAGCCGCGCATCCTCTTGCTCGACGAACCCTTTGGCGCGCTCGACGCCAAGGTGCGCAAGGAGCTGCGGCAATGGCTGCGCTCGCTGCACAACGAGATCCACGTCACCTCGATCTTCGTTACCCACGACCAGGAGGAGGCGCTCGAGGTCGCCAACCGCGTCGTGGTGATGGACAAGGGCAAGATCGAGCAGATCGGCTCGCCCGGCGAAGTTTACGACAATCCGGCCACCGCCTTCGTCCACGGCTTCATCGGCGAATCCATCGTGCTGCCGGTCGATGTCGCCGGCGACGCGGTGCGGCTGGACGGCCGTCCGCTCAACATCCCGGCGCTGGGTGCGGCATCCGGCGCGGCAAAACTGTTCGTCCGCCGCCACGACATGGCGATCGGCCCGGCGGGCTCGGGCGCGCTGGACGGCGCGATCCGCCACGTCCGTTCGTTCGGCCCGATCCAGCGCGCCGAAGTGGCGCTGGCCGGCGACGCAGGCAAGACCGTGATCGAGATCGACGCCCCCCGCGACCGCGAGCTGCAAGCCGGCGAAATCGTCTCCCTGCAGCCCCGCCGCTACCGGATCTTTGCCGCGCAGGATTAGGGGCCCGCTACTGGGTCTTCACCCTCCCCTTGAAAAGGGGAGGTCGCTTTGCTCGCCAAGAGCAAAGCGGGTGGGGATCTGCTCTCTCCGCGGACACCGTCGCTTGGGGCCGACCCCCATCCCGACCTTCCCCCTTTCAGGGGGAAGGGGAAGCCAGCCCGGATTGCGCTGCGCTCTATCCGGGCTACGCGTCCCTATCCGGGCTCCCCGATTAGCGGGCCTTGACCGGCCGGTTGCCGTGGCTGTCCTGCGGCACCCCGCGCTGGAGCGACATGTGGGAGTGAATGCCGAGCCAGCGCCCGTCGGCCTGACGCGCGAGAATGATCGTCGCACGCCCTGGCCGATCGAAGCGGCTGCCATCGGCGTGGAAGCCGGTACTCGTCCAGGGCGTGATCACCGTGGCCACGCTGCCGTCGGCGCTTGCCAGCACCACCGTGTTGGCGAGATCGAAGGCGAAATCCGCCGTGCGCGGCCAGACATTGTCCCATTGCATCTCGGCCCAGCGCGCGCGGCCGCGGATCAACTCCTGGTAGGTGCCGAAGGAGATGATGTCGGAGTGCCAGAACGGGCGGGCGGCCGCATAGTCCACCGCCCTGACGCAGGCGGAAAACCGTTCGAGCCAATCGAAGATCGATTGTGTCGTCGCCGGATCGGCGATCGGCAGGGCGGCTTCCTGGCTCATCATCTTCCCCAACCGGACGGGCAGTGCGGACCGACGGAGCCAGAAACGCACAACGGTGTCAACGGGATGGCCTGGTAGAGCGCGGGGCTCGATCCGGGCCGAAACCTCCCCTTGAAAAGGGGAGGTTGCTTTGCTCGCCAGAGCAAAGCGGGTGGGGATCTCCTCTCTCCGCGGACACCGTCGCTTGGGGCCGGACCCCCATCCCGACCTTCCCCCTTTCAGGGGGAAGGGGGAAGCAAAGGCCGGTAGCCCCCGAATGCCGGTAGGCCTCCGAATGACGGCTTTTGACCGCCAAAAGTTAGCCGCCGTTCACCATTCAGCCACGGTTGGTATGCAACAACGGCCGGCCAACTTGTGGGGGTTTTCAGACGTGAAACGGACGATGGTCGCCCTGTTCGGGCTGCTGGTGCTTGCCGGCTGCGCCGCGGACACCAAGATCCCGGAAGAACCGGCCATGTATCTCAACATGGCACAGCCCGGCGCGGTGCTGGACAACCAGGCCGCGGCGATCCTGTTCTCCCAATACCGTCAGAACAACGGGCTGGGGACCATCGTGGTCGACCCCGACCTGGTGAGGCTCGCCGAGCAGCAGTCGCAGGCGATGGCCGCCCGCAACAAGATGGACCACGACGTCAAGGCCCCGCTCGGCAAGCGGCTGCAGGCCGGCGGCTATCCGGCAACGGTGGCGGTCGAGAACATCTCGGCCGGCTATCACACGCTGGCGGAAGCGTTTTCCGGCTGGCGCGATTCACCGCCGCACAAGGCCAATATGCTGAAGAGCGGTGTCACAAAAATGGGCATCGCGGCGGTCTATGCTCCCAACACCAAGTACAAGGTGTTTTGGACGCTCATTTTGGCGGCAACCTGATTTCGATAAATTCGGCGTGAGCGGATCCGGAAGAGTGTGATGCGGTTTCAGAAACGATCACGCTCAATAGGAGCTCATCTCGCAGATTGACGCCGCGCCCGACAGCCGCCACGCTGCGCCGCAACGTGTTTTCCTGACCGAACGGTTTCCAATGAATACCTCGGATTCCGCGCCGGACACGGCGCCCGCGCAAGCGCAT
This sequence comes from Bradyrhizobium sp. CCBAU 51753, assembly GCF_015291565.1. Classification (NCBI taxonomy): domain Bacteria; kingdom Pseudomonadati; phylum Pseudomonadota; class Alphaproteobacteria; order Hyphomicrobiales; family Nitrobacteraceae; genus Bradyrhizobium; species Bradyrhizobium sp. CCBAU 51753. The sequence goes on along the minus strand of NZ_CP030037.1, from coordinate 8,538,359 downwards.
CGCGTGCTCGTTCTGCAGGGCGGCGGCGCGCTCGGCTCCTACCAGGCCGGCGCCTTCCAGGCGCTCTGTCACGCTGGCTTCGAGCCGGAATGGATCGCCGGCATCTCGATCGGCGCCATCAATGCCGCGATCATCGCCGGCAACGAGCCGGCCAACCGGGTGCCGCGGCTCAAGGAATTTTGGGAGATGGTGTCCTCCCCGGTGTCGTGGAATCCGGTCGCCAAGGGCGAGCGCGCCCGCTCGCTGTTCAACGAGACCAGCGCGGCGCTGATCGCGACCTTCGGCGTGCCCGGCTTCTTCACCCCGCGGATTCCGCCGGCGCCGTTCTGGCCGCCGGGCAGCTCGGCGTCGCTGAGCTATTACGACACCGCGCCGCTGAAGAAGACGCTGGAGCATCTCGTCGACTTCGATCGCATCAACGATCTGAAGACCCGCCTGTCGGTCGGCGCGGTCGGCGTCACCTCGGGCAACTTCCGCTACTTCGACAATTACGAGTTCAAGAAGCTCGGCAAGAAGATCGGCCCCGAGCACATCATGGCCTCCGGTGCGCTGCCGCCGGGCTTCCCTTCCGTCGTGATCGAGGGCGAGCACTATTGGGACGGCGGCATCGCCTCCAACACCCCGCTCGACTTCGTGCTCGACGAGGAGACGACGCGCGATCTCCTGATCTTCCAGGTCGACCTGTTTTCCGCGCGCGGACCCTTGCCGGAGACGCTGCTGGAGGCCGCCGAGCGCGAAAAGGACATCCGCTATTCCTCGAGGACGCGGATGAACACCGACAAGAACAAGCAGATCCACAACGCCCGCATGGCGGTGCGCGACCTGATCGGCAAGCTGCCGGACTATCTGAAGAACGATCCGTCGGTCGAGCTGCTGCGCAAGGCTTCCAAGGAGAACACCGTCACGGTGGTGCACCTGATCTACAAGAGCAAGAACTACGAGACCAATTCCAAGGACTACGACTTCTCCCATGTCGCGATGGTCGAGCACTGGGGCGCCGGCGTGCGCGACGTGCATTTGTCGATGCGTCACAAAGAATGGCTAGAACGGCCGCAGTCCGGGGAAACCATGGTGACTTACGACCTGACGGGAGACGAAGGAAAATCTCCCGCAAGCAAATAGGAGCGATCGACATGGGTACGTTGACAGGCAAGACCGCCGTTGTGACCGGTTCGACCAGTGGCATCGGATTGGCGATCGCGCGCGGCTTCGCGGGCGCCGGCGCCAATATCGTTCTCAACGGCATGGGCGTGCCGGCCGACATCGAGAAGGAGCGTTCCGGCATCGAGACCGACTTCAAGGTCAAGGCGGTGCATTCGCCGGCGGACATGACCAAGCCGGCGGAGATCGCCGAGATGGTCGCGCTCGGCGAGAAGACCTTCGGCTCGGTCGACATCCTCGTCAACAATGCCGGCATCCAGTTCGTCTCGCCGATCGAGGAGTTTCCGCCGGAGAAGTGGGAAGCGATCATCGCGATCAACCTGTCGTCGGCGTTCTACGGCATCCGCGCCGCCATCCCCGGCATGAAGAAGCGCGGCTGGGGCCGCATCATCAACACCGCCTCGGCGCACTCGCTGGTCGCCTCGCCGTTCAAGTCGGCCTATGTCTCGGCCAAGCACGGCATCGCCGGCCTGACCAAGACCGCCGCGCTCGAGCTCGCGCAGCACAAGATCACCGTCAACTGCATCAGCCCGGGCTATGTCTGGACGCCGCTGGTCGAGCACCAGATTCCGGAGACCATGAAGGCGCGCAACCTGACCAAGGAGCAGGTCATCAAGGACGTGCTGCTCGCCGCGCAGCCGACCAAGGAGTTCGTGACCTCCGAGCAGGTCGCCGCGCTGGCGCTGTTCCTGTGCAGCGACGACGCTGCGCAGATCACCGGCTCCAACTACTCGATCGACGGCGGCTGGACCGCGGAATAATCCGCGCCGCTGATTGTCGGTGACAGGCAAAGGCCGGCCCTGATCGGATCAGGGCCGGCTTTCGTTATTGTGAGATGGGGGATTGATTTGGCGATCGCAGGCGCTGTCGTATCAGCGCTTCCCGAACGCCAGCACATGCAGGCCGAGCCGCGAGCGCACGACGTAGAACAACAAAATGGTCTCGAAGGTCAGCGACAGCGAGGTCGAGGCCGCCGCGCCCATGCCGCCGTAGCGCGGCACCAGCGCCATGCAGAGCCCGACATTCATGAAGAAGGCCACGGCATAGGCCGCCGCGCAGATCTGCTGGTGGCCGAGCATGTTGAGCAGGCGCTCCACCGGCCCGATCGCCGAGCGCACGATCAGCCCGATCGCGGCGACCAGCATGATGTCGTAGCCGCCGACGAAGTTCGGGCCGAACAGCCACAGCAACGGCTTGCCGACCACGAGCAGGGCCGCGGTAGCGAGCAGCGACGGCCAGAACGTCCATTTGATCGCGTGTGCGACATAGGCCGACAGCCGATCCTTGTCGCCGAGTGCGTTGTATTCGGCGAAACGGTGCGCCGTCGTCGCCGCCATCGCGTAGTGGATGAAGGAGACCAGCGCCAGCGTCTTGACCACGGCGAAGTAGACGCCGACCTCCTCGGACGGGCGGAACTGCTGCAGCATCAGCACGTCGGTGTAGGACAGCAACTGGTAGAAGCTCTCGACCAGCAGGATCGGCAGCGAGGTCGCCAGCCAGCCCTTGACATCGTGGGTCTTCTCGCCGGGCTCGATATGGCTGACGAGGCGGCGGTTCAGCACGATCATCTGGCCGATCATGGAAATCCACACCGCCGCGGCGCTCGCCGCCATCGCGGCGGTGGCGCCGAGATTGAGGCCGAGCGCCAGCGCACTGGCGGTCAGTCCGATGATCAGCCCCTGGCGGATGATGAATTGCGGCATCAGGCCGAGCTGCATCCAGTCGTGCGAACGCGCGATGCCGTCCTGGGTGTTGGCGACGACGAAGGCCGGCAGCGTCAGGCAGCCGATATAGAGCGGCACGATCGAATTGGGATCCATCCAGGGCGACAGCAGATGGACCACGCCGGCCAGCAGCAGCGCGATGATGCCGGAGGACGCCAGCGTCAGCCAGCGGCTGCCGGAGAGAAAGCCGCGCAGCAGCGCCAGTTCGCCGCGCGTGCGGTACTCCGGAATGATCTTCTGCGCCGACGGCGCGATGCCGAGGTCCAGCATGCTGCCGAGCAGCAGCACCCAGGTCCAGACATAGACATAGATGCCGTAGTCCGAGGCGCCCATCCAGCGCGCCAGCAGGATCTGCGCCAGATAGGCGATCGCGGCGCTGATGACGCGGATGATGAAGATGGTGCCGGCGAGCCGCTTGGTGACGGAGGCCTCGTGGCTGCCGCCGAGCAGGCCCGCAACGAGCCCGCGCAGGCGCGCGAGCGGGCCTGCCGGCGCGGGAGTTGCGGATTGGCTCTGCATCACGGCCACAGCGGAAATTCCTCATATCGCCGGCAAAGCGGCGACAATGCCGTGACCTATCAACGAAACGTTAAGATTAGGTTGGACGCACCCCGCTGTCGTCCCGGCCTAGGCCGGGACGACCGGGAGGGTCAATTCAAATTGATATTGAATTCGTAGGCCTTGTCGCCGCCGACCAGCGTCAGCTTCAGCGCGGCGCCGTCGGCCTTGGCACCCGGCGGCAGGCCGTCGAGCTCGAAGGCGAAGCGCTTCACGCCCGATGGCGCGTGCTCGACGAGTTTTGGCACCGGGAGCGCCCAGTCCGGCGTCGGGCCCTCGACAAACAGGCTGAGATCCTTGCCCTCCGGCGCGGCGACGTCGACCAGCACGTTCTTGCCGTCGCGCTTGACGTCGCGGATGGTGAACGGGATCGGGTCGCCGATATTGGCCGGCTTCGGCACCGCGTTGAGGGCTTCCGAAAGCGTCGCGTCCTCGGTCGAGGCGACGCTCGCGAACGCCAGTTCGGCCTTGGCTTCCACCGGCACGCACAGTTTTTCGCACACCGCGTAGTTGATGTCGGCGCGCAGCACCAGCGGCTTGTCCGGGTTCTTGGCGACGATGCGCAGCGGCAGCACCACCTGCTTCTTGTAGCCGAGCGAGGTGCCGCCGGCGCCGTCGTCGAATTGCCGCGGCGCCGGCCACATCACCGTGACAGCCTCGACATTGTCCGACTTGGAGAAGTCGAAGCGCGGCGGCACGCCGGAATCGCCCGGCGTCCGCCAATAGGTCTTCCAGCCGTCCTGCAGCTTGAAGGCGATGCCGCCGAGCAGCACCGCGCCGCTGCGCGATCCCGCGATCAGCCGCACCGCCGAATGCGTATCCTGCTGCCACGGCGATGCATCGTCGGCGCGCACCTCCGCTGCCATACATGCGACGGAAAAAATGGCGGCGACGCGAATTGTGGCCCGCAGCGGAACTGTGACGATCATGAGACGTCTTTACCTGCAACTTTCGTTGCAAACCATTGAATTGCTTGTGATGCACCGCCGTGCGCGGCGCGATGGTTGATTGACAGAACGGCCACCCAATATCAGGATGCCAAATCAGCAGGAGAGGCCTCTGCGGATGAGCCCTGAAGGCAAAACAGGCAAGGCGCGCAGGACCGCCCCCGGCAGAGGCGCCGGGCTCGGCCATAACGCGGCCGACGAGGGCTACCTCGATGGCCAGCTGCTGATCGCGATGCCTGTGATGAGCGACCCTCGCTTCGAGCGCTCCGTGATCTACATGTGCGCCCATTCCTCCGAGGGCGCGATGGGCATCATCGTCAACCGCCCGGCCGGCAGCATCGACTTTCCCGGTCTTTTGGTGCAACTCGACATCATCCAGAAGGCGGACCAGATCACGCTGCCGGAAAATGCCGAGATGATGAAGGTGATGAAGGGCGGTCCGGTCGACACCGGCCGCGGCTTCGTGCTGCACTCCAGCGACTTCTACATCCAGGATGCCACGCTGAACATCGACGAAGACATCTCGCTGACCGCGACCGTCGACATCCTCAAGGCGATCGCCAGGGGCGCCGGCCCCAAGCACGCGATCCTCGCGCTCGGCTATGCCGGCTGGGGCCCGGGCCAGCTCGAGACCGAGATCCAGCACAATGGCTGGCTGCACTGCGACTCCGATCCGGACCTGATCTTCGGCGCCGACGTCGACGAGAAGTATTACCGCGCCTTGCGCAAGATCGGCATCGATCCCGGCATGCTCTCCAACGAAGCCGGCCACGCGTAAGCTGTCTCCACACCCCCGATGTCGTCCCGGCCTTCGCCCTAGTGCATGAACACATCTCACGCATCACTCAGCCGATCTTGCTTAAGGCTGCACGGGAGGTGGGAGGGCTCTCTCCCCCCTTGCGGGGGAGAGTTGGAGAGAGGGGTAAGCCACAAACACCGCCCGCGCGGCTTACCCCTCTCCCTAACCCTCCCCCGCAAGGGGGGAGGGAACCCATCCGGCGGTGCCTTCCTGACCTGTAAGCCCTCGCACCGGATGTGCATGCCCTAGGGCGAAAGCAGAGACGACGGCTGTAGGTTTGGCCACGACAGCCGCCAGCTACTCCGCCGCTTCCTGCGCCACCGTCGGCCGCGTGCCGGCCACCGTGGCGCGGCGCATGTCGCGGGGCTGCGACTGATCGTAGCGACGCACGCGGTGCACGGTCTGGCGGTTGTCCCACATCACGAGGTCATGCACCGTCCATTTGTGCACGTAGACGAATTCGCTCTGCGTCGCGTGCTCGGTGAGGTCACGCAGCAGCACCCGCGCTTCCGGCACGCTCATGCCTTTGATCGCGCCGGCGTGCGACGACAGATACAGCGACTTGCGGCCGTGCACCGGATGGGTACGGACCAGGCGCTGCAGCACCGGCTTGAACATCTCCTTCTCTTCGTCGCTGTAGTCGAGAAAGCCGAGCGAGCCGCGCGAATACATCAGTGAGTGCTCGCAGATCATGTCCGCGATCTCCGCCTTGGTCTCGTCGTCGAGCGCGTCATAGGCGGCGCGCATGTCGGCGAATTCGGTGTTGCCGCCCTTCGGGTTGACCACGCGCGCCGACAGCAGCGAGAACTTTGCCGGGATCGGGCGGAACGAACTATCGGAATGCCACAGGCAGTTGCCGAGGTTGAAGAGATGGGTGCGGTGATCCTTCGGCAGCGGCTTGCCGTCCTTGCCGAGGTTGCCGACGTCATTGAGCCCGGAGGTGAGGCGATAGTCTTCCTTCTTGGTCACGGTGCCGCCGCGGGATTTTTCCCGCTCGCCGAAATTCAGCGCGAAGGCCATCTGCTGATCGTCGGTGATGTCCTGTCCGTGGAAGATCAGCACGGCGTATTTGTCCATGCCGGCCTCGATGTCTTCAGCCTCCTGCTTGGTCAGCGGCTGGCGCAGATCGACGCCGGACACCTCGCCGACGAAATGCTTGTGCAGCTGCCGGATCAGGACGGTCATGGCACATCTCCCCTGTGCGGGCGGTTTGTCCCGCTTCGTTTGCAGGGAAGGCTACTCGCGGCGCGCCGCCTGTCAACGCTTCGCCGCCGCGCGCGGATCAGGCATTCCGCGCCATCAACCCGCCGTCGACCGGAATCACGGCGCCGGTCAGGAACGATGCGGCGGGCAGGCACAGGCTGAGCGTCATGTGCGCAACCTCTTCCGGATCGCCGTAGCGCAGAAGCGCGGTGCGGCGCTTGGCGTAGATCGTCTTGTGCTCCTCGGAGATGCGGTCGGTGATTGCGGTGCGGATCGGCCCCGGGCAGATGCAGTTCACGGTGATGCCCTCGCGTCCCAGTTCCACGGCGAGCGAGCGGGTCAGGCTGGCCACGCCTCCCTTTGCCGCGGAGTAGGGGCTGTGCAGCGCGGTCGCGCCCAGCGCCTCGGTCGAGGCGATGTTGACGATGCGCGGCGATCGCGACTTGCGCAGATGCGGCAGCGCGGCGCGGATGATGCGCGGATGCGCCGTCAGCATCACGGTGATGCCCTTGGCCCAGGCATCCTCGTAGGCGGGATCGTCGATTCCGACGCGCACCGAGATGCCGGCATTGTTGACGATGATGTCGAGCCCGCCGAAATGCGCGGCGACCTCGTTGACGACTCGTGTGATCGCATCGCGATCGGCGACATCGAGCACCCAGGCTTTGGCCGAGCCGCCGCCTGCTGCGATCTCTCTCGCCACCGCCTGCGTGCCCTCTTCAGTCAGATCGGTGACGGCGACATTGGCGCCTTCATCGGCGAACACGCGCGCGGTGGCGCGGCCCATGCCGCTGGCAGCTCCCGTGACGAGAACGGTGAGGCCCTTCACCGAGCGGCTGAGCTGCTTGAATTCGGACATGAGGGACCCCGCTGATTTTTTGGCGCGTTGTGAGACCGGCGAGGCTGGCATCGATCCTCCGGCAGGTCAAACCGACGGCGTGATCCGCCGCCGCAGTAGCGGGTTAACGCAAGTCCGGCGTTGGCTTTTCAAAAAGGATCGTGCTCAATCAAGAAAAGGGCAAACGACAAGGAGACGCGCGATGAACGAGCTCGATTTCTCAGGCAAGCAAGTGCTGGTGGTCGGCGGCTCCAGCGGCATCGGCAACGGTATCGCGCAGGCGTTCCGCGCCAAAGGCGCGCGCGTTGCCGTCTGCGGCACCCGCGCGCAGGCGAGCGATTATTCTGCGGAAGATGGCTCGGATCTCGCAGGCCTCATTTATGCGCAGCTCGACGTCAGCGATCCGCAGGCGGTCGCAGCGTTCAAGCCGTCGTTCGATCGTCTCGACGTGCTGGTGCTGGCGCAGGGCGCGGTGATTTACCGCCGCGGGGAATTTCAGATGGACGGTTTTCGCAAAGTGATGGAAGTCAATCTGATGAGCCTGATGGCTTGCGCCACCAAATTCCACGAGATGCTCGCTGCCGCCAAGGGTTCGCTGATCATCGTGAGTTCGACCGCGGCCTATCATTCCACCATGGGCAATCCGGCCTACAACGCCTCGAAGACCGGCGCGATGGGACTGACCCGCACGCTCGGCGAGGCCTGGGCCGAGGACGGCATCCGCGTCAACGGCATCGCGCCCGGCCTCGTCGACACCAAGATGACCAAGGTGACGACGGCAAATCCGAAGCGGCTGGAAGGCGCGCTCGAGCGCATTCCGTTGCGGCGGCTCGGCACGCCCGGCGACATGGCCGGCGCCGCGTTGTTCCTCGCTTCGCCGCTCGCCTCCTACATCGTCGGCCAGACCATCATCGTCGACGGCGGGCTGATCCTCTAGCCGAGGAACAGGCGCAGGGTTCGCAGGTTAGCTCCCCGATAGATGCAGGGAGTTTCCATAATGGACAAGGATCGGATTTTTGGGACAGCGAAGGAGTTCGCGGGCAAGGCTGAAGGCGCCGTTGGCGATATGACGGACGACAAGCAGACGCAGGCTTCGGGCCGCGTGCGCGAGGCGGCCGGTGCCGCGCAGGACCTCTACGGCCAGGCCAAGGACACCGTGCGCGATGCCGCTGACACCGCGGCCAACTACGCCAAGGACGCCTATGAGCATCGCGGCGAGACCATCCGCTCAGGACAGAAGGCGATGGCGCAGACCGTGCAGGACAATCCGCTCGGTTCGCTCTTGATCGCCGGCGGCATCGGCTTTGCGCTCGCGCTGCTGATGACCCGCCAGCCGCGCCGTCCGCCGCCATCGCGCTGGCGCTATTACGGCTGAGTTGCGGAGGGCGGTTTACCCTGCGCTAATCCGCCCTACGGTCTATCCGCGTCATTGCGAGGAGCGGCAGCGACGAAGCAATCCATCTTTCCGCGCGTAGGGAACGATGGATTGCTTCGCTTAGCCTGTCATCGGGCGGCGCTTCGCGCCGACCCGTTGGCTCGCAATGACGTGGATGAAGCGCAGCGTGCCTACTGCACCGCGTTGCTCGGCACCGATGCCGAGCGGCCGACATTGCCCGGTGGGCGCGGCGGCCGCGGCGGTGCCAGCGGGCGCTGTTGCGGCTGTGGCCCGCCGAAGCCGAAGAAGTCGCGCAGCCACGGTTGCTGCTGTTGCGGCGGCGGGGCCTGCGCCGGACGGAAAATCCGCTTCTGCGCCGGCTTCTGCGGGGCCGTGATGATCGAGCCATCGGGCGCGATCGCGGTGGTCGAGGGCGGCGGGTTCGCCGGCGCTGCCGGTGCAGCCGGCGTGGTCGCGGCGACCGGCACGTCGCCCTTGGCCTGCTCGCGGCCGATTTCGCGGCGCGGCCAGGCAAAATCATCGGCGCGGCCGGCGGGTGCCGCCAGCGCCTCACCCTTCACCAGCGTGCGCGCGGCGAGCGCATCGACGGCGGCGGGCCGCGAGCCCGGTCCGCCGAGCAATTGATCGGTACCGATCGAGGAGGCGACCAGCGGCAGCACGGGACCTGCCAGCGGACGCGGCGACGGCTTGCCGGGCTCGGCACTGGTGTCGGGCGTTGCGGGTTCGCTCGGCAGCGCGATCGGCCCGGTGCGCACCGCGAGCAGCCGCGTCACCTCGCGCTCGACATAATGCGCGAGCTTGCGCGCGCCGGCCTTGGTGAAGAACACGCCGTCATAGGTGCGCAGCGTGCGGGGCTGGCCTTCGAAGTCCGGGCCCTTCTGCATGAAGCGGCCGGCCTCGTCGACGAAGCCGTCCCAGACGTCGACATAGGTGATGCCGGCCTTGCCGGCGGCGTCGCGATACAGTGCGTCGAGGAACAGCATGTCCGACGTGCCCTTCTGGCCGCGGATCGCGGGCAGCCCGACCCACAGCACCGGCACGCCCTTGCTCTTCAGCACGTTGATCATCTCCTCGATCTTCTTGCTGTAGAGCTCGACCCAGCGGTCGTCGCGGAATTCGTAGAGCCCGTTCGGCGAGCGCGCGGCCTTGTCGTGCGTGGCCTGCGCGTCGTTATCGGCGTCGTCCTGCGGCAGGTCGGTGTCGACGGGCTTGTCATCGGGCTTGGCGGCTGCATCCGGCTTGTCGCCGGGTTTGGCATCCGGTTTGGCGCGGGTGTCCTTCTTGTCCTTGTCGTCCTTCTTGTCGGTTTTTTTCTCCACCGCCGGCTCGCGCAGCGCTACGCGGTCGTTGAGGCCGAGCATCACCACGATCGCGTCGGGCTTTTCGGTCGCGAGAATGCCCCTGGCGGCGGCGGCCCAGTCGGCCGGATCGCCCTTGGGCTGATAGCGGATCAGGCCCGACACCGTCTTGTGCTTGCGGATCACGCCCATGTCGGGCTGCTCGGAATAGGCGTCCTCGAGGCCATAGGCGAGCCAGTCGGCCATGGCGTCGCCGAGCACCAGCACGTTGCGCTCCGCCGCCGCCTCGCGCTTGGCCGGCGGTGGCGCCCGCGAAAAATCCTCGCGCGGCCGCTGCGGCTGCGCTTGCTGCGGCCGCTCCTGGAACGGCTGGAAGAAGTCACCGCCGAACCAGCCGCCACCACCGCGCTGCTGCGGCGCTTGGCGCTGCTGTGGCGGCGGCGAGCCGAAGCCCGGGAAGTTGAAGAATTGGGCCGAGGCGGGCTGCGCGATGCCGATCAACAGCCCAAGCGCGACCGTTAGCGCGACCAGCGGGCCGGCTTCCGTGAAGACGCGCAAAAATGATCTTGGCTTCGGCATCGAGTTCGGATCGCAAATCTGGAAGTGCCAAACATATTAGCGGAATCGGGCCGCAAGCGGGCAGCTTTTCCACCATAAATCGGGTGCGGGCGGCCACCGTCAAGGCAGCCGGCAAATATCGGATTTCACGGTTACTTTCGGGGCGATGCCCCCGTAGCCCGGATGAAGCGAAGCGCAATCCGGGGAACAGGCTAACCGCTCGGCGAGAACCCCCGGATTTCGCTGCGCTTCATCCGGGCTACGGGCCTGGGCCAGCCGCCCTACCGTCCCCGCAGCCGGTCCAGCACCTCGGAGGTGGCAAATCCGTCGGCCGGCGCCCCGATGGACGCCTGGAAGCCGCGCAGGGCTTCTCTGGTCTGGCCGCCGAACTGGCCGTCGGGCGTGCCCTTGTAGAAGCCGCGCTGGGCCAGCAGCTGCTGCAGTTCCAGCCGCTCGGCGCGCGACAGCACCCGTTCCTGGCGCGGCCAGGGCTGCACGAAGGGCGGTCCGCCGCGCAGGCGGTCGGCGAAATGGCCGATCGCGAGTGCGTAGGCCTCGGCCGGGTTGTACTTCATGATGACGCGAAAGTTCTGCAGCATCAAGAAGCCCGGCCCCTCGGCGCCGGCCGGCGCCAGCAGATAGGCCTTTTCGGCAGGTTGCGGGAACGGCTGGCCGTTGGCGCGCTTCAGCCCGAGATGCTCCCATTGCGACAGCGGCATCGCCTTGGCGCGGTCGGCCAGCATGAAGTTGAAGTTTTGCGGCAGCACGACCTCGTAGCCCCAGCTTGCGCCGGTCTGCCAGCCATCCTTCTTCAAATTGTTGGCGGTCGAGGCGATCAGGTCGCTCGGATCGTCGACGACGTCGCGGCGGCCGTCGCCATCGCCGTCGACGGCGTAGCGCTTGAAGGCGGTCGGCATGAACTGGGTCGGACCGAACGCGCCGGCCCACGAGCCGCGCAATTGCTCCGGGCGAAGATCGCCGCGGTTGAGGATCTCCAGCGCGGAGAGGAATTCGTCCTTGAAATAGGCCTGGCGGCGGCCGATGCAGGCCAGCGTCGCGGTCGACTGCACCACGCTGCGATCGCCCATTTGGGTCGAATAGTTCGACTCGATGCCCCAGATCGACGCGATGATGTAGCGGTCGACGCCATAGGCTTTTTCAGTCGCGTCGAACTGCGGCTTGTATTTTGCGAGGATCTCGCGGCCCTTGGCCAGCCGCGCGTCGCTGACCAGGATGTCGAGATAATCCCAGATCGCCTTGGTGAATTCCGGCTGTGAATCCAAGAGATCCATGATGCGCAGATCGGGCTGTAGCCCCGCGGTGAAGCGCTCAAAGTTCTCACGGCTGATGTTGCGCCGTGCGGCATCCGGCCACATCGCGGCGACGCAGTTCTGGAAATTCCCGGCGGCCTCGCGGATCGCAGCCGCGGTCATCAGCGGATGACCGGAGGCGCCGTCCTCGCCGCTCCATGGCGGCGACGCGCCGTCCTGACCGGTCGCGCCTTGACCGGTTGCGGCTTGCGGCGGCGTCGCGTTCTTCGAAAAGATGCTGTCGATCAGGTTGGTCAGGCCGTTGCCTGACGATTGCGCGCGCACCGCGCCCGGCAACAGCAGGGCCAGCGCGATCAGACTCACGCCGAAAAAATTGGTCCGCAATGTTCCGGTCGAGCGCATTCGCGTATGCCTGTCAAAAAGGGTGCTGTTCCAGAAGGCCCCGGCACGGTTTCCAATAACTTAACAACGGCGAAATTCTGTTGGCCGCGGGATTTGCCCCGGTGGAACAGCGGAATTATGCCGCACCACACATCCGCCTTTGTTAGCGGGTGCAAAACGGGTTACCACTGATGCGATCGACTTCGCATACCCCCAACCATTGCAAGGCTTACGACAATCCCATGAAGATCCGCAAAGCCGTATTCCCCGTCGCCGGCCTCGGCACCCGCGTGCTGCCCGCCACCAAGGCGATGCCGAAGGAGATGCTGACCATCGTCGACAAGCCGCTGATCCAGTATGTGGTCGACGAGGCGCGGGAAGCCGGCATCGAGCATTTCGTGTTCGTCACCGGACGCAACAAGGGCGTGATCGAGGATCATTTCGACCGCATGTTCGAGCTCGACACCACGCTTGCACAGCGCGGCAAGAAGACCGAGCAGGAAATCCTGGCGCAGAACCAGCCCGCAGCCGGCGCGATGAGCTTTACCCGGCAGCAGTCGCCGCTCGGGCTCGGCCACGCGGTGTGGTGCGCGCGCGACATCGTCGGCAACGAGCCGTTCGCGGTGGTGCTGCCGGATGAACTGGTGCTGAACACGCCGGGTTGCCTGAAGCAGATGATCGAGGCGGCGAGCGCGCTGGGCGACAAGTCCAACGTGATCGCGGTCGAGGCGGTGCCGGACGAACTGACCCATCAATACGGCATCTGCAGCGTCGGCAAACGTACCGGCAGGATTTTTGAGGTCGACGCCATGGTGGAGAAGCCGCCGCAGGGCACCGCGCCCTCCAACCTCTCGATCACCGGCCGCTACATCCTGCAGCCGGAGATTTTCGACATCCTGGCCACCCAGGAGCGCGGCGCCGGCGGCGAGATCCAGCTCACCGACGCCATGATCGGGCTTGCCAAGACGCAGAAATTCTACGGCGTCGAGTTCGAAGGCGAGCGCCACGATTGCGGCTCCAAGGCCGGCTTCCTCCGCGCCAACATCGCCTTCGGCCTCAAGCGCCCCGACCTGCGCGATGGGTTGCGTGCCGAGATGAAGAAGTATCTGGGGGAGTGAGGCGTTGTTGCGTGGAGCGCGCGGTAAGTTTGCGCTCTTGCTCCGCGTCGTAAGGGAGCACCCTGGCTGGGCTCCCTCCCCCCTTGCGGGGGAGGGTTGGGGAGAGGGGTGCCGCTTGCTCCGCTGCTGATCTGGAGGAGCGCACGCTTCCGCGAGTGCTTGATTTGTTGATTGGCGCTGCCCGATGTCTCGCATCGCGCCCGGGGCCACCCCTCTCCCCACCCTCTCCCGCAAGGGGAGAGGGAGCCTGACCAGTGTGCTCGCCTCACTTGTCGGCGCTTCCGCCGGTCAGGCCGCGCTTCTGCTCTGCTCTTCCGTGCGCTGCTGCTCGGCCTTCCATGCGTCGAGGTCTCCCGGCAGCAGCTCGGGTTCCAGTGCGACTTCTTTCCGCGGGCCGAAGGCCAAGCCAATGAGCCCAACCAGTACGAGGAGGGCTCCGGCAATGATCAACCAGTGCGGCAATTCCAACAATGGCATGGCGACACCTCGCTGCCGTTGATGAATACACACCTGCAAGTATCAGCTTACGCCGGCCGGCCGCCTATCGCCATATACCATCTTGGTTAATGCCGATGCTGCCGGTTCCCTTCCTGGCGCTGGTCATCGCGCGCAGCCGTGCAACGTCCGGACGTGAAGCCGGGCTCTTACGCCACCAGCGCGATTTTCGGCGTGGTGGCGAGCACCGACTGGTTACGGCCGTTGGCCTTGGCGGCGTAGAGCGCCTTGTCGGCGGCCTCGACCAGATCGGCCCATTGCTGGCCGGCGGCCGGCCGCATGCTGGCGACCCCGATGCTCACGGTCGTGATCAGCTCGCCCTCGCACCATTGCTCGACCTTGCCGCGGATGGCCTCGGCCATGCCGAAGGCCTCGAGCGCGCTGGCGCCGGGCAGCAGCACCGCGAATTCCTCGCCGCCGAACCGCGCCGGGCAGTCGCCGGCGCGGCGCACCGCGTCCGAAATGCAGATTGCGATCCCGACCAGCACCTGGTCGCCGGCCTGGTGCCCGAAGGTGTCGTTGTAGGCCTTGAAATGATCGGCATCGATCATCAAGAGCGCGACGGATTGGCCGTGCCTGATGGCGCGGCGCCACTCCAATTCGATCTCGGTGTCGAACTTGCGCCGGTTCTTCAGCCCGGTAAGGGCGTCGGTGGTCGCGAGCTCCTCGAGCTTGTCTTCGGCGTCGGCGCGGCGGCTGATCTCGCGCGCCAGCACCAGCGCCGTCAACAGCACGAACAGGATCAGCGCCGCCATGATCGAGCCGATCCGGATCGCCTCGGTATGCCAGAGCCGGAACACGGCCTCGAGCGGCTTTCCGACCACGACATAGAGCGGGCCCGAGCTGCTGCGCCGGACATAGAGCCGCGGCGTATCGTCGACCGGGCCCTTGCCGGCGTAGGTGCCGCCTGGCTTCAGGTTGTCGGACTTCCAGTCCAGCGCCTCCGCGAGGTTCTTGCCGATGATGTCGAGATCGAACGGCGTGCGCATGATGATGGTGCGGTCGTTGCGCAGCACGGTGATGGTGTCGCCCGGCGCCAGGTTGAGCCGGCCGAACAGTTCGTGGAAATAGCTGAAGCGGATCGAGCCGACGACGACGCCGAGGAAGCGGCCGTCCTCGTCGGTGATGCGCCGGCTCAGCACGATGGCGTAGGCACTGCGATGCAGCATCGGCCGGCTGACATACAGCCCGGTATCGGGATGGTCGCGGTGAACCGTGAAATACTCTTCATCGCGGCGGTTCTCCGGCCGCGGGTCGAGGCTTGCGGCGTCGATCGTGAGGTTGCCGTCGGCATCGAACACCTGGATCGCGCCGAAATGCTTGGCGGTGGCGGCGTGGTCGAACAGGATCAGATGACGGAGCTCTTTGGAGACGTTGCGGATCTCCGGCATCTCCAGATTGCTGGCGACCGCGCGCAGCGACAGGTCGTAGAGCTCGATGTTGCGGCTGACGTCGGCGTCGATGCCCGAGGCGAGGTTTTCCAGCGTGCGGCGAGCCAGCTCCTCCTCGCCGCGGCGCATGTCGAACATCACGCCGGCGCAGATCGCGGAGAAGCCGAGCACGGTCGCAATCGACGAGACGATCAGCAGCCGTGCCGATATCCGCCAGCGCCGCCTCGCGTCTTTTCCCCGCCGAAATGCCATGTCCGACTCCAGGAGCGTGATCCGGAAAAATGTGCAGCGGTCTTCCCGAAAAGATCATGCTCAAACAAAAAGCTGGAGCGGGATGATGCTTCGAAGGAAAACGTCATCACGCTCCAGGCGCCGTCATGCATCGGGAAACCTTGTTGTCGCCTTAAGTGGCGACAGCGGCCGCCGAATGGGTTAACGGGTGGTTGCCGGGATTGTTTATCTTGTCACCGAGGGCTGTTGTGAACGACTACGACGCGCTGCGCGACTATCTGAAGAAGCAGCACCTGCCCGAATTCGTGCTGACCTTCGAGGAGATCGAGGCGATCATCGATGCGGCGCTGCCGCGCGCCGCGCAGCGGGCGTCGTGGTGGGATACGCTGCGCAGCCCGCAGGAGAAGATGCCGCAGCGCGAGGCCTGCCTCGACGGCGGCTACATCGCCACCCGCCAGGCCGACGGCAACAGCGTGAAGTTCAAGAAGATGCCGAAGCCGCGTTAGCAGCGCCACCTCAGACTGTCATCGCCCGGCCTGTGCGCAATTGCGCACATGGACCGGGCGATCCGGTATTCCAGAGACAGTAGCTATTGAGTCGATAGGCCGCGGCGTACTGGATCGCCCGGTCAAGGCCGGGCGATGACAGCGGTGGGCGACTGGGCAGGTAACCTGCCTTCGACCTGACTAGCTCGCGGCCTCGAGCCGTTCCTCGGCGAGCGGCCGCGGCGGAAGTGCGCTCCCTCGCCCCGTTCTTACGGGGTCGAGACGAGCGAAGCTCGCTCTTAGAGGGTTGGGGTGAGGGCTGTCTCCTCGCCAACGGTGACAAGATCATCCGCGGAGGCTCCCCCTCACCCGGAATTCAAGCTGCGCTTGAATTCCGACCTCTCCCCGCAGGCGGGGCGAGGTGAAGGGGCACTAGCTCGCGGCCTCCAGCCGTTCCTCGGTCAGCAGTCGCGTCGCGGCGTCGGCGTCCATCGGCTCGCCGAAGGCAAAGCCCTGCGCGTATTCGCAGCCGAGCTGGTAGAGCTCGACGGCGTCCGAGTCGGTCTCGGCGCCTTCCGCGACCACTTCCATGCCGAGATCGTGCGCCAGCGCGATGATCGATTTCAGGATCACCGGGCGGGTGCCGCGGCTGGTGGTGCGGACGAACGACTGGTCGATCTTGATGGTGTCGAACGGGAAGCGCTGCAGGTAGGACAGCGAAGAATGGCCGGTGCCGAAATCGTCGAGCGACAACCCGGTGCCGAGCTCGCGGATCCGCGCCAGCATCTGCGCGGCGTGCTCCGGGTTCTCCATCACCAGCGATTCCGTCAGCTCCAGTTTGAGCGTGCCGCGCGCCACCGAGGAGCGCGACAGCACGGTGCGGATGTCGTGGATCAAATCGTGGCGCAGCAATTGCCGCGAGGAGACGTTGACGGACGCGAAGATCGGATCGCGGGCGCGCATCGCGCGCTGCCACACCGCGAGTTGGCGCGCGGTCTGGTCCATCACGAACATGCCGAGATCGACGATCAGGCCGGTCTCCTCGGCGACATTGATGAACTCCGACGGCGACATCCGGCCGAGTTTTGGATGATCCCAACGCGCCAGCGCCTCGAAGCCGGCGATCGCGCGATCCTCCAGCCGCACGATCGGCTGGTACAGGATCGTGATCTCCTGGCGCTCGATGGCGCGGCGAAGGTCGCTTTCCAGCGTCAGGCGGTCGGTCTTGCGCGCCCGCATCGCCGGCTTGTAGACGTCGATGCGGTCGCCGCCGATCCGCTTGGAATGATACATCGCAAGCTCGGCATCCTTGATGATCTCGTCCGACAGCGGCGCCTGCGGATCCGACAGTGCAAGCCCGATCGAGGCGGTGAGGAAGATCTCGCGGTCGTTGAACGCGATCGGCGCGCGGATGGTCTTGCGGATGGTCTCCGCGAAATTGGTGATCCGCGCCGGGTCCTGCTCCGACAGCAGGATCAGGCCGAACTGATCGCCGGCCATTCGCGCCAGCGTGTCCTGCGGTTTCAGGATGCGGGTCAGCCGCCGCGCCAGGGTCAGCAGGATGGAATCGCCGACTGCGATGCCGACGGAATCGTTGACCTGCTTGAAGCGGTCGAGGTCGATCACCATCAGGGTCGGCCGCAGGTTCGGCATGGTCTTGGCGAGGTTCGCCACCGCGCTGAGGCGGTCCATGAACAGGCGGCGGTTCGGCAGGCCTGTCAGATTGTCATGCACGGAATCGTGCAGCATCCGCTCTTCCGAGTTCTTGAACTCGGTGACGTCGGTCAGCGTGCCGACCACGCGCGAGACTTCGCCGTCGGAGCCGACCACCGGGCGCGCCTTCAGCGCGAACCACATGAAGTGGCCGTCGGGCGTGCGCAGGCGAAAATCCTGCACCAGGCGGCCGCGGCGCTGGTCGAGCACGCTGTCGAGCGCGGCGCGGAAGCGGTCCTGGTCGAGCGGGTGCAGCACTTCCAGCCATTTCGCGGCGGGGCCTTCCAGCGTGCCGCGCTTCAGGCCGAGCAGCGCCTCGGTCTCGGGGCTGGTGAACACCTTGTCGGCGGAGACGTCCCAGTCCCAGATCAGATCGCCCGAGCCGGTCAGCGCCAGCGCGCGGCGCTCGACGTCGGAGACCACGCCGGTGGTGGCGCCGCCGCCAGCGAAGGCGTGCTGCATCACCGTAAAGCCGATCAGCATCACGATCAGCACGAGGCCGCCGAGCAGCGCCGGGCCGACGATGTCGTTGGTGACCGAGCCCGCCACCGTCATGCCGGCTGCGACCACCCAGACCACCAGCAGGAACCAGGTCGGGATCAAGAGCACCGCGCGGTCAAAACCGTGGGTCGAGAGATAGACGATCAGCGCAAAGCCGGCGAACGCGATCATCACCAGCGACATCCTTGCGATGCCGGAGGCGACCGCAGGATCGAACAGCGCCAGCGCGACAAGCGCGCCGAGGAACAGCAGCCAGCCGATCGTGATGTGCGAGTAGCGCACGTGCCATCGGCTCAGGTTCAGATAGGCGAACAGGAACACCAGCAACGTCGCTGCGAGGATCGCCTCGCCCGCCGCGCGCCAGACGCGCTCGGCGTTGTTCGACATGTCGAGCACCTTGCCCCAGAAGCCGAAGTCGACGCCGATATAGACCAGCACCGCCCAGGCCAGCGCCGCCGCGGCCGGGAACATGATGCTGCCTTTCACCACAAACAAAATCGTGAGCACCAGCGCGAGCAGGCCGGAGATGCCGATCACGATGCCCTGATACAGCGTGAACGAGTTGACCTTGTCCTTGTAGGCGTCGGGTTCCCACAGATAGAGCTGCGGCAGCTTGTCGGTGCGCAGCTCGGCGACATAGGTGACGACGGCGCCGGGATCGAGCGTGATGCGGAACACGTCGGCGGTCGGGCTCTCCTGCCGCTCCGGGCGATCGCCGACCGACGGCGTGATGGTGGCGATGCGCGACAGGCCGAGGTCGGGCCACAGCAGGCCTGACGACACGATACGGTAGTGCGGTGCAACGATCAGGCGGTCGAGCTGGTCGTCGGTGTTGTTGGCGAGCGCGAACACCACCCAGTTCTGGCCGCCTTCGCGGGCGCGCACCTCGATGCGGCGCACGATGCCGTCGGTTCCGGGCGCGGTGGAGACCTGGATGCGGTCGGTTTCGCTGCGCTGATGATCGAGGACGGCGGTGAGGTCGATCGCTGGCGCATCACTGCGGACGCTGACGGCGTCGATCGCATACGCCTTGGGCGTAGCGGCAAACATCATGAGGCCCAGCGCCAACAGCGCAAGGCACCTGATCAGACGCAATGTCAGTACTCCGCGATCGACAAACTGCCCGAGCCAGGCGAACGGCCCGGTGATGGCGCGATAAATGACACGAAAGCGAAGGGAATCAAAGGGTTTCCACCCTTGCTTCCGTTGTCAGAGTTAAACCACCAACACAATTTTGCCAATATGTTCGCTGGTCTCCATGCGGCGGTGCGCATCAGCGGCCTTTTCCAGCGGGAAACTGCTGTCCATCAGCGGTTTGACGCGGCCTTCGCGCAATAGCGGCATCACCTTGGCCTCGATCGCCGCCACCATCGCCGCCTTGTCCGCATTACTACGGGGGCGCAGGGTGGAGCCGGTGTGATGCAGCCGCTTCACCATCAGCTTGGCGAAATTGGCCGTTGCTTTCGGCGGTCCCGAGAGGAACGCGATCTGGACGATGCGGCCCTCGACCGCGGCGGCGTCGTAGTTCCGATCGATGTAGTCGCCGCCGACCATGTCGAGGATGACGTCGGCCCCGTTGCCGCCGCTGTGCTTCTTCACCGCCTCGACGAAGTCCTCGTTCTTGTAATTGACGGCGTAGTCGGCGCCGAGCTTGAGGCAGGCATCGGCCTTGTCCTGCGAACCGACGGTGACGATCACCTTGGCGCCGAACGCCTTTGCGAGCTGGATCGCCATGGTGCCGATGCCCGACGAGCCGCCATGGATCAAGAGCGTCTCGCCGGCTTTCAGCGCGCCGCGCTCGAACACGTTGTGCCACACCGTCATCAGCGTTTCCGGAATCGCGCCGGCTTCCTGCATCGACAGTGACGGCGGCACCGTGATCGCCTGCGCGTCCTGCGCGATGCAATATTGCGCATAGCCGCCGCCGGCCACCAGCGACATCACCTTGTCGCCGATCTTGTGCTTGGCGCCGTCGCCGAGCGCCACCACTTCGCCCGCGATCTCGAGGCCGGGCAGGTCGCTGGCGCCGGGCGGCGGCGGATAGGAGCCGGAGCGCTGCGCGACGTCAGGACGGTTGACGCCGGCCGCCGCGACCTTGACCAGGATCTCGCCCGCCTTCGGCACCGGCAGCGCGCGGCTCTCCGGTACCAGCACCTCGGGTCCACCAGGCTTGCTGATGGCGACGACGGTCATTTGCGCGGGCAGGTTCGTCATGGTGCGTCCTCAGGGAAGGGAAGGGGTTTGCCGGATGGCATAGCGCCTTTCCCGCCGAAGTGAAACGCCGTCAAGCGATTGTTGCAAGGGCGCGAAACTCGCTGCAAATTCAAGGCAGGTGCCGTTGGACCATCAATGCCGGGAGGCCATATGCCGATCGAGGATGAGGACCGTCCCAGGAAGAAGATCACCCACGAGATCGGACAGGATCTCGCGCTGTTGTCGGTCGAGGAATTGACCGAGCGCATTGCGCTGCTCAATGCCGAAGTCGATCGCTTGAAAGAGGCGATGACCAAGAAGCGCGCCTCGAAGGACGCCGCCAACGCGTTCTTCAAATCGTAGCGCTGCTCTACCTGCGTAGCCCGGATGAAGCGAAGCGCAATCCGGGAGTGCGCCATCCGTCTGCACCGGCCCCGGATTACGCTTGCGCTCCATCCGGGCTACGCGTTCTCCAAACCTCCCCTTGAAAAGGGAGGTCGCTTTGCTCGCCAGAGCAAAGCGGGTGGGGATCTGCTCTCTCCACACGCGCCGTCGCTTGTAGCTGACCCCTATCCCGACCTTCCCCCTTGCAGGGGGAAGGAGAAGAAGCGCTGCCGATCGTGCTTGCGCTCCATCCACACTGGCGCCGCAGCCGCTGTCCCAAACTCGGTCAATGGCCGACATGGCAAACAAAGCCTGAAGAAATCAGTTCATTTACGATCGGTTAAGCTTTCTCGAATATGACTGCATTGTCCTCGTTTGGACACCGAGTGGCTCCTGTCCACTCTGTTTGACGCCTCCCTGTTATCAACTTCAAAAGCCGCCGGAAACGGCGGCTCTTTTTTGTGCGCCCTAGCCGTTGGAAACCATAAATCCGGTTGCGGCTGGACTCTTCGCCGCGCCCGCGCAATGATTTGTTCATCATAAGCCGGCGCACTGAATGCCGGCGGGCGTTACGGTGGTGTGAGGGCGTTAACCATGGCGGATCGTTCCCAGAGCGAATCCGGTCTCGTGCTGTTCAGTGAACGGCTGACCAATTCGGCGGCATTCGGCGTCTTGTTCCGCGAAGGCATGGATCTGGTCGAGCAGACCGCCGCCTATCTCGACGGCGATGGCCGCAGCGAAGCCAAGGCGCTGGAGCGCTCCGTCAGCCTGACCTACGCCACCGAAAGCATGCGCCTGACCACCCGCCTGATGCAGCTCGCGTCCTGGCTGCTGCTGCACCGCGCGGTCAAGGAAGGCGAGATGACGCTCACGCAGGCCAACCGCGAGAAGACCAAGGTCAAGCTCACCGCCGCCGATCCCGGCCCGGCCGACATGGTCGCAAAGCTGCCGCCGCAGCTGCAGCTTTTGATCGCGCGCTCGATGGACCTGCAGACCCGCGTCCGCCGGCTCGACACCACGATCCATGCGCCGGCGCCGGACCGCTCCTCGATCGGCAACCCGCTGGTGCCGCAGCTCAACCGGCTGAAGGCTGCGTTCGAGCAGTAAGTTCGGCGTGAGCAATCACGACGCGCGGCGCGGAGTTGCCTGCCGCTGCAATCCATCCTGATCCATCACCTTGCGCAGCCGCAGCGCCGCGTGGGCGCGGCATAGTAGTCCAGCCAGAATGATCGAAAGTGGCTCTTATCATAGACCACTTCGGCGCTATTGTGCGAGCCGATAGCTGACGAGGTTTCTCGATGTATCTGTCGCCGCACTTCAAGATCGACGAGCTTGCCGCGATCCACGCCGCGATGCAGGCGTCGCGGCTGGCGACGCTGGTCACCGCCACCGCGGATGGCCTGATCGGCACGCCGCTGCCGCTGATCCTCGATGCGCGCGAGGGCGAGTACGGCACGCTGTACGGCCACGTCGCGCGGCCCAACCCGCAGTGGAAGACGCCCGCCACCGGCGAGGCGATGGCGATCTTCACCGGCCCCGACGCCTATGTGACGCCGTCCTGGTATGTGACCAAGGCCGAGCACGGCAAAGTGGTGCCGACCTGGAATTACGTCGCCGTGCACGCCTATGGCGCGGCGGAATTTTTTGAGGATGCCGACCGCCTGCTCGACGTCGTGACGCGGCTGACCGAACTGCATGAGAGCTCGCGTGCGGAAGCCTGGCAGGTCAGCGACGCTCCGGCCGACTTCATCAAGGCGCAGCTGCGCGGCATCGTCGGCCTCAAAATGCCGATCACGCGGCTCGACGCCAAGAAGAAGATGAGCCAGAACCGCAAGGCGGAGGACCGCGCCGGCGTCATCGCCGGGCTCGGCGCCAGCGACAATCCCGGTGACCGTGAGGTCGCGGCGATGATCCCGATGGAGTGAGAGGTCCTTCAACAAACGCAGGTCGTCATTGCGAGCGAAGCGAAGCAATCCATCCCTCCGAGGATGCGGTGATATGGATTGCTTCGCGGAGCCTGTCATCGGGCGCGCGTTCGCGCGACCCGTTGGCTCGCAATGACGGCGGAGAAAGCCCACGATGGAATTGTACCTTGCCTTCGCGATCACCACCGCGACCTTCGCGCTGATCCCGGGTCCGGCCATGCTCTACGCCGCGGCCCGCACCATGGCGGGCGGCCGGCGCGCGGGCCTGATGGCGTCACTCGGCCTGCATCTCGGCGGCTACGTTCATGTGATCGCCGCGGCGGCCGGCCTTGCGCTGCTGTTTCACGCGGTGCCGCCGCTGTTCATGGCGATGAAGCTCGCCGGCGCCGGCTATCTGGTCTGGCTCGGCCTGTCGCTGTTTCGCGATCGCGATGACGTGGAGCGTCCCCGGCTCGCGCCACTCTCCGCAAAGCGCGCCTTCGCGCAAAGCATCGTCGTCGAGGTGCTCAATCCGAAGACCGCGATCTTCTTCCTGGCCTTCCTGCCGCAATTCGTCGACGCGTCGGCCAGCCTGCCGGTGTGGGCGCAGCTGTTCGTGCTCGGCGCGATCGTCAATCTGTCGTTCTCGCTGGTCGATATCCTCTGCGTGCTGTTCGCCAGCGCCGTGATGGCGAAGCTGCAGCGCTCCCGCACCTCGCAGCGCATCATGCAAAAGATCGGCGGCAGCATCCTAGTCGCGCTCGGCGCGCGGCTCGCGTTGCAGGATCGATAGCCGCTCACCGCCTCTCTCGTCATTCCGGGGCGCGCGAAGCGCGAACCCGGAATTCATCAAGCCGCAAAGTTGGTGGAGCATGGATTCCGGGTTCTCGCTTCGCGAGCCCCGGAATGACGACGGAAGGAGTAACGGATCAGCCCAACCCGTCATCCTGAGGCGCGAGCCTCTTCGGCGAGCCTCGAAGGATGAATCGGCCCGTCTGGTGGCCGTCGATCCTTCGAGGCTCGCAAGCTCGCACCTCAGGATGACGGGTCCAACAGTGGCGTCCAAAAAACAAAACGCCCCCGCGAGGGGGGCGTTTTGGACCGGCCCGTGACGGGCGATCGGTGCGAGGCTCAGTCCTTCTTGAGGAAGCCCGAAAACTTCTTCTGGAACCGGGACACGCGGCCGCCGCGGTCCATCAGCTGCTGGGTGCCGCCGGTCCAGGCCGGGTGCGACTTGGGGTCGATGTCGAGGTTCAGCGTGTCACCTTCCTTGCCCCAGGTCGAGCGGGTCAGGTACTCGGTGCCGTCGGTCATGACGACCTTAATCGTATGATAATTCGGATGAATATCGGCTTTCATAACAGTTCCTTCGGCGCGCCGGCGCCCGTCTCAAGATGTCTGGGATCGGGATTTGGGCGGCTCTATAGCCCAAGGGGCCCCCTAAAACAAGCCGGAAACCGGCTCAAGCCCATCACCGGATTAGGACTTTCCGTCCATTTGCCAGCTGGGGGCGAGGGGCCTATGTGGGGACAGTAGAACCGGTCCAGAATGATGAGCGTAGCCGAACAGCTGGAAACCCCTCGCGGCAATCAGCCGCCGCCCCCGCGCGACGCGCTGCTCGAGGAGGAGGCCTTCATCGAGAGCCAGCTCGCCGGGCCGGCGAAGAGCCGCGCCCGGCTGCGGCCGCTGCTGGCGCTTGCGCCCTATGTGGCGCGCTACAAGGGCCGCGCGATCCTTGCGCTGATCTCGCTGACCATTGCGGCGATCACCACCCTGGTGGTGCCGGTTGCGGTCCGCCGCATGATCGACATGGGCTTTACGCCCGAAGGCATCGCGATGATCAACAGCTATTTCAGCGTGATGATCGCGGTCGTCGCGGTGCTGGCCTGTGCCAGCGCCTCGCGCTACTACCTCGTGATGACGATCGGCGAGCGCATCGTCGCCGATCTCAGGCGCGACGTGTTCGCGCATCTGATCTCGCTGTCGCCGTCGTTCTTCGATTCCGCGCGAAGCGGCGAACTGGTGTCGCGGCTCACCGCCGACACCACCCAGATCAAGTCGGCGGTCGGCGCCTCGGTCTCGATCGCGCTGCGCAACATGATGCTGTTCATCGGCGCCGCCACCATGATGGTGATCACCAGCCCGCGGCTCTCGCTGTTCGTGCTGCTGGCGATCCCGATCATCGTGATCCCGCTGGTCGCGTTCGGCCGTTGGGTGCGGCGGCTGTCGCGCAACGCCCAGGACACGCTGGCCGACGCCAGCGCCTATGCCAGCGAACTCGTCAACGCGATCCGCACCGTGCAGGCCTATACCGGCGAGCGGCTGGCGCGGACGCGTTTTGCCGGCGAGGTCGAGCAGGCCTATGAGGCGGCGCGCAGCTCGACCAAGGCGCGCGCGGTGCTGACGCTGATCGTGATCTTCATCGTGTTCGCCAGCGTCGTCGTGATCCTCTGGGTCGGCTCGCACGACGTGCTGGTTGGCACCATCAGTCCGGGCCGGCTCGGCCAGTTCATCCTCTATACGGCGTTCGCAGCCAGCGGCCTCGGCCAGCTCAGCGAGGTCTGGGGCGAGGTCTCGGCCGCATCGGGCGCCGCCGAGCGGCTGTTCGAGATCCTGCGCGTCAGGCCGGAGATCGCTGCGCCCGCCGCGCCGCGCGCGCTGCCGCAGCCGGCGCGCGGCGATGTCGGATTCGACAATGTCAGCTTCGCCTATCCTGCGAGGCCCAACGCGCTCGCCGTCGACGGCGTGTCGCTGTCTGTGCGCTCCGGCGAGAAGGTTGCGATCGTCGGCCCCTCCGGCGCCGGCAAGAGCACGCTGTTCCATCTGCTGCTGCGGTTCTACGATCCGAAATCCGGCACCATCTCGCTCGACGGCGTGCCGATCAGGCAGGCCGATCCCGCCGAGGTGCGCGCGCGCATCGCGCTGGTGCCGCAGGATTCCGTGGTGTTCGCCGCCAGCGCCCGCGACAACATCCGCTTCGGCCGTCCCGATGCGACCGATGCCGAGGTCGAGCGCGCCGCCGATCTCGCGCACGCCACCGAATTCCTGCGCCGGCTGCCCGACGGCTTCGACGCCCAGCTCGGCGAGCGCGGCGTCACGCTGTCCGGCGGCCAGCGCCAGCGCATCGCGATCGCGCGCGCGATCCTGCGCGATGCCCCGCTGCTGCTGCTCGACGAGGCCACCTCGGCGCTCGATGCCGAGAGCGAGACGCTGGTGCAGACCGCGCTGGAAGAGCTGATGCGCCACCGCACCACGCTGGTGATCGCGCACCGCCTCGCCACCGTGCTGTCCTGCGACCGCATCCTGGTGCTGGACCAGGGCCGGATCGTCGAGCAGGGCACCCACGCCGAGCTGGTCGCCGCCGGCGGCCTCTACGCCCGGCTGGCCCGGCTGCAGTTCGAGGGGATTTGAGGGACGAGAGACGTCGTGCGCTCCGCCTATGCGATTCCTATGCGATCGCCGGCTGCCTCCCCTCGAAAACCTATTCCCGCGCAAGGATAGTCGCGCCGCGCCGGACTTCCCTCGATCGCCGAAGGAGCATCGGCGCGCGGGGTGTTCGACTGATGCAGGTGAAAGCGACCGAACCGGCGACGAGGCTACTCCGCGCCTGGCAGCTCGCCGTGCTGCGCTTTGCCGTGACGCTCGACGACGATGATCGGGTGCATGTTCTCGGCGTGGCCGGCGAGGTCGACCGGCTGGGCGGCGCGAGCGGCGACGCCTTCCACTTCTTCCGCAGGACGACCGCGGAATTGTGCGCGGCGATCTCCGCTGAGGGCACGGATCAGGACGCCGTCATCCAGCGGTTTCTGGCGCAGCTCGATAATCCGAGGCTCAGGCGTGCGTTCGAAGCGGCCATCACCAAGGACCGCACGCCGCCGAAAATCGTCACCAGCCGGTTGAAGCCCCGCAACGATCTCTGTAGAGGTCTGCCGTCGCGGCGTACGGGGACGTAAGCACGCGCCGCTCCACTCACGCCGCTCGCCGGATATTCCATTACAGCATGTCGCTACAACCCTGGCCGGGTTGCTGCGATCGGTGTGATGCGCTTCTCTGTGCCAGAGAACAGGTCGGTCGGCTTTGGAATGCAGGAGTGGTGAGATGGGTGGCTTGGTGATCAGCGGCGGCCGGGTGGTGGATCCGGCAAGCGGAATGGACGCTGTCGGCGATGTCGCCGTCGTGGACGGCAAGATCGCCGCCGTCGGCACCGGGCTCGGCGGCGCCGAGCGGCAGATCGACGCCACCGGGCTCGTGGTGGCTCCGGGGTTCATCGACCTTCACGCCCACGGCCAGACCATTCCGGCCGACCGCATGCAGGCGTTCGACGGCGTCACCACCACGCTCGATCTCGAGGCCGGCGTGCTGCCGGTGGCATCCTGGTACAAGCGCCAGGCCGAGAAGGGGCGGGTGCTGAACTACGGCGCCGCCGCCAACTGGGCGTTCGCACGGATCGGCGCCATGACCGGCTCGAACGCGGAAAGCTCGCTGGAGTCGTTCGGCGCCGCGATGCGCGATCGGCGCTGGATCGAGAATGTCGCGACCGACAGCGAAGTCGGCGGCATCCTCGAGCGCCTCGCCAATGGACTGAACGAGGGCGGCATCGGCATCGGCATTCTCAACGCCTATGCCCCGGGTGCCGGGGTGCAGGAGCTGACCGCGGTGTGCCAGCTCGCGGCCAATCATGCGGTGCCGACCTTCACCCATGTCGCCTACATGTCGCGCATCGACCCCGAGAGCGCCGCCGAAGCCTATATCCGGCTGATCGGCTATGCCGGCGCCACCGGCGCGCATATGCACATCTGCCATTTCAATTCGTCGAGCAAGACCGATATCGAGCGCTGTGTGGGGTTGATCGCCAAGGCGCAGGCGCAGGGCCTGCCGATCACGGTGGAGGCCTATCCGTATGGCACCGGCTCGACAGTGCTGGCGGCGACCTTCTTCAGCGATCCAAAATTCGAGGAGCGCAACGGCCTCGGCTACGAGTCGGTGCAGCGCGTCACCGACGGACACCGCTTCGGCAGCCGCGAGGAGCTGCTGGCGGCGCAGGCCGAAGACCCGTCCGCGTTGGTGCTGTGGCACGTGCTCGATATCGAGAACAACGCGCATCACCGCGACCTGCTCGACATGGCGGTGCTGTATCCCGGCGGCGCCATCGCCTCCGACGCGATGCCGTGGACGCTGTCGAACGGCAAGCCGTACAGCGGCGATGCCTGGCCGCTGCCTGACGATGCCACGTCGCATCCGCGCTCGGCGGGCTGCTTCACCCGCTTCATCCGCGAATGGGTGCGCGAGCGCAGAAAAGTCTCGCTGCTCGAGGGCATCCGCAAATGCGCGCTGATCCCGGCCGAAATTCTCTCGGCGAGCACGCCGGCGATGCGCGCGAAGGGCCGGCTGCAGGCCGGCGCCGATGCCGACGTCGTGGTGTTCGACTACGAGACCTTGAGCGACCGCGCCACCTTTTCGGCGATGAACCGTCCGGCGGAGGGCGTGCGCCATCTCGTGGTCAGCGGCCAGCCGTTGATCAACGATGGCGTGCTCGATGTCGCGGCGCGGCCGGGCCGCCCGGTGCGCCGGCCCATCACTGGGGGCTGACGTGCAAGCCCAAGTCCTGCCGGTCCCGATCCTGCTGGTCGCGGGCTTTCTCGGGGCGGGCAAGACCACGGTCGTCAACCATCTCCTGGCGCACGCCGAGGGCCGGCGCATCGCTGCCGTGGTCAACGATTTCGGCGCCATCAACATCGATGCCGAGCTGATCGCAGGTAGCAGCGATGGCGTGGTCAGCCTGAGCAATGGCTGCATCTGCTGCACGCTGGAAGGCGATCTGATCCGCACGCTGGCCACGCTGCTGCGGCGCGACCCGCGCCCGGAGTTCATCGTGATCGAGACCAGCGGCATCGCCGATCCTTCCGACATCGTGCGCAATTTGATGGATCCGGTGATCTGGAAGGAGGCGCCGCTGGAGACGGTGCTGTGCGTGGTCGATGCCACGCAGCCTCCGGCCGCATTGAACGACGCGCTGCTGCGCTCGCAGCTCCGCGCGGCCGATGTGGTGGCGTTGAGCAAGGTGGACCTCGCGGACCCTGGCGCGCGCGCGGCGACGCGTGAGGCGATCCGCGCACAGCGTCCGGCGGCCGTGGTGGTCGACGCCGATCACGGCGAGGTACCCGCCGCGCTGCTGTTCCCGATCGACCCGGACCGCATGCCGGAGCCGCGCGACGTGACACCGCGCCGCCCGGCGGCGGATCGGTTCGAGACGCTGAGCTGGACGTCGGACCGGCGCATCGTGCTGCCGCGGCTGCAGCAGGCGATCGGCCGGTTGGCGCCAAAGCTCGCGCGGGCAAAGGGCCTGTTCGAGACGGTCGAGCAGCCCGGGCGGCTGACGGTGTTTCAACTCGCCGGCGGACGCGCGACCTTGGCGGCCGGCGGCGCGCCCACGCCCGGCGTGCCGCGAACACGCATCGTCTTCATCGCCGAGATGGGCGCGCTGTCGCGCGCCGAGATCGATGCGGTGATGCAAGGATGTGTTGAAGCGGGATGACATGAAGCATAAGTTTTCCGTCACCCCCGCGCAAAGGCTTCGCCTTTGTCGCTGGAGGAGCGCGCTCTTGCGCGCGTCTCGAAGGGTCGACGGCCACCGGCCGGGCCGTGCATCCTTCGAGACGCGGCCAAGTGGCCGCTCCTCAGGATGACGGGGCAACAGTCTCAGCGCTGCGTGAGTTATCCGTCACCCCCGCGCAAAGGCGAAGCCTTTGCGCGGGGATGACGGGGCAAACAGTCTGTGCGTCAGACACCGCTAGCGCTGTGTCGCTTCCGCCGCACCATCTCGCAAACGATGCGTGTGACATTCACGTCGAATTGACACCCCCGGAGCCGGCACCTATCGTTCCGCCCGACGGTTCTCCTTCGGGGGATCAAAAGGGAATGCGGTGCGGGTGACATCCCAATGCCGCGGCTGTCCCCGCAACTGTAGGCGGCGAGCCTCTCGTCAATTTGCCACTGGTCCGTCAGGCCCGGGAAGGCGGCGACAGGCGACGACCCGCGAGCCAGGAGACCTGCCGTCAGTCGTGGTCACACGCGAGCACATCGGGCGGGGCGTCCTGGTGGGGATCGGCGTATTACCTTGGGTGTCCCTTGGGGTGATGCGGTGTCCGCGTTCGCGGTGACGTGCCACGTTACCCGCGAGTCCGTTCATGTCGTCCCCCGCCTCCGTCGCGCTCAGGTCGCGCCTCGGCTTCATTTGCTCCCTGTCATCACTGTTGTTGCCGGCCGAAGCGCTCGCGCAGACCGCCCGATCAACCACCGTGCTCGATCCGGTCGAGGTGTCGCCGCCCGCCGCCGCCAAGCCGAAGCGCGCCGAGCGCAACGGCGCCACCACCGCTGCGCGGCCCCGGCCACGACCTGCGGCGCCCGCCGCGGCCGCCACTGGCTTGTCGCAACCTGTCGCTTCGTCCGGATCGGGCGCGCCATCTCCGACCCTCAACGCCAACACGCCGGGCGGCACCGGCAGCCGTCTCAACCTGACGCCGCTGCAGACGCCGGGCAGCGTCGAGATCATCCGATCGCAAACCATCGAGGAGCGCGGCCAGCATAATGTGACCGACGCCGTCACCCAGAATGCGGCCGGCTTCACCGCAACGCCGGCGCCCGGCAATGGCGGGCTGTCGTTCAGCACCCGCGGCTTCGCCGGCAGCAATTCGGTGATGACGCTGTATGACGGCACCCGCTTCTATATCGGCTCCGGCACCCTGACGTTCCCCTACGACACCTGGTCGACCGAGCGCATCGAGGTGCTGCGCGGCCCGGCCTCGGTGCTGTACGGCGAGGGCGCGATCGGCGGCGTCATCAACGTGATCCCGAAGAAGCCGCTCAATACGCCGTACAACGAAGCCGCGGTGTCGCTCGACAGCAACATGACGAAGCGGCTCTCGGTCGACAGCACCGGCCCGATCAATCCCAATGTGTCCTACCGCATCAACGCCACCGGCAACATGTCGGACGGTTTTGTCGATCGCGACAAGAGCTCGAACGGGGTGGTCTCCGCCGCGGTGCGGGTGCAGGCCTCGGAGAATCTCGCCTTCACGCTGTCGGAGGACTATGGCGACCGCAGCCCGTCGCGCTATTTCGGCACGCCGCTGGTCGGCGGCACCATCCTCGATACGCTCCGCTTCAAGAACTACAACGCGCTGGACAGCACCATCCGCTACCGGGACAGCTGGACCCGGTTCAAGACCGAGTGGGATGTCGCCGACGGCATCAGGATCAACAACACGCTGTATTATCTCAACAGCCAGCGGCACTGGCGCGACATCGAGAACTACACCTTCAATCCGAAGACCCAGCTGATCGATCGCACCAGCTATATCGAGATCCTCCACGACCAGAAACAGTCCGGCAACCGGATGGACGCAACGTTCAGTGGTCGCGTCTTCGGCCTTGCCAACCAGTTCGTTGCCGGATTCGACGTCAATCACATCGAGTTCTTCCACACCAACAACTCGCCGTTTGGCGGCGCGTCGTCGGTGAACCCATACGTGTTCGATCCCGGATCGTTCTTCGCAACGACGACGGCGACCACGCCGGGCTTCAATTCGATGGTCAATCAATACGCGCTGTTTGCCGAAGACCGGCTGAAGCTGACCGATCAATTGTCGCTGGTGACCGGCGTCAGGTACGACCGCCCCGATGTCGACCGTACCGACTACAAGACGCCGGCGAACAGTTTTGAAACCACGTTGTCGGGCACCAGCTGGCGCGCCGGCGTGGTCTATGAGCCGATCAAGAACCTCGCCTTCTACGGCCAGTATGCGGTCGGCGCCGATCCGGTCGGCAATCTGATCTCGCTGTCGACCACGCAAAAGACCTTCCAGCTTGCCACCGGCAAACAGACCGAAGTCGGCATCAAGCAGTCGTTCTGGGGCGGCCGGGGCGAGTGGACGCTGGCGGCCTACGAGATCGTCAAGACCGGGCTGACGATTCCCGATCCCGCCAATCCCAGCGGCCTCGCGTTGCAGGTCGGCCAGCAATCATCCCGCGGTGTCGAAGGAACGATCGGGCTGGCGCTGGACTATGGCTGGCGCATCGATGCCAATCTGGCGGTGCTGCGCGCAAAATACGACAACAACAGCCAGCTGGTCGGCGGCAAGATCGTCAGCTTCAATGGCAACGTCCCGGTCAACGTGCCGCAGCAGGTCGCCAACATCTGGCTGACCTGGGATTTCGCGCCGAACTGGTCGGTCTATGGCGGCGTGCAGATGGTCGGCGCGATGTACTCCGACCTCGCCAACACCCAGCTGCGGCCCGGCTACAACGTCGTCAATGGCGGCATCAGGTGGAAGCCGGATGACCGCACCACGGTGGCGTTCCGGGTCTACAATCTGCTCGACCAGATTTATGCAGTGACTTCGAACGGCACCGGGCAGTGGCTGCTCGGCATGCCGCGCACCGCCGAACTCTCACTCAACGTGAAGTTCTGACTATGCGCAGCAAACTGATCCGGCGGGGACGGCGATGGCTCTACGTCATCCATCGCTGGATCGGCATCGCGACATGCCTGCTGTTCGCGATGTGGTTCATCTCCGGCCTCGTCATGATGTATGTGGCGTTTCCTCGCCTCACCGACGGCGAGCGCCTTGCGGCGCTCCCTGCGATTCTCTGGAGCACGGTGCAGATCACGCCCGATCGCGCCATGGCGATCGCAGGCATGGAGCGTTATCCGCGCGACCTGCGGCTGTCGATGATGGACGATAGTCCGGTCTACCGCGTGACCGGATGGGAGGGCGCGGCGGTCACCATCTCAGCGGTCGACGGCAGCATCATCGACCGCATCACGCCGGAGCAGGCGCTGGCGATTGCCCGGCATCACCCGCAAGCGGTGCAGCCGCAACTGCTCGACACGGTGACGCGCGACCAATGGTCGGTCACGGCGCGCTTCGATCCGCTGCGGCCGCTCTATCTGATCGGCCTCGGCGACGCCGACGGCACCGAGCTGTATGTGTCCGCGCGCAGCGGCGAAATCGCGCTCGACACCACCCGGCAGGAGCGGGTCTGGAACTGGCTCGGCTCGATCCCGCACTGGATCTATCCCACCGTGCTGCGCAAAGACGGCCCGTTGTGGCGCGACGTGGTGCTGTGGATCTCGGGCATCTGCCTCGTCGTCGCGGTCACCGGCTTCTGGATCGGCATTCTCCGGCTGCGGCTGACCCGCCGTTACGCGCGCGGCACAATCTCGCTTTATCGCGGCTGGATGGCCTGGCATCACATCGCCGGCCTGATCGGCGGCATCTTCGTGCTCACCTGGATGTTTTCCGGCTGGCTCTCGCTCAATCCCGGCGGCGCGTTCTCCGGCCGCGGCGTCACGCGCGAGATCGCGGTCGGCTACAGCGGCCACGATGCGCCCGACATCGTCTCGCGCGTTCAGTCAGCGCCGCCGATGCCGGCGACCGAAGCGCGCTTCGTCTGGCTCGGCGGGCACCCGATGATGGTGCTCAGCGATCGCGACGGCAGTCAGACCATCGCCGATGCGGCAACCGGCGCGCCGGCCACGCTCTCACAGGACCAGATCGTCGCAGCCGCCCGCCGCGCGATGCCGGGCGCTGCGATCAGCTTCGTGCGGCAACTCGATGCGCCGGACGCCTACTGGTACACGCTGCATCAGCGCCGCGAGCTTCCGGTGCTGCGGATCGGCTTCGACGATCCCGCCCGTACCTGGCTGTACATTTCGCCTGCCACTGCCGAGATCCTCGACCGCAGCGACGACAGCCGCCGCTCCTACCGCTGGCTGTTCAACGCGCTGCACAGCATGGATTTCCCGCTGCTGCTGCAGGTCTGGCCGCTGCGCGACGTCGTGGTCTGGCTGCTGTCGGCGGTCGGCACCATCGTCTCGATCAGCGGCATCGTGATCGGCTGGCGCCGATTGCGGCGGCGCCATCCACGGTCAATGCGGAGAGAAGGTATGTCCGCCGGCTCAGCACGCGCCGCCTAGGACGACGCGCACACGGTGCGTGATGCTCACGTCACGGCTCGACCACGCATCGGAAATAACCGCCGCCTTCGCCCAAGGGCGGGCGTTCGGTGCATGCCAATCCCGGTACATCGTGGCCGCGGCGGTCGATGGGGCACCAGCGGCCATCGTGCTTGGCCCAGGCGATGCCGCGAAGTGACGGCCGGAAGCTGACTTGGGCGTCGTAGGTCGGCTGGATTGCGACTTTCCCGGCGGTGTCCATCAATCCCCACTTGCCGTCCGCCAGAAACGGCAGCAGCCCTGTCTCCAGGTCTATGCCGAGCCGGTCGACATGCGCGTCGATCCACGGCTCTCCGCTTGGCGAGAGGATGCTGCGGTGTCCCTCGCGCTGCGACAGGATCCCGTAAGGGATGTCGCACATCACGCCCGGCCGCGGCGCGACGGTCCATGATTGGTCGTTCACCCTGATGATGCCGGTGCTGCCGTCCACCGTCACAAACGCGGTCCCGGAATCCCGCGGCCGTGCGGCGTCGAATCGCGGCTCGATCAGCCAGCTTCCGTCTGCATTCAGAAAGCCGCGCTTGGCCTCCGTTGCCGCGACAATGATCGAGTCGCTGTGCGAGAGGTAGTCGAACTTCGGCTCGAACAGCCAACGGCCATCGGACCCGAGGCGCCCCCATTTTCCGTCGCGCTTTGCGTTCCAGATATCCTTCGTGACGGTGATCAGCGCGTCCAGTGCAGGCGGGATGATCTCCTTGCCGTCGCCGTCGACCAGCCCAAACTTGTCGCCGGCCTTCACGATGTAGGGCGCGCGCGAGCCGCAGCTGGCATCGAGGATTCGGCCCTCCTGTGGCTCTAGCGGGCCGCCATCGCTCTTGAAATAAAGCCTTTGCCCGTCCTCGGAGGCGACGAGATGGCCGTCGCTACAGCGCTGGACGGGTTGATCGAAGCCGGCCTTCAGCAGGATGCGGCCTTCGAGATCGAGCAGACCCCAGCGGCGGCCCTGCTGGAAATGCCAGCCGAATTGTGTGCCGCCGTTCCGGTCAGATGCGACCGCTCGATACAGCCCGCTGGCAGGAATTCGAAATGTCCAGGCGCCGGTGCGATCGATGACGCCCGCGTGCCCGCCTTGGCGCACGGGCGTGTTTTCGAGACCGGGCTTGAACGCCCACGCTTCATCGAAGACGGGGTCGATGACAAATCGGCCGCTGCGGTCGACGAAGCCGATCTTGCCGCTCACCCTGACGCGGGCGAGGCCGCCGCTGAGCGCATCCACGGCATTGAATTGCGGCTTGACCAGCCAACTTCTGTCGCTGCGCTGCAGCCCCCACAGAGCGTTCACGAGCACGATGCGGATCGATCGCTCGTCGGGGTCGAATATGTTGATGACGGGTGGCTCGATCCATTTGCCGGTGCGATCGATGATCCCAGGTTTGGTCTCGTTGGATGAACCCGAGATCGTGCCCTCGTCCACCCGAGACTCACCCCTGACATCGAGAAATGTCTCGGCGCCAATCGTTCCGCCCAATTGCCGCGCGTCCGAGACGCGGAATCGATCGGGAGCGATGGCCTGGATGAAGCCGTATCGCGGTTCGATCACCAATCTGCCGTCGCGATCGATCAGGCCCGACTTGCCGTCGATGTCGACCTGCGCGAAGCCGAATTTGTAGTCGCCGACGATGCGATAGCGCGGCGGTACGATCTCGCGGCCGTCCTCGTCGACGAAGCCATAGAGGCCGCCTGTGCGGACGGCGGCGCGCCCGTCGGAGAATGCGCCGACCCAGTCGTAGCGCGGCGGCACGGCAATACTTCCGTCGCGGCGCACCGCGCCGCAGAGGCCGTCGGGAAAGGTGCACATCGCAAGCGGGAAGGTCAGCGGCTGTTCGGGACCGGGCCGGCCATGGTCCGCAACGCCGTCGCTGGCGAGCTGCGCTTCGAGGATGGCTTTGCCGGCCGCTGTCAATTCAACCGGTCGATCCTGCGCCTGAACGGATGAGCCGAATGCAAGGATGCCGAGTGTCGCGGCAATCAGACGGCGCATGTGATGAAGTTCTGCAAGAATCCACGCGCCTCGAGGGATGAGACGTCCATTCAAGTCATCTGCCGCCGTCATGAGTCCCGCTCTACCTTGAAGCGGGCTATCTATCTAAGATTGCAAGCAGTGGCAATCGGCAGCGCCGGGCGATGGTCTTGTGCCGGTCCGTTGCGCCCCCTGGGCGCAGCGCGCCACCTGTGGGGTCGCCGTGCCCTACGGATCGAGCTCCGTATCCCAGTAGAGATAGTCGAGCCAGCTCTCGTGCAGATAGTTCGGTGGAAACAGGCGGCCGTTGCGGTGCAGCTGGTGCACGGTCGGCGCGTAGGGCGTCTGCTTCGGAAACATCTTGGCCTGCTGCGGCGTCAGGTTGCCCTTGCGCAGATTGCAGGGCGAGCAGGCGGCGACGACGTTCTCCCAGGTGGTCTGGCCACCCTTGCTGCGCGGAATGATGTGATCGAAGGTCAGGTCGTCCGCGGAGAGGCAGTACTGGCAGGAGAAGCGGTCGCGGAGGAAGACGTTGAAGCGGGTGAAGGCGGGGTGGGTGGTCGGCTTGACGAAGGATTTTAAGGATACAACGCTCGGCAGCTGGATTTCGAACGACGGACTTCGTACCGCTCTGTCGTAGTACTCGACAATGTTGACACGATCGAGGAACACCGCCTTGATCGCGTCCTGCCAGGACCAGAGCGACAGCGGGTAATAACTCAGCGGCCGGAAGTCCGCATTCAGCACCAGCACCGGCCAACCGCCTTGCGAGACATGTGCGTTCAAATAACGCTCCTGACTCCCATTAGCTGCGAAGCAGCATGCACTCACATACTACAGGCAGCGTGACGGGATTGTGAAGAGCATAGAGCGGCTTATCTGCCGTGCGCTTGCCATGTTCCCGCCCCGATTGCCACCCGTCCCTGAGGTCCGTAAAGGGAGCCGCAAGGCCCCTGTCGGCCGCTGACGGACCTTATCCGATGACCACGTCGTCCAGCTACCTCGAGGCGCCGCGCCGGCTGCGCGCATTCGTGCGCGCGCATGAAACCAGCCTGGTGGTGCTGGCGGTGCTGATCGGCGCCATTGGCGGCCTCGTGGTCGCGGCCATGAGCGGGCTGGTCTCGGTGCTGCATGCGGTGCTGTTCAATCTGCCATTGGGCGACCGGCTGTCGAGCCAGCCGAGCATCGATCCGCTGCGCGCCCTGCTGGTTCCCTCGGTCGGCGGCCTGCTGCTCGGGATTGCGTTCCTGCTGCTGATTCGGGTCCGTCCGGCGCGCGAGATCGACCCGATCGAGGCCAATGCGCTCTATGGCGGGCGGATGTCGTTCCGCGGCAGCGTCATCGTGGCGCTGCAGACGGTCTGGTCGAGCGGCATCGGCGGCTCGGTCGGGCTCGAGGCCGGCTATACCCAGCTGTCGAGCGGGCTCGCTGCGTCGCTCGGTCGCGGCTTTCATTTGCGCCGCAACGACCAGCGAATCATGGTCGGCTGCGGCGCCGCGGCGGCGATCGCCGGCGCCTTCAGCGCGCCGCTGGCGGGCGCGTTCTATGCTTTCGAACTTGTGATCGGCGGCTATACGCCGGCGAGCCTGACCCCGGTCGGCGTCGCCGCGGTGTCAGGCTATTTCGTCGCGCATGCGTTCGAGCCGCTGCCGCTCGGGGTCGGCGTCGGCGTGGTCGGTGACGTGCTGGGGCGGGATCTTGCGATTGCCGCGCTGCTCGGCGTGGTCGCCGCCCTGACCGGCATTGCGATCATGCGCGGGGTGACGCTGTGCGAGGCGCTGCTGGCGAGGACCCGGCTCTGGCCGCCGCTGCGGCCGGCGCTCGGCGGGCTTGCGGTCGGCGCGCTGGCGCTGCTCACCCCGCAGGTGATGTCGTCCGGCCATGGCGCGCTGCGTTTCGCCGGCATCGTGGCGATGCCGCTCGGCTTCATCGCCGGTGTGTTCGCACTGAAGGCCATTGCATCGATCATCTCGCTCGGCAGCGGTTTTCGCGGCGGCTTGTTCTTCGCCACGCTGTTCATGGGTGTGCTCGGCGGCCGGCTGTTCGCCGCCGGGGTCGATAGCGTCTGGCCGGGGCTGAACCTCGATCCCAACGCCTATGCGGTGATCGGGATGAGCGCGCTGTCCGCCTCGGTGATCGGCGGTCCGCTGACGATGTCGTTCATCGCGCTGGAATCGACCGGCAATCTCTGGCTCACCACCGCGGTGCTGGTCGCGGTGATCATCTCGACCACCATGACGCGCGAATTGTTCGGCTACTCGTTCGCGACCTGGCGGCTGCATCTGCGCGGCGAGAGCATCCGCAGCGCCGCCGATATCGGCTGGATCCGCGATCTCACTGTCGGGCGGATGATGCGGCAGGACATGACGACGGTGGACGCCGCGATGCCGCTCGCGACCTTTCGCGAGAAATTTCCGCCGGGCTCGAAGACCCAGGTGGTCGCGGTCGACGGCGAGGGCCGCTATGCCGGGCTCGCCGTGGTCGCCGAAGCGCATGCGCCCGACATCGAGACCGACAAGGGCCTCGCCGCCATCCTGCGCCACGCCGACGTGGTGCTGCATCCCGCCATGAACGTCCAGGAGGCGATCGCGGTGTTCGACGCGGCGGAGGCCGAATCGCTCGCGGTGGTCGAGGGCGACGGCGACCGCCGGCCGATCGGCCTGCTCACCGAGGCCCATGCGATGCGCCGCTATGCGGAAGAATCCGAGCAGCGCCGCCGCGAGGTGATCGGCGAGGTTTGATTTCAGCGGCGAAAGCCGCAAAGGCCTCGGGGATCAAGCCGGAGTGATATGTTTCACGCGGCAATCTCTTTTCCCGTCATCCTGAGGTGCGAGCCCTTGCGAGCCTCGAAGGATGAATCGGCCCGGTCGGTGGCCGTCGACCCTTCGAGGGCCGCTGAAGAAGCGGCCGCCTCAGGGTGACGGGGGTGGGGAAGAAGCTATGCCGTCACCCGCTCCAGCTTCTGCAAGCACCGGCTCACCCGCACCGCAGCCGGCATCTCGGTGTCGGGAAAGCTGGTCTTCCAGTCGGTGACGCCGACCTCGCCGACATAGATGTCGCCCTTCGAATCCAGCGCGAGGCCGTGCGGCGCCAGGAATTTGCCGGTCTCGACGCCGGGGCCGTGTTCGCCGCCGAGTTTGGCGATGCGGTTGCCCTTGGCGTCGACGATCGACAGCCGCGGGCCGAGGTTGGGGACCTTGCGGTTCACGGCCATGCCGGGGCCGAGCTCGCCGATCAGAAAGTTCGGCTGCTTGCCGCCGCCGCAGCAGCACAGCGCGCAGGGGCGGTGCAGATTGTTCCACTGCGTTTCGTACCGGCCGTTGCCGTCGAACACCTGCACGCGATGGTTCTCGCGGTCGGCGACATAGACATAACCGTCGGTATCGGTCGCGATGTTGTGCACGATGTTGAACTGCCCGGGATCGGTGCCGGGCTCGCCCCAGCTTTTGATCAGTCTGCCGTCCGGCGTGTATTTGTGGACGCAGGCATTGCCGTAGCCGTCGGAGACGTAGATCTCGCCCTGCGGCGACAGCGCGGTGTGGGTGCAGCGGTGGAACGGCTCGCCGCTCATGAACGGCGCCGGCTTGTTGGGAATCCCGATCGTCAGCAGCACCTTGCCGTCAACAGAGCACTTGCGGACGGTGTGGTCGCCGTCATCGGTGCAGTAGAGATTGTCGTCGGCGTCGATGTGCAGGCCGTGGGCGCGGGAGAACAGGCCTTCGCCCCAGCTGCGGAGGAAATTGCCCTCGCGGTCGAGCACCACCATCGGATGGGCGCCGCGGTTGAAGACGTAGATGCGGTCCTTGCTGTCGACCGCGACCGAGGCGACGTCGGTCAGGCTCCAGCCGTCGGGCAGTTTTGCGAAATTTTCGACGACGCGGTAGCGATGCTCGCCGGAGCCGAGGATTGTTGGCATTTTTCTTCTCTCCCCAGGGTGTCGTTCCGGGGCGCGAAGCGAACCCGGAACCTCGAGATTCCGGGTCTGCGCTTCGCGCATCCCGGAATGACATTAGTGATTATTACGACAACCTCGCCACCGGCCCGACATCGCGCGGCAACAGCCCTTCCTCGATCGCCTTGATCTGCAGCGCGAGGTAGCGCGAGTTGATGCGGCATTGCGCGAGGCTGCCGGCGATGAACCAGAGGCCCGGCTGCGGCGTGCGGGTGTACATGTTGCGCAGCTCCTGGCCGTCGCCAAAGCCCCAGATCGGGCCGACATGCGCGGCCATCGCCGCACCGAACAGCTTTTTCACCAGCTCTTCCTGCGGCCGGTAGCCGGTGGCGAGCACGATCAGGTCGGCGGCAATGGTCTCGCCGCTCTTCAGCCGCGCGCCTTCATTCACGAACGTATCGATATCCGCAAACTGCTGCAGCCTGATCGCGCCATCAGCGACGAGGTCGGCGCAGCCGACATTGAAATAATAGCCGCCGCCGCGGGTGAGGTATTTGAACTGCCAGCCGGTGCCGCCGTCGCCGAAGTCGAGCTTGAAGCCGACCTTGGCGAGGCCGTCGAGCAGCGGCTTGTCGAGCTGCTTCGACTGTTCGGTGATCAGCACGTGGCTGCGCCTGGCGAGCGTCAGCGGCATCGAGGTCGCGATCAAATCGTTGTCCTCGAGCGTGCCCTCGTTGTAGGCGGCATAGGCGAGCTGCGCCGACGGTTCGATATTGGTGATGAGTGTCGAGGAGCGCTGCACCAGCGTGACGTCGGCGCCCGAGGAATGCAGGTCCTGGGCGATGTCGTGGCCGCTGTTGCCGGT
This sequence comes from Bradyrhizobium sp. CCBAU 51753, assembly GCF_015291565.1. Lineage (NCBI taxonomy): Bacteria > Pseudomonadati > Pseudomonadota > Alphaproteobacteria > Hyphomicrobiales > Nitrobacteraceae > Bradyrhizobium > Bradyrhizobium sp. CCBAU 51753. The sequence continues at coordinate 8,498,076 of NZ_CP030037.1, read as the reverse complement.
GCCGATCACGATCGCGCGCTTGCCGTAAAAATCCTCGCCGTCCTCGTAGCCGCTGGAATGCAGCACCTTGCCGGCGAAATTTTTCAGCGAGGGGATGTCGGGCCGGTTCGGAATGCCGCTGACGCCGGTCGCCATCACGACATGGCGCGGCTGCATCTTGCGGGTCGAGCCGTCGGCGCGGCGCAGCTCGACCGTCCAGCGTCCCTGCGCGGCATCATAGCTGCCGCCGGCGAATTCCGTGCCAGTCCAGAAATTCAGCTCCATCGCCTCGACATAGGCCTCGAACCAGTTGGCGAGCTTGTCCTTCGGGATGTAGGTCGGCCAGTTCGGCGGGAACGGCATATAGGGCAGGTGATTGACCTGCACCTGGTTGTGCAGGGTCAGCGCGTGATAGCGCTTGCGCCAATTGTCGCCGATCCGCGCCTCGCGGTCGACGATCAGCGCATCGATGTTCAATTGCTTGAGCCGCGCCGCAATCGCGAGCCCGGCCTGGCCGCCGCCGACCACCAGCACGTCAGGATCGCGGTCGGCATATTCGGCCGCCGCCTTGCGCTGGTCGAGCCAGTTCGGCCCGCGGAAGTCGCGCGAATAGGCTTGCCCACGCGGCCGCGCGCTCCCTTGCTGCTCCTCAAAGCCTTTCAGTTCCTCGAGCGCGGTGAGCAGCGTCCAGGCTTTCAGGCGGTTGTCGTCGGCGGCGTCGGGAATCAGCCGCACGATGCCGTGGCCGCGGCCGATCGCGGTCTCGAACTTGAAGATCGCCTCGATCGCTTGGGTGCCGGCGCGCATCACCCGCCGCGGCGCCGCGCGCTCGGCATCGATGCGGAAATTGTGCGGCGTGCTGCGCTGCGCATGCGCGGGCAGTTCCTCGAGGATCGCGAAGGCGCGGTTGACGGTCTGGATGTTCCAGGTGAAGGCGAGCACGTCGCGCCAGTAGCTGTCGGGATGGAACAGCGGCTTCAGCAGCACGTCGTCCGGGCTCGCCAGCGCGTCCTCGAACTGCAGCAGCCAATGGTCGGCGGCGACCGAAATATCGTCCGACTTGTCAAGCATCCGGCGTTTCTCGTCATCGGCCGCTTTGGCGACGTTGCCTTGCGGTGCTTTTTGCAGCGTTTCCCGTGCCGCGAAGCCTATACCGATTTGCCGAGGCGCCGAAAGGCCGTGACGGGATGCCGCCTATTCGGCCAGCGACAGGATCAGGCCTTGATCCGGCGGCACCCGGCCCTGCAGGGTATCGAGATAGGCCTCACGCACCGCGTGCACGCCGCGCCGTTCGACAACCCTGATCCAGTCCGGCAGATGCGGCACGAGCTCGGCCCACGCGGCGCCAAAACGCTGGTCGACGCCGCCCGGTCCCCACTCCCTGGCGCGCTTGCGGATCTGGTCCGGCGCGAAGAACCACACCGGCTTGGCGCCGGGCAGCACGGGCTCGTCCGCGTCACTGGCGCGATGGGTCAGCCCGACGCGGAGCGAATGGACCATCTGCACGCCAAGGTGCCGATGCAGGGTCTCGCGCAGCGCGCTGTTGCCGGCCATGTCGACATAGGCCGTGGGCTCGCCTTGCGGCATCGCGGTGACCTGATCGTAGGTCATGACCTCGTCGTAGCAGCCGAGCGATTTGACGAAATCGACATTGCCCTTCGACGTCAGCCCGACCACCCTGACGCCCGGTCGCTTGTGCAGCAGATGGGCGAGACCGAACGCGGTCTTGCTCGAGGCCGACGACAGCATGACACGGCGTGCGCCGTGGAATTCATTCTCGGCCAGAAAGTCGTCGACCATGAACGACAGCATGAACAGCGGCAGCATCAGCGCCCGGTAATCGCCCTGCCGGCCGGCATAGGTCGGATCATCCGAGACGCGGGAGTAGACGTTGTAGACCGGCGACACGCCCTGGCGGTGCGCGGCAGCGTCGCGCAGGCCGCGCTTCGTCACATCGGCGGCCTCGATGACGAGATGCGTCGCCATCGGGAAATAGCCGAACAGCGTTTCGCCCACAGCGACGTTCGGATGATTCGAGGCGATCACCTCGCCAAAACCCCAGACCGGGATGATGCCGTAGCCCTGCGGCGCCGGAAACAGGTTCCAGTATTTCAGTTGCTCGCCGATCACGGCATAGGTGATGTTGTTGGCGGTGAAGGCGAAGCTGACAACTTTCACCAGCAGCGCGTCGGCCGGCAGCGCCGCGCCGTCCGGCAATTGCGTTTCGATGATCTTGCTCTGCGGCAGATCGTTGCGGACCACGATGAAATCGGTCGAGTTCATTTTGCGGACTCTCGCTTGTTGCGCGCCGTGATCCTTGCCTTGTCCGCGGCCCGCTTGGCAACAGCAACAAAGTTTGAAACGCTGTTCGCCCTGCCGTCACCGGACGGCGTGCAACTGCCCGTCGCGGTGGAGATCGCGCAGCTTGCGCTTGAAAATCTTTCCGGTGGCTTCGCGCGGCAGCGCGTCCATGAACTGGATGTCCCGCGGCACCTTGAAATTGGCGAGCTTGCCGCGCAGGAAATCCTGCACCGCCGCGACCGACAGCACTGCGCCGGCTTCCGGCTCGATGCAGGCGAACAGCCGCTCGCCATACTCCGGATCGGGGACGCCGAACACGGCGCAGTCGCGCACGCCGTCCATGCCGATCAGCGCATTCTCGATCTCGGCGGGATAGATGTTGACGCCGCCCGAGATCACCATGTCGCGCTTGCGGTCGCACAGGAACAGATAGCCGTCCGCGTCGAGATAGCCGACGTCGCCGACGCTGATCAGGCCGTCGCGGTCGGCCTCGGCGCGCGCCTTGGCGTTGCCGTGGTAGTCGAAATCCGAGGTCGCGGTCTGCCGCATGAAGATCTCGCCGGGCTCGCCGACGTCGCAGAGCGTGCCGTCGGGGCGGAAGATTTTCACGATGCCGCCCTCGATCGCGCGGCCGACCGTGCCGGGCTTGGCCAGGGCTTCGGCGGCCGAATGCCAGACCGGGATGCCGGTCTCGGTGGAGCCGAGATATTCGTTCACGACGGGGCCCCACCATTCGATCATCGCGCGCTTGACGTCGACGGGGCAGGGCGCGGCGCCGTGGACGATGAAGCGCAGCGACGACAGATCGTAGCGGCGCCGCGTGTCCTCCGGCAGGCGCAGCAGCCGCACGAACATGGTCGGCACCATGTGCATGTGGGTGACGCGATGACGCTCGATCAGTTGCAGCAGGTCCTCGGGATCGAAGCGCGGCTCCAGTACGATGGTGCAGCCATTGCGGAAGGCGAGCATGCCGTAGGAGTGCGGCGCCGAGTGATACATCGGCCCGTTCATCAGGATCACCTGATCCTCGTTCGGCTTGATGCCATAGGTGATGGCGCCGACGCGGGCGGCCGCCGCCTGCTGCTCGGGCCGCATCGGCTTGCGCCGCACGCCCTTGGGCAGGCCGGTGGTGCCTGACGTGTAGAACATCGGCGCGGCGCCGATCGGCGGCTCGGCGAGCGGCTGATGGGTATCGCGCCAGCGGTCCCAGTCGGTTAGGCCGTCCGGCACGGCGGCCAGCGCCGGCGTCACGCCATAGGCGGCCGCGATCTCCGGCGGCGTCGCAACCACCAGCAGCTTGATATCGGGCGGCAGCCCGTCCCTGATCTGCGGCAGCAGATCGGCGTGGCAGACCAGCGTGCCGGCCCCGCTGTCGGACAGGATGTAGCCGACCTCCTCGGCCTTCAGGTGCCAGTTGATCGGCACCACCGGGCTGCCGAGCGCGGCCGCGGCCGCCACCACCTCGAACAGCGCGAAGTCGTTGCGCAGCATCATGCCGACCGGCCTGCCGCCGCGAACGCCGAGCGCGCGCAAGCCGGTCGCTGCCCGCGCGATGCGGGCGTGCATGTCGCCGTAGCTGATCTGTCTGTCGCCGCTGATGATCATATCGCCTTGTCTCCTAGCGATCGTCCAGGATCTCGCCGAAGCTGATCCAGCTCTTGCCGTTGAACCGGCGCAGCCGCAACTGCTGGAACGGCAGGTAATCGTCCGGTCCGGTGGACACCGTCATGCCCGGCAACAATAGCGGCAGCGGAACCTCGTGCAACGATGCTGCCTGGCGCATGATGTTCTCGCGGCTGAAATCGTTCTTGCACGCCTTGAGCACGGCCATCAGCAGCGTCGCATAGTGATAGCCGGCCGAGTAGTTCGAGTTGCTGAGGTCCGCATTGGGCAGGTACTGCTTCATGAAGGCAAGATACTCCTTCACGGCGGGGTCGTCGGCCCATTGCGCGTCCATCGTGTCCTTCTGGTTGCTGGACGAGATCAGGCCGACCGCATTCTCCAGCCCGGCGGGCTCCAGGAACGAGATCGACGAGGCCGACGTGGGCACGAAGAACAGCTCCGGCTTCCAGCCGATCTCGGCGACGCCCTTGATCATCTGCGGGGTGAACTTGCCGAGCACGACGCCGAACAGCACGTCGGCGCCGGACGCCTTCAGGGTCGCGAGCTGCGAACTGATGGTGGGCGCCGAGGTCTCGTAGCTCGCTTCCGCGACGATCATGCTCGCGGCCTTGCTGCCGAGCGCGCGCTTGAAGCCGGCGACATAGTCGCGGCCGAAATCGTCGTTCTGCGCGAGGATCGCGATTTTCGCATCCGGCTTGGTCTGCAGCACATGTTTGGCATAGACCACGCCCTCGGATTCGTACGAGGCCATCCCCGGCATGGTCCACGGATAGGTCTTCGGATCGGCCCATTTGGTCGCGCCGCTCAGCACGAACAATTGCGGGATCTTCTTGGTGTTGAGATAGCGGTGCACGGCATTGTTGGTGGCGGTGCCGAGCGAGCCGAACATCATCAGCACCTCCTCCTGCTCGACCAGCTTGCGGGTCTGCTCGACGGTCTTCGGCGGGGAATAGGCGTCGTCCAGCGTGATGAATTTCACCTGCCGGCCGTTGATGCCGCCCTCCGCGTTGACCTTGGCGAAAAACGCCTCCTGGGCGCGGCCGATCGTGCCGAAGCCGGAGACCGGCCCGCTATAGGGCAGCGTCTGGCCGATCCGGATCGCCTCATTGTTGTCGGCGGCCGCCGTGCTCGTGATCGCGCAGGCGGCAAGCATCGCCGCCAGCGCATGCTGCGCTCGTCTCATCATTCGCTCCCGGACTGCTGCAATAGGGTCAGGCGCTGGCCCGCAGGAAATCGCTGCGCGCCGCGGTGAACTCCGCCTTCAGCCGCGCCACCAGTTCGGCGACCGGCGGGGCGTCGGTGATCTGGCCGATGCCCTGGCCGGAGCCCCAGATGTCGCGCCAGGCCTTGGCCTTCATGTTGCCGCCGGAGCCGAAATTCATCTTGGTCTTGTCGGCGACCGGCAGGTTGGCGGGGTCGAGCCCTGCCGCCGCGATCGACGGCCCGAGATAATTGCCGTGCACGCCGGTGAACAGGTTCGAATAGACGATGTCGTGGGCGGCGTGTTCGGTCAGCGCCTGCTTGTACCTGAGATCGGCATTGGCCTCCTCGGTGGCGATGAAGCGGGTGCCGATATAGGCGAGGTCGGCGCCGAGCGCGAGCGCGGATGCGATGCTCCAGCCGTCGGAAATCGCCCCCGACAGCAGGATCGTGCCCTTGAACCATTGCTTGACCTCGCGCACCAGGGCGAACGGCGACAGCGTGCCGGCATGCCCGCCGGCGCCGGCGCAGACCAGGATCAGGCCGTCGACGCCCTGCTCGGCGGCCTTGCGCGCGTGCTTGACGTTGATGACGTCGTGGAACACGACGCCGCCATAGGAGTGCGCGGCCTCGACGATCTCGGACGGCGGGCGCAGCGAGGTGATGATCACGGGCACCTTGTGCTTCACGCAGGTTTCCATGTCCTTCATCAGCCGGTCGTTGGAGGCGTGGCAGATCTGGTTCACCGCGTAGGGCGCGACCTTCTTCTCCGGATGCAGCGCCTGGTACTCGCCGAGCTCGTCGGCAATGCGCGCCAGCCACTCGTCGAGCTTTTCGACCGGACGGGCGTTCAGCGCCGGGAACGAGCCGACGATGCCGGCCTTGCACTGCGCGATCACGAGCTCGGGCCCCGACACGATGAACAGCGGCGAGCCGACCACCGGCAGTTCGAGCTTGTTGGCGAGCGAAGCGGGTAGCGGCATCTGTCAGGTCCTCCATGCGCGCGCCATCGGCCGCGGCCGGGCGGGAAACGCGTTGTGTTGTGCTGAGCGGCAGTTTTCTTGCCCGCCAATATAAGGCTGGACGGCGTCGGCTTGGCGTTCAATATTGAACAGACAATTCACCAAAATTGAACGGGACGGAATGTCATGGACTGGGATCTCTGCAAGACGTTCGTCGCGGTGGCGGAGACGCGGAGCTTGGCCGGCGCTGCGCGCCGGCTGCGCATCAGCCATCCGACCGCCGGCCGCAACGTCGCGGCGTTGGAACGGCAACTCGGCACCCGCCTGTTCGCTCGCTCCAGTGACGGGCTGTCGCTCACCTCGCACGGCCGCAAGTTCCGCGAGCACGCCGAGGCGATGGCCGCGGCGGCCCTGCGCGCGGAGGCCGTGGCGTCCGCGACCGGCGCACAGGCCCGCGGTGTCGTTAAGCTGTCGATCGGCGCGACGCTGGCGTCGCACTGGCTGATGCCGCGTCTCAAGCCGTTCCTGCGCGATCACCCCAACATCCAGCTCGAGATCATCACCCACCCGTTTCCGGCAAGCGTGCGCCGCCGCGAGGCCGACGTGGTGCTGCGGCCGGTCGATGCCGGCGACGAAAATCTGATCGGGCGCCGGATCGGACGGCTTGGTGCCGGCTTCTACGCCTCGCGCGACTACGCGGCCGGACGCAAGCTTCCCGAGCGCTCGGACGAGTGGAAGGGGCACAGCGTGATCGGCTTCGCCGACCAGGCCTCGAATGCGGATCTGGCGCGCTGGAGCGACTTCGTCACGCGGCAGGGCACGATGGTGATGCGCTGCTCCTCGCAGGGCGACATGCTGGCGGCGGCGCGCGCCGGGCTCGGGGTGTCCGTGCTGTCCTGCCTGGTGGCGGCGCCCTATCCCGATCTGATCCGGATCGCGCCGCAAAAGCTCTTCAGCCTTTCCGATCTCTGGCTGCTCGCGCATCCCGACCTGGTCGAGCTGCCCGCGGTGCGCGCCGTGCTCGGCTTCGTCACCGACTGCGCACGCCAGGACCGCGTCCGGCTGCGGGGGTAGAGCGTTTTCCAGCGAAGTGGATGCCGGTTCGCGTGAAGAAAACGCGTCAAAACAAGAATCTAGAGCTCCGTTCCGATTCCATCGGAACGGAAATAGCTCTAGGGATACAATTTTCACGCAGAACGGCCAGACTTGGTGCCGTCAAGCCGGGTTGCAATGTCCGCTGTCCGAGGAAAACCGGAAGTGACACCGCGGAGTTGTCAGATCTGCCTGTGACCCGAAGCGGCCATGCGTCGTTCTATCGCGGCTTTAAACGTCGATTGCAAATCGCTTACCACCAGCCGTCCTAATTAATCAAAATTTGAAGTATCGGTGAAATGGGCCGTGCAACCTCCATGGTATTATGCGAGGCATCTTCAATTATGTTGGCACGTAGTCGCTTTCTGCTAGCTGCCTAAACCGCCGAGAGCAGATGATCCAGGGTAGATTGATGGCGCTCTCACCAAATCGCATGTCTAACTTTGGCATTGCGACCAGTGCAATCTGCGGTCGCGATTTGTCCGTTGGCTTAGCCTTTTTCATTTGCTCAATGTTGAGCATTAGTTGCGGTACTGCCACAGCGGACGAGTTCAAGGCGGTCAGAGAAAGACTCGCCGTATCGACCGACATGACACAGATCGATATCGAAGTCGTCGGTTCCACCAGCCAATTGCCGCAGTTCCATAGACTCATTCCCGGGCTCGTTGTCCGTTTTCGGTTGGCCCGCGCATACGTTGGTCTTTATGCAGAGCATGAGCCGGGATTCGAGATCTTCAACATTGGCGTTGATCTCGAGACCGCATCGCCGATGTCACTATTCGAGACGGCGATCCTGGGGCCTCGATTCGGAAAGGACATTCCCGGCATTCCAAAGCTGCTGCCGGAAGAGGTGCGTCGCCGCAATATACGGATGAGCATTCATAGCGATGATCGTGCCGAGTATTTGCGAAAGTTCGGCGAAAAATTAGCTGGATGCCATGGCGACGTACTCGTCGAGAACGACATGTGGGTCTACGAGCGGAGGGCGGACTGTCCGGGGCTCGGCTCCCGGACGTTTGGCAGGGTCGTCCAGATGGACGCTACCTTGTTGACTAAGATCGAATGCGAAGAATGGCTTCCTCCCTCATGGGCGCGATGTAAAACCGCATTTCCCTTTGAAGGTTTTACAGTTCGCTTGAACTTCGACCGCGATTTGCTGTCGCGCTGGCGAGAGGTTGTCAGCTTCTCAGCGGCATTCTTGAAATCAAAGCAATATCCAACGCAGTGAGCGGCTGGCATCTGCTATTGGCCCGTAGCTGACGCTTGCTCAGATTGACGCAATGTCCGCTGCCGGGAGGAAAGCCGACCAAGGTCAAGCGGGGCGTCGTGGTCGGCTTGTGACCCAAAGCGGACTTTTGACTTCTCGCAATTTTAACTCTTATCGGCCATCTATGTATCCTAGACGTTGAATTTGAGTAAACTCTCGCGGGCCTATGCTGACGCGCTTCAGAATCTTTGTAGGGAGACCGTTGATGGCTCAAGAAAGTTCGAGGCCGCGTATCGGCGAAGGGCGCATAGGCAGTTCTCTCTGCGCCGCGATCGGCGTGCTCAGCGTCGCTGCGGTACTATGCCTGCGCTACCCTGCCTTTCTCACGACGCCTGAGCTGCGCGTCCACTACGACGTCGAGCTGCTCCGCCTCACCCTCGCGATCGCGATGGTCGTCGGTGTCTGGCTCGGCGTCATTGGGATCATGCTTGGCGGCCCGCGGGCGCCCGCTACGATCGGCCTCAGCGCGCTTTTTTTCGCCACGCTGCTTGGCGGACCCTACGTGCCGACACCAGATTTTCTCCAGCCGCGCTTCTATCTCGGCCTCGACTGGCTGGTGCTCGATCTATTCTTCACCGGCGCAGCATTCGTGCTGCTCGAGTGGGTCTTCCCACGGGTGCGGCCGGAGCAAGGGCCGCTCAGCCCCGGCTGGAGGCTCGATCTCGCCTATTTCGGAGTCAACCACCTGCTGATCGGCGTCTTCCTGGTGGTCTCGACGCATTTTGCCCATGACTATTTCGCCTGGGCGATCAGCCCGGCACTGCAAGCGCATGTCGTGGCCCTGCCGTCGATCGTCCGCTTCGTGCTGGTGATCCTGGCGGCCGATGCTGTCGAATACATCTCCCACCGCGCCTATCACGAGGTGCCGTGGTTATGGCGAATCCATGCGGTTCATCATTCGCCCGAACACATGGACTGGCTCTCGGGATCGCGCCTCCATTTCTTCGAGCCATTGGCAACGCGCGCCCTGGTGCTGGTGCCGATCGTCCTGCTCGGCTTCCCGCAGGACACGATCTTCGCCTATCTCATTTTCATCTCCGTGCAATCGGTGCTGATCCATTCAAACATCAAGATGGATGTCGGCTGGCTGCGGTACGTGATCGTCACGCCGCAATTCCATCACTGGCACCACGCCTCGGACGCCGAGGCCATCGACAAGAACTACGCGGCACACACGCCGCTGTTCGATATGCTGGGCAGAACCTGGCACCTGCCCAAAGACCGCTGGCCGGTCAAATACGGAACGGTGAAGCCGATCCCCGGCGGCATGCTCGGCCAGTTCGCGCACCCCTTCATCGGGCCGGTGAAGGAATTCCTCGAACATCGGGACCCATGAAGCGGCGTGTTCCGCTGTTGCCAGCATGAGAGCCGCAGCGTGTTTGCTCACTAAGGAAAATCGGGTGAGGCGATGCCGGCGATGCGTGCTCTCCGGCAGTTTCGGTGACGGAATGTCCGCCTAATTTCAAAGATGCGTGCTTTTGGCCCGGAACCAACGTTTGTTCAGAATGCCGCAATGTCCGCTGCCGGGAGCGAAGCCGACCAAGGTCGAGCGAGACGTCGTGGTCGGCTTTTGACCCATTGCGGACCTTTGACGCCTATGACCCGAAGCGGACTTCGGCAAATTCCACAGGTTCGGGCAAACGAGGGTTAACCTTCCGTTGTTTAAGTAGCAGGTATCAACCATCACAAAAGTGCATCATGAAACTCTTTGGGATCGCTGCTTTTGCCGTCTTTGCATCGCTGACCGTGGATGGAGCTTGGGCGTTAGACTTCTCAGTTCGCTGTCAAGGCAAGCCATCAAGCGGGGCCTATTTCGCAACATTTGACACTAACGCGAAGACTGCCGTCTTCGAGTCACCATCCGTAAACGAGACCACAGTCGATGGCACGAATGTGTTCGCTGGAGAGATCGTCTCCTCTGGCGACCGGCCTGATGGCAAGATCGAGTTCACGCTGCGCGTTGTTGGCGGAAAGTTCACTCTCACCTATGACGTCACCGCAAAGAGAATGATTTGGCCTGGGTTTAACGACGCGCCAAGTCATCCCTGCACGGTCACAGCAGCGAGGAGCGTTCTAGATTTCCGGGCTTTTGGTTCGGTTCAGCATCCGATCACCATCAAATGCGCGGAAGCAGGCTACATGTTTTTCACAATCGACCTGGAATCGAAGAGAGCGCTGTTCGAACGCGATGGAGGGCCAATTTACCGGGCACAGGTCGCAGCCGTCCGTGGCGATGATATCGACATCCTTATGAAGGAGGGTACGCCAGGGCGGATATCGTGGAGCAGAAGTGGCCGAACAATCACTTTCGAAAGCGCCGATGGCAACAGAGGCTCCCCGAGACAGTGCGAAGAGATAGCGCCACGCACGATGATTGAATACCACAACAGGCTACGGTGACTACCAGGCTGTTGCGGAGAGGCTCCCTGACCGGAGGTATCATCATTAGATGTCTGTTGTTGGCCCGAAGCCGACGTTTGTTCAGAATGCCGCAATGTCCGCTGCCGGGAGCGAAGCCGACCAAGGTCGAGCGAGACGTCGTGGTCGGCTTTTGACCCAGAGCGGAAAATTGACCGGCTACCTTTCAACGGGTCGCAAGCTCGTTGAGCCAGGAACAGAAGACCGCAGGAATTGCTCCAATTAATCCCCAGCGATACTCAAAGGGGATAGAAACTGTAGTTTCGACGAGATTTTCGAGCATCAGCAAATAGGCAGTCGCGTAACCAATAGCTGCGACCCCCATGAAGCGGCCACTCCGACGGAGGGGCCATTTTTCAAATGCGCTGTCAAATAGCGCCGTCAGAATCGCGGGTACCAAGCCTGCAATCATGGCAAAGGGCAGCAAAATTAGGAATGCCTCAACGGCGTGACTCGCAAAGCCGCCACCTAGCGCAATGAATACCAGGAAGCCCACGAACGGTCCGATAAGGCCAAATATTGCGAACCGTCTCACGTTCACTCCCCCGGTTTCACCGTTCAGCGCCGTCTTTTGCGCCAGTTACAATTGACAATAGAGTAAGTTGCATTGACGCTATTCTTGTCGTTGTCACAACACGAATGATCGGCAAATTGCCGCCGGGCTTGTCCGGAATTGTGAGGAAATGTGCGGACTGGTCGCTCTGCTTCAAAGCGCCACCGCGAGCGAACTGATAGCCCAATTTCGGCCACCGCTGATTGGCCGCGATGTTCGTTCGTGGCCCATAGCAGACCAACCGGGTCGATCTCGTGATGTCCGTTGATGGCGGCGAACCGGCAGTAGCTGGCAACGGAAATGCCTGTCTCGGCCAAACCGGCTGGAAGCCGGGAACTACCGCCAGGCCCGCCGCTGAATCCCGGTCCCTGCAAGCGGGCCCGTCCTTGCTTTGCATGGGATTGTTTTCGATATCTTGTAGTGGGATCTGAAGCGCGCCGCCGAAGGGCGTTGCACCTTTTCTAAGACACGCGACCCGGATTTTATTGCGCAAGTACGCCCTCGCGCTTCCGGAGCACGCGGTAATACGCGCACCACAGATGTGCGGCGGCGCCGCGCAGCGGACGCCACGGCTCGGCGAGCGGCGCCATCTGCTTCGACGTCGGCCGCTCCTTCAGCCCGCGTCCGACCTTGACCGCCTCCTGCACGGCGAGGTCGCCCGACGTCCACGCCAGCCCGCCGAAGCTGCCAGCCCCCCTCAAATTATTTTTTGGGCCGCGACCCCGGCGCCGGGTTTGCGCCCTCTTGTCTGGATGAATGCGCCATCGCGGCGTGTCACGAACCGGAGCACAGAACCATGTGGTATAGGAAGAACGTCGGCGGATGGGAGCGCGCGGCCAGACTGATCGGCGGGAGCTTGATGCTCATCTGCGGCGTGGTTGCGCTGCACGCTTCGCCGCTCGGGCTACTGCTTAGCGGTGCGGGTGTGGTGACGCTGGTCACTGGCGTGTTCGGCTATTGTCCTGCTTGCGCCGTCGCCGGGCGCGAGCCACTGAAGGGGTGACCGCCCTTGGCGCGCGTATCAGACGATCTCTTGCTCGCGGCACAGTCGGGCGACCGCCACGCGCTGACACAGCTCCTGGTGGCGCTGCAGCCGGACATTCGACGCTACGCCCGGCGCCTTTGCTACCGCGCCTCGGTCATCGAAGATGTGGTGCAAGAAGCACTCATCGTCGTGTACCGGCGCGTGGGCACGATCCGCAGTCCAGCCGCACTCGCCGGCTGGCTGCTAACCGTCATCGCGCGCCTTTGCATGCTGCCGGCGCTGATGCTGATGCGCGGGGTCGAGGAGCTCGCCAGCCTGGAAGAGGCACGCGAACTCGCAAAGGTCCCGCAAGACGAGTTGCGCATAGACTTGGTCAATGCGATCGAGTCGCTTTCGCCGTCGCATCGCGAAGTGCTGCTGCTGCGAGATCTCGAAGATCTGACGATTGGGGAAATCGCCCGGCGGCTCGGCGTGACGCGCGAAGCGGCCAAGAGCCGCCTGCGCCGCGCCCGCGCATTGGTGCGCGAATATCTGCTCGGCGCAAAGGACAGCGGACGAGAGAGCACATGAATTACTTTCGTGGAACCGGCATGTTCGGGAGCGTTTTCCTGGGCGCACACCTGATGCGCGGCGCAGCTGCGGCGGCGCTATTCGCTTGGGCCGTCGTCCACCAGACCGCGCACCCTTGGCTATCCCTGGGCGCGGGCGTTGCCGCCCTCGTCGCGTTACGCGGATGCCCGATGTGCTGGACCGTGGGCTTGGTCGAGACGCTTTCGCAAGGCCGTCGCGATTCAACAGATGCTCTTTCAATAAATAGAGCGTTTTCCAGCGAAGTGGATACCGGTTCGCGTGAAGAAAACGCGTCAAGACAAGAATCTAGAGCTCCGTTCCGATTCCATCGGAACGGAAATTGCTCTAGCGCCGCCCACGAGAGCATCAGGGAGTGACCATGCAAAGGGTGGGTGCCGTCTTGGGCTCTGCACTATTCTTCCTGGTTGCGCCGTGTGTGCTCGCAGGTCTGATCCCGTGGTCGATGACGCGCTGGGAGTTCAAGCCTGCCTTTTTCGGTCTTGAAGGCGCGCGCTCAGTCGGCGTTCTCCTCATCTTGGTCGGCTTGCCCGGACTTGTGGACTCCTTTGCACGATTTGCGCTTCAAGGACTCGGCACACCTGCGCCGGTTGCGCCAACCAAGAACTTGGTGGTCACAGGTCTCTACCGGCATGTGCGCAATCCGATCTACCTCGCCGTCGTCGCAATCATCCTTGGTCAAGCGATGCTGTTTGGCGATTGGCGCCTCGTTCTGTTGGGCGCACTGCTCTGGCTCGCCTTCCACCTGTTCGTCGTTGCTTATGAAGAGCCGACTTTGCGGGACACGTTTGGTTCGGAGTACGAGGCATATTGCGCGAACGTCCGCCGCTGGATTCCGCGGGTGATCCCCTGGAGAGCGCCGCAGTCCGGTTGACGATAGCCCGCCAAGAAATGAGGTCGGCGATTTTGTTCCTGCGGCAAATTTCATCCCGCACTAGGCGGTGCTCGCGATGACGCCCTCGCGCTTCCTGAGCACGCGGTAATACGCCCACCACAGATGCGCGGCGGCGCCGCGCAGCGGACGCCACGGCTCGGCGAGCGGCGCCATCTGCTTCGACGTCGGCCGCTCCTTCAGCCCGAGGCCGGCCTTGACCGCCTCCTGCACGGCGAGGTCGCCCGCCGGCCAGGCGTCGCCATGGCCGAGGCAGAACAGCAGATAGACGTCGGCGGTCCACGGGCCGATGCCGGGCAGCGCGGTCAGCGTGTTGTGCGCGGCGTCGGCCTCCTCATTGGCGAGCACGTCGAGGTTCAGCCGCTCCTCGGCGAGCTCGCGCGCGATGTGCTTCAGCGTCTTGATCTTGGCCGCCGACAGCCCGAGCCGGCCCAGCCGGTCGGCGCGCGCCTTGCGGATCGCATCGTGATCGAACGGGTCGAACGCCTTGCTGACGCGGCCCCAGATCGCCGCCGCGCTCGCCGTCGAGAGCTGCTGGCCACAGATGATCGCGGCGAGCCCGGCAAAGCCCGGCTCGCGCTGCCGGATCGCCGGCATCCCGGTCAGTTCGAGGATCGGACGCAGACGCCGGTCCTGCGCGACGAGCTTTTGGATCGCGTCATCGAGGTCGGCCTGGGTTTCGAGGTGGATCAGCATTGTGGGACTGGCTTCAACTTGTCATGCGCGGGCTTGACGGGTGCATCCATCTCCTATCGTAACAGAGTCTCGTTTAGAAGAATCGCCGGGCATAGGCGAGCGGAAGCAGGCGGCTATGCCCGGCCATGACTTGCGATTGATCGCCATGCCACCCGTTTTCCGTTTTGCGCCGAGCCCGAACGGCTATCTGCATCTCGGCCACGCCTATTCGGCGCTGCTGAACTTTGACCTCGCGCGGCAGACCGGCGGGCGCTTGCTGCTGCGGATCGAGGACATCGACGTGACGCGGTGCCGGCCGGAGTTCGAGACAGCGATTTATGAGGATCTCGCCTGGCTCGGGATTGTCTGGGAGACGCCGGTGCGCCGGCAGTCGGAGCATTTTGCCGCCTATCGCGCGGCGGTCGAACAGCTCGCGGCGCAAGGGCTGGTCTATCCGAGTTTTGAGAGCCGCGCCGAGATCGCGCGGCTGGTGGCCGAGCAGGACGCCCGCTGCGCCTGGCCGCGCGATCCCGACGGCGCGCCGCTCTATCCGGGAACCGCGAAATCGCTCGCGCCCGATGAGCGCGACCGGCTGATGGCGCAGGGCCTGCCGTTCGCGCTGCGGCTCGACATGGCGGCGGCGTGCGCGCGTGCCGGCGGCCTCGCCTGGCGTGAAGCCGGCGCGGGGCCGGGCGGCGAGACCGGCGAGGTGGCGGCCCGCCCGGAGGCCTGGGGCGACGTCATCCTGGCGCGCAAGGAGACCCCGACCAGCTACCATCTCTCGGTCGTGATCGACGATGCCCTGCAGGGCGTCACCGACGTCGTCCGGGGCATGGACCTGTTCTGGTCGACCAGCATCCATCGCCTGCTGCAGGCGCTGCTCGGCCTGCCGCAACCGGCCTACCGCCATCACCGGCTGATCCACGACACGGCGGGGCAAAAACTGTCCAAATCGACCCGGGCGACCGGGCTGCGCGAATTGCGGGCGGCGGGAGCGAGCCCGGCCGACATCCGCCGTCTGGTCGGCTTGTAGTCCGCCGCGGAGGAGCTGTGCTCCCTCAGCCGGGGGAGCCTGCATGATTTTCTGAATAGTAGAATAATACCGCTGATTTGACCGGAGTGTCGGGTTGCCGGGTCGAACCGGCCGCTGCCGGCTACTTTGCATGGGGTTGTTTTTCGGCATTTTGGCAACGCCCGTGGCAGAGGTTCCGCAAATGGATGGACCGCTTACCAATCCTGATTCGCCTCGGCTCCTCCCAAAGGGCGCCGTGACTCTGCCACTGCTGGCATGCCATGCTGGCGCCGGGGCGGGGTCACGGAGATCATGGCGAAACGATCGCGCGGAGGGCGCAGCAAGCGGCAAGCCAGGCGGCCGCCGCCGAAGACGCGCGCCCTGAAGACAAAAGCCCGCACGGCCAAAACCCGCGCCGTCAAGGCGGCCGCGAAGCCGCGCCGCAAGGCGTCGAAGCCGTCGGCGAAGTCCGGCCCCGGCATGGTCGAGACCGCGCTGGCCGCCTTTGCCCATGAGGTGCGGACGCCGCTGACCGGGATTCTCGCGATCAGCAACCTGCTCGCGACCTCCGATCTCGGCGAGCGCGAGCGGCGCTGGGTCGATACCATCAAGGCCGGCGCCGAGCACTTAGCGAGCCTTGCGACCCTGTTCGTCGATGCCGCGCGCAGCGAGGGGCCCGGGCTCGAGATCCGCCAGGACTTCTTCGACCTGCGGGCGCTGGCGCGCAGTGCCGGCGATTCGCTGGCCGGCCGCGCGGCGGCCAAGGGGCTGCAGGCCTCCGTCGAGATGTCCGACAAATTGCCGGCCTTCGCGGTCGGTGATCCCGTCCGCCTGCGGGCGGCGCTGGAGAACCTGATCGACAATGCCGTCAAGTTCACCGAGCAGGGTAGCATCGAGCTCGATGTGATGCCGGCGAGCGCGCCGAAGGGCAAGGTCGGCGTTGCCTTTGCGATCTCCGACAGCGGCATCGGGCTGTCGCTTGCCGAGGTCAAACGCCTGTTCCGGCCGTTCTCGCAGGCCAATGTCTCGATCGCTTCGCGGTTCGGCGGCGCCGGGCTCGGCCTGTCCTCGGTCAAGCAGCTGGCGCGCGCCATGGGCGGCGACATCGTCGCGACGCCTCGCGCCGGCGGCGGCACCGTGTTCACGCTGAACGTGGTGCTGGCGCCGGCCGACGGCCCGGTCGGCGTGCTGTCCGACGATCGGGCGGCGAATGCGGCGCAGGGGATGCGGCTGCTCAGCGTCGAGGACAACCCGTTCGGCCGCGTTGTGCTCAACACCATTCTGACCGAGCTCGGCCATCACGCCGAATTCGTCGGCCGGGGCGAGGCCGCACCGGAGCGGCTCGGTCAGGGCGCGTTCGACGCGGTGCTGATGGATATGGTGCTGCCGGGCATCGGCGGGGTCGAGGCGATCAAGCGCATCCGCGCGCTGCCGCCGCCGCATGGCCGCATCGCGATTGTCGGCATCTCCGGCCGCGCCGAGGACGAGGCCGCCGCGCGCGCCGCCGGCGCCGACGGCTTCCTCGTCAAACCGGTGTCTCCGCGCGCGCTGGCAACTGCGCTGCTTGAAGCGTGCCGTCGCGCGGCAGCCGCGACTTGATGATCGCCGCGTTGAGCTCGCCGCCGAACACGAAGATCGCGGCGATGAAATACAGGAACACCAGCGCGATCACCACCGAGGCGAGCCCGGCATACATCGTGACGTAGTTGTTGGCGAAGCGCGCCAGGTACATGCCGAAGCCGATGCCCGACAGCAGCGAGGCGACCACGGTGAAGACGATGCCGGGCACGATCTGCAGGAAGCTGCGGCGGCCCGCCGGCAGCCAGGCGTGCAGGATGAACAGCGCGACCACCAGCGCCAGGATCGTGATGCCGTAGCGGGCGGTGTTGAGCAGGCTCTCGTTGGATTCGACGAAGAACGGGATATAGCGCCGCGCCGCCTCGATGATCAGCGGCCCGAGCACGATCAGGAACGCCATCGCCAGCGACGTGACTGCGGCGACCAGCGTGTAGCCGATCGATTCCAGCCGCAGCCAGTACCAGCTTCGCGGCTCGGGCACGGCATAGGCGCGGTTCAGCGCCACCCGCAGCGCCTCGACGCCGTTGGAGGCGAAATAGACCGCGAGCACCGCGCCGATGGTCAGGATATCGCCGCGTGTCGTGGTCAGCACGTCGTGGATCTCGCCGGACAGGGAATCGGCGACCTGCTGCGGCCAGACCTGCAGCAGCAGCCCGACCGCCTGGTCGGCCAGCTGCTTGGAGCCGAAGAAGCCGGCCAGCGACGTCAGCACGATCAGGAACGGGAACAGCGCCATCAGGGTCGAGAGCGCGATGTGGCTCGCGATCGCCCAGCCGTCATCGGCGAGGAACGTGTAAAGGGCATCGATCACGACATGGGTGACGTAACGAAGCTGTTTCACATTCCACCCGGCATCATCGACAACGGCTCAGCCCGAGACTGGGTCCAGCTTGGGATATTACGCGCGGAAAAGCCAGTCGGTTGCATCGACCGGTCGCATGGCCGCCGTCGGTGGAAGTCCGCCTCACGCGGTGTTATGTAGCGAAGATGGCATCTGCTCTCAGCATGTTCATTCTTCCAATCGCCGTCGGCGCTGTGGCGCTGGTGCTGCTGCTCGGTCTCATCAACATGATGAAAGGCGGCTCGCCGAACACGTCGCAGAGGCTGATGCGGCTGCGCGTCCTGCTGCAATTCGTCGCCATCGTCATCGCCATGATCGCGGTCTGGGCGATGGGGCGGTAGGCAAGGTAGATGTTCACCTCTCCCATAGGGAGAGGTCGGATCGCGTTAGCGATCCGGGTGAGGGGTTCAGGTCCATCGTGCGACGCAACCCCTCACCCGCTCGCAAGATGCTCGCGACCTCTCCCTATGGGAGAGGTGGAAACCAACACCGGAGCTGGCCATGGTCGTTCTCAATCGGATCTACACGCGCACCGGCGATGACGGCACCACCGCGCTCGGCTCCGGCGAGCGGCGGCCGAAATACGATCTGCGCGTTGCCGCCTATGGCACGGTCGACGAGACCAATGCTGCGATCGGCGTGGTCCGGCTGCATCTGGCTGATAGTCCCGACGTTGATGCGATGCTCGGGCGGATCCAGAACGATCTGTTCGATCTCGGCGCCGATCTCGCGGTGCCCGAGCGCGAGGGCAAGGCCGAGCGGCTGCGGATGCTGGCGAGCCAGGTCGAGCGGCTCGAGCGCGACATCGATCAGCTCAATGACCAGCTGGCCCCGCTGACCTCGTTCGTGCTGCCGGGCGGGACGGCGGCATCTGCATATCTGCATCTCGCCCGCACCATATGTCGCCGCGCGGAACGCATGATGGTGGAACTCGCGGCCCGGCCGGACGAGCCGGTCAATGCCGCTGGCATCCAGTATATGAACCGCCTGTCGGATTTCCTGTTCGTTGCCAGCCGCTTCCAGAACAACAAGGGCGCCGGGGACGTGTTGTGGGTGCCCGGCCAGAACCGCTAAACTGGTTCAAATCCGGGAGGACGGATTTTTGGTTTTGGCGCGTTGACCGGGGGTAGCGGGACCTTTAGGTTCCGCGCCAGCCAACCAAAACCCATAAAATCAAAGCGAAAGAGGATCAGAGGGATCGATGAAGGTTCTTGTGCCGGTAAAGCGGGTCGTCGACTACAACGTCAAGGTCCGCGTCAAGAGCGACGGGACGGGCGTTGAGCTCGCCAACGTCAAGATGTCGATGAACCCGTTCGACGAAATCGCCGTCGAGGAAGCGCTGCGGCTGAAGGAAGCCGGCAAGGCGACCGAGGTGGTGGTGGTGTCGATCGGACCGGCGCAGGCCTCGGAGACCATCCGCACCGGCCTCGCCATGGGCGCCGACCGCGGCATCCTCGTGAAGGCCGAGGGCAACGTCGAACCGCTCGCGGTCGCCAAGATCCTCAAGGCGGTGGTCGAGGCGGAGCAGCCCGGCCTCGTCATTCTCGGCAAGCAGGCGATCGACGACGATAGCAATCAGACCGGCCAGATGCTGGCCGCGCTGCTCGGCTGGTCGCAGGCGACCTTCGCCTCCAAGCTCGAGGTCGATGGAAGCGACTTCAAGGTGACGCGCGAAGTCGACGGCGGCCTGCAGACCATCAAGCTGAAGGGCCCGGCGATCGTCACCACTGACCTGCGTCTCAACGAGCCGCGCTACGCCTCGCTGCCCAACATCATGAAGGCGAAGAAGAAGCCGATCGACGACAAGAGCGCGTCGGACTACGGCGTCGATCTCGCGCCGCGTCTGGAAATCATCAAGACCTCGGAACCGGCAGGCCGCAAGGCGGGCGTCAAGGTGAAGGACGTTGCCGAACTCGTGAACAAGCTCAAGACCGAAGCCGGGGTTCTCTGATGACGACGCTGCTGATTGCTGAACACGACCACGAGACCCTCAAGGACGCCACCAACAAGGCGCTGACCGCAGCCAGCCAGCTCGGCGGCGACGTGCATGTGCTGGTCGCCGGCGGCCAGGGCACCAAGGCGGCCGCCGAAGCCGCGGCCAAGCTCGCCGGCGTCGCCAAGGTGCTGGTCGCCGAAGGTCCGGCCTATGAGCACGACCTCGCCGAGCCGCTGGCGGCGCTGATCGTGGCGCTGGCGCCGAACTATGACGCCTTCGTCGCGCCCGCGACCTCGCGCTTCAAGAACGTGATGCCGCGCGTCGCAGCCCTGCTCGACGTCATGCAGGTCTCCGAGATCATCAAGGTGGTCGCGCCCGACACCTTCGAGCGGCCGATCTACGCCGGCAACGCGATCCAGACCGTGAAGTCGAAAGACGCCAAGAAGGTGATCACGGTGCGCACCTCGACCTTCGCCGCCGCCGGCGAGGGCGGCAGCGCCGCGATCGAGAGCGCCGCGGCGGCGGCCGATCCGGGCCTGTCCACGTTCGTCGGCGAGGAGGTCGCCAAGAGCGACCGTCCGGAGCTGACCTCGGCCAAGATCATCGTCTCTGGCGGCCGCGCCATGCAGAGCCGCGAGAATTTTGCAAAATACATCGAGCCGCTCGCCGACAAGCTTGGTGCCGGTGTCGGCGCCTCGCGCGCCGCGGTCGATGCCGGCTATGCGCCGAACGACTGGCAGGTCGGCCAGACCGGCAAGGTGGTGGCCCCGGAACTTTATGTCGCGGTCGGCATCTCCGGCGCGATCCAGCATCTGGCCGGCATGAAGGACTCCAAGGTGATCGTCGCGATCAACAAGGACGAGGACGCGCCGATCTTCCAGGTCGCCGATTACGGCCTGGTCGCCGATCTCTACCAGGCGGTTCCGGAGCTCACCGAAGCGCTCGGCAAGCTCGGAAAGTAAGCGACAAGACACCGGCCGGATGGCTAAGCTCCGGCCGGTGTTCTTATTTTGAACAGCCGATTCCGGAATTGGGCAACCCGGAAGGCTTCTTTTCGGGTATCGTTGGGCATGGGCAGGCGCGATGTGCGCGCCGTTCCGGTGGATGACAAGATGACGGTGGCAATCAAGAAGGTCGGCGTGATCGGTTCGGGCCAGATGGGCAATGGGATCGCCCATGTGGCGGCGCTGGCCGGCTTCGACGTGGTGCTCAACGACGTGTCCGCCGACCGGCTGAAGTCGGCGCTCGCGACCATCAACGGCAATCTGACCCGCCAGGTCGCGAAGAAGACCATTTCAGAGGACGAGCGCAAGAAGGCGCTCGACCGCATCGCCTCCGCCGAGGCGCTCGACGCGCTCGCCGATTGCGATCTCGTGATCGAGACCGCGGTCGAGAAGGAAGAGACCAAGCGCAAGATCTTCCATGAGGTCTGCGCGGTGCTGAAACCCGAGGCGATCGTCGCGACCAACTCGTCGTCGATCTCGATCACAAGGCTCGCCGCCTCGACCGATCGTCCGGAGAAATTCATCGGCATTCATTTCATGAATCCGGTACCGGCGATGGAGCTGGTCGAGCTGATCCGTGGCATCGCCACCGACGACATGACCTTCGACACCGCCAAGGCGTTCGTCGCCAAGCTCGGCAAACAGGTCGCGGTGTCGGAGGATTTCCCGGCCTTCATCGTCAACCGCATCCTGCTGCCGATGATCAACGAGGCGATCTACACGCTGTATGAGGGCGTCGGTAACGTCGAAGCGATCGACGCGGCGATGAAGCTCGGCGCGCATCATCCGATGGGCCCGCTCGAGCTCGCCGATTTCATCGGCCTCGACACTTGTCTGTCGATCATGCAGGTGCTGCATGAGGGCCTCGCCGATTCAAAATACCGGCCGTGCCCGCTGCTGGTGAAATACGTCGAGGCCGGCTGGCTCGGCCGCAAGACCCAGCGCGGCTTCTACGACTACCGCGGCGACCGCCCGATCCCGACGCGGTAGCCGAGCATCTGTCTCTACGACCGTCACCCTGAGGTGCGAGCCCCTTGCGAGCCTCGAAGGGTCGACGGCCACCAGCCGGGCCGTGCATCCTTCGAGACGCGGCCAAGAGCCGCTCCTCCAGCGACAAAGGCGAAGCCTCTGCGCGGGGATGACGGATTACGGGAACGATGCGCCGGCCTGCCTCGGCCGGTTACCCGCCATTAACTTGCGCGCGCTACGCCATGCGCTGTTCTGGGAGTACCGCGCATGGACATGATGAGCATGGTCACGAGCATCCTGTCGATGCAGCAGGGCAATCTGCAGAACGAGATCGCGACCCGCGTCACCAAGCAGAACATCGACGCCGAGAGATTCGCGGTTCAGACCCTGCTCGGCACGCCCTCCACGGCAAATTTGGCCGCCGGCGTCGGCGGCAACCTCAACACCGTCGCCTAACACTGTCCCGTAGTTCCGAGGCGCGAAACTATCCGCGTCATTGCGAGCAGCGAAGCAATCCATGCTTCAGATTGCGCGGAGGGATGGATTGCTTCGCTTCGCTCGCAATGACGGGTGTGAGTAGTGCGGGGCCGATCCGGCTGCAGTCACGCCCGAAGTGTCAAAGCCCGGCCGCGGCGGGCTGCATGGCGGCCTTCACCAGCTTGATCGCGTCGTCGCTCGCCCATTCGGCGGGGCCGGCGATGTTGGCGATTTCGCAGCCCTTGGCGTCGACCAGCACCGAGGTCGGCATTCCGAGCGCCTTGCCTATGTTCTTAAGGTCCTGAAACACCTTGGCTTTTGCATCGCTGAAATAGCCCAGATTATTCAGATTGGCCTCTTTCAGGAACGCCCTCGGCTTGTCGGGGTCGCGGGTGTCGATGTTGATGGCGACCACCTCGAAATCCTTGCCGCCGAGCTTGGTCTGCAGGCTGTCGAGCGCCGGCATCTCCTTGCGGCAGGGCACGCACCAGGTCGCCCACAGGTTCACCAATACGGTCTTGCCGCGGAAGTCCGAGAGCTTCTTCGGCTGGCCGTTGGCGTCCTCGAAGCTGAGGTCGGGCAGCCGGAGCGGGGTGCTCGCCATGGTCAGCGCGGCGACCTCGCCATGGGCCAGCGGCGCGATCTTTTTGGCCAGGTCCACGGCCCCGGTGCAGGCCAAATCGCCGGCCGGACGCTTGAAGCTCGAGACGGCGGCATAGCCGATCACGGTCCCAACCAACACCGCGCCGATCACGAGCGGGATGCGCCACTTTGCAGCCGGCCTGGCAGCCGGCTCGGCGGTGGGCTCTGGCGGGGTCGTCTCGGGCATATCGTTTGTCATCCTGGGTCAGATATGGCTATGCAGTGCGAGGAATACGATCGGAACCGCCCCGCCGTTTCGCCGCTCCGGCAGCGAGACCACAAGGCCTGCAATACAAAGTCGTGAGCGAGAAGTCATGAGCAACAAGATGTGGGGCGGCCGGTTCTCGGAGCGTCCCGACGCGATCATGGAGGAAATCAACGTCTCCATCGACGTCGACCGTCACCTCTATGCCCAGGACATCTCAGCGTCCAAGGCCCACGCCGCAATGCTTGCCGCGCAAGGCATCATCACCGCAGCTGATGCGAAAAATATCGGCAAAGGTCTAGACACGATTTTGTCAGAAATCTCCAAGGGCGATTTCGACTTCAAGCGCGCGCTCGAGGACATTCATATGAATGTCGAGTCACGCCTGTCCGAGTTGATCGGGCCGGCCGCGGGCCGGCTGCACACCGCGCGCTCGCGCAACGACCAGGTCGCGACCGACTTCCGGCTCTATGTCCGCGACACCATCGATGAGACCGATGCGGCGCTGGCGGCGTTCCAGCAGGCGCTGGTCGACCGTGCGCTGGAGCATGCCGGCACGGTCATGCCGGGCTTCACCCATCTGCAGACCGCGCAGCCCGTCACTTTCGGCCACCATCTGCTGGCCTACGTCGAGATGGCCTCGCGCGACCGCGGCCGCTTTGCCGATGCGCGCAAGCGGCTGAACGAATCGCCGCTCGGCGCCGCGGCGCTGGCCGGCACCTCGTTCCCGATCGACCGCACCGCGACCGCCAAGGCGCTCGGCTTCGACCGTGCGATGGCCAATTCGCTCGATGCGGTGTCGGACCGCGATTTCGTGCTGGAGACGCTGTCGGCGGCGGCGATCTGCGCCGTGCACATGTCGCGCTTTGCCGAGGAGATCGTGATCTGGACCTCGCCGCTGGTCGGCCTGGTCAAGCTCAGCGACAAGTTCACCACCGGCTCGTCGATCATGCCGCAGAAGCGCAACCCCGACGCCGCCGAGCTGGTGCGCGCCAAGACCGGCCGGGTAATCGGTGCGCTCACCGCGCTGCTGATCGTGATGAAGGGCCTGCCGCTCGCCTATCAAAAGGACATGCAGGAGGACAAGCAGGGCGCCATGGAGGCGTTCGCGGCACTGTCGCTGGCGATCCGGGCCATGACCGGCATGGTCGAGGATCTGGTGCCGGACGAAGCGAAGATGAAGCTTGCTGCCGGCGAGGGCTACGCCACCGCGACCGACCTCGCCGACTGGCTGGTGCGCACCCTGAAAATGCCGTTCCGCGACGCCCACCACGTCACCGGGCGCATCGTCGGCCTCGCCTCGGCGCAGGGCGTGGCGCTGCACGAGCTGCCGCTGCAGGCGATGCAGGAGGTCGAGCCCAAGATTACCGCGGACGCGCTGAAGGTGCTCAGCGTCGAATCCTCGGTGAAAAGCCGGACCTCGTTCGGCGGCACGGCGCCCAAAAACGTGCTGGCGCAGGCCAAGGCCTGGGCCAAGCGGCTGGAAAAAGAGCGAAAATTGGGCTGAACGGGAAAATTTGGCCGCGATTTCGTGACCCGCCGCCTCTCGCCAGAGCAGATCAATGTTTGTATGGTGCCGCCCGAATTTGGGGATTTCGTCGTGACTAGCAAGAATCGCCTGACCCCGTCGGGATGGGCCATCGTTGTGCTGAGCGTTTCCGCGCTCGCGCTCGGCGGCTGCGGCCGCAAGGGACCGCTCGACCTGCCGCCGACCGCGAACGTCGCGCCGGCGCCGGGCGATACCGAGACCGAACGGTCGGCGCAGCCCAGCGTGTTCAACCCGACCTACGGATCGGAATCCGGGCCGGCGGCGTCGAAAGGCGCCAAGAAGCCCTTTATCCTCGATCCGCTGCTCGGTAATTAAACCCCTATGAACCACTTCGACTATCGCAACGGCGTGCTGCACGCCGAGGCGGTCAATCTCATTGAGCTCGCGGAAGCCGTCGGCACGCCGTTCTACTGCTATTCGACGGCGACGCTGGAGCGGCACTACCGCGTCTTTACCGAGGCGTTTGCCGGCGAGAAGACGCTGGTCTGCTACGCCATGAAGGCGAACTCCAACCAGTCGGTGCTGCGCACGCTGGCCAGGCTCGGCGCCGGCGCCGACGTGGTCTCGGGCGGCGAGCTGAAGCGGGCGCTGGCCGCGGGTTTCCCGCGCGACAAGATCGTATTCTCCGGTGTCGGCAAGACCGAGGCCGAGCTGCGCGCGGCACTCGCCGCCGACATCCACTGCATCAATGTCGAATCCGAGCCCGAGCTCGAGCTGCTGTCACGCCTTGCGGCCGAGATGAACACCACTGCGCGCATCTCGCTCAGGGTCAATCCCGACGTCGACGCCGGCACGCATGCGAAAATCTCGACCGGCAAGTCGGAGAACAAGTTCGGCATTCCCCTGGCGCGCGCCCGCGAGGTCTATGCCCGTGCGGCGAAGCTGCCCGGCATCAAGGTGACCGGCGCCGACGTGCATATCGGCAGCCAGATCACCGATCTCGGCCCGCTGGAGGCCGCCTTCCGCCTGCTTGCCGACTTCGTGCAGACCTTGCGCGCCGACGGCCACGACATCGCGCACATCGATTTCGGCGGCGGCCTCGGCATTCCCTATTACATGGACCGCGCCGCGCCGCCGGCGCCTGACGCCTATGCCGCGATGGTCAAGCGCGTGACCCACAATCTCGGCTGCACGCTGATGTTTGAGCCGGGCCGCATGATCGTCGGCAATGCCGGCATCCTGGTCACCCGCGTGATCTATGTGAAGCCGGGCGATGCCAAGAATTTCGTCATCATCGACGCCGCGATGAACGATCTGATCCGGCCGACGCTGTACGAGGCGCATCACGACATCCTGCCAGTCCGCGCGCCGGCGCCCGGCACGCCGACGATGATCGCCGACGTGGTCGGCCCGGTCTGCGAGACCGGCGACTATCTCGCGCTCGACCGCTCGCTGCCGCAGCCGAAGGCCGGCGATCTCCTGGCGATCATGACTGCCGGCGCCTACGGCGCGGTGCAGTCCGGCACCTACAACACCCGGCCGCTGGTGCCGGAAGTGCTGGTCAAGGATGACCAATACGCGGTGGTCCGCCCGCGCATCGACGTCGACGCCCTGATCGCGATGGACAAGCCCGCGCCCTGGTTGTGAGCGCGCTGACTGCGCCGCATTCTCGCTGTCGTCCCTGCGGAAAGCACGGACCCATAACCACCACAGGTCATTGCTGGGCAACGCTGGGCCACAGCTCGCCTTAGCGACTCAATCCTGTGATTATGGGTCCCGGGTCGCGCTTCGCTTGCCCGGGGCGACAGCCTATATTTGACGACGAGTATCATGCAGCGCAGCGATACCCATCGCCCCCTCCGCGCGCACCAGGGGAGGTTGCCATTGCCACGGCCGGTGACTCTTCCGATCGCAATCGTGCTGATGCTTGGCTGCATCGCGCCTGCATGGGCCGCGACTCTTGGGCGCGTCGAATTCGACAGCGCCGCGCCGCGGCTGGATTCGCCCATTCTGGGCGACCCCATCCAGGGTGATCTGGCCCGGCCCCAAGGCGCAGGTCCGTTTCCCGCCGTCATCGCATTGCACGGCTGTGCCGGGATGCACGACACGACCAAGCAGAGGCTCGCCGATGCGCTTGTCGCGTGGGGCTATGTCGTCCTGCTCGTCGACAGCTATGCCACGCGCGGCATCAATCACGTCTGCACCTCGGGTGCGTTCGCGACCTTCGTCAAGCGCAGGCAGGATGCCTACGGCGCGCTCGATTTCCTGGCGCGCCAATCCTTCGTCGACCGGCACCGCGTGGCTGCGGTCGGTTTCTCGGCCGGCGCCTGGGTGACGCTCTCCGTGGCGGAGCCGAATTCGTTCGAACAGTTCGTCGCGCCGGACAGCGATCTGCGATTCCGCGCGGCGGCCGCGTTCTATCCGCCATGCAGGGGAGCATCGACGCGCCCGGCGATACCCACGCTGATTTTCATCGGCGCTGCCGACGACTGGACGCCGGCGGCGGATTGTTCCGGCAAGGTCGCCGACTGGGGCAATGACGGACCGCCGATCGAGCTGATCGTCTATCCCGGCACCTATCATGGATTCTATTACGTACACCTGCAGCCCGGCGCGAGGTTGTTTGACCACTGGCTGGAATACAACGGCGCCGCCGCCGACGATGCGACGGACCGGCTGCACCGGTTTCTCGATCGCCATCTCAATTGAAGGCGTGAAGGCGTGCCGGCCGCCTCTCCCGCAAGGGAGGGGCGGCCGAACGCGCGTCGCATCACGGCCCGTATTTCGGCGCCGGCGTCTGGTTGAACTCGTCGTCGTGCACGACGCAGGTGAAGCTCGCCGCGCTGTTGGCGTTGCCGCTGCCGTTGTATTTCGGCACCTTGGGGAAGACGCAGAGCGGCCGGGTCATCTGCACCGCGGGCGGCGTATCGGCGACGAACTTGGTCGCAAGGATGGTCTCCGGCGGCGTGCCGGTCTCGACCCAGGTCATCAGCGGCGTCAGCGCGTCGAACGTGTTAGGGCCGGGCCCGCCGGAGCAATGGTACATCCCGGGCACCATGATCAGCCGCGCGTAGCTCTGGGTCTGCCGCAGCGCCGGATTCCCGCCACCGCCCGGGAAGAAGCCGGCCTGCTGCACCCCGCGGCCTTCGTTGCCGACCAGCGCATTGAAGTAATTGATGCTGCTCTGCGACGGGATCAGCGGGTCAGCCCAGCCGTGGTACATCAACAGCTTGCCGCCATGCCCGCGGAATTCGCTGAGATCGGTGCTGGTCGCGTTCAGCACGTCGGCCAGCACATCGTCGACCTTTTTGATGTCGTGATGGAAGTCGAAATTCGAAAAATTCACCGGGCTTGACGGGTAGCCGAAGCTCGGGCCGAACACCCAGTAGAACAGGCCGTCGAACGCAGGTTCAGGCAATCGCTCCTGGAACGCGAGGCCGAGCGCGAGCAGATCGTCGGTCTCGTTGCCGCGCTGTGAGCCCGGATTGACAAGCTGTCCGTTCACCGGGTCGACCGTGCCGCCGTAGTATTTCTGCATCGTCGTGACCTGGTCGGAGGTCAGGCATGCGGGCGGCACGTTGCCGCCGGTGCATAAAAGGGCCTTTGGATCAAAACGACAGTCGCGCGGGTCGTTCAGGAACTGGTCGCTCGGGGCGCCGCCGTCGCGGCCGACGCACTGCTTGAGCACGGCCTGGTTGACCAAGGTCATCTGGCCCGCCTGGATGAAGCGGCCGGGGCTCGCATGCGCGTTCTGCCAGCTAAAAAGTCCCGCCATGTGCAGATGGGTGCGGTTGAACGCCGGCGCGCCGGCCAGGATGCCGTCATAGTCGTTGGGAAAGCGCTGCGCTTCCATCAGGGCGTTCTGGCCGCCGGTGGAGCAGCCGGCGAAATAGGCCCGCTGCGCGCGCTGGCCGTAGAAGGCGTTGACGATCTCCTTGCCCCGCACGGTCATCAGATGAATCGCGCGGTAGCCGAAATCCTTGATCCGTTCGGGATGGCCGAACAGGCCGGTCGACGGCGCCGCCGGATCGCCGAACTGGATGGCGAGCGGATTGCCCATGTTGCCGTTCGAGCCGCAGAACAGCGGATTGCAGCCCGAGGAGCCGGTGCCGAGATCGCTGTTGGTCGCCGCAAATCCACCCTTGAGGCCGTTGGCGAGCGAGGCGTAGCTGATCACGCCCTGGAACCCGCCGCCTCCGGTGCCGAGGAACCTGCCGTTCCACCCGCTCTTCGGCAGCCAGACCTCGATCTTGATGCTGGAATCCGAACTCGGGATCAGGGTCGCGACGATCCGGCAGAACGGCGGCAGGCCGGTGATCGGCGGATTGCCGGGCGCGACGAAGGTGCCGGAATCATTGTCGGTCGCCGAATTGATGACCGTGTGCTGCAGCTGCAAGGATTGCAGATTGGTGCACGGCGTCGCCATGGCTTGTGTGCTGGTGATTGCGAGACCGGCAAACAGGGCCACGGTCGCGCCGACGAAAGGTCGATGGCACCTCATTCAGTCCTCCCCGATTTTTGTAGTTGTAGGGAAGGAAGGATAACCGACCGAGATGACAACTCAAGGGTGAATGCACACAACGAGCGCATCGCGCTGCAACGCGCGGAATGGTTGTGTTCAATTGTAGCTTTGCAGGATGGGTGGAGCGCAGCGATACCCATCCTACGCAGCGGTTGCCCATGCGGCTGTTATTTCGCGGCGTGCGCGCCGCCTTTGCCGCCACCGACGATCACGCCGGCCGCCTTCTCGATCGGCTTGATCGCCGCCGTGAAGTCCGACTCCGGTCCCTGGTCGCGGATGATGACCTCCCAGAGCCGGCCGACCGCCTCGGCGACTTCCATCGACAGTCCGAGCGAGCGCATCTCCTCGACCGCGAGCCGCACGTCCTTCACCATCAAGCCGGTGGCGAAGCCGAAGTCGAAGCTGCGCGGCAGCACCGAACGCGGAAACTTGTCGCGGCTTGCGGTGTTCAGCCCGGAGCCGGCATTGATGACGTCGATCATCACGGCCGGATCGAGCCCGGACTTCACGCCCATCACCACCGCTTCCGAGGTCGCGACCATCGCAGTTGCGGACAGGAAATTGTTGGCGAGCTTCATGGTCTGGCCGGAGCCCGGCTTGGTGCCGATGAAGAACACCTTGCCGATCACGTCGAGCGCGCCCTTGACCAGCTCGAAGTCGGCCTTCGGTCCCGACACCATCACCGCCAGCGTACCGTTCTCGGCGCCGGAGACGCCGCCGGAGACCGGGCTGTCGATCTGCACGATGTTCTTCTGCGCCAACAGGTCGTGGATCTTCACCGCCATCTGCGAGCCGACGGTCGAGAGGTCGATGAAGCGCTTCACCCGCGCGCCCTCGATCACGCCGCCTTTGCCGGTCGCGACATCGAGCGAGGCCTGCAGCGAGGGCAGGCTCGCCATCACGGTCTCGACCCGGTCGGCGATGTCCTTCGGCGACGTTGCAGCCAGGGCGCCGCGCGCCACCAGCTGGTCGACGGCGTCCTTGCGGGTGTCGAACACGGTGAGCGTGTGCCCGGCCTCGATCAGCCGGCGCGCCATCGGGAAGCCCATCTTCCCGAGGCCGATGAATCCGATTTCCATGGTGTTTCCTTTTTTCTTCGTTGTTGCGCGAAGGCCGCTGCCGCAAGCTCGATGTCGTCCCGGCCTTCGCCGGGACGACGAGGCCTCATGCCTTGCCGTCGAGCTCGGCGAACACCTCGCGCGCGATGCGGAAGCTGTCGACGCCGCAGGGAATGCCGGCGTAGATCGACGCCTGCATGAAGATCTCGCGGATCTCGTCGCGGCTGACGCCGTTGGTCAGCGCGCCCTTGATGTGCGCCCGCAATTCGTGCGGCCGGTTGAGGATCGCGATCATCGCGAGGTTGAGCATGCTGCGGGTCTTGCGCGGCAGCTCCTCGCGACCCCATACCGCACCCCAGCAATATTCGGTGACCAGTTCCTGAAACGGCTTGTTGAAGCTGTCGGAGTTCTTCAGCGCGTTGTTGACATAGGCCTCGCCGAGCACCGCCTTGCGGATCTCCAGCCCCTTGTCGTGCGTCTTTTGGTCCATGATGTTCCCTCATGCGTTGATGCGATGGCTCGGTCCGGGACGTTACGGGGTCGCACCGCCGCAGTCACGCCTTCGTGTTATGCGTATTTCCCGGTGTGGGTTACGCCCTGGAACAGGTGCCTCATTGGCGCCGCTGTGCTAGGCTCCCTTGCCGGTAACCCGGAGATTTGATTGAGCGGTGCCAACATCGACCCGTCAGACCCCTCACGCGCCAGCGACGCGATCGCGCGCCTGAAACTGACGCAGGCTCTTGAACGGGCAAAATTAGCGATTGCGTGGGAACGGGTCTGGCCGCATCTGGCGCGGTTCCTCACGGTCGCCGGTCTATTCCTGGTCGCGTCGTGGGCCGGGCTGTGGCTCGTGCTGCCGTTTGTCGCACGCGTGGCCGGCACCGCGCTGTTCGCGATTGCCGCGCTGGCCATGCTGGTGCCGATGCTGCGCTTCCGCTGGCCGAGCCGTGAAGAGGGCTTGAGCCGGCTCGACCGCGGCGCCGGCGTCCGCCACCGCCCGGCGACCGCGCTGTCCGACACGCTGACGACGCAGGATCCGTTTGCGGTCGCGCTGTGGCAGGCGCAGCGCGAGCGTACGCTGGCCTCGATCAAGCGGATCCGCGCCGGGTTGCCGAAGCCGAAGCTCTCGCTGCATGACCCTTGGGCGCTGCGCGCGCTGGTCATCGTGATGCTGGTCGCAACCTATGTCGCGGCCGGCGACGAGCGCGGCCTGCGCATCGCCTCCGCATTCGACTGGAACGGCATCATGACGCCGACCAACATTCGGGTCGACGCCTGGGTGACGCCGCCGAACTACACCGGCAAGCCGCCGATCATCCTGTCCAACGCCAACAAGGATGCTGCCGCGGCCGACGCTGGCCCGCTGCCGGTTCCGGCCGGCTCGACGCTCCTGGTGCGCTCCAGCGGCGGCACCATCGACGTCGTGGTCGGCGGCGGCGTCACCGAGATCGCGCCGGGAGAGCAGGCGCCGAAGGGCACCAACGAGCGCCACTTCAAGATCGCAGCCGACGGCACCGCGCATGTCCGCGCCCCGGCCGGCCAGCCGCTGTGGAAGTTCACCGCGACCCCCGACCGTCCGCCGTCGATCGCGCTCGCCAAGGATCCGGAGCGGCAGTCCCGCGGCTCGCTGCAGCTGTCCTACAAGCTCGAGGACGATTACGGCGTCACCGAAGCCCGCGCCCAGTTCGCGGCGCGTCCGGGCGATGCCAAGAACGATGCCAAGAACGACGCGAAGAACGACAGCAAGACTGCTGGCAAGGACGATGCCGGCAAGGCGGCGCAGCCGCGTCCGCTGTTCGAGGCGCCGCAGTTCGCGCTGGTGCTGCCCAATGCGCGCACCCGCAACGGCGTCGGCCAGATGGTCAAGGACCTCAGCGAGGATCCCTATGCCGGCGCCGACGTGACGCTGACCCTGACGGCGAAGGATGAGGCGGGCAACGAGGCCAAGAGCGAGCCGTTCAACATGCGCCTGCCCGAGCGCCTGTTCACCAAGCCGTTGCCGCGGGCGCTGATCGAGCAGCGCCGCATCCTGGCGCTCGATGCCAACCAGAACGGCCAGGTGTTCGCCGCGCTCGAGGCGCTGATGATCGCGCCGGAAATGTTCACGCCGGAAGCCGGCCACTATCTCGGCCTCTACAGCGTCAGCCATCAGCTCGAGGCGGCGCGCACTGATGACCAGCTGCGCGAGGTCGTCGCCAGCCTGTGGGCGCTCGCGGTCTCGATCGAGGACGGCAATATCAGCGACGTCGATAAGGCGCTGCGCGCGGCGCAGGACGCGCTCAAGCAGGCGCTGGAGCGCGGCGCGACCGACGAGGAAATCAAGAAGCTCACCGACAATCTGCGCGCGGCGCTGGACAATTTCCTGCGCCAGCTGGTCGAGCAGAACCGCAACAATCCGCAGCAGCTCGCCCGGCCGCTCGATCCCAATGCCAAGGTGCTGAGCCAGCAGGATCTGAAGAACATGCTCGACCGCCTGGAGCGGCTGTCGCGCTCCGGCGACAAGGAGGCCGCCAGGCAACTGCTCGAGCAGCTGCAGCAGATGCTGGAGAACCTGCAGATGGCGCAGCCCGGGCAGGGCGACGACGGCATGGAGCAGGCGCTCAACGAGCTCAACGACATGATCCGCAAGCAGCAGCAGCTGCGCGACAAGACCTTCAAGCAGGGCCAGGATTCGCGGCGCGACCGCATGCGCGGCAAGCAGGGCGACCAGTCGATGGGCGACCTGCAGCAGGATCAGCAGGCGCTGCGCGACCGCCTCAAGAAGCTGCAGGAAGAGCTCGCCAAGCGCGGCATGGGCCCGGAGCAGCGCGGCCAGAAGGGGCAGAAGGGCCAGCGCGGCGACCAGCAGCAGGGCCAGCAAGGCGATCCGGGTGATCAGGGCGACCAGGGTGACGACGGCGACGGGCTCGATCAGGCCGATTCCGCGATGGGCGACGCCTCGGGGCGGCTCGGCGAGGGCAATGCCGACGGCGCGGTGGATTCGCAGGGCCGCGCGCTGGACGCGCTGCGCAAGGGCGCGAAAGACGTCGCCGACGCGATGCAGCCGGGCGACGGCGACCAGCCTGGCGATCAGCCCGGCAATCCCAACGGCCGCCGCCAGGGCGCCGGCAATTCGACCGACCCGCTGGGCCGGCCGCTGCATGGCCGCGAGCTCGACGACCACACCGTGAAGATCCCGGGCGAGATCGACGTGCAGCGCGTGCGCCGCATTCTCGAAGAGCTGCGCCGCCGCCTCGCCGACCCCGCACGGCCGCAGCTCGAGCTCGACTACATCGAGCGGCTGCTGAAGGATTATTGAGCGCAGCGACGGCCCTGTCGCCCGGATGAGCGAAGCGACATCCGGGAGCGGTGTCACCTGTGGCCCGGATGTCGCTTCGCTCATCCGGGCTACGGATCTGCTGAAGTCCGGCTGCGCACCCACCGCTGTCATCGCCCGGCTTGACCGGGCGATCTAGTATTCCAGAGACGTCAGCGATTGAATCGAGAAGCCGCGGCGTACTGCATGCCCCGCCTTCGCGTGGCATGACAGCGAGTAGGTGGAGCGGGCGCTTCGCTCGCAATGACGGAGATTAGCCGCGCGCACCCAATCATCACCGTCATCCTGAGGTGCGAGCCTTGCAGCGCAATTGCGCTGCTGGGCGAGCCTCGAAGGATGAATCGGCCACAGTCGGGCCGTGCATCCTTCGAGGCTCGCAAGAGCTCGCACCTCAGGATGACGGAGATAGATTACGCGCTCTTCCTCGCCGCCAGCGCATCCGCGACGGCGGTGCGGATGTCGGCTACCGAGAACGGCTTCGTCACCACGTCATGGACGATCGCCTCGAGGCCGGAGGCGCGCTCGCGCTGATGGGCGAAGCCGGTCATCAGCAGGATCTTCAGCGCGGGGAAGTCGCGTGCCGCGGTCAGCGCCAACGCGATGCCGTCCATGACAGGCATCTGGATGTCGGTCAGCAGCAAGTCGAACGCGCCCTCGTCGCGGGTCAGCACCTCGAGCGCCTCGGCGCCGTCCTGCGCGGTCACGGTCTCGTGGCCGTCCATGGCGATGGCGCGCGCCACCAGCGAGCGCATGGAGTCTTCGTCGTCGGCAATCAGGACACGCGTCATGGCGATTGATCAGTTCCCGAAATGTCAGGCCCGCCCTTAGACGTGGCCGCCGGTGAGGTCGCGCTTGTTGAAGAATCGTATGTCGATATTGCGGCCTTCGGGCGGCGGCGAGGCGAGGCGCGACTTGAAGAAGGCGCGTTCGCCGGGATTGAGCACCGACTGCTCCAGCACCGCGTTCCAGGCGTAGATTTCGGCGCCCTGGGCGTCGCGGACCGCGAAGCGCAACCGCGGCAGCTCGACCGGCTTGCGGGTCTGGCCGACGATCACGCCCTCGATCACCAGCACCGGCTTGCCGTCGACGGTCTCGTTGGTGATCTTGAGGTCCTTGAACGCCAGCCCGCGCAAATTCACGTCGAACCCGACCATCCTGTAGAACAGCGCGGTCTGCGGCAGCAGCCGCACCACGTCGCTGCGCCAGACCAAAAGCGCGATGATCAGCGCGCCCATCGCCGCGCAGGCGGTCGGCAGCGCACCGACCACGGGCATGAAGGGGATCCGGGGCAGTGAGGGCAGGCGGAACAGACGGGGCAGGGCGAAGCGGCGCTTGCCGCCGGCCGCCGCGGCGTCGGCATGGGCGGCGGCATCCGCCTCGGCCACCGCCGGCCAGTCGGCCGCGTCCTTGCCCTCGGCGGGCCAGTCGGCCGAGATCGAGGGGCTATCGACCACGGGGGTCTCGGCGGCATCCTCATGCCGGCCCATCGCCTCCCATTCGGCGGCAAGGTCGGGGCCGGCGGATTGGGCGGTCGCCAAGGAAGGCACCATGACCGGTACCGCCGCCTCCTCGACCACGTCCTCCGGCCGGGCCAGCCAGACCTCCCTGCAGCGGGAACAACGGACGGTACGTCCGGCCTCGCCCAGGGTCGACGCCTTGATGGCGTAGGATGTTGTACAATGCGGGCAAACGATAGGCATGGAGCCGAATCTCCACCGTGACTTTGCCCGGATGCTACTTAGCGACCGTTAACGAATCGGAAACCATAACCGAAGCACAACCCTTCTGTGCGGTTCGCGGCCGGTCGGCCGGCCCGGGGGCCGTTTGTGTGAGGTGTTGGGCTCTCGGCCCTCTCGGACGGAGCTAGCGCTTGGTTCGGTTCGAACATGTCGGTCTTCGCTACGGGCTCGGCCCGGAGATTCTGCGCGACCTCTCTTTCACGGTGCCGGCGCACTCGTTCCAGTTCCTCACCGGACCGTCGGGCGCGGGCAAGACCTCGCTGCTGCGGCTGTTGTTCCTGTCGCTGCGGCCGACCCGCGGGCTGGTCAATCTGTTCGGCCATGACGTCTCGCTGCTGAGCAAGGACCAGGTCGCCGACCTGCGCAAGCGCATCGGCATCGTGCTGCAGGATTTCCGCCTGCTCGACCACATGACGACCTACGAGAACGTCGCGCTGCCGTTCCGCGTGATGGGCCGCGACGAATCCAGCTATCGCCGCGAGGTGATCGACCTCCTGAAATGGGTCGGGCTCGGCGAGCGCATGGACGCGCTGCCGCCGATCCTGTCCGGCGGCGAGAAGCAGCGCGCGGCGATCGCGCGCGCGGTGATCTCGCGGCCGCAATTGCTGCTGGCGGACGAGCCGACCGGCAGCGTCGATCCGACGCTCGGGCGGCGGCTGCTGCGGCTGTTCATCGAGCTCAACAAATCAGGCACCGCGGTGATCATCGCGACCCACGACATCACGCTGATGGATCAATACGAGGCGCGGCGGCTGGTGCTGCACCAGGGACGGCTGCACATCTATGAGTAAGGACGGCGACGAGAAGGTGCAACTGGTCGATCTCGGGCGCGAACGTCCACAGGTCCCCGCCACCGCGCGCAACATGTCGCCGATCGTGCCGCGCGCCTCGATCTCCGGCCGAGCGCTGGTCGCGGTGGTCGCGATCATGACCTTCCTCGCCTCGCTGACCACAGGCACCGTGCTGCTGGTCAGCGCCTCGGCTGCGGAGTGGCAGTCGGAGGTCGCAAGCGAGATCACCATCCAGGTGCGGCCCTCACCGGGCCGCGATCTCGACCGCGATGCGCAGGCCGTGGTGGAGGCGATGCGGGCGCAGCCCGGCATTTTGGAGGTTCGCCCGTTCAGCAAGGAGGAATCCTCAAAGCTGCTGGAGCCGTGGCTCGGCAGCGGGCTCTCGATCGACGATCTGCCGGTGCCGCGCGTCATCGTGGCGCGGGTGCAGCCGGGCACCACGCTCGACCTCGCCGCGCTGCGCGCGCGGGTGACGCAGGCGGCGCCGAGCGCGAGCGTCGACGATCACCGCGCCTGGATCGAGCGGATGCGCTCGATGACCGGCGCCACGGTGTTTGCCGGCGTCGGCATCCTGATCCTCGTGATCATCGCCACCATCATCTCGGTGTCGTTCGCCACCCGCGGCGCGATGGCGGCCAACCGGCCGATCGTCGAGGTGCTGCATTTCGTCGGCGCCGGCGACAGCTACATCGCCAACCGCTTTCTGCGGCACTTCCTCCGCCTCGGTCTGGAAGGCGGGCTGATCGGCGGCGGCGCGGCGATGCTGGCGTTCGGCTTTTCTGAATCGATCGCCAACTGGTTCTCCGGCACGCCGGTGGGCGACCAGTTCGCGGCCCTGCTCGGCACATTTTCGCTGCGGCCGTCCGGCTATCTGGTGCTGGCGCTGCAGGCGGTCCTGATCGGCGCGATCACTGCATGGGCGTCACGGCGCACCTTGTTCGCGACGCTCGACGACATCGACTGACCGCGGCGTCGGAGTGTGATCCGGCGCGCGGCGGCGCGGCCCTTGCCGCGGCAAAACCGGGTTTCCACTTTGATGGTTCATGCATTAGAATCCCTGAGGGGGAAGGACGACTACCGCATCACATGAGTTTGGAGACCGACGATACGTTGCCGAACGGCCGTGCCGCGCGCCCGCGGGGCTGGCTGCGTGCCGTCATCGTCGTGCCGCTGGCGCTGGCCTTTGTCGCGGCCGGCATAGGCTTCGTCGGCTTCCTCTCGCAGCTGCGCGGCGTGGAGACCGATCCGCCGCAGACTGCCGACGGCATCGTGGTGCTGACCGGCGGCTCGTCGCGGGTCTCGGATGCGATGGAGCTGCTCGCCGCCGGCTACGGCAAGCGGCTGTTGATCTCGGGCGTGCATCCAACCAATGCCGCCAGCGACATCTCCCGCTCGCTGCCGGACAGCCAGCGGCTGATGAGCTGCTGCGTCGATCTCGACCGCTCCGCGGTGAATACCCGCAGCAATGCGGCGGAGACGCGGCGCTGGGCGCGCGAGCGCGGCTTCAAGTCGCTGATCGTGGTGACCTCCAACTACCACATGCCGCGCGCCATCGTGGAACTGTCGCATGCGATGCCCGATGTCACCCTGATCCCGTTCGCCGTGATCGGCGACAAATGGCGCGATGAACCGTGGTGGACGAGTGGCGCGACCTTCCGTCTCTTGCTATCGGAGTACGCCAAATACGTCGCCGCCGAGGTGCGGGTGCGGCTGGCCGATATCGGGCTCGACCTGGCCTCCGATCTCGGCGAGCCGGCGGCCACGCCGCGCCGCCCCGCCACCGCGCAGGCGAATTGATATCACGCACCGTCATTCCGGATGGTGCGCAAGCACCAGACCTCAGATACACAATTGTGTATCGGGGAATCTCGAGATTCCGGGTTCGCTTCGCGCCCCGGAATGACGGTGTAGAGGGATTGTGTTGAGATGACTTCGATCTTCCTGCGCTCACTCATCTTCAACGTGCTGTTCTATGTCGTGCTGGTGCTGCTCTGCATCGTCGCGATCCCGACGCTGCTGCTGCCGCGGGGCGCGCTGATGGCGCTGCAGGCGGCGTGGGCCGACATCAGCCTGTTCCTGATGCGCGTGATCTGCAACATCAGGATCGAATTCCGCGGCGTCGAGAAAATTCCCGCGGGTCCGCTGATCATCGCCTCTAAGCACCAGTCGTTCTGGGAGACCTTTGCGCTGGTGCGCTTCTTCGACCACCCGCTGTTCATCCTCAAGCGCGAGCTGATGATGATCCCGGTGTTCGGCTGGTTGCTGAAGAAGGCCGGCATGATCTCGGTCGAGCGTGGCGGCGGGCCGCGCTCGCTGATCAAGACGCTGAAGCAGGCGGCGGCCGAGGTGCAGCGTGGCCGCCAGCTCGTGATCTTCCCGGAAGGCACCCGCACCGCGCCGGGCGCGCCGCCCGCCTACAAGGCCGGCGTCGCGCAGATCTATGCCGAGAGCGCAGTGCCGTGCCTGCCGGTCGCGCTCAATTCAGGTCTGTTCTGGCCGCGCCGCACCTTCATGCGCTATCCCGGCACCTTGGTGGTCGAATTCCTCGATCCGCTGCCGCCGGGTCTGCCGCGCGACGAATTCATGACCCGCGTCCGCGACCAGATCGAAACAGCGACGAGCCGCATCGTCGCGGCCGCCCGCGCCGAGCAGGAGCAATTGTTCGGCGGCGTGCCGAGCCCGGCGAAGGGTTAGGACACGGTCTCGGCAGCAGCCTCCGGGGCTGACCCGGAGCGGACATCATGCTGCGCAGCGCAGGCAGTTTGCAGGCATCTTGCTGTTTTGCATCGAGCCCCGGCACGGCCCGATCTTATTGCCCTCTGCCTCAATTCCGAACTGAAGCAGAGGGCCCACTTCGACGTCGCGGGCTACGCGGCGCGGGCGGCTCGAAGGGTGCTTAAGGTGCCGTTCCAAAGCTCGATCCGCGCCTGGATGCTGTTGCATGCAGCGCGCAGCGCGCGTTCGTTTCGTGGCTGCGAATCCGCAACCAGGCCGTCGAGCAGTTCCCTCCCCATTGGACCATGGCTGTCACCGTCGAGCTCGATATGCCGCTCGATGTAGTAGATGAAGTGACGCAAGCGCGCGTTGTCGTGCTTCATGCCAGGGAGCGTTTTCCGCAGCCTGCTGAACATCTCCGGAATGATGTCCTCGCGGCCGTAGAAAAATGCCGCCAAAACCTCTTCCGTCGACCCCGACTGGGCGAGCGTCATGGTATGCGCGACAAAGGCTCGGACATGTGGCGGCACGCCAGACCGCGCCAATCCCCCTTCGACCGACGAACCGACCCGCGCCAGTGAGCGGAACGCCTCGAATTGGCGAGTGCTGGCACCGACGTCCGCCATGGCGCGGAGGTAGAGATCGAGGTGGCTGACATAGGAGCCGTCCAGATCGACATCTGTCTCCTCACCGATAACGATGTCGTTGATCAAGCGCGCAGCCCGCGCATTGTCCGCAGGAAACCAAGGCACTCTTGTGCATGTCAGGTCCTGCTGCAGCCGCTTCAGCAGCGACATGAAATCCCAGACGGCGAAGACATGATCTTCCATGAATCGCCTCAGATCCTCGACGGAAGCAACCTCCACGTAGATGGGGTGATTCAAAAGCCCCGCGCGAAGATCGGCTAGGTGGTCATGAATCTGTTTCGACATGTTAGACCTCTATTCTGGCAGGTTTGACCTCGGCTCTGGATCGAAGGATGAGCGAGGCTTAGGTCGCTCATGTTCGTTTGCGTGGTGCGATTAACAAGAGCTTCACGAGTCAGGCGTGCGTGAGCCGCTGACTTCACAGTCAGAATCTGTCACCGGAGTCATTTTCTGAAGTTTGCCGTTCCACGTCTTCCGCGCGCATGCCTTCACGGGGCGACGATTCGTTCGTCGATTCGAAGTCGTTGCGCGATCGCAACTTCACGCTGTCCATTTCATCGTCGAGATCACCTGTCTGGCTTCGCTCGCGTTGCTTCGATCGGAGCGGATGACTCTGCTCCTTCTCCCCGCGTGCGGGGAGAAGGTCGGGATGAGGGGGAGTTTCCGCGGGGACGGTAGGAGTGGGACTCGTGGAGAGTCCCCCTCACCCGGGTCGCATCTGCGATGCGATCCGGCCTCTCCCCGCAGGCGGGGAGAGGCGAAGAGGGTCTACTTCACCAGCGAGCAGCCCCGTCGGCGAGCGGGCGGAACGCCTGCTCGGCGGGAATCGTCGCTAGCCCTGGTGTGCATTCCCGCCGCGATTGGCCGGGATCGGCGGCGTGAGCGGGCCGGCCGGCGCCGCCCGCATCAGACTAACCAGCAACAGCCCGATGATCGCGGCCCAGAAGGCAACCTGGAAGCCGTCGATGATCGACAGCACATTGGCTTCACGCCGCACGATTGACGCCATCGTGCCCATGGCGCGCGCCAGCGCCGTCTCCGCGGCGGCGCTATGCTGGATGAATTTGCCGGTCAGGCTGCCGAGGGCCCGCGTCACCTCGCCGTCTCCGGCAAACACGTGCAGCCCGATCAGATTCGAATGGACCTGCTGGCGCACGCGCAGCCACGTCGTCATTGCCGTCACCGCAATCTCGATAACATCGAGGCGCATCACCTGGATGTAGGCGACGAAGGCGGTGGCCCGTGCCGGGTTGGCATTCGACAGCACGAAGATCAGCAGGCCGGTGAAGGTGAGGCCCTGGCCGACCGCTTGCACCAGCGCCATCGGAATGAAGTTCGCCGGCGCCCATTCCTGCGTGATACGGGTGCCCATCCAGGCAGCGATCGCAAAGCTCGTCAGCCCGAGCAGCACCACGATCCGGGCATCGATCCGGCGCAGCAGCCAGACGGCGGCGGGCACTGCGACCAGCAGCGGCAAGGCCACATAGAGCAGGAACAATTGGCCGATCTGCTCGGGCCGAAGCCCGGCGACGACGATCAGGAAGTTGGGGACCAGCATGGTGTTGGACAGGCTGGTGACCATGTAGGTCATCATGGTCAGCAGCACCAAGGCGACGTTGCGCGAGAACAGCACCGTGGGGCTCGCCCACGGCTCCGGGACGAGCGCCTCGTTGACGAGGAAAGCGAAAACCAGCGCGCCGCCGGCGACGATCAGCCCGGTCACGGTGCCGGATTCGAACCAGTCGAGCCGGTTGCCCTGGTCGCAGCCGGCGTAGATCAAGGCGAGGCCGGCGCCGAGCAGCAGCATGCCGCCCCAGTCGGCCTGCGCCATCAGCTGGCGATTGACGTCTTGCGCAGGCGTGCCGAGCCAGGTCAGCAGCGCCATCAGCAAGGCGACCACGGCGTCCTGCCAATACAGCCACTGCCAGCCAACATGATCCACATAGAAGCCCACCAGCGACACGCCGGCGTTGCCGGTGAACGACAGCCGGAAGGAATAGGCGGCGAGGCCGACGATCCACCATTTCATCGGCATATTGTGCAGCACGATCATGATGGTCGCCGGGACGAAGATGCCGAGCAGCAGGCCGCGGACGAGGTGCAGGGCCAGCAGCATCTGGTAGTCGCGAACCAACGGAATCGCCAGCGACACGACGACATAGAGCAGGCTCGGCCCGATCAAGACGCGGCGCAAGCCGAACACGGTGGCAAGCCAGGCGACGGCGGGGGCGATCAGGATCTGCGGCGCGGTCGACGCCGTCGTCAGCCATGCCCCCTCGTCGAAGCTGAGGCCGAACTTGCCGCGCAGATCCGGCAGGCCCAGCGCGAACAGCCGCACGTCGAAGCTCGCGATGAAGGCGCCGAGCAGTACGGCTCCGACGGCGAGCAGCGGGCGGTGCGAGGTGTGGCCGGCGGAGCCCGGGCCGCTGCTGATGGTTGCGCTGGTCATGACGCCTCTCCGGCAATCTTGATATGCGTGACCACAGACATTCCCGGCCGCAGCCGCTCGACCAGCGGCTGGCCGGGATCGAACTCGATGCGGACCGGGATGCGTTGCACCACCTTGGTGAAGTTGCCGGTCGCGTTGTCCGGCGGCAGCAGGGCGAAGGTCGATCCGCTGGCCGGGGAGATGCGCTCGACGCTGCCACGCAGCACCACGCCGGGGAACGTGTCGACAGTGACGTCGACCGGCTGGCCCGGCGTCACATGCGTCAGCTGCGTCTCCTTGTAATTGGCCACCACATAGACGTTCGGCAGCGGCACGACGGCAATCAGATTGGTGCCGACATTGACGTAATTACCTTCCTGAACCATGCGCTCGCCGACGACACCGTCGAACGGCGTCACGATGCGGGTATAGCCCTGACGCAGCAGCGCCGTGGTGAGGTCGGCCTCACCGGCGCGGAGTTTTGCGCGCAGCAGATTCTCGTCGCCGTTCAGAATCTCGAGCTGGCTGCGCTGCGCCTCGATCGTCGCTTCAGTCGCGGCCAGCGCGGCGCCGGCGGTGTCGTGCGCGGCGGTGGCCTGCTCCAGCCGCTGCTTGGTGCCGGCGACGCCGCCGCGCAGCAGCTGGTCCTGCCGTTCCAGCTCTTGCCGCGTTTCCAGCTCGCGGGCGATGGCGGAGCGGCGCTGCGCCTCGGCCTGGCTGATGACGGCGCGTTGATGCGCCTTCTGATTCTCCAGATTGTCGAGCGTGGCCTGGGCCGCGGCGACACTCGCCTTGGCCTGCACCACCGTCGCATCATAGTCCGCCGGCTCGATCTCCATCAGCAGGTCGCCGGCCTTGACGCGCTGGAAATCCCGCACCAGGACGCGCCTGACATTGCCGCTCACCCGGGCGCTCAGCCGGCTCATCTCGGCATGCACGGTGGCGTTGTCGGTGGTCTGGACTGCGGCGGCGCCCACCCAGGTGTTCCAATGGGCTGACGTCGCGAGGACGAGTGTGGCCGCCGCGCCGACTGCCGCCAGCGGAATGAGCAGGCGTCGGGGGACGCGCGATGGGGCGCCGGTGCCGGGCTTGTCCGGGGCGGCCGGCGGCGCCTTGGCTTCCGGACTTTTGGCCTCCGCCGGTGCTATGGCCCGGCTGACTTCGGCAGCCTGAGAAATCGCTGTGATGGTAACCATGTCGCTCCCTTTCTCGATCTCGGCGAGGTGATTTGACGACCCGCGCATGCGGGATCGCCTTGAACAGGAATGCGCGGCGCCCCCGCCGCTTGGGCGACGGGTGATTGCGCTCGATGGCGACGCAACGGAGTGAAAAGCCGGGCCTGCTATGGAAGCAGGCGGCAGCCCGGCGTTACTGGCATTGCCAGGGGGATTTCACCCGCATGGCTTGCAGACTCGGCTGAACCGGCGCTGGCCAATTCTGGGAGGTGGTCCGGGCGCCGTTGTTCACCATGATC
This sequence comes from Bradyrhizobium sp. CCBAU 51753, assembly GCF_015291565.1. NCBI lineage: Bacteria > Pseudomonadati > Pseudomonadota > Alphaproteobacteria > Hyphomicrobiales > Nitrobacteraceae > Bradyrhizobium > Bradyrhizobium sp. CCBAU 51753. The sequence continues at coordinate 8,454,698 of NZ_CP030037.1, read as the reverse complement.
GACGTCATGGGATTGGCGCTGAGCGCGACTTGCGGTGGAATTTCGGTTTCCTCGCCCGCGGCCGACGTGAAGCGAACGGCCAGTGAAAGTCCGTAGACAACGGCGGTTGCAACCAATCGCCGATGTGATCCGATCGCACGGGATCTGACGATGCTTCTCCAGATCATCTTTCCCTCCGTCCAGTTGAACCTGGGCATGGTGATGATCTAGCGGATCGGACCTGCGGCTGCGCCAGCGCGATTGCTCTGCCTGCAGAGCGATTGCGGCTAACCCCTGCGCTGCGGTTTATGGACCTCCCTCGACGGAATCGGACCACTTAGCTCAGGCACGCGCCCGCCATAGCGTGAGCGCAAGCAGCAGGAAGGCCGCGCAGGTCCACAGCGCCTGCCAATTGGCCGGCCCTTCGTTGAGCCCGGTATAGATCGCAGCTGCGAAAAAAATCCCGGCAAAGATCGATTCCGCCATCGGGCGGATGCCCTTGCCGGGAGGATTGAGCAGCGTCACCGCCGCAAACGGCAGCGCCGCCATGCTCAGTGCCGCATAGGGAAAATCGATGAAGCGCGGATCGAACACGAGGCCGATGGCGGTCGCCGTGCCGATCACGATGGTGACGATCCAGTCCAATCCGTGCATGGTCGCCAGCACCGATTCGGTCTGGTAGCCCTTCGGACCCAGCACCTCCAGAAAACTGGGCGCTGCGCGACCCGACATCAGGGCGTTGGCGCCGAACAGCGGCGAAGCCGTCGCCGCCGCCAGCAGCGCGCCCCACAGCAGCCAGCCGCCCGCGCCGTAACTTTCATAGGCCATCTTCTGGGCGGCGACGCCGAACAGGATTCCGGCCGTCGTCGCCGACAGTCCGACCGCGATCCATGACGCGAGGCTGGCCTCCCTCGGCTTGCGGCGCGAGGTCAGCCACGCCGTCGCGAACACCAGGATCGCCAGCGCCATCCCGGCGCCCATCTGCAGCTTCCAGCGCGGGAAGTTGCTGATCGGAACGCCGGGCGGATATTTCGGCTTGCGCTGCTCGGAATCGAACAGGCCCCAATATCCGCCGATCGTGCCCTCGATCTCCCGCTTCCACGATTCGTCATAGGCCTCGAACAGATTGACGCGGAAATGCTCGCGCTTGGCGAGGTCGAGCACCTCCGAGACCACCCGCGCCTGATTGACCGGCGAGGCCAGCGACGACTCGCGCATCCGCCCTTGGCTCGGCCACCCGACTTCTCCGATGAAGATCTCTTTGCCCGGAAACACCGCCGCGACCTCCTGGCGAATCTTGTCGGCATGCGCGGCGGCACGTTCGGCGGGGATCGGGATATTCTCCCAATAGGGCAGGATGTGAATGGTGATGAAATCGACGGCGTCGGCGAGTTCGCGATTGCTGAGCCAGAACTCCCAGACGTCGGCGTAGGTGACGGGCACGGTGACCTGCGCTTTGATCGAGCGGATCAGCGTGCCGAGGTCGGACGCCGACATTTCCTTGCGCAGCAGCACCTCGTTGCCGACCACGAGCGCGATGATGGTGTCCGGATATTCCTTGGCGAGGCGGATCGCGGTCGCGACCTGCGTTGCGTTCTTCGGCCGGTCACGGTCGAGGAAAATGCCCTGAATGACCTTCAGCCCGGCCTTGGCAGCAAGTTCGGGAATCTGGTCGAGCCCCAGATCGTTCGCATAGGTGCGAATGCAGTTGGATATTTTGGCGAGGTCGGCGAGATCTTCCGCGATCTGCTCCCGTGATACCTTCGTCGCCGGCTCCAGCGACGTCTGGTTGTTGCGGAACGGCGCGTAGGAGATGCATTGCACCTTGTCATCAGGATCGAGCGGTGCGCGCACCAGGTGGACAGGTATGCCCAGCCACCACCACACGGCGGCGATGGCGCCCAGCGATATCGAAAGAAGCGCCAACGGGATGCGGAGAGAAATCAGATCCGTCCTCCTTGCGGGAAAAATTTACTGGGAATCCTCAATGGGCCGGGACGGCGGGCCGATGAAAATACTTGTTTGCTGACGTTATGTCACGCGATCGCGCCGCAGCTGCGCCTCTCCGGCAGGCGCGGCACATTGGTTCGAGGCACCGGCAAGGGTGTCCATCAAAGAGGGCAAGAAATTGAATTTGTTCTTCGGACGTTCCGCGCTCCGCTCCGGAGGTGGAAGCGGACGCAGCCAAATGCCGGGGCTGCGGGGGCTTGCTTGGCCTGTCCCTCGCCGGGCGAGCGGGCGGAGGTCGAAGCGATCGATCGGGGCATCAGCAACGGATGGCCCGGCAGCCCCGCGCCGGCTCGCGTAAAAGTGAGCGCAGCGGCCGGGCTGCACCACAGGCGAAGTCCGGTGGGCGCCGGGCAGCGCCCACCGGATGAGGCTTGATCAGCCCATCGTCAGCGCAGGACCTCGTGCAGCACCTCGCCATCGACCTGATTGGGCTTGACGCCGAGGATCTTCATGATGGTCGGGGCGACGTCGATGTTGCGCATGCGCCGAATCGAGGTGCCCTCGCGGATCTGCGGGCCGGCGGCGATGAAGGTCGCGCTCATCGTCGGCAACTCGGGATCGTGGCCATGGGCGCCGTAGAAGTTCGGCATCGATAGCGTGGTGGTCGCCGCGTTGAACGAGGGATCGCCGAGGCGGGCGACGCCGGGGTTCTGGATGCCGTCGAAATTGTAGCCCGGCGCCATCAGCGCGAACACATCGCCGAAGTCCTGGCCGATGGTCTTGCTGGTGCACAGCCCGGGCCCGGCGCTGCATTGCAACGGCCGGGTCTCCACCACGGTGAAGATCTGCCCGTTCGTGAGCGAGAAGTTGAACCGCGGGTTGGGATCGACCGCGCTCTTCACCGCGTTGGTGATCTGCGTCACCAGCGCGTTGTAGGTCGCAACGTCGACGGTGCCGCCCTGCTCGCGGCCCTGCTCGTTGACATAAATATTGACCGCGGGACCCGAGGTGCGGATCCCCAGCTTGCTGGTGTCGATGCCGGCATTGCGCAGGATGTTGGTCATGCTGACCGAGGTGTGGAACGGTGCGAAGCCGTGGTCCGACACGACGATGACGTTGGCGTTGTGGCCGGCGGCATCGGCGATCTGCTTCACCGCCTTGTCGGCGGCCTGATAGGCGAAGCGGATGTACGAGGCGTAGCGGGCCACCTTGGCGGGGTCCTGGCCGGCGCCGATCGAATTCGGGTCGGTCGGGTTGGTGCCCTGGCGGCGGTCGGTGAGCAGGAACTGATGCTCGGAGCCATCGGGCTCCTCGAGGTAGACCATCACGAGGTCGGCGTCGGGATGGTTCTTGATCGCGCGCTCGCCGATATCGGCCTGATAGCGCACGAAGGTCTTCACCATGTCCTCGTACATTGTCTCGATCTCGAGGTCGGGGAAGTTGGCAAAGCCGGGGCTCAACCGCTCCGGAATGCGGAAGTCACCCTGCGGACGCCAGAACCCGATGTTGTTGTTGATGTCGTCGACATCGGCCAGCACCGGCGTGTTGCGCGGGATGAAGTTGGCGCCGTAGCGGGCGAAGCGCACCGCCGAAAGGTCGGGCGCCAGCGCCGAGACGAAGTAGGCGGCGCCGACCTTGGCTCCGCTGCCTTCAAAGAAGAACGGCGCATTCTCGCCGCCGAGCTTGGCGTAGGCCGGGCCGGTCGAGGGCGCTAGGAACGGGCCTGCGGTGATGCCGCGCGTCGTGTCGAAGAACACCAGCGTGTCGTAGTTCACCTTGTTGTCGTTGGTGGTGTCGAGCGCAGCCACCCGGATCGCGTATTTGACGTCGAGCGTCTGCCCGCTCGAGCAGGTCGCGGTCTGTGCCGAGGAGCACGAAAACGTCTCGATCGGCGCCGACGTGGCCAGCACCGGGCTGTACGAGAAGTGGCCGGAGGCCTGCACGGCGGCGACGATCGCCGGATCCGAGACGAAGTTGGCGCGGGTAAGCGAGAAGCCCTGGGCCCCGATGCCGCCGAACGCCCCGAACGGCACGGTATAGTCGGTGACACGGGTCGGTGTGGAGGGCTGCACCACGGTGCCGTTGATGGAGATGTCGGCGCCGTCGCCGCCCGGCCAGGTCGCGGTGGCGACCTTCTTGCCCTGCTGGCGCAGCTGCACCCACAGCGGCGCCGCGGCGGGACGCGGCGACGGTCCGAGCGGGCTCTCCTGATAGCCGCCGATCGGCGCTGCGAAGCCGCTGATGCTCGACGTGATCGGGGCGACCACCGCCTCGAAGGTGTTCGACGGGATGTCGTTGTGGACCGCGGTCGAGCCGGTGGCGATCGCGATGTGCGACACCGCGGTGAGCGAGGGCGAGGCCGTCACGTTCTGCGTTGCCACCGCGCCGCGGCGGCTCAGCCGCGCCAGGCCGCCGTCACGCGGCAGCACGCCTTCGTCGATGAATTTCTTGATGAAATCGGGCTTGGCGCCGTCCAGCGAGATCAGCACCACGCGCGGCTTGCGGCCGTGATGGCCACCGCCCTGGCGGTCCCCGCCCTGATCACCATCCTGGCCCTGATTGCGGAAATCGCCGGAGCCGTTGTCGCGATCCTTGCCGTCCTGATCGGCCTGCGCCGGCGCAACGCCGGAAAGCGATGCGGCGAGCGACATCGCCGATATCAATGAAAGCAACGTCTTCAGATTCATGTGATGCCCCATCTTCGCGGCGCAATTTGCGCGGGTGGTTTCGAGGAGGAGGCATTGACTACCGGCGTTGGCTGACGCGCATGTGACGTTCGCGCGACGGCTGTGACGTGCCGCGACGGGCATGGCGACGATGCCACAGGGCTTGGGCGCGCGATTTTTGCCGGCCGCGTTGAAACGTGTATCCTTGGCTCCGAGCGGTGCCGTTGGTGCGAACGAGGAGAAAGCTATGGATCTCAAAGGAAAGGTCGCATTGGTCACCGGCGGCACGGGCGGAATCGGCGAAGCGATTGCCCGGGCTCTCGCCGCCGCCGGTGCGGACGTTGCGGTTTCCTATGTCGGGGAAGCGGCGCGCGCGGGTGAGTTGGTCGAGGCGCTGCGGATCGCTGGCCGGCGCAGCCACGCAGTGCAGCTGGATCAGCGTGATCCCAACTCGATCGATGCGTGCGTTACGGCCGTCACCGGGCATTTTGGTCGGTTGGACATTCTGATCAACAACGCCGCGTGGAATGTCGGCATCCCGTTCAAGGAGCTCGACGCGCTGACGCCCGAGATCTGGGATCGGATTCAGGAAACCAATACCCGCGGCCCATTTCTGCTCGCGCGGGCCTTTGCCGCCGAACTTCGGCGGCACAAGGCCGGCCGCGTCGTCAACATCGCGTCGATTGCCGGGCTCGTGCCGGGTGGCAGCAGCATCGCTTATGCGGTCAGCAAGGCGGGGTTGATCCATCTCACGCATTGCCTGGCCGTCACGCTGGCGCCCGAAGTCACCGTCAACTGCATCGCGCCGGGCCTGGTGGAAGGCACGCGCATGGCCGATCGGGTGCCCGAAGCCATGCGGCAGTCGGCGCGCGCCCAGTCGGTCCTCGGACGCACCGGCAGCGCCGATGACATCGCCGAGCTCGTGGTGGCCTATTGCCGGATGGAGAGCGTCACCGGGCAGACCATCGTCGTCGACGGCGGCAACCCGATGGCGATGCACTAGAGAGCGTTTTCCAGCGAAGTGGACGCCGGTTCGCGTGAAGAAAACGCGTCAAAACGAGAATCTAGAGCTCCGTTCCGATTCCATCGGAGCGGAGCTCGTCACTGCATTGCTGCTGCGATCTTCTCCGCCGACATCAGCACCGGAAAATTGGTGTTGGCGCATGGCACCACCGGGAAGATCGAGGCGTCGACGACGCGCAGACCCTGGATGCCCCTGACGCGGCCCTGGGTATCGACCACTGCCATCGGATCATCGGCGCGCCCCATGCGGCAAGAGCATGAGGCGTGCCACACGCCGATGGTGCCCTTGCGCACGAAGCTTTCCAGCGCCTCATCGTCGTTGATCACGTCATCGAAGCTGAAGCCTTCGACCACGAAATTGTCGATCATGTAGTGGCGCAGCGCTGCCGGGCCGTCCATCAGCATCGCGGCGATGTTGGTCAGGATTCTGTTCTTGTTGTTGACGACGCCGATCTTGCGCACGCGGTCGGTATAGGAGGCTGGGAACGGCTTGTCCGTCACCGCCTTGACCGCATCGCTCATCTGGACGGCGGCCATCTTGCGGAAACCGCTCATCAGGCGGTCGAGATCGCGCCGGTCAGACAGCAGATTGAACTCGACGATCGGCTCCGCCTCAGGCTCGCGCGAGGCCAGCTTGATCTGTCCGGTCTCGGAATAGGTCTTGTTCACGAATGTCAGCAGTGAGCCGATCTGCGCGCCGACCGCGTGCCAGGCCGACTTGCTGAGCACGACGACGAACATGTCGCCCTTCGGCACATCAGGCAGCCCGGACGAATAACGCAGGCCGAGCTGCATGTGCCGCCTGGTGTGCTCGTTCATGCGCGCGCCGCGGCGGACAAAGGACGACAGCGAAATCGAGGGGTGATCCATCAGGCGCTGGCCGACGCCGGCGAGGCCCATCCGGACCGGAATGCCCATGTCGCGGAGATGGCCGACCGGGCCGATGCCGGCGCGCAGCAGATGCGCCGGCGAATGGATGGCGCCGCTGGACAGAATGATCTCGCGGCCGCGGAATTCCTGCTCGCGTCCGTCGACCTTCGCCTTCACGCCGACGCATTGCGTGCCTTCGAACAGCAGTTCTCTGACCTGGGTGTTGGTGGAGATCGTGAGGTTGGCGCGCTGGCGCGTCTCGCGGTCGAGATAGCCCATGGCGGCCGAGACGCGCTGCTCGGCCTGGTTGGAGTGCGTTACCGGGAAATAGCCGTCGACGAACTCGCCGTTCTGGTCCGGTATGAATTGATGGCCGGCTTGCTGGAATGCTTCGGCAAAAGCCTGTGAATGCCGCGTCCAGTGCTCCCTTGGGATTCTGCGCACCGGAATACGGCCGTCCTTGCCGTGGTACGGTCCGTCGAAATCGAGATCGCGTTCGACCTTTTTGAAGAACGGCAGCACGTCGTTCCAGCTCCACCCGGCGGCGCCGCGCGATTCCCATTCATCGTAGTCGGTCGGCGCACCGCGGTTGGCCATCTGCCCGTTGATCGACGAGCCGCCGCCGAGCACGCGCGCCTGTTCGTATTTGCGCAAGGGAGGGCGCCGTTCGTCCGGATTGTTGTGGCTGACGACCTGGGTCGTGACCTTGAGCTCGGTCCAGTGGAAGCGCGGATCGAAATAGGCGGTACCTGGATAGCTGTCCCGGATCTCGGCCGGCTCGTTGCCGGGCGGCGTGTCCTGCCCGGCTTCGCACAGCAGAACCTTGTTGGCGCTCTTGGCCGACAGCCGGTGGGCCAGCACCGACCCCGCCGAGCCGCCGCCGACGATAATGTAGTCGTACACGATGGGGGCTTCCTCTTGCTCTTGATTTTTGTCCTAGGAGGATAGCGCGATCTTTTTGCGCGGTCACGCTGGCCCTGCCGCGGCAGTTTTACCGTCGCTGTTCGTACGTCCGCCGCTCGCGCCACAACGGCCACGGCAAGCAGATGCCGCTGCGTGGTGATCCGGCAGCTCGCGCAGCTGATGCCGGAATGCCTCTGTGACAACCAGGCCGAAATCACGTCATTGCGTTCTGCTGGGCGAGAATTACGAGCCACATTTTGGCCATAGCCCGCACCTTAAACGGCCGGGCGGGCCTTTGCCCGCCCTGTGTTGCGTCGCCCGACCGATGCGGTCGCTTCGCAATTGATCGCGGGATCATCCGCGACGTCCCCTCACACACAATGGATGGTCTCCCGCCAACAGCAAGAAGGACTATTGTTATGCGTAAAATCCTGGTTGCAGCTGCCGTGCTGTCGGCATTCGTTTCATCTGCTGCCGAAGCCCGCAGCCACCACCGTCATCGGCATCATGCACATTCCGGCCGTCCGGCAGCGTGGTGCGGCTGGTACATGCGTACGCAGGTCGGCAGCGATCCGGGGCCGCAGTACAACCTGGCGCGATCCTGGGCGCGCTACGGCAGCAATGCCGGCGGCCCGTCGATCGGCACCATCGTGGTGTGGCGTCACCATGTCGGCAAGATCGTCGGCCAGCAGAACGGTCAATGGATCGTGCAGAGCGGCAACGATGGTCATGGTGTTCGCGCACGGCCGAGGTCGCTGGCCGGCGCGATCGCGTTCCGCAACGCGTACGCTTCGTTCTGAAGACAGCGGCCAACGCTCGGCCAGATAAACGAACCGTTCATCAAGGCCGCCTAGGTTGGCAGCGGCTTCGCAAGAAGCTCTCTCAGACAGGCGCCGTCGCCCGTGTTGACCAGGCGGCGGCGCCGATTCGAATGGCCACACATGCCGAAGAAACCGAACAAGGCTGCGACCGTGACGTACTGGTCGGCTGCCTATCTCAGCCTCTGGAACGGCATCGCGGTCGTCGCCGTGACCAGCGGCGTCCTCGGCTTCCTGTTGGTGGCCAAGCGCTATCTGTGAGCGTGCGCGAGGCCGCAGCCGCTCACCGCATCACGAACGGATTGGCCGGCACGTCCTGTGCGGTCGAGATCCAGACGCTCTTGGTTTCCTGATATTCGCGCACCGCGTCGATGCCGCTCTCGCGGCCGACGCCGGAGAACTTCATGCCGCCGAATGGCATCATGTAGCTGATGGCGCGATAGGTGTTCACCCACACGGTGCCGGCGCGCAGCTGCTTCGGCACGCGGATGGCGCGGGCGAGATCCTTGGTCCAGATGCCGGCGGCGAGGCCGTAGATGGTGTCGTTGGCGATCCGGATGGCGTCCTCCTCGGTGTCGAAGGAGATGATCGACAGCACCGGCCCGAACACCTCTTCGCGCGCGATCCGCATCGAGTTGTCGACATCGGTGAAGATAGTCGGTTCGACGAACTGGCCGCCCATGATGCCGTCGCCGGAGGCCGGCTTGCCGCCGAGCAGGCAGCGCGCGCCCTCGGCTTTGGCGATGTCGATATAGTCGAGCACCTTCTTGTACTGCGCCGGCGTCGTGATCGGGCCGACATTGGTGTCGGGCTTGCTGGGATCGCCGATCTTGGCGGATTTCGCCAGCTCCAGCACGCGCGCGACGAATTTTTCCTTGATCGAGCTCTGCACCAGCAGCCGCGATCCGGCGATGCAGGTCTGGCCGGTCGCCGCAAAAATGCCGGAGATCGCGCCGGCGGCGGCCGCCGTGAGGTCGGCATCCTCGAACACGATGTTGGGCGACTTGCCGCCGAGCTCGAGCGAGACGCGCTTCAGGCTCTTCGCGGCGGTCTCGTAGACTCTTGCGCCGGTCGTGTCGGACCCGGTGAAGGTGATTTTTGCCACCCCCGGGTGCGAGATCAGCGCGGCGCCGGCCTCGGGCCCGAAGCCGGTCACCACGTTGAAGATGCCGTCGGGAATCCCGGCCTCTTTGGTCAGCGCCGCGAATTCCAGCGTGCTGGCCGAGGTGAATTCCGACGGCTTGACGACGACGGCGCAGCCGGCGGCGAGCGCGGCGGCGCATTTCCAGGCGACGAACAGCAGCGGCGAATTCCAGGCGGTGAGCGCCGCGACCACGCCGACCGGCTCATGGGTGGTGTAGGCAAAGGTCTCCGCCTTGTCGATCGGCACCAGGCCGCCTTCGAGCTTGTCGACGAGGCCGCCAAAATACCACCACCATTCCGGATGGTAGCGCAGCTGGCCCAGCATCTCCGCCATCAGCTTGCCGTTGTCGCGCACCTCGATCTCGGCGAGGCGCTCGGCATTGGCGGCGACGAGATCGCCGAGCTTGCGCATCGCCTTGCCGCGCGCGGATGCCGTCATCTTGGCCCAGGGGCCGTTCCACATCGCCTCATTGGCGGCCTTCACCGCCTTGTCGGCGTCGGCGGCGGTGCCGCGCGGGATCTTTGCCCAGGCCTCGCCGCGATAGGGATCGATCGTCTCGAACCATTCGCCATTGGCGGGGTCGACATACTGGCCGTTGATGTAGAGCTGGTAGGTTTTCACGGTATCCTCCCGATCCTGGCAGACGATGCTTCCGATTGGTCAAACGCTACCACGCCTTTCGCGACGTCGTTACAACGCAGCCGCGCGAGCGGGTTGCAGCCGGCGCTGGCCGGCATCACCCCGGCGTATTGGCGAGCTCCGCGGCGATGATGGCACCCAGCGCCATGTCGCTCTGCTGCCCAAAACCGTGATGCACGATGTTGCCGTCGCGCCCGATCAGGATGCTGGTCGGCGTGCCCTGCATGCCATAGCGCTGCATCGTCACCGGGATCGGCGTGTCCTCGCCGGGCTGGTCGACGCCGATCGGAAAGGTCAGCCGGTACTCGTGAATGAACGCTTCCAGCGACACCGGCGTCATCGCGTCGTGGTGCTCGAATACGGTGTGCAGGCCGATCACCTGCAGGTCGGAATGCTTGAACAGCTCGAAGGCGCGCTGCGTCTGCGGCGTGCCGTGCGCGACGCAGCCGGGGCACAGCATCTGGAAGGCGTGCAGCAGCACCGGCCGGCCGCGCAGCGCGGCCAAAGTCAGCGGTTCGCCGGCGTTGAACCAGCGCGTGACTACGAGTTCCGGTGCGAGAGTCACGGATCGGTTCCTTGCGCTGTCTCTGACCGCAGGTTGGCAAGGTCAGCACCGGTCTGTCAACGACCGGAGGTCAAGACGGGTTCGACGCTGCCCTCCGCGCGCGGCGTGCAGCGCGCCGCCGCTGGGTCCAGAGCCGGGCGCGGTCGAGATAGAGGTAGACCACCGGCGTCGTGTAGAGCGTCAGGATCTGGCTCAGGATCAGGCCGCCGAAGATCGCGATGCCGAGCGGCTGGCGCAGCTCGCTGCCCTCGCCGAAACCGATCATCAGCGGCACCGCGCCGAACAGCGCGGCGAGCGTCGTCATCATGATCGGCCGGAACCGCATCAGGCAGGCCTCGTAAATCGCATCGCGCGACGACAGCCCGCGTTGCCGTTCGGCGTCGAGCGCGAAGTCGATCATCATGATGGCGTTCTTCTTCACGATGCCGATCAGCAGGATTACGCCGATCGCGCCGATGATGTCGAAATCGGTCCGCGACAGCATCAGCGCCGCCACCGCACCGACGCCGGCCGAGGGCAAGGTGGAGAGGATGGTCAGCGGATGGATGTAGCTCTCGTAGAGCATGCCGAGCGAGATGTAGATCGTCGCCAGCGCCGCCAGGATCAGAAAGATTTCGTTGGCCAGCGCCTGCTGGAAGATCTTGGCGGTCCCCGCGAAGCCGCCATGAATTCCCGCCGGCATGCCGATCTCGTGCATCACCCTCTCGATCACCGTGGTAGCTGTGCCAAGCGAGGCGCCCGGCGGCAGGTTGAAGGAGATGGTGCTGGCGACCAGGAGGTCCTGGTGATTGACCGCAAGCGGCGTCTCGCCCGGCTCGAAGCGGGCTACGCTCGACAGCGGGATCATCGTCTCCGCGCTGGTCGAGACCGCGGTCCCGGTCGAGGCGACACCCTTGCCGGTGGCGCCGATCGAGTTGGTGGCCTGGTTGCGCACCGCATTGGCGGCGACTGCGCTGAGCGAACTCGTCTGCGATGACGAGGCCACCGTTCCGGCCACCGCGTTGGTGCTCTGGGTGCCGGTCGCCGATCCGCCCGCGGTGGAGATATAGACCTCCTTCAAGGTCTCCGGATTCTGCGAATAGCGCGGCGCGACCTCCATGATGACGTGATACTGGTTGCGCGCGACGAAGATGGTCGAGACCTGGCGCTGCCCGAACGCGTCATAGAGCGTGTTGTCGATCTGGCTGATGGTGAGGCCGAGGCGGGCGACCGAATCGCGATCGATCACCAGATTGGATTGCAGCGCCTTGTTCTGCTGGTCCGTGTTGACGTCGGCCAGCAACGGCTCCTTCTGCAGCGCGGCGACGAGCTTTGGCGTCCACTCGTTCAGCTCCTCGAAGGTCGAGCCCTGCAGCGTGTATTGATAGGCGGCGTTACCGGAACGCCCGCCGGCGCCGAGATCGCCGACCGATTGCAGGAACAGCGTGGCGCCCGCGACCTCCGAGAGCTTGTCGCGCAGCCGCTCGATCACCCGGTCGGCGCGCAGGTTGCGTTCGCTCATCGGCTTCAGCGAGGCGAACACCGTGCCGGTGTTGGTGGCGCCGCCCGGGCCCGCGCCGCCGCCGCCGGTGAAGCCGACCGCGGTATCGACCGCCGGATCGCTTTTGACGATCTCGATGAACTGCGTCAGCTTCTGCTTCATCAGCTGGAACGAGGTGCTCTGGTCGGCCTGGATCGAGCCGATCAGGAGGCCGGTGTCCTGCTGCGGCACAAAGCCCTTGGGCACCACGGCGTAGAGGTGGAAGTTCAGATAAAGGGTCGAGCCGAGGATTAGCATCACCATCAGCGGGTGGCGCAGCGCGAGCGCCAGCGTTCGCCGGTAGCCGCCCAGCATCAGTTCGAAGATCCGCTCGCTGATCCAGTAGATCCGCCCGTGCTGCCGGCCGCGCTCGCTGCGCAGCAGCACGGCGCACATCATCGGCGTCGTGGTCAGCGAGACCACCAGCGAGATCACGATCGCGATCGTGATGGTCATGGCGAATTCGCGGAACAGGCGGCCGACCAGGCCGCCCATCAACAGGATCGGCACGAACACCGCGATCAGCGACACGCTCATCGACAGTACGGTGAAGCCGACCTCGCGGGTGCCGAGCAGCGTCGCCTGCAGCCGCGACATCCCGGCATCGAGGTGGCGGCTGATGTTTTCCAGCACCACGATGGCGTCGTCGACCACGAACCCGGTCGCGACCGTCAGCGCCATCAGGGAGAAGATGTCGAGCGTGTAGCCGAGCAGGTACATCACGGCGAAGGTCGCGATCAGCGACACCCCGACCGCCACCACGGGCACCAGCGTGGCCCGCGCACTGCGCAGGAACGCGAACACCACCAAGATCACCAGCGCGACGGCGACCAAGAGCGTGATCTCGACGTCGTGCAGCGAGGCGCGGATGGTCTTCGAGCGGTCCATCGCGAGGTTGATGTCGATGGCGGGCGAGACCGAGGCCTTCAGCTGCGGCATCAGCGACTTCACCTGGTCGACCATCTGGATGATGTTGGCGCCCGGCTGTCGGTACACGATCATCACGATCGCCGGCTTGCCGTTGGCAAGCCCGATGGTGCGCACGTTTTCCACGGAATCGATGACGTCGCCGACGTCGGTCAGCCGCACCGGCGCGCCGTTGCGGTAGGCGACGACCAGCGGCTTGTAGTCGTCCGCCTTCCGCGCCTGGTCGTTGGCATAGATCTGGTAGCGCTGCTCGCCGACGTCGATGCCGCCCTTCGGGCTGTGCGCATTGGCGCTGGCGATCGCGGCGCGGACGTCTTCCAGCCCGATGCCGTATTTGTTGAGCGCCGGCGGGATCAGCTCGACCCGCACCGCGGGCAGCGAGCCGCCGCCGACCGAGACTTCGCCGACGCCGGCGACCTGCGAGAGCTTTTGCGCCAGCACGGTCGAGGCGGCGTCGTACAGCTCGGCCGGCGTAAGCGTGTCCGACGTCAGCGTGTAGATCAGGATCGGCGCCGAGGCCGGATTGAATTTGCGGTAGGTCGGATTGGCGCGCAGATTGGTCGGCAGGTCGGCGCGCGCCGCGTTGATCGCCGCCTGCACGTCGCGCGCCGCTCCGTTGATGTCGCGGTCGATGTCGAACTGCAGGGTGATGCGGGCGGAACCGAGCGAGCTCATCGATGTCATCTCGGTGACGCTGGCGATCTGGCCGAGGTGGCGCTCGAGCGGGCTCGCCACGGTGGCGGCGACGTCCGCCGGGCTCGCGCCGGGCAGCGTCGCCTGCACCATGATGGTCGGAATGTCGACGTCGGGCAGCGGCGACACCGGCAGCTTGAAGAACGCAATGACGCCAGCCACCACGAGCCCAAGCGACAGCAGCGTGGTGCCGACCGGTCGGCGGACAAAGGGCGCGGAGAGGTTCATTGCATCAGCATCGGCGTCGTTGCTGGGAGCTTCTATCCGCCTGCGCCGTAATGCAAAAGCTTAAATGTCACAGCGCGCCGCCACACCGCCGCCGCGTTTCGCCGGATCGCCGGTGAGGCCGCGGTGCGCAGCAACATTCCCGCAATAAATGCCTCCGCCACGCCGTCCCAGGTGAGGATTTTGGCATTCGCTCACTGGACGGCACTGTTCCTTGCCGTCGAGGCTGGACGCGTTTGCACCATCCGCGGTAACCTCGCCCGGCGGTTGCGGCCGGCGTTGCTGCGTGTGGTGATCCGATCCTGATGCTGTGAGCTGCAATGTCCGTGATCGCCAAGACCTTCAATGACGGGCTGGCCGCGCTCAACGGCCGCGACTTCAGGCGCGCCGAGGAGCTGTTCCGCCGCGTCGTCAAGAGCGATCGCTCGAATGTCCCGGCGCTCAACCTCCTGGTCGTTGTTCTCATGAGCATGGAGCGCTTTGCTGAGGCCGAGCCGCTGATCGCCCGCGCGACCTCGCTCAATCAGCAGTCGGACGTGTCGTTCTACAATTACGGGCTGATCTCCAAGCATCTCGGCAAGCCGCAGCAGGCGCTGGAGAACTTTAGCAAGGCGCTGGCGCTCAATCCGCGCACGGCCGAGACCTGGAACAATCGCGGCACGGTCTACAACGATCTCGAGCAATATGGACTAGCGGTCGCCGATTTCGACCGGGCGGTTGCGCTGAACGGGGCCTATGCCGAAGCCCATGCCAACAAGGCCAAGACGCTGCTGCTGCTCGGCCGCGCCGCCGAGGCGCTAGCGGCCTATGAGCGGGCGCTGGCGATCAATCCGCGCCTCGCGGAGGCGTGGCTCGGCCGCGGCAATGCGCTCTACGATCTCGGCCGCTATGACGAAGCCTTCAGCGCTTACGACCAGGCGCTGTCGCTGAAGCCCGATCTGGAGGGCGTCGAGGGGGCACGGCTTCACACCAAGATGCGGCTGTGCAATTGGGACCGCCTCGGCGACGAGGTCGCGCGCCTCACGGCGTCGGTGCACGCGGGCAAAGCGAGCTGCGGGCCATTCGCGCTGCTGTCGCTGTCGGACGCCGCCAAAGATCATCAACGCTGCGCCGAGGCCTGGGTGACGCAGCGGCATCCCGCGGCGCCAAAGCCGCTGTGGCGAGCTGCGCCCCGCGCCCACGACAGGATCCGCCTCGGCTACGTCTCCACCGATTTCCGCAAGCACGCCACCGCGTATCTGATCGCGGAATTGTTCGAGCTGCATGACCGGACGCGGTTCGATCTGTTCGGCTATTCGATCGGACCGGACGACGCCTCCGACATCCGCGCCCGCCTGATCAAGTCGTTCGACAATTTTGCCGCCTGCGAAGCGCGGCCGGATGCCGAGGTCGCGCGCGCGATCGCGGACGCGGAGATCGACATCCTGGTCGATCTCAACGGTTTCACCAAGGGCGCGCGCAGCAATATCTTTGCGCTGCGTCCGGCGCCGATCCAGGTCAATTATCTCGGCTATCCCGGGACGATGGGGGCGCCCTATATCGACTACATCATCGGCGATGCGACCGTCCTGCCGGAGTTGGACGCCGCCTGTTACGCGGAGAAGCTGGTCCGGCTACCGCACAGCTATCAGCCCAACGACCGCAAGCGGCCGGTGACCGATCGGCCGTTCACCCGGCGCGAGTTCGACCTGCCCGACGACGGCTTCGTGTTCTGCTGCTTCAACAACAGCCACAAGATCCTGCCCGAGACGTTCGCAAGCTGGATGCGCATCCTCGGTGCCGTCGACGGCAGCGTGCTCTGGCTGGTGGCCGAGAACCAGACCGCGATCGGCAATCTGCGCAAGGAGGCCCGCGCGAGAGGTATCAACCCGGCCCGCCTGGTCTTCGCCGGCCGGCTCGATCCGGCGGAGCATCTGGCGCGTCACCGCCTCGCCGACCTGTTCCTCGATACGCTGCCCTACAACGCGCACACCACCGCCAGCGACGCGCTGTGGGCCGGGCTGCCGGTGGTGACCCGGATCGGCCCGACGTTTGCGGGCAGGGTAGCCGCGAGCCTGCTCACGGCGGTCGGCCTGCCCGAACTGATCGCGCAAACGGCGGAGCAGTTCGAAGACCTCGCCGTGCGGCTTGCCAAACATCCCGATGAACTCGCCGCCGTCAAAGCCAAGCTCGAGCGCAATCGCCTGACCGCACCGCTGTTCGACACTGCTTCGTTCGCGCGGCATATCGAGTCCGCCTATCAGGCGATGGTCGATCGCTACCGCGCCGGGCTGCCGCCGGATCATATCTCGGTGTCGGCCTAGAGCCTACGGATCGTTGCTGAAGCAAACGCCCGTGCCTCAGCCCGGCTCGATCCCTCCACCACCCGCGCGCGCATCGTGATGCAGTGTCCCGGCATCGCGCAGCATCGCTGCAAGCTGATGCAGCTGCGCGTCGCGAAAACCCTGCTTCTCGATCGCGGCGACCGTCGAGAGCACATAGTCGCGGTTGTCGCCGGAGCGGCCGTGGCCCTGCTGCACCAGGCGGAGCTGCTCGGCCAGCGACAGCCGGCCGGCATATTGCACATGGCCGCGATCGACCACATAGGCCAGCGCACTGACCCGATCGCGCGCCTCGTTCTCCAGCCACACCGAGCGCATCACCTCGCGATAGACATTGGTGGTCTGCTCGCGGCCGCGCAGATAGGCGATGGTGTCGTTGCGCAGGTGCGCGGCGACGCGGAACGCGATGCCGCGGCAGGCGCCGCCGCGGTCGAGCCCGAGCACGAGGCCCGGCTTCTCCGGCGTGCCGCGGTGGTCGAACGAATAGACGCAGAGTGCGCGATGCTCGCCGATCAGCCGCGCCGGCGTCTGTTCCAGGAACGCGAAGCCCGGCTTCCACATCAGCGAGCCGTAGCCGAACACCCAGAGGTCGCCGTCAGCGGTTTCGGAGCTTTGAGGATTTGCTGCCATTGCGCTGATGGGCTAGCAGAACAAATCGCTCAGGCGAAGCAGATTTCGTGATGTTTCCAAAGGGCACTGAAGCGGCGCTTACGGGGGGTCTTCGAGTCCTCAAGGGTTGCTTAAGGCTTGCTACCGCTTAGATTTTGACAAATTCGCACGTCAAAGGACCCGCATGTCCGATCTGACACCGCGCCGTCGCTCGCGCTTCGGCCTCTATCTCGTGCCCGCCCTGGTGCTCATCGCCGCCGTGCTGTGGAGCGCCTTCTGGTGGTTTGCCGCCTCGCAGGTCGGCGTGCAGGCCGATGCCTGGCGGGCGCAGGAGGCAAAGGCCGGCCGGGTCTATGATTGCGGCAACCGCTCGGTGGCGGGTTACCCGTTCCGCTTCGAGGTCCGCTGCACCGATCCGAGCGTGATGCTGGTGTCGCAGACCGCCGCGCCGCAAATGGCGTTCGTGGCGCGGCTCGCTGAAATCCTCGTGGTGGCGCAGGTCTACGATCCAAAACTCGTCATCGCCGAGTTCAAGGGACCGGCGACGCTCGCCGAGCGCGGCGCGCAGCCGAACCTGTCGATCAACTGGCGCAGCGGGCGCAGCAGCGTGGTCGGGCTGCCGGCGGTGCCGCAGCGCGCCTCGCTTTTATTCGACGATCTTGCGATCGATCGGATCGGCGGCCCGGCGCCGCTGCCGGTCGCGCGCGTCAACCATATCGAGCTGCACGGCCGGCAGGTCGACGGATCGGCGCCGGACAGTCCCGCGATCGAAACCGTGCTGCAGATCAATGGCGGCACCCTGCAGGACGTGCATCCGCTGCTGACCCAGCCGTTCAACGCCGACATTCATGCCCGGCTCAACGGCCTCAAGGATTTTTCGCCAAAACCGTGGCCCGACCGCTTCCGTGAGATCCAGGCCGCCGGCGGCAGTGTCGAGATCCAGCAGTCGCGGATCGAGCAGGGCGATCTGCTCTCGGTCGCCGCCGGCACGCTGCGCCTCAACGCGCAGGGCCGCATCGAGGGCGAGCTGCAGATGACGGTCGCCGGCATCGAGCGCGTGATCCCCGCGCTCGGCATCGACAAGATGCTGGAGGAGGGCGTGCCGCAGTCGACGCTCGATCGCGTCGCGCCCGGCGTGAAGAGCCAGGACGTCAGCAATTTGTTCGGCGCGCTCGACCGCGCGATCCCCGGCCTCGGCAAGGTGATCAAGCAGAACGCCAATGCCGGCATTTCCGCCGGCATCAATTCGCTCGGCAAGGACGCCGTGCTCGAAGGCAAGAAGGCCCGCAGCTTCCCGCTGCGCTTCGCCGACGGCGCGGTGTTCTTGGGCCCGCTCAAGGTCGGACAGATTCCGCCGCTGTTTTGAGCTCTGCCGTCATTGCGAGCCAACGGGTCGCGCGAACGCGCGCCCGATGACAGGCTCCGCGAAGCAATCCATCGTGCGGCATACGCGGAGACATGGATTGCTTCGCTTCGCTCGCAATGACCGCGGTGGGATCGTGATGCGCTAGGGTAATCCGCCCTATGGCATATCTACTGCGCCAATCTGTCCCGTGGCCGCGGCCGAACGATGCGATACCCTTCCGAAAAATCGAGGGAGGGAGCCGTGCCGACGCCATTCAATCGCCGTCACTTCATCGCTGCAGGCGCGGCCGCCGCCGCGATGCCTTTCCTGTCGCGTCGCGCGTTGGCGCAAGCATGGCCGTCGCGGCAGATCCGGATGATCTGCAGCTATCCCGCGGGCGGGCAGACCGACCTCTTGGCGCGGGCCTTCGGCGAATACATCTCGAAACAGGTCGGGCAGACCGTCGTGATCGAGAACAAGGCCGGCGCGTCCGGTTCGATCGGCGCCGCGGAAGTGGCGCGCGCGGCGCCTGACGGCCACACCATCCTATGCTCGATCTCCACTACTTATGTGATGAACCGGGTGATGATGAAGAACCCCGGCTACGACATGGACAAGGATCTGACGCTGGTCAGCGTGCTGCCCGGCGCCGGGCTGCTGCTGGTCGCGAGCCCGAAGCTCGGCATCAAGAACCTCGATGATTTCGTCGCCTTCGCGCGCAAGAGTGGCAAGGTGAATTTCGGCACCTACAGCGCCGGCTCCGCCCCGCACATGACCATCAACGAGCTCAACAAGCAGTATGGCCTGCGCATCGAGCCGATCCACTATCGCGGCGAGGCGCCGATGTGGACCGGACTTGCCGAAGGCACGCTCGACGTCGCGATGGGCAGCTACACCGCCGCGCAATCGGTTCTGCAGAGCGACCGCGGCATCGTGTTCGCGGTGCATTCCAAGAAGGTCGACGCGATCCCCCATATCAAGACGCTGCCCGAGCAGGGCGCGACGTCAAAATTCTTCACCGTGAGCGGCTTCACCGGCTGGGCGCTGCCGAAGGCGACGCCGCAGCCGATCGTCGACCGGCTCGCCGAGCTCTGCGTCGCCGCCAGCAGCGATCCCAAAGTGAAAGAGGTTCTCGCCACCTTCGTGCTGGAGCCGACGCTCGGCTTCAAGGAAACCAATGCGCTGTATCAGCGCGAATTGCCGGTCTGGCTGGAGACCGCCCAGGCGCTCGGCCTCGATCCGGCGTAGCGGTCGATCGATGGATCGGCCATTGCCGGCGCCATGCCGACACGACGGACCAGAACCGTAGGGTCCAACGCCGAAATCTTTCTGAACGGGGCAGGACCGTCTCGTCCGGCCGCAACCAGCATTCCTCGTACCAATCAGGCCGAACCCGAAACACGTCGATCGCCCGTTCGAATTCCACCGGAAGAGTCCTTTGTGGTCGCATGACGCGATCCCCGACGACCTGAAGCCTGTGCCGCGGGGACGCGCAGGCGCAACCGCATGCGGCCCAACCGCATTGCGGGGCACGTCCTTTGCACCTCTCCCGGCGTATGCCTGGTCTTGAAAGTGGCAGCGCAGCCGAAGGCTTGCTTGACATCCAGCTTACATTTTTCTCACCTCCGGCTTATTCTTTCTGCGCCAGACCGTGTTCGAGCGCGGTGCGCGATCAGGGGCAATTTGGGGAATGGTGCCTTGCGCTATTTCTTCGAGGATTATTCGTTCGATACCGAGCGGCGCGAGTTGCAACGCGGGCCCGAAATCATCCCCATCGCGCGTCAGGTCTTCGCGCTGCTTGAGTATTTGATCCGCAACAGGGACCGCGTCGTCAGCAAGGACGATCTTGTCGACGCGATCTGGAACGGACGCATCGTGTCCGATGCGGCGTTGACGACCCGCCTGAACGCCGCCCGCAATGCGGTCGGCGATTCCGGGCAGGAGCAGCGCCTGATCAAGACGCTGGCGCGGCAAGGTTTCCGCTTCGTGGGCACCATCGTCGAGGACCGCGCGGCCGGACCGGGTGGCCCGGCGACGGATGGCGGCGAGTCTGCAAGGATGCCGTCCACCACCCCCCGTCTTTCCGTTGCCGTGATGCCCTTCGCCAATCTGAGTGGCGAGGCTCGGCAGGACGACTTCGTCGATGCGATGACGGAAAATCTGACCTCCGACATATCTCGCCTTCCTGACTATTTCGTCATCTCGAGCAAGACGGCGTTCGCATTCAAGGGCAAGACGGTGGATGCGCGGCAGATCGGCCGCGAACTCGGCGTTCGCTACGTGCTGGAAGGCAGCGTGCAGAGCGGGGCCGATCGCCTGCGCGTGAACGCACAGCTCATCGACGCCGAATCCGGTGCCCACATTTGGGCTGAGCGATTCGACAAGCCACGGTCAGACCCGTTCGAGATGCAGGATGAGATCACAGCCCGGCTCGCACGGGCCATGGATATCCAGATGGTGGCGGCGGAAGCGCGGCGGCTGCAGCGCAAAGAGGCGTTGGATGCAGTCGATCTGGCGCTGCGCGGGTGGACGGTGTTTTTCCAGAAAGTGTCGGTCGCCGGCGCCCGCGAAGCACGGAGCATATTCGAGCAGGCGCTCCGCATCGACAATGCCAACGCCGATGTCCTGATGGGCTTGACCGAAGCCCACCTGTGGGAGGTCAACGCCTACATGTCCGAGGCGCGTGCCGAGCAGGTTCGTCTGGCCGAGACGGCAATGTCAAAAGCGTCGGGACTGACGCCCCTCACGGCCCGCCTCCATTTTTGTCGCGCCGCG
The DNA here is from genome assembly GCF_015291565.1 of Bradyrhizobium sp. CCBAU 51753. NCBI lineage: Bacteria > Pseudomonadati > Pseudomonadota > Alphaproteobacteria > Hyphomicrobiales > Nitrobacteraceae > Bradyrhizobium > Bradyrhizobium sp. CCBAU 51753. The sequence continues at coordinate 8,433,727 of NZ_CP030037.1, read as the reverse complement.
TTGTTGATCGCTCTGCGAGCACCGGAACGAGCGCTTCGAGAGATTGAACTCGCCATCAGCCTGGATCCAGATCTGCCCTACGTTCACGTGAGAGCAGGGTGGGTGAAGGTCTTCCTTGGGCGAGGCGAGGAGACCGAAGGCCACCTGGCCACCGCGATGCGCCTCAGCCCGCGTGATCCGATGCTCGGAACCTGGTACGCGCTCCTGGGCCTGGCGGATCTGCAGCTCGGCAGGCTTGATATGGCTGTGGACCGTTTGCGCAGGGCCATCGAGATTGCTCCCGCCAATGAGCTCCCGTACTTCCATCTCGCAGCGGCTCTGGCGCTTCAGGACCGTCAATCGGAGGCGGCGGAGGCTGCCGAAACGGGGAGGCGGCTGGCTCCCATTTTCCGTATCGGCAAGTGCCGCCTCGAAGTCCAAAGCGACAACCCGGTTTTCCTGGCCCAGCGCAATCGAATCTATCAAGGCATGGAACGGGCCGGTGTCCCGGAGTGACGGCGTTTCACAACGGCGATGGTGTCGTCGATCGGCGACGCTCGGCCTGCAGCCTTCCCATCTGCGTATTCACGGATCGGTCGGATACGCTTTCCTGCCGGAAGCCTACGTTGAAGCCGCCATGGATGCACGTCGGCCTTGGCCCAGAACTGACACAGGGGACTAACGCCTGCGTTTGACGCCGAAAATAGAGACGGGATCGGACACGGTGCCAACGGGATGGCCCAGGATTTTCAAAACTTGAAGTTCCTGCGCGAAGACAATCCCGTGCTCCCGTGTTGTTGTTATTCCAGCCTTCAGCGCCTGCTTTTCTCGCCCGGCGCCAGCGCTGCGGTTGATCTCGGCCCATACTGGGAACAACCGCACGTAGCTCACATTGCTGCCGGGTAAATTAGCCCAACTCTGGGGAAAAACGTGGTCGATATCCACATTGTCACCCCATTCGTCAGCCGCTTCTACAAATCCCGACGCGCTCGCTTTGGTCCAGACCGCACGGTAGGTACCGAGTTTCGGCGAAGCCCACACCATACACGGGTCACTCGCATTCTTGGTAACGAGCACCAAGGCTTGTGCCTGATGACCGAGTGGCCATGGATCGCCAAGCTTCAGAAGTGCCTCAAAGCTCTCCGCAGCCACGGGAATATTTCCAGGAAGAGTTAGACCCATGCAGTCCTCTCCTTCGAGCCCTCAGCACCGACGCGCCACGGACGAAATCTTTGCAATGCGATAGGAGGCGTTGGGTAATGCCTCGTTCAACATAGCACGAATTTTATCGAGGCCGCCTCCACAATCTCGGCATCCTGCTGCCGAGACGCTCAGCCAGCGACGTCCGCCTCGCCGGCGAAAGCCGACGTTGAAGCCCGGCCTTGGCCCGGTAGCTGGCGTGTCTTCCTGAAGAACAGGCTTGTGCTATCGTCATTCGGCAATCGATCAATTGGTCATGGTTCGACCGCCGCAGGGAAAACCACGACAATGAACATCAAATTGTCAGCCGTCGCGTTGCTCGCGATAATCGCGCCGGGACAGGCGGGTGCCGCAACGCTCACCGACGCCGAGGCGGCGTTCCTCGAACAGGTCGTCATCGCGTCCGCGGTGCTCGAGCAGCGCTGCCCCGGCTACGAGGCCAATGGTGCCGGCGGCGTGCAGCTCGGCGCCAGTCTGCTCGGCAGCACCGATGCCGCGATGGCGATGATCAATGCCTTTGACACCGCCATCAAGGCGCACGACGGCGTGGACTACGATCCCGCCAATTTCCGCCCCGAGGTGTCGGAGGCGGCCGGCAGGACCTTCAAGCGCGTCCATGCAGAGTTGATCGAAGACCCGCAACGCGCTTGCGCCGACTATGGCGAGGCCAGCGCGGTGCGCGGCCTGCTGCGACGGTACTGAACGGCTTTTTGCGCGCCTGGCCCGCCATCGCGTGTCGGGGCGCACCGACCGTCGTTACTTCCTGCTCGTATCCGCGAACGCGGTATCGAGCACATCGCCGATCGGCTGCCAGCTGCGGCCGTCGAACTGCAGCAGCCGCAATTGCTCGACCGGCCGGAAGCCACCGGTGTTGATCTTGATGCCCGGGAGCAGCGCGGCGGCCTGATAATCCCTGAGCGCCGCCGCCTGCTTCATGACGTTGTCGCGTGACAGGTCGTTGCCGCATTGCCTGAGCACCTGGACCAGCGTTTCGGCGGCGGCATAGCCATAGACGGCGGCAGCGTCATCCTTGCCGCCGGCTTTCGTGTACTTGTCGAGGAAGCTGCGCCAGGCGCCGGTGTCCTGCTGGTCCTTCCAGGCCGGATCGCTGGCATCCTTCAGGAAGGCGGCGGTGATGACGCCGGTCGCGTTCTCGATGCCGGCCGGCCTGAGCACCGTCTCGATCGACGATGCCATCTGGTTGAGGATGAACACCGGCCGCCAGCCATGGTCGGCCGCGGACCGGATCACCTTGGCCGCATTGTCCGGCACCCCGGCAAACACGAACACCTCGGCCCCCGAGCGCTTCAGGATCGAGACGTGACCGTCGAGATGCTGATCATCGACATCATAGGCGATGTCGACCCTGATGTTCTGCGCGACCTTGCCCAGGCCCTGCTCCAGCCCCTTGAATAATTCCCGCCCGAACGTGTCGTTTTGCCAGAGCGCCACGATCTTCTTGCCGGGATAGAACGCCTGGATGTAATTGGCGTAGATGCGGCCCTCGTCGCGGTAGGAGGGCTGCCAGCCCATGGTCCATGGATAGACGGACGGCTGATTCAGGTGCTCATCGCCGGAGGCAACGAACAGCTGGGGGATCCGCCGTTCGTTGAGATACTTCCGCACCGCCAGATTCCCCGCTGTTCCGAACGAGCCGAACATCAACAGCACATTGTCGGTCTCGACCAGAATGCGCGTGAGGTCCATGGCGTTGGCGGCGTCGGATAGATCGTCGTAGGACATGAAGCGGATCTTGCGGCCGCCGATCCCGCCGCGTTCGTTGATCATGTCGAAATAGGCGGCTTCCGCCTTGCCGATCTGGCCGAAGATTTCCAGCGCGCCGCTATACGGCATCAGATTGCCGATCCGGATCTCGGTATCGGTATAGCCCTGGTCGCGTACTTTCTGCGTGATGGCGCCGAGTGATGCCAGCGCGAGGGCGCCGGCCAGCAGAGTTCGGATCAATGTAGCCATGGGAGGAACTCGCACGAGGGCAGACACCGCTGCCTAGATTTCGGTTCAGCTCGCGTCGTTCATTGATCTGGATCAATAGCACTTCGACGGGATCGCCGGCACCCCCTTCGTCAGCCCTCCGGAACCGCCGCCATGCGCATGCCCGCATAACTTCGTTCGCGCGCGGCCACATATTCCCGCACCGTGCCGACGAAGCGAAAACCCCTGCGGCCGGAGCCGCAAGAATAAGCCGCCGGTAATGAAAATGTAAGCTGGCCATTAAGCGCGCCTTCGCCTGCTGCGCCAATCTGGTCTGGTCAACCCATCAGACCGGGTAGTACCACAATGAGCAGGATCTACGGGACTACCGAGCCTGTACCGGCCGCGACAAGGCGGCCGGTCTACAGTCCGCTCGAGGTGTATTGGGAAGCATTCCAGGAATGGCGCAAGCGCGCGAGGCTGCGACGCCAGCTCTGCCAGTTGAGCGACAGCGAGCTGATCGACATCGGCATCACGCGCGGTGAGATCGACTACGTCGCCTCGCACCCATCGATCGACCCGACCGGCTGCCGCTCGCGCTGACGCGCGGCGCTGGGCGAGAGCCGCGTGCTTATCCCGGCTTCTTCAAATTCGCATGCGGGCGGCCGAAGTCGGGGGCGGCGGAATCCTGGCCGGTCTCGACGATGCCGCGGCGGATGGCGCGGGTGCGGGTGAAGTGCTCGAACAGCGCCTCGCCGTCGCCGCGCCGGATCGCGCGGGTGAGCTTCGACAGATCCTCGTTGAAGGTGCCGAGCATCTCCAGCACGGCCTCCTTGTTGGCGAGGAAGACGTCGCGCCACATCGTCGGGTCGGAGGCGGCGATGCGGGTGAAGTCGCGAAAGCCGCCGGCGGAGAATTTGATCACCTCGGATTCCGTCACCTGCGCCAGCTCGTCGGCGGTGCCGACGATGGTGTAGGCGATGAGATGCGGCAGATGGCTGGTGATCGCGAGCACGAGGTCGTGATGATCCGGCGTCATGATTTCGACCTTGGCGCCGAGCGCGGCCCAGAACGCGCGCAGCCGCTCGGTCGCGGCCGGATCGGTGCCCTCCGGCGGCGTCAGGATGCACCAGCGGTTGATGAACAGCTCGGCGAAGCCGGAGTCCGGCCCGGAATGCTCGGTGCCGGCCACCGGATGCGCCGGCACGAAGTGCACGCCGCCGGGCAGATGCGGCGCCATGTCCCGCGCGACCGCGCCCTTCACCGAGCCGACGTCGGAGATGATGGCGCCCGGCTTCAGATGCGCGGCGATCTCGGCCGCGACCGGGCCGCAGGCGCCGACTGGGATGCAGAGGATGACCAGATCGGCATCCTGCACCGCCTCGACATTGGTGGCGACGACCTTGTCGACGATGCCGAGCTCGGCGACGCGCTCGCGCGTCTTCTCGGAGCGGGCGGTGGTGACGATCTCGCCGACCAGGCCCTGCGCGCGGGCACCGCGCGCGATCGAGCCGCCGATCAGGCCGAAGCCGATCAGCGCAAGGCGGTTAAACAGCGGAGCCGTGGTCACGTCAGCGTTCACTTTCCGGCCAGGAAGTCGCGCAGCCCCTCGACCACGAGACGGTTGGCCTCCTCGGTGCCGACCGTCATGCGCAGCGCATGCGGCAGCTTGTAATTCTTCAGCGCCCGCAGCACGAGGCCGCGCCGGGTCAGGTAAGCGTCGGCCTCTTCCGCAGTCTTGCCTTTGTCGGTGGGGAAATGGATCAGCACGAAATTGGCGACGCTTGGCGTTACCTTCAGCCCGAGCTTTTCGATTTCCTCGGTGAGCCAGTTGCGCCACTGCTCGGTGTGCGCCTTCGACATCTGCACATGCGCGGAGTCCTCGATCGCCGCCACCGCCGCCAGCATCGCCGGCGTCGAGACGTTGAAGGGACCGCGGATGCGGTTGCAGGCGTCGATGATGTGCGCCGGCCCGAACATCCAGCCGATCCGCAGTGCCGCGAGGCCATGGATCTTGGAGAAGGTGTGGGCGACGACGGTGTTGTCAGTGGTCGCGACCAGCTCGATCCCGAACTCGTAATCGTTGCGCGAGACATAGTCGGCATAGGCGGCGTCGAGCACCAAGAGCACATGCGACGGCAGGCTGGCGCGCAGCCGCTTGACCTCGTCGAACGGCAGATAGGTGCCGGTCGGATTGTTCGGGTTGGCGAGCCAGACCAGTTTTGTGCGCGGCGTCACCACCTTGAGGATGGCGTCGACGTCGGCGGTGAAGTTGGTTTCGGCCGCGATGACGTTCTTGGCGCCGTTCGCCATGGTCGCGATCGGGTAGACCAGGAAGCCGTGGGTGGTCGAGATCGCCTCGTCGCCGGGGGCGAGATAGGTGTGCGCCAAGAGGTTGAGGATCTCGTCGGAGCCGGCGCCGCAGATGATGCGGTCGGGATCGAGCCCATAGACGCGGCCGATCGCCTCGCGCAGCACCCGCGAGGAGCCTTCCGGATAATCCTCGAGATGGTCGGCCGCCGCCTTGTAGGCCGCGATCGCCTTCGGCGACGGGCCGAACGGGGTCTCGTTGGCCGACAGCTTGAACACCTTGCGGCCCGGTTCCGGCGTCGGAGCCTTGCCCGGCGTGTAGGGCGCAATATCGAGAATGCCGGGGTTCGGCACGGGGCGGGACATCGTCAACTCCGAATAGCGCGTCTTCCAGCGAAGGGGGTTACCGGTTCGCGTCAGGAAAACGCCTCAAGCAAAAATTTGGGCGGGCGGCTCAACCCTTGGCCGACCCGTTGGAAGGCACCGTATAGCGCGTTGCGTGGCTGCCGACGAGGGCCGACGAGCGGACCGAGGCGCCGGCCTTGATCAGGGCCGTCTTCACGGTCTCGAAGCCGGTGCCGGTGATCGAGACCAAGAGCGCCGCGCCGTCGAAGGCGGTGTCGGGCACCGCAACGATTTCGGCGAGCGGCGCCACCGCACGGGCGACTTCGGCGGTCCAGCCCGAGACGCGCACGCTCCAGGTCTGCACCTCTGTCACCATGGCATCGTCGGCGACCCGCGAGATCACGAACACCGGCAGCGCGGCCGGGTGGTCGGCGCGCTCCAGGAACGGCAGCCGCGCAATGATCTTCGGCGCGCCGTCGGCTTCCAGCGCATTCCACCACGGCGTCCGGCTGGCGATCGCCGAGACCAGCGCGAGGTCGCCCTTCGACTTCGCCACCGCCTCGACCGCGGCCTGTGCGCTGAAATGCGACACGTAGGGCACCACGAAGCCGAAGTGGAAGCGCGCCGAGTCGCGCATCGCGGACTCGCCGACCGAGACATCGGCATGCACCGCGAACGGCGCCTGGACGTAGGTGAAGGTCGAGATGATGACGCGCCAGATGCTCTCGATGGTGTCGAGCGGCAGGATGCCGCGATGCCGCCGCACCAGCTCGCGCATCATGCTGGCCTCGCGCGCCGGGCGGAACGCCGAGCCGACCTCCTGGGTCTTCTTGACCTGGATCAGGCGGTCGATGATGTCGCCGCGCGCCATCAACAGGCGGTGAACCTGCTCGTCGATCGCATCGATCTCCTTGCGCAGCTCGGCCAGCGAAGGCGGCGACGGGGGTGGGTTGGACATCGCGAAAACCTTGTTCGTCCGGGCGGGCTCGATGTGGCCGCGGACCGCTCCCTGATTAGGAAAGACGGGCGACGAAAGCAAAGAGAAACCTCGCAAATGAGCCCTTTGCGGTTCAGCCCTGCGCAATCGGTTAACCATCGGGCCGGGATGCAGGCTGGCTTGACGACGGGGGGCCCGAGGACTAGTTTCCCGCTACTCCGTGGTCATTTGAGCCGGCCGGCTTGCAGCCACGTTAAATAACTCGCTAAACAGGCCGGGGACAGATCGCTCCCGGCCGAACCTATGTTCAGGCCGGGTTTTTTATGGCCTGATTTCTGTTCGAGGCCTCCCGCGCGGAGGCAGGGTCGCCTACATGAGCAACGTGCGTCCGATACTCAGTCCCACGGCCCAGAGCGAAGATCGCGCGCATGAGGCCGATCATCCGTCGTCGCTGGTGGCGAAGTTCGGCATCGACCAGCCGCTCAAGCTCGATTGCGGCGTCGACCTCGCGCCGTTCCAGATCGCCTACCAGACCTATGGCGAGCTCAACGCCGACCGCTCCAACGCGATCCTGATCTGCCACGCGCTGACCGGCGATCAGCATGTCAACAACACCCATCCGGTCACCGGCAAGCCCGGCTGGTGGGACACCATGGTCGGCGCCGGCAAGCCGCTCGATCCCGAAAAATACTTCATCATCTGCTCCAACGTGATCGGCGGCTGCATGGGCTCTACCGGGCCGGCCTCGATCAACCCTGCCACGGGCAAGATGTGGGGGCTCGAATTCCCCGTGATCACCATCCCCGACATGGTGCGCGCGCAGGCGATGCTGATCGATCGGCTCGGCATCACCACGCTGTTCTGCGTGGTCGGCGGCTCGATGGGCGGCATGCAGGTGCTGCAATGGACCGCGGCCTATCCGGAGCGCGTGTTCTGCGCGCTGCCGATCGCCTGCGCGACGCGCCACTCGGCGCAAAACATCGCGTTCCATGAGCTCGGACGGCAGGCCGTGATGGCCGATCCGGACTGGCGCGGCGGCCGTTATGTCGACGAGGACACCCATCCGCATCGCGGCCTCGCGGTGGCGCGGATGGCGGCGCACATCACCTATCTCTCGGACGCTGCGCTGCATCGCAAGTTCGGCCGCAGGATGCAGGATCGCGAGTTGCCGACCTTCTCGTTCGACGCGGATTTCCAGGTCGAGAGCTATCTGCGCTACCAGGGCTCGTCGTTCGTCGAGCGCTTCGACGCCAATTCCTATCTCTACCTGACCCGCGCGATGGACTATTTCGACATCGCCGCCGACCACAACGGCGTGCTGGCGAACGCGTTCACCGGCATCAAGACGCGGTTTTGCGTGGTCTCCTTCACCAGCGACTGGCTGTTTCCGACTTCGGAATCGCGCGCGCTGGTGCACGCGCTGAATGCGTCGAGCGCGCGGGTGTCGTTCGCCGAGATCGAGACCGATCGCGGCCACGACGCCTTCCTGCTCGACGTGCCGGAATTCTTCGACATCTCCCGCGCCTTCCTGCAGGCCGCAGGCAAGGCCCGCGGGCTCAACGACGGCGACGTGCAGTCATGACCATGCAGCAGACATTGCCCTTGCCGGGCGTCGCGCCGGAGCGGACCGGCGGCCATCGCACCGACCATCTCCTGGTCGCCGACATGGTGCGGCCGGGCTCGCGCGTGCTCGACGTCGGCTGCGGCGACGGCGAGTTGCTGCAGCTCCTGGAGAGCCGCGGCATCGACGGCCGCGGCATTGAGCTGTCGCGCGAGGGCGTCAATGGCTGCGTCGCCAAGGGGCTCGCGGTGGTGCAGGGCGACGCCGACACCGACCTCGTGAATTATCCCGACGACGCCTTCGACTACGTGATCCTGTCGCAGACCCTGCAGGCGACGCGGCAGCCGCGGGTGGTGCTGGAGAATCTGTTGCGCATCGGCCAGCGCGCCATCGTCTCGTTCCCGAATTTCGGCTTCTGGAAGATGCGGCTGCAGCTTTTGATCGGCGGCCACATGCCGCGCACCGAGAACCTGCCGGCGACCTGGTACGACACGCCGAACATCCATTTCTGCACCATCAAGGATTTCGTGCAGCTCTGCGACGAGATCAACGTCAAGATGGAGCGCGCCGTCGCGCTCGACCTCTACGGCCGCCCGGTGCCGCTCAACCTGCCGTGGTGGGTCTGGAACATGTTCGGCGAGCAGGGCGTGTTTTTGCTCAGCCGCGGCGGCACGGGGAAGTAGCCAAAACCATCATTGCGAGGAGCGGAGCGACGAAGCAATCCACCCCTCCGCGTATGCGGACTCATGGATTGCTTCGCGCAGCCTGTCATCGGGCGCGCGTTCGCGCGACCCGTTGGCTCGCAATGACGGTATCTCACACCGGCGCGGCCACCAGCGACCTTGGATCGCGTACCGGCCAGCGGCCGGCCTCGACCAGCGCGATGAAGCGCTCCACCATCTCGTTGAACAGCGCCGGCTCCTCGAGATTGAGCACGTGGCCGGACTTCGGGAAGAACGCGAGCCCCGCTGCCGGCAAGTGCTTTTTCAGGAACAGGCTCGGCGCGATGCAATTGTCGTCCTCGTCGCCGCACAGGATCAGCGCCGGCGTTACCACGCGGCGGATCGCGTCCGTCATGGTGTAGATCGAGGGTCGGCCGCCCTGGAAGCTGCGCATGGTGTTGGCCGAGCCCTTGGCATCATGGCGGGCCAGCGCGGCGTAGAAGTCGGCATGGCCGCGCGGGTCCTTCAGCAGGAAGGGAATCCGGCTCGGCGCCTCGCGCGTCAGCTTGGCGACCTCGACCGAGCCGATCGCCTCATATTGCTCGGCATTGGCGCGGCATTGCGCGCGGAAGGCGTCGAGGTTCTCCAGGCTGGAGCCGGAGCCGACCGCGGCGAGCGTCATCGACAGCGCGCGCTCCGGCGCGTTGAGGCCGATCTGCAGCGACGAATAGGAGCCCATCGAGAGCCCGACGAAATGCGCCTGCGGGATTTCGAGGTGGTCGAGCACCGCCAGCGCATCGGTGTAGAAGTGCTTGTGGGTGTAGACGTCGGCGCTCAGTGGCACGTCCGACGGCGTATAGCCGCGCGCGGAATAGGCGATGCAGCGGTGCCCGCGCGAGAAGTAGCGCAGCTGCGGCTCCCAGTTGGTGTGGTCAGCCGCGAACTCGTGCAGGAAAATGATCGGGGTTCCGCTGCCGGCCTCCTCGAAATAGAGGCGGACATTATCTTTCGTGATGGCGTGGGGCATTGAACGATCCTCTCGTGGGCCGCCGCCAGATTTGCAGTTAATTTCCGCGGCTGCAATGCGGCTGTTCTCGTCTGCTTTTGCCTCCGAAATTGCGCGGAATGACCCAGAAATCGATCCCGCAGTGCCGCATGAAATCTTCCTCTCGCCACATCCCGATTTTCAAAACCACCGCCGCGTTCCCGGAGGGAACGCGATGGGGATCGGGGGGTGCTACAGAGGACCTGATAAGGAATGATTCAGTTGCTTGCGTATCGCCAGTCGCTTCGTGTTTTGGCGCTGGCTCTGTGCTCGTTCACTCTCGCCGTCGTCTCCGCCGCTCCGGCGTCCGCCCGTCCCCGTCATTCGCATCACGCGCATTCGGCCCATGCCGGCCATTACGCGCATCATCACTCTCGGCACGCGACGCGGCTGTCGCGCGCGGAGCGCAGGGCGGCCCAGAGGCAGTCCGAGGATGTCGCCGAGGCCAACACGCCCTTCACGTCTCGCACGCGCATCGTGTCTCACGCCGACGTCGTGCCCAACACCGGTGGTGTGACCTTCGAAAACAGCTTCAGCACCGCGAGCAGCTTCGGTTCATCCAACCTCGTCATGGAAGCGCGCCGTTACCTGGGCGGCAATCCGACCGACCGCCGCAGCCTGTGGTGCGCGCGCTTCATGAACATGGTGCTGCAGCATACCGGCCATCGCGGCACCGGCTCCGACATGGCGGCCTCGTTCGCCAAATACGGTCAGCGCATCTCCGGCCCGCAGGTCGGCGCCATCGCCGTGATGGGCCGCCGCGGCGGCGGCCATGTCGGCATCATCACCGGCATCGATGCCAAGGGCAATCCGATCATGATCTCGGGCAACAACGGCAACCGCGTCCGCGAGGCGCCGGTGTCGCGCGGCCGGATCTACACCTATGTGATGCCGAACTGAGGCATCGCATGATGGGTGGGCACGCGCCCCGCGCTGCCCACCTGCGCGATCGTATCGCCGACCGCGGCCTCGCCGTCGCTGATGGTCTCGGCATAGATGCCGCACTCATTGTGGCCGAGCCGCTGCATCAGCGTGTTCGGGACCACGAGGTCGCGGACGCCGGTATCGGGATCGACATTGACCGCCGCGCAGCGGGTGATGCGCTTCACCACCTGCGCCCGCGCGCTGCCGATCGCAATGGTCTGATCGAGCAGGGTGGCTTCATGCCAGGCCGGCCAGCCCTCGACATAGAGGTTGGCGCGGAAACGCAGCGGATGCACCGGCGCCTGCACCATATTCTCGATGGCGCGCAGGCTCGCCAGATTGATGATCGAGACCACCTTGCGGGGCACGTCGGAAAAGCTGTGCCCCGGGCTCGTCAGCACTTTTGGCGGCCCCTTGATCCGGTCCGGATGATGGACGGCAAAGTAGCGCTCGATCGCGGCGCGCCCCGCTTCGGTCTCAAGGTCGCCCTGGGCCAGCATCGCGCCATCCCGGTGCAGCGTCAGCACGTGGCTGTCGTCGTCGAAATGGGCGCGTAGCGGCGCCAGCCATTCGTCCCGCTGCAGCATCAGGAAATGCGGCTTGGCCAGCCATTTCGGCGCGGCCGGGTCAAAACCGCTCGGGCCGTTCTCGATCGCGTAGCGGCGGTCGGAGCGAAGCGTCTGGCCGGTCTTCAGTTCGGCGCGGGGCAGGGGCTCGGGCGTGAGGCCCTTGACGGGATAGCGGTAGATGCCGGTGATTTTTGCGGAGGTGTGCGTCTGTTCCATCCGCCCGCTCTAGCCTGTTTGGCGCGCGAGGAGAACTGTCAGCACGCCATGGCAGTCAACTTTGGCGGTCAATCGCCGCGGGCGGCGCCGGGCGTGTCGAGAACACGCTGCATGAAGACGAGATCAAGCCAACGGCCGAACTTGCGTCCGACCTCCGGCATCCGGGCGACCTCGACAAAGCCCGCCTGCGCATGCAGCCGCAGCGAGGCATGGTTGCCGCCGTCGATGCCGGCGATCATGACGTGCTTGCCCAGCGCCTTCGCAGCGGTCACCAGTTCGTCGACGATGACGCGGCCGAGCCTGCGGCCGCGATGGTCGGCATGGATGTAGACGCTGTGCTCGACGCTGTAGCGATAGCCGGGGAAAGCCCGGAAATCGCCGAACGTGCCGTAGCCAAGCACCGTCGGCCCTTCGGCGGCGACCAGCACCGGATAACCGAGCGCCTGCCGCGCCGTCATCCAGGCGAGCCGCTCGGCGTCGGAATCCTGCTTCTCCGTCCAGATCGCGTTCGAGTTGACGACCGCCTCATTGAAGATCGCGGTGATCGCGGGAACGTCCTGTTCCGTGGCTGGGCGGATGACCATGGGCTTTCCTTCAAAAATCTCTTGAACCGACCCTATCGTCTACTATATAAGACACTATGTCAATTATAGAGGACAAGGCGGACACGGTTCTCGGGCGGCGCGTCCGTTCCGAACGGGAGGGCCGCGGCTGGTCGCTGGCGGAACTCGCCGGGCGGGCCGGGGTGTCCAAGGCCATGCTCAGCAAGATCGAGCGAGCCGAGGCGAGCCCGACGGCGGCGACGCTGTCGCGGATCGCCACGGCCTACGGCCTGACCATGGCCGCGCTGTTCGAGGTGGCCGCGGGCGAAGGCGCGCGGCTGCAGCGGGCCAAGGATCAGCCGGTGTGGCGCGATCCGAAGGCGGCCTATCTGCGGCGGCAGGTGTTCCTGCATCCGGCCAATCCGCTGGAGCTGGTTGAGATCGAGCTGCCTGCGAAACAGGAGGCCGGCTTTCCCGCCAGCGCCTATCACCTGATCCGTCAGGTGGTCTGGGTCATCGACGGCCGCCTCGTCCTGATGGAGGGCGCGGTGCGCCACGAGCTCGCTGCGGGCGACCGCGTCGAGCTCGGTCCGCCGTCGGACATCGTCTTCCGTAACGAGAGTGCTCAGCCCTGCCGCTACCTTGTCGCCATCGTGCGGCGCTGAGCTTCATCGGGCGAAATCGCAGGCCGTGGCTCTTCCGTTTTGGAACCAAGTGCCCACATCTGCGGCAAGCCTGAAAAATGATGGCGACGACCAGAGGCTGGTTGAGGAACGTCAACGCGGCCCGCGGAAACCCAATGAAGATGCCGGAACCATGCCTGATTGGGTGGTGACGGCAGGCCGAGGGAAACGAAATGAACGTAGAGAAGTACACCGAGCGCGCGCGCGGATTCATCCAGTCTGCCCAGTCGCTCGCAATTCGCGATGGTCACCAGCAGTTTTCGCCGTTGCATCTGCTCAAGGTGCTGCTGGACGACAGCGAGGGGCTCGCCGGCGGTCTGATCGACCGCGCCGGGGGCAATTCCCGAGCAATCCTCAAAGCCACAGAAGATGCGCTGAACAAGCTGCCGAAAGTATCCGGCAGCGGTGCCGGGCAGGTCTACCTGTCGCCGGAGCTGGCGCGCGCCTTCGATGCGGCGGAGAAAGCCGCCGACAAGGCCGGCGACAGCTTTGTCACCGTCGAGCGTCTCCTGCTCGGGCTCGCGCTCGAGAAGGGCACCGAGGCGGCCAGCATCCTGAGCAAGGGCGGCGTCACCGCGCAGAACCTGAACGCGGCGATCGAAGCGCTGCGCAAGGGCCGCACCGCCGATAGCGCGACTGCGGAAAACGCCTATGACGCGCTGAAGAAATATGGCCGCGACCTGACCCAGGCCGCGCGCGACGGCAAGCTCGACCCGGTGATCGGCCGCGACGAGGAGATCCGCCGCACCATCCAGGTGCTGTCACGGCGCACCAAGAACAATCCCGTCCTGATCGGTGAGCCCGGCGTCGGCAAGACCGCCATCGTCGAGGGCCTGGCGCTGCGCATCCTCAACGGCGACGTGCCGGAGAGTTTGAAGGACAAGAAGCTGTTGTCGCTCGACATGGGCGCCCTGATTGCGGGTGCAAAATACCGTGGCGAGTTCGAGGAGCGGCTGAAGGCCGTGCTGCAGGAGGTCTCGTCCGCCGAGGGCGGCATCATCCTGTTCATCGACGAGATGCACACGCTGATCGGCGCCGGCAAGGCCGACGGCGCGATGGACGCGTCCAACCTCTTGAAGCCCGCGCTGGCCCGCGGCGAGCTGCACTGCATCGGCGCCACCACGCTCGACGAGTACCAGAAGCATGTCGAGAAGGATGCCGCGCTGGCGCGCCGCTTCCAGCCGATCTATGTCAGCGAGCCGACGGTCGAGGACACCATCTCGATCCTGCGCGGCCTCAAGGACAAATACGAGCAGCATCACGGCGTGCGCATCACCGATTCCGCGCTGGTGGCCGCGACCACGCTGTCGAACCGCTACATCACCGACCGCTTCCTGCCGGACAAGGCCATCGACCTGATGGACGAGGCGGCGGCGCGGCTGAAGATGCAGGTCGATTCCAAGCCTGAGGAGCTGGATTCGCTGGATCGCGACATCATCCGGCTCAAGATCGAGCAGGAGGCGCTGAAGAAGGAGAGCGATGCCGGCTCGAAGAGCCGCCTGCAGACGCTGGAGAAGGAGCTCGCGGATCTCGAGGAGCGGTCGGCGTCGCTGACCGCGCGCTGGAGCGCCGAGAAGAGCAAGCTCTCCAATGCGCAGAAGCTGAAGAGCGAGCTCGATGCGCTTCGCGTCGAGCTGGCCAATGCGCAGCGTCGCGGCGAATTCCAGAAGGCGGGCGAGTTGGCCTATGGCCGGATTCCCGACCTGGAGAAGAAGCTCGCGGACGTCGAGGCGCGTGAGAACGGCGGCGAGATGATGGAGGAGGCGGTCACCGCCAACCACATCGCGCAGGTGGTCTCGCGCTGGACCGGCGTGCCGGTCGACAAGATGCTGGAGGGCGAGAAGGACAAGCTGCTGCGCATGGAGGAGCAGCTGGCCAAGCGCGTCGTCGGTCAGGCCGAGGCCGTGCATGCGGTGGCAACCGCGGTGCGCCGCGCCCGCGCCGGCCTGCAGGACCCGAACCGGCCGACCGGCTCGTTTATGTTCCTGGGGCCCACCGGCGTCGGCAAGACCGAGCTCACCAAAGCGCTCGCCGCTGATCTGTTCAACGACGAGACCGCGATGGTCCGCCTCGACATGTCCGAGTTCATGGAGAAGCACTCGGTCTCGCGCCTGATCGGCGCGCCTCCCGGCTATGTCGGCTACGACGAGGGCGGGGCGCTGACCGAGGCGGTGCGGCGGCGGCCCTACCAGGTCGTGCTGTTCGACGAGATCGAGAAGGCGCATCCGGATGTCTTCAACGTGCTGCTCCAGGTGCTCGACGACGGCCGCCTGACCGATGGACAGGGCCGCACCGTCGACTTCCGCAACACGCTGATCATCATGACCTCGAACCTCGGTTCGGACTTTTTGGTGAATCAGCCGGAAGGCGAGGATACTGCTGCTGTTCGTGACCAGGTGATGGGCGTCGTGCGGGCGCATTTCAGGCCGGAGTTCCTGAACCGCATCGACGAGATCATCTTGTTCCACCGCCTCCAGAAGAGCGAGATGGGCCGCATCGTCGAGATCCAGTTCGCGCGGCTGACCAGGCTGCTCGAGGATCGCAAGATCGAGCTCGAGCTCGACGCCAAGGCGCGCGACTGGCTCGCGGAGAAAGGCTGGGATCCGGCCTATGGTGCCCGCCCGCTGAAGCGCGTGATCCAGCGCAGCGTGCAGGATCCGCTCGCCGAGATGATTTTGGCGGGCGAAGTCAAGGACGGCGATCGTGTCGCGATCTCGGTCAAGGGCAACGTGCTGACCTTCAATGGTCGGGTGCCGAACACCGCTGAGATCGTGCAGTTCGAGGCCCCGGTCCCGAAGCGCAAGCTGAACTGAGCTCAGCTAACCAATCTGGATGCGGCCTAGCGATAGGGCGCATCCAGCGCCAGGTTGGCGGCGATCGCGCGCTCCCAGCGGTCGCCATTGGCGAGCAGTTTCCCCTTGTCGTAGTAGAGCTCCTCGCGTGTCTCGCTGGCGAATTCGAAATTCGGTCCCTCGACGATGGCGTCGACCGGGCAGGCTTCCTGGCACAATCCGCAGTAGATGCATTTGTGCATGTCGATGTCGTAGCGCGTGGCACGGCGGGTGCCATCGTTGTTGCGCGGTCCCGCCTCGATCGTAATCGCCAGTGCCGGGCAGATCGCCTCGCACAATTTGCAGGCGATGCAGCGCTCCTCGCCGTTCGGATAGCGGCGCAGCGCGTGCTCGCCGCGAAAGCGGGGCGACAGCGCGTTTTTCTCGAACGGATAGTTCAGGGTCGGCTTTGGCCGGAAGAAGTAGCGCATCGCAAGGCCAAAGGCGGAGACGAACTCTGCCAGCAGCAGAGCTCGCGTTGCTGAGTCAACTGTCATGTCGCTTTCCCGACGGCGGCGCGGCGCGACCCTTCGTTGAGTCGTCAGCGGCTTGCTTCACGGACTCTCGTTGGCGTGACAAACCAAAGCGCGCCTGCGGCGGCATCGCTGATCCTGTTGATCCGGTCTGTCCCTCTTGAGGGGCCCAATGTCGGCTAACCAACCGGTGTGTCGGCGCGGTCGTTCCTAATCCGCGGCCCGATTTAATGAAACTGCCGTCGGATGCCGTTCGTTTCACCCCGATGATCGGCTGGTGTGGCCCGGTGCCTGCCTGGCGCAGAACAGTCAGTGTTCGCGCCGCTGCACCAAGCCTACCGCCGGTCCCCATGGAAAAAAGCGAATCTCATGAATAGAGAACCCATCGCCCATAACCGGCCCGTCAATATCGCGCATAACCGGCCCGTCTATGACGAGCTTCATCCCCGCGTCTACGGCGTAGCCGTCGGTCTGGTCGCGTGGTTCGCGCTGGCGGCCTGGATATTGTTCGACCGTCAGGACGACGTCGAATTGTCGCTGATGTTCGTCAGCGTATTGCTGTTCGTCGCCGTGCTCTTGCCGTGGCTGCTATCGCTGGTCTGGCAACGATACGACGATCGGCATGACCGGCATGCGCGAGCCGTTCCATTCCGCGAGTGGCGAACGGCCGAATTCGCCGTCTGGGGCAGCACGATCAACAGCACGCATGCCACGATCGACATGCTGCTTCCGCTCGCGTCGGTCGCATTCGGGCTGACTGCGATCGGGATCGTCTTCCTGATCTGCGCGAGCCTTGCGCCGTAACGGCGTCGGGCGGCGTCACTCCTGCGGCGCGGTGGGCGGACTCGGAGCGCCGGGAACGTCGTCCTCGTCGCCCGGCTCGAGTTCGGACAGGATGTCCACCAGCTCGCGCGCCCGTCCGGTCGCCAGCGGCTTGCCGGCGTTCATCAGCGGCTCGTCATTGGCAAGCCAGGCCTGCGCCTCGGCAAGCTCGGTCACGGTTGCCCCCGACGCGATGATCCTGGCGATGGTGACGTCGTCGGCGTGGCCGACGGCTTTCAGCACGTCGTCGCGGGTGAGGCGAGTCGTCATGGCGCGTAACCCTCTCGATAAAGCACAATGATCTCCCTGCCCGCGGCCGATGCGGGCAAGGAGATAGGCGTTTGATGGCTCAGCTGTGTGTCGTGAGCCGAGGCGGATGCTGCGACATCATCCAAAGCTCGATCGCGGCAAGAATCGCGACGGCAGCACCGATCGCCACATGCACGGTCATCGCGCTGGTGCCGTGGAAGCCCAGGACCCATGGCGAGACCAGGGTCCAAAGCCCGACGACCAGATTCAGCCACTCTTCCCAGACCGCGAAAGCCGCGAGCGCGGCGATCGCAAGCACTGCGATGACGAGGCCGGCGATGTGGGCATTGGTGGAAACCGCGCCGTCGTCGAACTTGAACAGCCATGGCGACAGGAAAAGAATCGCGCCAAGGGCCAAGTTCGCGACGTCGCACAGCTTTGCGTTCGTCCAGTTGGTCCAGTTCGTCCAGTTCTCCATGATTTCCTCCATTGGAGGATTCGCTTGTAAATCAACTGGATGACCGCGATCCGGGTTCCCGCTTCCGGACATGAAATTTGATGGAACCCGCGGATCGCGGGGCCGGTTGGGCGGCGAATTGCTGATCGCCACCGGTGGCGTGGGGGGAGAGGCTGTGCAGGCGGGCTTCCGGCCTGCGCGGGAGGGACGCGTGATCAGCGGTTGCTGATCGAGCGTGTCTGCGAGGTGCTGCTGGTGGCGTCGGAGACGATGCGCGCGCCGCCGCGGCTGCTCATCTGGGCATCGATCGCATCGCGGGCCTTCTCGAACGCGGCCAGCATCGGGCCTTCGAGCGAACGGCCGCGTGGCAGTTTCACGCGCATCGGATCGACGAAGCGGCCGTTGACCAGAATTTCGTAGTGCACGTGCGGACCGGTCGATTGTCCGGTCGAGCCGACGAAGCCGATCACCTGGCCTTGCCGCACCTTCTTGCCGACCTCCATGCCCTTGGCAAAGGCCGACATGTGGCCGTAGGCGGTCTCGTAGCCGTTGGCGTGCTTGACGCGGATGTATTTGCCGTAACCGCCTTCGGGGCCGATCTTCTCGATCATGCCGTTGCCGGAGGCGAAGATCGGCGTGCCGTAGGCGGTGGCCCAGTCGACGCCGGTGTGCATCTTCACATAGCCGAGGATCGGATGGCGGCGGCCGCCGAAGCCCGAGCGCATGATCGCGTTGTTGACCGGCTTGCGCACCAGGAATTTCTTCGCGCTCTTGCCGGTCTCGTCATAGAAGTCGACCAGGCCATCGTCGGAGCTCTGGAAGCGGTAGTATTTCTTGGTTTCGCCGCCGACCGTCAGCGAGGCGAACAGCACTTCGGTCTTTTCGGTGTTGGTCGTGCCTTCGTCCTCGCCGGCATAGAACACGTCGAAGGAATCGCCGGGCTGCACCTTGCGCTGGAAGTCGACGTCGTAGGAGTAGATCTTGACCATGTCCTCGATCACGGTCGGCGGCACCTTGTTGCGCAGCGCGGTCTCGTAAATGCTCTGGTAGAGCCGCACGCCGCTGCCGTCATCCTCGTCATCGTCGCTGGAATTGTCGGCGGTGTCGGTGACGGTGTTCAGGCTCTGCACGTCGACGGCGACGTATTTGCCGATGTCGGACAGCGCGGCCACCGCTTCGATCACGGACTCGTTGGCGACGACGACCCGATAGGGCTGCAGCCTGACGCCCGGTCCGGGCGCGGCCGGCGCCATCAGGATCCGCACCTTCTGGCCTTCCTTCAGCCCGCCGTCGCGGCCGCGCGGGCCGAGCATTGCGGCAATCGCCCTGGCCTCGTCGGCCGTCGCACCCTGGTCGCGCAGGATCGAGGTGACAGTGTCGCCCTTCCTGACGATGTGCACCCGTTCGCCAACCGGATTGCCGCCGGTGACCTGCTCCTTGGTCTTCGGCAGCAGGGTGACGTTCTCCGGCACCACGCGGGTCTCGAAGCCCGCATAGGGATCGGAGACGTTGCCCTCGGTGGCATAGGCGAGCTTCATGTCGGGGCCGGCGGCGCCGGTCGCATCCGCCGTGGCGTTGGCCAGCGTGTAGCGCACCGAGGCACCGGAGCCGCGCCAATTGGCGGCGTCGCGCACCCGCATCAGGATGTCGTCGAGCGCGACCACGACGGCGAGCTTCGCCTTCGGCAGCACGGATCCGAGGTCCTTGGTGACGAAGGAGACCTCGGCGTCGGGCTCGACCGCCTCGGGATTGTTGGGATCTTCGGCCGCGGCCGGGGTGTCGGAGCCGACATCGGCCAGCAGGCGCTGCGCGTTGAAGGCGGGAATCTTGGCCGACAAATCGCTCGTGGTCATCGAGAGATTGCCGGAAATGCGAACAAACGGCCTGACCCGCATCACGTCGCGGTTGCCGACGCGGGTCGCGGTGGAGACGCGGATCACGCTGCGGGAGGCGGAGGATTCGCTCGGCGGCGGCAGGCGATCGCCCTTGTGCAGGCTGACGACGCGGTCATTGCCGGTGAAGGCGCCGCGCAGCGCGCCCTCGACCCGCTCCGGCACCTTGGCAAAGGTCATCTCGCCGTCGAGCGAGGCAAACACGGCGCCGCCGATCAGGGCCGCGCCGCACAGACCGGTCAGGATGGTGCCGCTGAACCATTGTACGGAGACACGGCGGCGATCGATCACCGCGGCCTCGGTGCCGTCGACCGAAAGCGGCGGCTCGTGACCGAGATCGATCATCCCGGTCTCGCGCCCATAGCTTCCGCGTGACGCCCGTTGGCTCAACCCTGTGTCCCCCCAAATTCCACCAACATGCGATCGACCTTTGCTCGTCCTGTCTCGCCGTCATCCTCTTGCAAGAGGAATACGGCAGCCTGGCGAGCCATACACGTCGAAGTCCGGGAGACGATGGGCCATCAGCGAGGCCGCGATCTCGAACATCAACGGGTGTGTAGATCTCTCGATATTGCTCGGCCGTGAAGGGAAGAGGCGACGGGTTTGTGGAGAGATCGCCTGTTTCCCCCAAATAAACCGCCCTAGCCCCCAACTGGTTCGGGCGGTTCAGTGCATACGTATAGCGAGAACGTCGCAGGATTGTGGCTCAAGTGCGGCATTCCAGATGGAAAAGCTTTCCGAAGCGGGCTCGCGTGCGGCCTCGCCTGGCGAGGCCTGGAACCCCGATCCGGGGCGCCTCACGAGGCCCCCGCCCGCAAACTTTTTTCAGATTTTTTACCACGCGCGTTGCGCGTCTCAATTTTACCTCTCACCTAAGCCTCAGAAAGTACGAATACTTTTTCGCACTGCACAAGCGATTTTGGCGTGCGACGATTTGTTGACAATGGCCGTTGACAATCCCGAGGGGCCGGGACTATAACCCAACCACTGAGCGCGGCGCCGCCGGGTCACTGACCGAGGCGAGCGAACGCGCCACTGATGCTCCTCACTTCGATGAGTGACACAACAGCCGACACAAGTCGGTTGAAGTTCACCGTCGGCCGCTGAGGGGTAGAACCACCCTCTAAGGGTGTGGGGTCGTCCGATCCCGGGCTGTTTGACAAGTGAAGATGAAGAAAGAGAAACGTGGACGGCGGAGTCCTTGCGTCTCTCGGAATACTTGAAAGCTTCGGCTTTTGACTTTCTGAGAGAGGACGAAAGACTTCGGCGGTACACGTTTTAAAGGTTACACCATCGTTGCCAGCGATGTGAATCGTAGGCAGCTCGTCGACTTCGGTCGATGAAGAATGGTGGGACCTCGTCAAACGTTGTGATCAGCCGGTTCAAAGTTCAAGTCCAACTTGAGAGTTTGATCCTGGCTCAGAGCGAACGCTGGCGGCAGGCTTAACACATGCAAGTCGAGCGGGCGTAGCAATACGTCAGCGGCAGACGGGTGAGTAACGCGTGGGAACGTACCTTTTGGTTCGGAACAACTGAGGGAAACTTCAGCTAATACCGGATAAGCCCTTACGGGGAAAGATTTATCGCCGAAAGATCGGCCCGCGTCTGATTAGCTAGTTGGTGAGGTAATGGCTCACCAAGGCGACGATCAGTAGCTGGTCTGAGAGGATGATCAGCCACATTGGGACTGAGACACGGCCCAAACTCCTACGGGAGGCAGCAGTGGGGAATATTGGACAATGGGGGCAACCCTGATCCAGCCATGCCGCGTGAGTGATGAAGGCCCTAGGGTTGTAAAGCTCTTTTGTGCGGGAAGATAATGACGGTACCGCAAGAATAAGCCCCGGCTAACTTCGTGCCAGCAGCCGCGGTAATACGAAGGGGGCTAGCGTTGCTCGGAATCACTGGGCGTAAAGGGTGCGTAGGCGGGTCTTTAAGTCAGGGGTGAAATCCTGGAGCTCAACTCCAGAACTGCCTTTGATACTGAAGATCTTGAGTTCGGGAGAGGTGAGTGGAACTGCGAGTGTAGAGGTGAAATTCGTAGATATTCGCAAGAACACCAGTGGCGAAGGCGGCTCACTGGCCCGATACTGACGCTGAGGCACGAAAGCGTGGGGAGCAAACAGGATTAGATACCCTGGTAGTCCACGCCGTAAACGATGAATGCCAGCCGTTAGTGGGTTTACTCACTAGTGGCGCAGCTAACGCTTTAAGCATTCCGCCTGGGGAGTACGGTCGCAAGATTAAAACTCAAAGGAATTGACGGGGGCCCGCACAAGCGGTGGAGCATGTGGTTTAATTCGACGCAACGCGCAGAACCTTACCAGCCCTTGACATCCCGGTCGCGGACTCCAGAGACGGAGTTCTTCAGTTCGGCTGGACCGGAGACAGGTGCTGCATGGCTGTCGTCAGCTCGTGTCGTGAGATGTTGGGTTAAGTCCCGCAACGAGCGCAACCCCCGTCCTTAGTTGCTACCATTTAGTTGAGCACTCTAAGGAGACTGCCGGTGATAAGCCGCGAGGAAGGTGGGGATGACGTCAAGTCCTCATGGCCCTTACGGGCTGGGCTACACACGTGCTACAATGGCGGTGACAATGGGATGCTAAGGGGCGACCCTTCGCAAATCTCAAAAAGCCGTCTCAGTTCGGATTGGGCTCTGCAACTCGAGCCCATGAAGTTGGAATCGCTAGTAATCGTGGATCAGCACGCCACGGTGAATACGTTCCCGGGCCTTGTACACACCGCCCGTCACACCATGGGAGTTGGTTTTACCTGAAGACGGTGCGCTAACCGAAAGGGGGCAGCCGGCCACGGTAGGGTCAGCGACTGGGGTGAAGTCGTAACAAGGTAGCCGTAGGGGAACCTGCGGCTGGATCACCTCCTTTCTAAGGATGGTTCTTCAGCGAGCTCAGGCTCACTATCGAACCGTTTTAGAAACATTCAGGGGCCAACAGTTTCAGGATTGTTGAGCTCCATTGGCGGGATTTCGCCGTCTACGTTTCTCTTTCTTCGCGGACGAACACGCGCCAGGGGCTGAGCGCTTGAGCGATGCGTCGGCGAGAGCCGATCGCGCGCCAGTGTGCCTCTCGTGTTAGGGGCTTGTAGCTCAGTTGGTTAGAGCGCGCGCTTGATAAGCGTGAGGTCGGAAGTTCAAGTCTTCCCAGGCCCACCAGCCTTCGCGCTTCGCTGCTTCGGCTAGGCAGGCCCTTCGAAACGAAGGCTGCTGCACCGTAGCCTTGGCGAAGGCGAGCGGCATCAACAATGCGCTTCGTCTTCTGGTACGGGGCCATAGCTCAGCTGGGAGAGCGCGTGCTTTGCAAGCATGAGGTCGTCGGTTCGATCCCGTCTGGCTCCACCAGATGGAATCGAAGATCGAGCATGCCTCGACCAAATCGTTCGCGAAACATCACTTCGCATGCGTGAGCCTGGATAGGCTGCGACATGCGTGTTTTCTGACATCGTAAAGAGGAGATCGATCCGAGTTGGATCGTGCAGCAATTGTTGCGCGGGCCTTCATTATCTCCGGATCATTTCGGCGCTCGCTTTCAGCCGTGAGGTTGAATGCGGGTTGTAAATGATCCTTTCAGCGAAGCTTGACCGCCTCGCTGTCGGAACGATCTTACGAAGCAAGCTGGTCTTTCTAGTCAATGTCCGGCTGCGACAATCGCATTCATCGAGGATGCGTGCCTTCAATGGCAATTGCGCAGACAACATTCTGCCGAGTGTGTGGACATTGATAATGAGAGCAATCAAGTGCCTTAAGGGTGTTCGGTGGATGCCTTGGCGCTGAGAGGCGATGAAGGACGTGCTACGCTGCGATAAGCCGTGGGGAGCTGCGAAGAAGCTTTGATCCGCGGATTTCCGAATGGGGAAACCCACCTTCGATAGCCGGAACTCCAAGACCTTGTGTTTTGGGGTTCGACCAGAAATGCGAGAAATCAAACCGCGAGGTTTTGGATTTCCGGTTATCAAGAGAAGGTATGAGACCTCTGAATAAAATAGGAGGTTTTAAGCAAACCCAGGGAACTGAAACATCTAAGTACCTGGAGGAAAGGACATCAATCGAGACTCCGTTAGTAGTGGCGAGCGAACGCGGAC